>JACPCP010000004.1 GCA_016179745.1 Candidatus Omnitrophota bacterium
TTTGTGACGCTCGACAACGGCCTCGAGGGCCTGGTCCACATCTCTGAAATTCCGGGCGTCTCCTCGCAGACCCTCGAAAAGAATTTTCAGGTCGGCGACGGGATTTTGGTGCAGGTGCTCCACGTCGACAGCGAGGCCCACAAGATCGCCCTCTCCCTCAAAAACGTTTCCAATCCTGCCGGGGCTTCACCGATCCTGGAATCCGAGTAGTTTCGATGCAGGTTTTCCTCCCCAAGAGGCGGGTGGTGATCACGGGGATCGGAGTCATCTCCTCCATCGGAATCGGCAAGGACAATTTCTGGCAGGCCCTCCGGGAAGGTCGTTCCGGAATCTCCCGTATCACCAGTTTCGACCCTTCCCGCCACAGCACGCAATTTGCCGGTGAAGTCCGCAATTTTGACCCTCAGCAATTTATTGACCGGAAGAGCCTCCGGCGGATGGACCGGACGAGCCAGTTTGCGGTGGCCTGTGCCAAGATGGCGGTCCAGGACGCCGGCCTCGATCCCCAGTCCAACGGCCGCCACCGGGCCGGGGTCATCATCGGGACGGCGATGGCGGGGCACGGTTACATCCTGGAACAGCACCTGGATTATCTGAATAAAGGGCCGGACCGGGTCAATCCTTTCACCACGCTGGCTTCCTTTCCGGACGCCTGCGCCAGCAATATTTCCATCGAGCTCGGGATCACGGGCCCCAGCTTTTCGATGGCGACGGCCTGCTCGTCCGCCTCCGACGCCGTCGGCTATGCCTTTGACGCCATCATGAGCCACACCGTGGATTTCCTCATCATGGGCGGGGCCGAGGCCACAATCTTTGCCCCCATCGTGGCTGCTTTTTGCACCACCCGGGCCTTGAGCCGGCGCAATCACGAGCCCGAAAAGGCCTCCCGGCCGTTCAATCTGGACCGGGATGGGTTCGTGCTGGGTGAGGGCGCCGGAATTTTTGTGGTGGAAGATTACGACCACGCCAAAAAGCGGGGCGCCAAAATCTACGCCGAGATTTTAGGCCACGGGATGACCTGCGACGCCTACCACATGACGAGCCCCGACCCGAGCGGGAATGAAGCTGTGCGGGCGATCGAGATGGCGATGAAGAAGGCCGGTGTCAAACCCGGCCAGATCGATTACATCAACGCCCACGGCACTTCCACCCTGCTGAACGACAAGATCGAGACGATGGTGATCAAGCGGGTTTTTGGCGAGCGGGCCTACGAGATTCCGATCAGCGCCACCAAATCGATGGTGGGCCACCTGATCGGGGCGGCGGGGTCCGTGGAGCTGATTGCCACGGTCCTGGCGATGGAAAACGAAATGATCCCTCCGACGATCAACTACGAAGTTCCCGACCCCGAATGCGATCTGGATTATGTGCCGAATCAGGCGAGGCCGGCCAAGATCAAGATTGCGATGAAAAACTCCTTCGGCTTCGGCGGCAAAAACTCCATCCTCGTCATCGCCAAACCGTAAGTTCAGTCTTTTAACGCAAAGCGGGTCCCCACCATTTTCCGCTTGCGGTCGTCGTGCACCTTCCCTCGATCCGGATGGAATTCGAGACAGAATTCGAGAAAATCAAGATACTCATCCATCGAAAGGTGCCGGCTGGGTGACGGCAGGGAGCCGGTAAAGACCGGAAAATTAAGCTTCCCTTCTTTTTTTCTAGCTTTAGGAGCTTTTGAGGGCCCGTCGGATTTTTTCATACACTTCCTCGTTGGCGTACTTCATACACAATGCTCGAAAGCGGTCCGAATCCACATCCATTCCATTTTTTTCCATGAGGTCCAGAACATCTCCCAAGTCCTTCGGTTCACGGCGTTCCTTTCCCTGCTTGAGCGCGTGCAGCTTCATTGCCAGAAGATGATCCAGTGACGGGACGAGCACTTTCTCGCCCCGGACACTTGCTTCCGCTGAAGCTTCAATCATCTCCTTGAGAGTCTTTTCGTCGGTAAAGATAATATCGACATCGATAAAAAAAGGTTCATCGTGTGAAAATCGAGCCACGAGATCCTGCTTATCGGTCAATTGATAACCTGCGCTTTCCAGAATCGTACGAACTTTTTCGTAATCCCTGTCGGCGACTAAAAAGTCGGCATCCCCCGTGTTTCGCTGGACTCGATGATAATTGACTGCGAATCCACCGACAATCATACAAGGGACTCCCGCCCTTCGGAATTCATTGGCAATGAGCTTGAAGGCGTTCGAATACCTCACCGTCTCATCCTCCCTGGCTTTTTCCGAGACAAAAGGAGCTCTCCGTCCTCGATTTCTTCACCGCCGGCCAGGATGCCGCGCTCGGAGGATTCGATGAAGGAGACGAGGTGCTGGACTTCTCGGGAGCCGCACTCGGCCTTGATTTTTTTGAGGGCGCTTGGAACCGTCAGTCTCGAACGGTAGAGGAGTTTGTAGGCCTTTTTGATTTCGCTTCGGGCCGGCTCCGCAATGCCCGCCCGTCTCAACCCCACAACATTGATCCCCAAGACGACCGCCGGCCGGCCGCCCGCGATCATAAAAGGCGGCACGTCCTTGTTCGAGGCCGAAAGGGCGCTCACAAGGGCGAGGCGTCCGATCTTTGTGAACTGGTGAAACCCCGTCATCCCGGAAAGAAACGCCTGGTCCTCCACCTTGCAGTAGCCCGAGAGGGAGGCCTGGTTCACCATAATGACTTTGTTTCCGATTTCACAATTATGCGCCACGTGGCAGTAGGCCATCAGATAATTTTCATCGCCGATCACCGTGGCCGATTCGGGTTTCGTCCCCCGGTGGATCGTGACGTATTCCCGGATCTGATTGTGGTCGCCGATCCGGGTGTAGCTTGGGGCGTCCCGGTAGGCGAGGTCCTGGGGCCGGTGGCCGATCACGGCCCCCATATGAATTTCATTGTGGCTGCCGATCTCGGTTCCCCGGCAGAGGTAGGCTCCGGCGTGGATCACGTTGTGGGAGCCCATCTTGACCCCGTCTTCGATCACGGCATGTGGGCCAATTTGGTTCCCGATCTCAAGCTGAACGTCTTTTCCAATGATCGCCGTCGGGTGAATCTCAGACATAGGGCGGAATTGTAGCACAAAGCTTGGCTCGATTGCGAGGTCTTGACATGGGTTGCCCTTATCAGCGGCCTGGGGTAGAGTGACTCTAACCTATTCAGGATTAATAGGTTACGACAAAGTAAATTTTTTTAATAAGGCCCTTGCATTCCGGCGGATCGTGTGGTAGTTTTTTGTTACCGTTGGTTAGGCATGAGGGACGGGCAAGCCGGGTCGGGCGCAATTTTTTTTAGGCCTATCTTAAACGGATTAAAAAAGAAATGCATAAAAGAGCCCAATCAATAGTCTCACTCGTCACGGCGCTGGCCTTTGCCTTCACGCAGGGGATCACTCCCTCGGTGGTGTGGGCGGTGGAGGGCAGCGCTCCCCGGGAAGTCAGAGTCGAATCCCGTTTTGATCTGGCTCTCCCGCCCGAGCTCGGAACCATTCAGACCATCACCTCCGGCAGCGGCCCCACGCTGATTCACATCCAAACCGCCCACGGCAACTACGAAGCCCAGAAGAAAATCCAGGCCCTCCTTCATTATCTGAAAGATCATTACGGCATCAAAACTGTCCTCGTCGAGGGCAGCGCCTCCGAGCTCGATCCGAACCGCCTCCGATTCTTCGCAAAGAAGATGGATCTCACGATGAAGATCCTGGACGACCTCACAAAGCAGGCGCTTGTGAAGGGCGCCGAGCTTTTCCTCGTGGAAGATTCCGAAGCCAGGGCATACGGGATTGAGGATATCGATGCCTATGTCGCCAATGGGGAGGCCTTCAAGGCCGTTCTCACCCAGCAGGAAAAAACCGAGGGCTTCATCCGCGATATGGATATGCAGATCGAGCGCCTCACAAGCCCTTACCTCAATAAGGACTTGAGGGCCTTCCTCAAAACCCTCGAGCGTTTCGACGCCAAGACCCTTCCTTTAATGGAGTGGCTAACCTACTTAAAAGGGGAGGCCAAAAAGACCCTCGGGATCGACCTCTCCGACCCCGCCTGGCAGATCGATTGGCCGATGCTTCTTCGGGTCTTCAAGCTGAAGGAGTTTGAGGTCCGGCTCGATCCGAAGGCCTTCGAAAAAGAACGTGCGGAATTCTTGTCCGTCATTCAGAAGGCGCCGGGCGCCCAAAGCGATTTAGTTTCTGAGATTGAAAAGCTTCTTTCCTCACCCCTTGCCGGCCGTCAGTTGCCCGATCCCGAGACCGGGCTTCTCTTTGAGAAAATGGTCTCGGCCCTCCCCAAAGATTTCAATTACGACGCCACTCCCAATGTCAAAGTTTTCATCGGCCATTTGATCCTGCAAAGCGAAGTGAAGGGCGGCCGCCTGATGGAAGAGATGAACCGGCTCACTGAAGAGGTCTCGGCCCGGCTCGCCCGGACCGAAGTCGAAAAGAAAATCCTCGCCCTCCTCAAAGACCACCGTCTCCTCAAAAGATTATTTGCATTGGAATTGACCCCCGAAGATTACGCTGCTATTACGGCGGCCTCGTCACTTGGTCCCTCTGAAGTCATCAAACGTTTTCAGGAGCTCAACGCCTCCGGCCGCGTCCGCGATGTTCAGTTTTCTCACCTGGAGGAGATCGATTCCCTTTTTGAGAAGGCCCTCGAGTTTTACCGGGGTGTCAAGGCCCGTGACGGTTTTATGCTGGAAAATATCGAATCCCGCCTCAAAGAAACCGGCGTTGACAAGGCGGTCGTCATCACGGGCGGTTTCCACGCTGGCCCCTTTAGCGATTATTTCCAAAAGCGCGGCTTCAATTACGCCCTCGTCGCCCCCAAGATCACCACCCTCGAAGGCCGTGACCTTTATGTGAAGGCAACTCTTCTGGCAGGTTGGAACTTTATCCGCAGTTCGACCATCGAAGGCGCCTTTCTCGAGGATACTACGTTGCGCACAGAAACCGTGATTCCTTCTGTCGCAACCACGCTTGGCAAGTGGGTTGTAGCCGAGGGAAATTTTGTGATTAAGGACAATGTCAGCGTTCATCGGGCCAACGACTACCTCGTAGTCGAGGCGCTCCTTGGCCACAACGCCCAAGTTCCCATCACAACCTCCGGAACATCGACAACCCTTACTGTAACGGAGATAAAGAAACCCGTAATAGCCATTAATCAGAGCTTGCCAGTTGTCGTCACAGCCATCCCTTCCGCCGCCTCCGACACCCCCCGCTCCGAGGCGCGGATGAAACTGACACCCGACTTAGCGGAAGAGTTGGCTTCTTCTTTGGAGCAGCAGGTGAAACCAGTTTTGTCCCATGCGTATGACGTGGCATCAATGCAGGGGGAGATTTCAAAAACTACTGTGTTAGGTCAAGCGGGAAGGGCTACCGATGCCGTGGCTCTGACATTACGCAAGCTTGCGTCGATCATTCGTGAGCGTAAGGAAGCAACTTCGTCTGTTCCGGTAGGGGATATTGCGTCGATTATAGAGCATCTAGGGGAAGTTCAAAGTGTGTTGACGCAATACGCCGGCACTACCCCGAATAGGGGGAAAGCGTTTGAGGCAGTTAATGGAGCCCTTGTGTCACTAAGGGATCTGGAAGTAGTTGTTCAATCATCAAAAGGGGGGGCTATACGATTACCTGGGGTCGTCGTGGATAAAAAGCTAGCCGATCTTCCTACCCGCTCCGAGGCGCGGAAAGAACCGTATCTCGTGAAGCGTATCTCGTCGCCCGCCGAGGAGGCCGGCGCTTCACGCTTCACGGGGGACGCTTCACGGGTTTTCCCCCGCTCCGAGGCGCGGAACAATGAGGTTTTGTATGAACGAACCCAGCTCATCGCCCGGTCTACGTCGGGCAGTTCTTATGGGGTTCAGGTGAGATTGGTGAAGAAGTGGCAAGAAGAGACCGAACTAGCAGGATATAAGATTACTGCCGAGTTGATGAGGAGCGCAGTGGGGAGTCATGACGAATTTCCAGAAGGAGTTTCTGGTTATCAGGAACGATGGGACCTGTCACGCATTCCAACTAGTAAAGAAACTGCCCTAACACGTTTAGTTAATGAGATCATCATAGTTGCGATTAAGTCCGGTCCAGGAGTCGATCAGCCTCCTGACTATCGCTTCGAACCGAATCAGATTTTCGAATGGTTTCGAGGACCACAAGGGGCCGTGCAGGATTCGTTTCAGGCGGCACAGCCACGCGCGCCTTCCTTTATCCATAATGCAGGAAAACTCATTGAAAAATTTGAGCGTGATAACCAACTTCCCCATGCTGACTTGGGTAACAGACCTTCCATCTTAGAATCCTTCAAACGTGCCCTCACCCTCCGCTCCGAGGCGCGGAGTAAAGTCAAGAAATCGAGGCTAGTTGTCACGATCAATACCAAGGATGTCAAAGCTATCGAGATAGATCGACCCATAAAAACGTCCGTTGCGTTACATTCCATTGTTCAAGGGGCTGAAGGAATTCAAAATTTTCTCCAAGCAGCGGGCGTCTATACAACGCTCACCGAACCCACAAAAGTTGTTATCCTAACTCAGGCTGGTTTAGGCTCGGCGGTTGTCGGTTTCATCGACGCTATCCCTTCAGGGAGCTTAAATAGAAGAATGATATACCTCGGACCACCTGAAGATAAGGATACCCTTGTTTCTAATGTCTTCGGTCTCTTAAACGCGGGGCAGGATATTGACACAGCTCAAGACGAGCAAGTACGGCGAAGCACAAGTAACGTTATTGGAGAGATACCCTCTTTTTTTAAGCTAAAGAATAATGCTGACGGCTCTCAAACTATTACTATCACACCCCGCGCCGCCCGCTCCGAGGCGCGGAGTCAGGGGGAACGGGAATTGTTCGTGGGCGGAAATTGGAAGATGGCGGTCAATGATCCCAGGGAGGCTGCTGAGTTATTATACAGGGTTGCCAAGGAGATACGAGGGGTAGAGGAGCAGGGCAAGGTTGCGGTGATGCTGGCTCCCTCAAATGTTCATATTGGGGGCATCAATGCCCTTCTTGTTGAAGATAGAAGTCGTCAAACGGGTAGCCGGCTGTTCGGAAAAATTCTTCTCGGCGCCCAAGATGTGTCGGAGAAGCCACCCGGGGCAGCCACGGGTCAAACATCAGCAGAACAGCTTAACGCGTTAGGTGTCACGTCTGTAATCATAGGCCATTCAGAGAGGCGGCGGGGTGTTATGGCCGAGACAAGCGAACTCGTGAACAAAAAGGTGAAGCGGGCTCTGGAGGTGGGATTAGACGTTGTAGTCGCAGTCGGTGAAAGCTCGGAGGAGCGGGTAGCAGATAAGACTGTCCCGATCATACTAGATCAGACTACGAAGAGCTTGGCGGGACTTACAGCGGACCAGATGCTGCATGTTGTGGTCGCCTACGAGCCGGTTTGGGCGATCGGAACGGGGAAAACAGCGACCCCTCAAGAGGCGAACGACATCCATCTGATCATTCGAAAAATTCTTGACAAACTGTTCGACACAAAGACCGCTCAGGAGACAAGGATCATCTATGGAGGGAGTGTCACGCCCGAAAACATAGCTGAGCTCATCGCACAGCCCGACATCGACGGAGCGCTGGTTGGAGGCGCTTCGCTGAAGAGTGATAAATTTGTCAGTATTGTCCGTTCTGTCCGTGCCGCCCGCTCCGAGGCGCGGATGACTACGATGACGTTTTCGGTGGATGTGGAAGACGTTCCCGTTCTGGGTGAGAGTCCGCATCAATTCACGCTTGGCGGGAGGGAAAGGGATTATAGGTTTAATGTTGCAATGTCCCGTTTTGACAATGACGAAGCGGCGAAGTTAGAGCTGGAAAATTTACGAAGGGCCATCGCAGGAATTCTGAGAGATAAAAAGGGCTCCTTAGACTTGCTCCTCACGAATCCTGACAGACACCTTCTGAACACCTTTGATATAGAGGTGCCCGATGCATCCCTTGCTTCCTATGGCTTGTCGCTTCAAGGTAACGGCAAAGACGGGTTTGTGGGAATAATCCGTTCTCCACAGGACGGGAAAAGGATAGTTGCCAATGTCACCATCGATTTTTCTGAAATTTCCGCGCCGGCGACCGAACCAGCCAAATTACGTCGCTCCGAGGCGAGGAGTGCGAATGCGCTCAACCAGCCGGAACCGGCGTCGCCGCAGGAACTTCGAAAACAGATTGCCGTTCTTTCCGTTGAAATAGGAAATGCGGAAGGTAACATGAATACAGAAGAAGCACGACGCAGAGCGCCGGATGGCATGGAGGAGGAGGCCGAAGAGGGAATCGCGGCAGGAGAGGGATTTCTTACGAATAAAATCGCGGCCTTGGTAGCACAAAGGAAACTGCTTGAAAAGCAACTTGCCGAACTTACGGCAAAAACCCCTCCGACTGCTTCTACTTCGGTCAATCCTCAGGCCGCTGTCGCTTCTGAGGCATCGGTTGCCTCGATTGAAAGGAAAGAGACGCTGCCTCCAGGAACGAACCGCGCTGAGGTGCGGATGACGGAGGGGGAAAAAGGCATTGTCAGGGATTTGAGCCAGGCCATCACCGAGCTTGCGGTGAATCCGTCGCTTTTTACGCAGCAAAAAGAGGCCGAGAGAATTTTTAACGCCCTCACGAAGAAGGACCAAGTTCCGGAAAAGAGAGACGAAGCCTTGGCTGAAGCGGCCCGGCTTCTTTCCAGCTTTCAACGTCAAGGTTTTTTCCATCCGAAACCCGTTACTCTTGAGTTTATTGCTGCTCTTACTCAAGCGACAGCGCCGGTTGTTGAAGCGCCGGCGGCTGCTACTCAAGGACGTTCGGAAGCGAGGGCGGCGGCAACGGTGACAGTCGCTCTCCCCAACGGAACAGAAACAGCCGTTTCATTTACAAGCAAGGAGACTTTTGTCAAGGAGGTTAAGAAAATTTTTCCAAGAGGGCAGAAAACCGTGGTCGTCACCTTACTGCCAAGTGAATTGGTCGAGATTTCTGGTCGTGTGACCTTGGAAAAGGTTAGCGGGCCCGAAATCTTGATTACACAACTTCTGGCATTGCCAGAAATTGGCCCTGAACTTCTGAAAAAAATTCAAAGGGATAACCCAAGCCTTGGAACAAATAAAGATGCTCTAACCGCATTGGAGGAGGAGGTTTTGCTCCTGATCCTAATTGAGCGGATCGAGATCTTAGAGCCGGTGGCAGCAGAGGATACCGTTGAGCTGCTGCCATTGACGCCCGTTGTCGGGGAAGCGCTGGTGAGTGACGTAAAGGAGGAGCGGTCCGAAGTGCGTGAGCCGGCGACGGCTGAGGTGACGCCTGTCGTCGGAACAGTTCGTCCTGAGACTGGGGCATTGACGAGCCCACCGTCTTCGGTACGGAAGACCTCGCCGCCCTCGCCTGAAGCTATCGCAAACACCCCCCGTCCTCCCGAAGATATTTTGAAACCCGTAAATGAAGGGCCTCTTCCTCAGACTCCGGTTTCCGTTGCTCCCGGCTTGGATCGCTTTCCGAGATTTGATGTAACCCACGTGGCGCCGGGCCAAGCCGAATTGACTCCAATTCAGATTTCCACAGAAAAGCTTCGGGAATTAATTTTGTCCTTGTTCCGATTTCCAACCGCTGCTGCCCAGGAGGAGGCACTGATCGTTTTCGGTATTCCGAAGTCTCACCCAGCCTTCGGCGGCGTTTCTGTTTCGAAAGAACCCAGCGTGTTTCAGGCGGCAAGCGGCGAGCCGGGGCCGGTTGAGGTTGAGTTCACGCCGGCTTACTTCGAAACTATTCGGGCGCGATTTGCCACACTTTCTCCCGACCATTTGGGCATCGGCTTCATCGATTCTTCGCTTGCTGAAGCAATGATCCGGAAACCGAGTGTTCTTTTGGCGGCGCTTTCCGTGGGAGATGTCATTCGGAAGGGGAAGAAGCCGGTCCTTGTTTTGGAAGGAGATCCCGCCACTCTCCAAAGAGAATTGAAAAATGCATTGACGAACCCTGTAAACGGACTCACCGGCGAATCCCGGGTGAAGGCTTTGGATCTTGCGAGCCGCCTGAATGAAGTGGTCAAGATTGTGGAACCCGGCGTGACGGCCCTCAATAGTTACGCACAGGCGAATCCGGGCGTGGTCGTCACTTTTCTCTCAAAGGTTCTTGACGGCCTGACGGATAAAGAGGCCCTGAATCTGGTCATTGGGAAGAAGCTCGAGAAGGACATCGCGATCCTTCCGGCTCTTATTGCGGAAATTCTTTTGGCGGCTGCCTCAAAGCCGGCCGAACTTCAGCAGGCTGAGCTCATTCGGGAGATCGGCATTGTCGTGAATATCGTTAAGAACGGGAACCAGTCTTTCTTTGTCGTCCAGACCTTTGCGCAGTTTGCCGAAAGGCTCCTACGAAGCGAGCTGCGCGTTCGCATCTCCGCCTAATCCGTCTCGCCGCCCGGCCTCAAGACCCTCCGCCAACCTTCGGGCCCAGTCCGCGTCACGATTCCGAAGGAGATTGTCGAATTAGAAAGGTTCCAGGCGTGGGCCGTCCGGCAGGAAAAGGGCGACCTCCGTTTCGATTCCCCGGCCGGGGGAATTGAATATTTCAAAAAGAGACTGAAGAAGCGTTGATCCGCGGTGGAGAGATTTCTGAAACGGCTTTAAACCGCCTAAGCTTGGCTTGCAGGATGGGATTTTTTCCAACGCTGGTAAAGCGTGGGGACAATCACGTACCCAATCACGGCATAAGCCAATATGCCCAAGAGTAGGATGCTCGCTCCGTCGGATCCGGTCATTTAAATTTTTTCCTCAGAAAATAAGATACCACCGGCAACACAATAAGCAAAGAAAATCCTAAAACCAGCGGAAATATTTTCATTTGTTCTGCCAAAAGCTGGCCAAATACGAGGGCGGTGACCCCAAAATTGGCCAAGTCCATTAACTTATCAGCGAAGAATTTACCATTCGTTTCCATTGCCGGCATTCTACCCGCCTTGTCTGAGCAGGTCAAGTTAAAAATGAAACTAAATTATGACTTATTAGAAAACTTCGGCGGTTTGACCCGGCAGGGGGCGAGTGGTAGAATGCGCCCTCCTGTGGACGTCCAAAAACAAATCTTGAATCTCCGTGACGGCGCCGTCGAACTGATCAGCGAGCGTGAGCTCGAGGCGAAGCTCGAGCGCTCGGCCCGGGAAAAGAAACCCCTCCGGATCAAATACGGGGCCGACCCCTCAGCCGCCGGACTTCACCTCGGCCACACCGTTCCTTTAAGAAAGCTCCGCCAGTTTCAGGATTTTGGGCATACCGTGGTCTTCATCATCGGGGATTTCACCGCCCGGATCGGCGACCCCTCATTTCAATCCGAAACCCGAAAGATGCTGACCCGGGAAGAAGTTTTGCAAAATGCCGGGACCTATCAAAAGCAGGTCTTTCGGATCCTTGATCCGAAAAGGACAGAGACCCGTTTTAATTCCGAGTGGCTGGAAAAGCTGGACGCCGCCCAGTTTCTCGAACTGACTTCCAAATACACCGTGGCCCGGCTCCTCGAACGGGACGATTTCCAGAAGCGTTACCGTGCCGGGGAGTCGATTGCGCTCGTGGAATTTCTCTACCCCTTGCTCCAGGGTTACGATTCGGTGGCGGTCAAGGCTGACGTTGAAATCGGCGGGACGGACCAGAAATTCAACCTCCTCGTGGGCCGGGAGCTCCAGCGGGAATGGAACCAGGAGCCCCAGGCGGTTCTCACCCTCCCTTTGATTGAGGGGACCGACGGCCGCCAGAAGATGTCCAAGTCGCTCGCCAATCACATTGCCCTCACGGATTCTCCGAAGGAAATGTACGGCAAGCTGATGTCGATTCCCGATGAGTTGATGGAAAGATATTTCCGTTACGTGGCGCCGATGAAATCGGAGGACATGGAAAAAGCGGTGAAGGACCTCGCCTCCGGAACGCTCCACCCCCGCCAGGCCAAGGCCCGCCTCGCCTTTGAAGTGGTCAAGGGTTACCACTCCGAAAAAGCGGCCCGGGAGGCGAGTGAGGAATTTGACCGGATCTTCAAGGGAAAGGGGCTCCCGGATGAAATTGATTCGGTCCGGGTGAAATCCAAAGAGATGGATTTGGCCGGTCTTCTCAAGGAGGTGAGGCTTGTTTCCTCCAAGATGGAGGCGAGACGGCTCATTCAACAGGGCGGCGTCAAACTGGATTCCGAAAAAGTGACGGACGCCAATTTCAAAGTGCGCCTCGAGAAGCCGGTCCTGGTCCAGTGCGGCAAGCGGAAGTTTGTCCGGGTTTTTTTTGGAGTGTGAATGTCTGATGATTTCAGTCCAGAATATCTCCAAAGATTTCGGCTCCTTCCGGGCGCTTCACAATCTTTCCTTTGACGTCACGGCCGGCGAGGTCCTGGGTCTGTCCTGGGTCTCCTGGGTCCCAACGGCGCCGGCAAAACCACGATCCTTCGAATTCTCACCGGTTTTTTCCCGCCCACGGAGGGAAGAGTTTCCTTAAACGGGGTTTTGATGGCGGACGATCCTGTGGCGGTCAAGCGGCGAATCGGCTACCTCCCGGAACAAGTTTCGCTTTACCCCGATCTTCGAGTCGAAGAATTGCTGAGGTTCGTGGCCGAAATCAAGGGTGTGGCCCGGAGACAAATCAAGGACGAGATCGAAAACAAAATGTCCCTGACGGGCGTCCTCGGGGTGCGGAGGCGCCTCGTGGGCGAGCTTTCCAAGGGCTTTCGCCAGCGGCTGGGGCTGGCCCAGGCCCTCGTGGGGGACCCGGACGTTCTGATTCTGGATGAACCCACCAACGGCCTCGACCCGCACCAAATCATTGAAATCCGGGGGCTCATTCGGGAGCTGGGCCGGGAGCGGACGCTGATTCTTTCGACGCACATTTTGCCGGAGGCGAGCCTCCTTTGCGGCCGGGTTTTGATTTTGAATCAGGGGCGGATTGCGGCCGAGGGGAGGCCGTCGGACTTGGAGCGGGGACTCGGCGAGCGGCAGGAAATTTTGCTCCGGGTGGGCGAACGGGTCTCCCGTCAAGAGGGAGAAGCAGACACGGGGTCCAGCCGGCGCACTTTGGAAGAAATCCTAGGGGCCCTTCCCGGCGTGGAGTGGGTGGAGAAGACGGGCGAAGAAAACCGGACAGCGCACTACACGCTCCAGACCACGCCCTTTGAGGATCTCCGCGCCGAAATCTCAAGGCGGGTGGTGGAGGCGGGCTTTCCCCTCCTGGAACTTTCAACCAAGCGCCTCAGTCTCGAGGACATTTTTCTAAGGCTGGTCACCACGGAAAAAGAGGCGGCTTCTTCGTGAAGGGTTTCACGGGCGCCTGGGTCCTTTTAAAGAAGGACTTTTTTTCCTTCTACCGTTCGTGGGTCGGGGTCCTCGTCCTCTTTGCCTTCCTTCTCGTGGCCGGAATTTTTTTCACGCTCTTTGTCCTGGGTTACAGCTCCCTTTCGATGGAGGCCGCCCGCCAGGGTTATGAAGGCGTGGGACGGATGAATTTGACGGGGTTTGTGATCGGGGCCTTTCTTTTGAATCTGGGCGTCCTTTTTCTTTTTTTGGCGCCTTTGATGTCAATGCGCTCGCTTGCCGAGGAGAAGCGGACCGGGACGCTCGAACTTCTCTACACCTACCCGGTGAGCGATTTTGAAATCGTGATGGGAAAATACGGGGCGCTCCTCGCCCAATTGGCGGCCCTTTTCCTGCCGACCCTGGCCTACCTCGGGGCGCTTCGTCTCTTGGGCGGCCAAATCGATTTCGGGATTGTTTTTTCAGGCACCCTCGGTTTTTTTCTCCTCGGCGCCGCCTACCTGGCAATGGGGCTTTTCTTTTCGGCGGTGACCGAGAACCAAATGCTGGCCGGGGGCCTCAGCTTTTCCCTGTTGATGGTTTTTTGGGTCCTCGAATGGCTGGCGGGCCTGGCGCCCCGGCCGTGGGGGAATGGGCTCAGCGCCTTCTCACCCTTTGTCCACTACCGTGATTTTGCCCTGGGCATTGTTGATCTCCAGGCGGTCGTCTTCTTTTTGTCAGCCGCCGCCTTTTTTCTCTTCCTGGCGCTGCGGACGGTCGAGACCCGGAATTGGAAGGGATGAAGAAGAATCTGCTGCAAGGGGGGCACCTCGTGGCGGCAGCGGGGATTTTTTTTGCGATCCTCCTCCTGGTTTACCAGATTGCCGGGCGCGAAAACCACCGCTTGGACCTGTCCCGGGAAAAAATCCACTCCCTTTCCCCCGAGGGCCGGGAGGTCCTGAAGCGCCTTTCCGGGGAACGGATTACGGTCCGGGCCTTTTTTGCCGACGGCGACCCGGCACGGAAAGAGTTTGAAATGATGCTCCGGGAGGCGGCCACGCACCACCGCCGTTTTCATTTTGAATTTCTGGACCCCGACCGGTTCCCTTCCGAGGCGAAGCAATTCCGGATCGACAGTTACCGGACGACCGTGATCGATGGCGGGGGCCGTGAGGAAAGGATCCAGGGAACGGCGGAGGAGGCGGTGGTGAATGCCCTGATCCGTCTTGCCCACCCGGAGGTCCGGACGATTTGTTTCACCACGGGCCACGGCGAGCTTTCCTTTTCCGACACGGAACGGAACGGGATCTCGGAATGGAAACAGGTCCTTGAAGACCATCAGTTTCAGGTCCGGGAGATCGATCTGGGGGGCGGTGATCTTTCTGAGTGCCGGGCGGTTGTCGTGGCCGGGCCCCATTATGAAATGTTTCCCAAGGAAACGGAGGCGCTCCAAAAGATTGCAAAAGACGGGAAAGGGGTCCTGCTTCTGATCGATCCGATGGACCCCGGAGAGGGGAAAAGTTTTCAAGCGCTCCTCAAACCCTTCGGGATCGAGCTCGGCTCGGACGTGGTGGTCGACAAGATGAGCAAATTGGTCGGAGGGGATTATCTGATCCCCCTCGTCAGCCGGTATGCCTCTCACCCCGTGACCGCCCGTTTTAATGCCGCCACCTTTCTCCCCGTCGCCCGCACGGTGAACAAGGCCAAGGAAATTCGGCACGGGGTCTCGGTCACGGAGCTCGCCTTCACGACGCCGGGGAGCTGGGCCGAGACAGACCTGAAAAAATTGGAAAAGGGGGAAGCGGAAATTGATCCGGACTCGGACCGGCCGGGGCCCCTCCCCTTGGCGGCGGTTTCAGAAGGGAGGAAGGCCCGTGTCGCCGTGGTGGGCGACAGTGATTTTATTGCGAATGCCCACCTCCGCCTCGCCGGGAACAAGGACCTGGCCCTCAATCTGCTGCAGTGGCTTGTCCGGGACGACCGTTGGATTTCGATCCGTCCCCCCGAGACCCGCTTTGAGCCGCTTTTCCTGAAACAGAATCAATCCGCCTGGGTGGCGGTTTTTTCAATCGGCGTCCTTCCCTTGACGGCCCTGGTCACCGGCTCTCTCGGGATCGTTCTCCGCCGCCGGGCCAATCGCCCGCCGGGCCAACCGCCCGGCACCGGGAGACCGGGCGGCCAGTCGCCGCTCGACCAACCGGCGGTGCCGGACGACCGAGCGGCCAATCGCCGCTTGACCAACCGGCGCCGGAAAAGCGTCCCGCTGTGAAACTTTCGAAGACCCTTTTTCTCATCTTCCTCCTGGCCGGGCTGCTCGCTTACCATTTTTGGACCGGCAAATCCTCACGGGAGGCCGGGGCGGGCCTGGCGCCTGTGAAGCTCCTGGCCCTGCCCCCGGGCGATTTTGTCACGGCGCTTGAAATCGAAAATGAAGTCTCGAAGGAAAATATGTCGCTTGTCCGGGACGAGTCCGGTTGGCGGCTGGAATCACCCATCAGCTCCCCGGCTGAAAATTTTTTGGCGGAGGGGATGGCGAGCGCTCTCACGATGAGCCAGACCGCCAAGCGCTTCACGGTCGAAGATGAGAAATGGAAGGAATTCGGCTTCGACGAGGCCCAGCTCCGAATTGGGATCGAAACAAGAGACAACCCCGCCCGGCGCACCCTCCTTTTGGGAGGAGAATCGCCTGTTAGCCGGCTGGTTTACGCCCGCTGGGAGGGGGAGAAGGAATGTTTCCTCGTTGCCTCCGAGATCAAGGCGGCTTTTGACCGGACTGTTTACTCTCTCCGCCAGAAAAAGATTTTTCCGCTGAATTGGGACCAGGTGACCTGGCTCGAGGCCCAGATGGAAGGTCGGCGTTACCGGCTCGCCCGGGAAGGCGAAACGTGGCGTTGGCTCGAACCTCCCCTCGGGGCGGAAATTTCAGCTGAAAAGATCCTCGATTTGATCTATGCTTTCCGTTCCCTTTACGTGAAGGAGTTCCTGGACGGTGTGGACCCGGCGAAAAGGAAATTAGGGCTGGGAAAAGGTGAAAATTACCTGGCCCTGGGCGAGAAGTCGGGCGGGAGCGAAAAATTGATTCTGGGTTCGGCCGTCAGGGAAAAGGACGCCTTTTACGCCCGCCGGGCAAGCGAAGACCTGGCGGTTCTTGTCTCCCGGGAAAATCTTCGTTCCCTTCTGGAAGCGCTCGACGTTACCTTTCACGAGGTCCAAACGAATGTCGATTCGGGAAAATCTGAGGCAGGTTCAGGAAAGAATCCAAAGGGCGGCCCAAAAGGCGGGAAGAGACCCGGCTGAGGTCCAACTGGTGCTGGTGACGAAGACGGTTTCTGTGGAAAGGATTCGGGAGGCCTTCGAGGCGGGCCACCGGGATTTCGGGGAAAACCGGGTCCAGGAGCTCCTGGAAAAAAAGCCCCAGCTTCCCGCTGAAATTCGCTGGCATTTTATCGGCCATCTTCAGACCAACAAGGTGAAGTCCCTTTTGAATGGGTCGGGCGGGGCATCCTTCCTCGTGCATTCGCTTGACCGGATTCCGTTGGCTGAGGAAATCGAAAAGCAGGCCGAAAAAAAAGGAATCGAAGTCGATGCGCTCCTGGAGGTGAATACCTCGGGCGAGGCGACGAAATCCGGATTTTCGCCCGAGGAATTCCCGGCCGCCCTTGAAAAAATCAAGGCGCTGAATCGAATTCGGGTCCGGGGTCTGATGACGATCGCCCCCCTGACCGAGGAGGAGCAAAAAATCCGCTCCAGTTTTCGAACGCTTCGAGAGCTCCGAGACCGGCTTTTTCCGAATTCGTCAGCAGGCCGACGAATTGGGGAGGGGGAGGCTCCCCTGGAGCTTTCGATGGGAATGAGTTCAGACTTTGAAATTGCGATCGAAGAAGGCGCCACGATCGTTCGAATCGGCTCAGCCGTTTTCGGCGAAAGAGAATAAATGAAACTGAAAAAACGGATTGGGATCATTGGCTGCGGGAACATGGGCGGGGCCATCTTGGCCGGGCTCCTCCAGAACCGGATTGTGTCCGCTTCTCAAATCTCGGTTTACGACAAGGTCCTTTCGAAGGCAAAAACCTTTGCCCGGCAGTGGAAGACGAGGCCTGGAAAGGGAAACGCCGATGTCGTTCGTCGGTCGGACATTATCCTCCTGGCTGTGAAACCGCAGGACCTTTTCGAGGCGGCAAAGGAATTTCAAGGCGCCTTCGACTCCCGTCACGTCGTGATCAGCATTCTGGCGGGGACGCCCATTGCCAAAGTTCGCCGGGCCGTCGGTCCCCGGCCGGCGATTATTCGGGCGATGCCCAACCTGGGGGCCCAAGTGGGGTCAGCCATCACGGCGATTACGGGAAATCAGACACGAGCAATCCAAGAAGCCGAGGCCATTTTTTCCGGCTGTGGCGCCACCGTCCGGCTTTCGGAAAAATATTTTGATCTCGTCACCGCCATTTCGGGAAGCGGCCCGGCCTATTTTTTCCTTTTGATGGAACTTTTGGCGAAAGAGGCGAAGGCCCACGGACTTTCGGAATCCGTGGCCCGGGAGCTCGCCGTTCAAACGGCGGTGGGCGCCGGGCTTTTGGCCCGCCGGTCCAAACTTTCGCCGGCCGAACTTCGCCGGCAAGTCACCTCCAGGGGCGGGACGACGCCAGCGGCTCTCGCAGTTTTTGAGAAAGAAGGTTTGGAAAAAATTGTCTCCAAAGGTCTCAAGGCGGCCCTCCGCCGGGGCCGTCAATTGGCGAGGAGGTAAAAATGTTTGTCCTGGCTCAGCTTTTTTCCAGTCTGGCGCTTCTGGCCAGTATGATTTTCAAATTTCTTTATTTTCTTCTCGTCCTCCGGATTCTCCTCTCGTGGTTTCAGGTGGATCCTTACAACGCCGTGGTGAGCGCCCTTTATCAAATCACCGACCCCCTGCTGATTCCCTTTCGAAAAATCCCGCTCCGGGTGGGGATGATTGATTTCACGCCGCTTCTGGCCTTCCTGGCCCTGAGCTTCCTCGATCATTTTGTGGTCGGCACGTTGTCGCAGATGGCCTTTCGGCTGGCCGGTGGGTCATGAAACCCGGTTCCCTTCGGCAAAGGCTTGAAGAGTCGCTCGGGGCGGTTCGAAAAATCACGTCCTGGACGCCCGAGGTGGCCATCATTTTAGGGACCGGCCTCGGAAATTTGGCCCGGCGGATCAAAACCGAGGTGGAAGTCACTTACTCCGGGATCCCTCATTTTCCCAGGGTAACGGTCGAGTCCCACGCCGGGAAACTGGTCCTGGGGACCTTGAGCGGGAAGAAGGTGGCGGCCCTGGAAGGGCGCTTCCACGCCTATGAAGGCTATTCGATGGAGGAGGTGACCTTTCCGGTCCGGCTGATTCACGAGCTGGGGGCGAAAATTTTGGTGGTCTCCAACGCCGCCGGGGGAATCAATCTGAATTACAAGAAAGGCGACCTTGTCCTGATCGAAGACCACATCAATTTGATGGGTGTGAACCCTCTGATCGGCCCCAACGACGACCGCCTCGGCCCGAGGTTTCCCGATTTGTCCCAGCCTTACTCCAAAAGATTGATCCAATTGACGGAGGCGGCGGCCGGGGCGTTGAAGCTTCAGGTCCGCCGTGGGGTTTATTTGGCGGTCACGGGTCCCAACCTGGAAACCCGGGCCGAATACCGGATGATTCAACGTCTCGGCGCCGATTTGGTGGGGATGTCCACCGTGCCCGAGGTCCTGGCCGGCGTCCACATGGGAATGGAAATTCTGGGCGTGAGCGTAGTGACCGACGTTTGCGACCCCGACCACCTCGAGCCCGTCGATATCAAGGAAATCATCGCGACGGCGAACGAGGCCGGCCCGAAACTTGACCGGTTGATCGAAGCCGCCCTTCAGAAATTCTAATCGATGACCCAGGAAACCCATTACAAAGAAACACTCAATCTGCCCAAAACCGCCTTCCCGATGAAAGGGGAGCTCCCGAAGCGGGAGCCGGAGCAGCTCAAGCGTTGGGCCGAGGAAGGGCTTTATGAACGGATTCATAAGAAAGGGGTCCCGGGACCACCATTCATTCTTCACGACGGGCCGCCCTACGCCAACGGTCCCATTCACATGGGCCACGCCCTGAATAAAATCCTGAAGGACCTCATCGTCAAATACAAAACCATGCGGGGCTTCAGCGTGCCCTACGTCCCCGGCTGGGATTGCCACGGACTCCCCATCGAGCATTCGCTCCTGAAGGAGATGAAGAAACGGAAGGATGAAATCCCGCAGGTCGAATTCCGGAAAAAGGCGAGGGCCTATGCTGAGAAATATGTCGGGATTCAACGGGAGGAATTCATCCGCCTCGGTGTCTTCGGCGATTGGCAGCGGCCGTATTTGACCATGGATTACGGTTACCAGGCGGCCATTGCGGAAAGTTTCCTGACGCTTTTTCGGCGGGGGTTTATCGACGAGCGCCGCAAACCGGTTCCCTGGTGCTTTGAATGTGAGACGGCCCTGGCCGATGCCGAGCTCGAATATGAAGACAAAACCTCTTCCTCGGTGACGGTGGCGTTTCCGGTCCAGCCGAAGGGGAAGTGGGCCCCGGGGCCGGTCTTTGTTTTGGTTTGGACCACAACGCCCTGGACGCTTCCTGCCAATGTGGCTCTGGCCTTTCACCCGGACCTTACCTACGTGGCGGCGAAGACCGAGAACGGGACTTTTATTTTTGCCGAGACGCTCCAGGAAGGCCTTCGGGCCAAACTCGGCTGGAAGCAATTTGAGATCGTCAGCCGATTTTCCAAATCGGATTTTCCCTTTACGGAGGCGGCGCACCCTTTTCTCGACCGTCCCTCCAAACGGATTTTCGCCGATTTTGTTTCGCAGTCCGAGGGCACGGGGATCGTTCACATTGCCCCGGGGCACGGCGAGGAGGATTACCAGGCCGGCCATTTAAAGGAAGGGCTGCCGGTCCTCTCGCCCGTGGATGAGAGGGGGAGGTTCACGAAGGAGTTTCCGCCCTGTCAGGGGGTCCCTGTCTTCAAGGCCAATGAGATGATCGCAGCCCTCCTTCGGGAAAAGGGGAGGCTCCTTCACGAGGAGAAAGTCCGGCATTCTTATCCCCATTGCTGGCGGTGCAAGAACCCGGTGATTTTCCGGGCGGCGCTGCAATGGTTCCTCAAGGTGGACCACGAGTCGCTCCGCCGGAAATCCAGCGAGGCGATCCAAAATAAAATCCAGTTTTTTCCCTCGTGGGGGAAGAATCGAATCGGTTCGATGGTTGAGACCCGGCCCGACTGGTGCCTTTCGAGGCAGCGTTCCTGGGGCGTCCCGGTCCCGATTATCCGCTGCCGGGGCTGCGGGAAGATTTTCGCCGAGGAGACGAGGGAAAAAATTGTGGAGGCGTTTCGCCGGGACGGGGCCGATGCCTGGTTCGAAAGGCCGGCCGAGGACTTCCTGGAGGGAAAACCTTCCTGCTGCCCTCGGCCGAAACTTGAAAAGGAAACGGACATTCTCGATGTGTGGTTCGATTCGGGCGTCAGCCACCAAGCCGTCCTGAAAAAAAATCCTGAGCTCCGTTTCCCGGCGGATCTTTATCTGGAGGGCTCGGACCAGCACCGGGGGTGGTTTCAGGTCTCGCTCCTGACCGGAATGGCCCTGGAGGGCCGGCCGCCTTTTGAGGCTGTCCTGACGCACGGGTTTGTGGTGGACGGGGAGGGACGGAAGATGTCGAAATCCTTCGGTAACGTGATTTCCCCCCAGGAGGTGACTCAGGAGTTCGGGGCGGACGTGCTCCGGCTGTGGGTGGGGGCCTGCGATTACGAATCCGATATCCGCCTCTCGAAGGAAATTTTAAAACAGCTGGTCGAGTCCTACCGGAAGATTCGCAACACCTTTCGGTATCTCTTGGGAAATTTGGCCGACTTTAACCCCCAAAAAGACCGGGTCCCTTTCGAAAAGATGGAACCCCTGGACCGGTGGGCGCTCGCCAAATGCCTCAAGCTGGCCGCCGAAGTCACCGGGCATTACGAACGGTTTGAATTTCACCCGGTCTCCCGGAAGGTCTACGAGTTTGCGACCGTGGATTTGAGCGCCTTTTATTTCGACGTCCTGAAGGACCGGCTCTACACCGCCCGGAAGGATTCGCCGAAACGCCGCTCGGCCCAGACGGCGCTTTTCCTCATTTTAAGAAATCTGGTCAAACTCCTGGCGCCCATCCTTCCCTTCACGATGGAGGAGGTGTGGCAGAGTTATCAGATCGAGGAGGGGGTCCGGAGCGTTCACGAGGCTGACTGGCCGAAGGAACATTCGGAACTTGTGGACGAAGCGTCCCTCCGGGACTGGCAGGACTTCCTTTCGATTCGGGACCTCGTGAACCGGGAACTGGAGCGGAAACGGGAGGCGAAACTGATCGGAAGCCCGCTCGAGGCCCAAGTGGAGCTTGCGGCCGGCGATTCAGAACTGGCGGGCTTCCTCAAACGGCTCGAACCCCACCTCGCCTTCGCCCTGGTGGTTTCCCAGGTCAAAATTTTACAGGAACCCGGGCCCGGGGACTGGACGGCGGGCTCTGTGACGACGCCCTCCGACGGAAAGACCCGGCCGCTCAGCCTCCGGGTTTCAAAAGCGGACGGCGAAAAGTGCGTCCGCTGCTGGAATTATTCCCGCTCTGTCGGAAAAAACGCCCGTCACCCAAAAATTTGTGACAAATGTGTTGAAGCTCTAGAGTAAATCTCCGATAATACAATACCGAATTAGACGTCATCATCCTTCGAGCGTTAAAGACGTAACAAAGGAGAGACTCTAGAGAGTGATTCCGTCCGAGAGAAGACCGAAGCGGATCCTCGAAACGTTACTTCCTTTCTTTACACTCTTTGTTTTAAGTTTTACCGTCCTCTCACTCGCTATTTATCTTGTCGATACCCGTTTTCCCAATCTGGTGAATTGGCACCCGCTCGTCTGGATCGCCCTGATTGCCGCCTTTACGGCCGGCAGTTACCCGTCGATCGATCAATTCTACGGCTGGCTTCTCCGGCGGGTCCTTTTTCCCGAAAGGAGCCAGGTCCCGCACTTTCTCAAGCATCTTTCCGAGGAGATTCGGGCGACCACGGACCTTTCCGAACTGGCCAATCTTCTGGTGAATTCCCTGGGGGAAGTCTGCCAGTTTAAAACTGTTTCCCTCTCGGCCCGGGAACCAAGAGGGGAACGGTATGTCGTAATTTCCGCCCACGGCTGGAACGTTTCTGATTACCGCAAGGTCCGGCTCGAGGCCACCAGCCCGCTGGTGGAGCTGATGAAGGCGGCCCAGCCCAAGTCCCTGCTCCGGGAAAAAGTCATTCAGTCGCTCTCCTGGCAGGAGTCGAATCAAATCACCGTCCACTTTGAGGCCCTCCGGGCGACCTGTGTGGTCCCGCTTTGGGTCAAATCAAAACTGGTGGGGTCAATCAACCTTTTGGCCTCTTCTTCCGAACAGGCCCTTAACGAAGAGGACCTTTTGATGCTGGAAGAATTCGGCCGTGAGGTGGCGCCCAGCGTTTGGAAGGCCCTCCTAATCGACGAGATCCAAAAAATAAACCGGGAACTCCAGGACAGCCGGTCTCGGATCCTCCAAAACGCCAAGCTGACGGCCATCGAACAACTGGCCACGGGGATCGCCCACGAGATCCACAACCCGCTGACCATCATTTCCGGCAAGGCGCAGGTGCTTTTGCTTCAGAAAGACCGGAAGATCTACGACGAGAAGGTGGAGGAGGTCTTGAAGACCGTGGTCAAGCAGACCCGGCGGGCAGCCGATATTACCAAGAAGTTGCTCATGTTCTCCCGGGCTTCTGCCTCTCCCCGGGAAAAGCTCAAGCTCGAGACGGTCCTGGAAGACACGTTTTCATTGATCGCCTATCAGATGTCCCTCGAGGGAGTGGAGATCGAGCGCCTCGTCGCCCAGGACCTGCCGGATTTTTTTGGGAACACTCAGGAGCTCCGGGAGGTTTTTCTCAATCTGATTTTGAACGCCGTCCAGGCGACGGGCCCCGGCGGGCGGGTTCAGATTGAAATTACGTTTCACAAGGCGGACAAGGTGTTCCTGCTTCGGGTGCGGGACAACGGCCCGGGGATTTCGGGCGAAAATTTGGAGAGGATTTTTAACCCGTTCTTTACCACCCGGACGGACGGGCTGGGGCTGGGGCTATTTGTGACCCAGCAGATTGTCCACCGTTACGGGGGTTCGATTCGGCTGGAGAGCGAGCCGGGAGAGGGGACCCTGGTGGTGATTGAGCTGCCTCTCGAACCGGAGGCCGCTCCAAACGCAGTTTCGGTGATTCCCGAGAAAGGAGGGAAAGAGTTCCATGACACGGCTTCTGGTCGTCGATGATGAGCCTGAGATCTGCGAATTCCTGAAAACATTCTTCGAGGACCGGGACTTTCAAGTGGAGACCGCCGGGTCCGGAGAGGCGGCGCTCAAGTCGGCCGAGACCTTCTGTCCGCAGGTGATCCTTCTCGATATCAAAATGGGCGACGTGGACGGGCTCGAGGTGCTGAAGAAGGTGAAACAGGCGAATCCGAAGGTCAAAGTCATTATGGTGACGGCCCTGGAGACAACCGATAAGATTGAGGCGGCGATGCGTCTGGGGGCGGATAATTACATCACAAAGCCCCTCAGCCTCGAATATCTGGAGAACGACGTCCGGGAAAAAATCTCGAGTCTCGCCGCCAAGCCTTGAAGGTCATCCCCCGCCGCAACCGGTTCGGCCGGAAGGCCCAGCCGGTCGATTATCACGAAGCGCTCCGGGAAATCGCCAAAAGCATGGTCCGCCTGAAACGGCCGGAGCGGCTCCTCAAGATGATCACCCGGTTCATTACCCGGGAACTGGGTCTCACCCACGCCGCCATTCTTGTGTTGGAGCCGGAGAAATCCCGTTACACCATTTTTGACTCCAAGGGAGTGAAGAAACTTCCGAGGAGTCTGATTCGGCTCGACCTCGACCACCCGATCATCCGGTGGTTTCGGATGACCGACAAGGAAACCGAGGCGGACCGGGCCTACATTTCAAAGAACCGGATTCAGGCCCTTCTTCGAAACCCCCAGATTTACAAGAACCGGCCGGAGGTCCACGAAAGCCTGGTCCGGCTCCAGCGGGCCATGGGCGATTACCGGGTCGACATTGCCATTCCGGGGCACTTCAAGGAGGCGCTTGTAGGGATCCTCCTCCTGGGTGAGAAACTGAGCCGCCGGCTCTTCACCCAGACCGAGATCAGCTTTTTCCAGACGCTGGTCCACGACGCCGCCATTGCGGTGAAGACCTCGGAATATCACGAAAGGCTGATCGAACGGAATCTGGAGCTGGAAGAGCGGCTGAAGGAGATTGAGAGGCTCCGGAAGAAGGAACAGGAAACCTACTATGAAATCATGAAGTCGCTCGCCCAGGAGGTTCACGCCAAAGACCCCTACACCTTCGGTCACATCCATCAGGTGGAGCGTCTCGGGGTCATGACGGCGGAAGAAATGGGGCTCGACCTCAGCGGGAGAAAAAAGGCGGTCCTTTCGGCCGGGCTCCTCCTGCACGACGTCGGGAAGATCGGGATTCCCGACAACATCTTGAAAAAACCAAGCGCTCTCGATACCGAGGAATGGAAGGTCATGCGGACCCACGTCGAAAAGGGCGTCAAGATCCTTGAGCCCCTGACGGATTTTAAAGAGGTGACCGAAATTGTCCGCTGTCACCATGAGTGTTACGACGGTTCCGGTTATCCCCGGGGCCTCCGGGGAGACCAGATCCCCATCGAGGCGAGGATTGTTTCGGTGGTTGATGCCTTTCATGCGATCGTTTCGACACGCTGCTACCGGGAAGGCCGCTCCATCGAAACGGCCCTCCAGGAACTCCAGCGGAACGCCGGGACCCAGTTTGACCCCCAGGTGGTGGGGGCCTTCCTCCGGGCCTTCAAGAAGAACGGCCGCTCCCGCAAGGCCGCCTAAATACCGTTTGCAATTGCCCTTGGGCTTCCCTAAAATACGCTGCCCTCAAGCCGGTGAAACGATTCTGACGCCGGGGCCCATTTGGGTTTTTCACCGGGGTCGGGTAAGATTGATACGGTTCTCAAAAGGAAATTGGCGATGATCAAAAAACAGGACGCCGAAAGGTTTCGGAAACTCTTGCAGGAGTTCCGCAAGAAAACAGCGGGGAGTCTGGGCCATCTCGAGAAGGACTCTCTGAACCTGAGCCAGCGGGACGCCTCCGGGGACCTTTCCGGCTATTCCTTCCACATGGCCGATATGGCCACGGACAATTTTGACCGGGAATTCAATCTGGACCTGGCCTCGAGCGAACAGCAAATCCTCAATTTGATCGACGACGCCCTCCGGAAGATTAACGAAGGCACCTACGGGATTTGCGAGACCTGCTCCAAGCCCATTTCCCAGAAACGGCTGCTAGCCGTTCCCTACACCCCTCTTTGCATCAAGTGTCAGGAAGAAGAGGAGAAGAAAAAACGCCGGCCCTGAATCGGAGAATTTTTCTTCCCCTGGCCGGCCTCGTGGTGCTTTTCGACCAATTCACCAAAGCCCTCGCCCAAAACCTTTTGTCCCCCGGCCTCGCCCAGCCCGTCCTGCCGCCCCTTTTTTTTCTGACGCTCGTTGAGAACCGGGGGATTGCCTTCGGGCTTTTTCAGAACGGGGAGAAAATTTTACTCCTTGTCATTACCTTGAGCATTGCCGTGCTGGCCGTCCTGGGTCTGCGGGACCGGAGCGGCCGGTTCCGGGTCCAGGGGGGGATCGGTCTCATCCTGGGTGGTGCGGCGGGGAACCTGATCGACCGCCTCCGGGTCGGGGCGGTCATCGATTTTCTCGATTTTCGGATCTGGCCCGTTTTTAATTTTGCGGACACGGCGATAACGATCGGCGTGGGTTTGTTTCTCCTCGAATCCTTCAGGCCCCGGAAGGCCTGACCCTCGAAAAAATGTTTCCTGAAATCGTTTCTTTGGGCCCCTTGACCCTCCATAGTTACGGCTTGGCGATTGCCGCCGGCGTTTCTCTGGCGCTTGTCCTCATGAGCGCTCGAGCCCGGGAGGCCGGTTTCCCGATTCCCGAGAAAGTCTTTGACCTTGTCTTTGTAATACTCATCTCCGGGTTCCTCGGGGCCCGATTTTTTTATGTCGTCCAGGAATGGAATTGGTATGGGCCGCACCCCTGGGACATTTTTAAGATTTGGGAAGGCGGCCTTGTTTATTACGGCGGGGTGATTGCCGCCTTCGCCGGGTTCTTCCTTTATGTCCGCTCGAACGGCCTTTCTTTTTTTCAGGCGAGTGACTTTGTCATTCCCTATATTGCCCTCGTTCACGCCTTTGGCCGGGTCGGCTGTTTTCTCAAGGGGTGTTGCTATGGAAAGGCCTCGTCCGGGCCCTGGGCCGTCCAGTTTCCTTTTCTGCCGGCGCCCGTTCACCCGGTCCAAATTTATGAGGCGATTTTTAACCTGGCGCTGTTCGGCTTTCTTGCGGCCCTGGCCCGAAGGAAACCTTTTTGCGGCGCCGTCACCGGCCTTTATCTGATTCTTTATTCGGCGGGCCGGTTTGTCCTGGAATTTTTCCGGGGCGACCAGACGCCGTTCGTTGCTTCCTTGACCCTCCAGCAAGTCCTGAGTTTTGTCTTTCTTCTGGCCGGCGCCGGCCTTTATGGAATTTGTCGCCGCTCCCGCTGACAACGGCCTGAGGCTGGACCAGTTTCTGGCGGCCAAACTCACGCTGCAGTTTTCCCGTTCGCAGATCAAAAGATTGATTGAGGCCGGACAAATTGAGGTGGCCGGGGCGCCGGCCTTTTCGGCGCATCAGAGGGTGCGGGCCGGCCAGACGGTCCGGGTGGAATCTTACGTGCGCCGGGGAGAGGAGACCCGGGCCGAGGCGATTCCGATTGAGATCGTTTACGAAGACCCGGAGCTCCTTGTGGTGAATAAACCCGCCGGCATGGTGGTTCACCCCGCTCACGGCAATCCGTCCCACACCCTGGTGAATGCCCTCCTTTATCACATCCAAAGTCTTTCCCGGGCGGGAGGGCCCTTGAGACCGGGCATTGTCCACCGTTTGGATAAAGACACGTCCGGGCTTCTCGTTGTGGCCAAGAGCGATTCGGTCCACGCCGCCCTCGCTGATCAATTTCGGGACCACCGGATTGACCGCACCTACGAAGCCTTCGTGCGGGGAGTGGTCCAGCACGAGGAGGGAGAAATCGATGAGCCGGTCGGCCGGGCCTTCTTGAACCGGAAGCGGGTGGTGGTCCGGCCCGCCGGGGGAAAATCCGCTGTGACCTACTACCGGGTCCGGCGCAGGTTTCCCCGGGCGAGCTGGCTTGAAATCAGACCCCGGACCGGGAGGACGCATCAGATTCGGGTCCACTTGGCGCATTTGGGCTATCCCTTGCTGGGCGATTCCCTCTATGGGATTCAATCGCCGGGGATCGACCGTCAGGCCCTTCACGCCTCCAAGCTGGGATTTGTCCACCCCCGCACCCGGGAAAAATTGGTTTTTGAGGCCCCGCTCCCGGCCGATTTGCGGTCCCTCGTTTCCTTTCTCGAAAAAAACTAAAATCCGGTATAATACGGGCCTATGCAGCAGGGTTTTTTTGTCCTTTGGTGTTTCTCGGTGGTGGCCTCGGCGGTGTCGTGGTTTTATCTCAAGGTTTTTCTGACACGTTTCGGCTCTGCGGAAAGCCGCCGCAGAATGACGGGCTCGGAACTGGCCCGTCAGGTCTTGGACCGTCACGGCGCCGGCCGAAGGTCCATTCATTCTTACTCGGGAGCGGGCAGGGCCCACTTCCCTTCCCGCCCGGACGGCCTTCTCCTCAGCGAAGCCGTTTACGACGGCACAAAATTAAGTGACTTGAGCCTTGCCTTGCATGAAGCAAGTCACTTCTTTGCCGGGACTCCGTCGCCTGTGCCCGGGAATCTTCGGGCCGGAGCGGGCCATTCCTTCGGGGTGACGATCCTTGTCAGCTGGGGCCTGGTCCTCCTCGGGACCCTTTTTCCTGCCCTGAAAGGGCTGGCCGGGGCAGGGGAGTTCCTCTTCCTCGCTATTTTCCTTTTCACGTTTTCAGGCCTCCGGGAGGAATGGGAGGTCACGGAAGGCGCCGCCGGGGCCTTGACGAAGCTGGAAGGGTTCGAAGTGGATGAACGGGTGGCAATCCGTCGGATCCTGGCCGCCCTTCCGTTTCTTCCGTTTGCCGAACTTTTCGCCACGCCGTTTTCATTTTTGAAAACCCGGAAGAAAATCCCGGTCAAATCCTTCGCCGCCTGAAAGAAAAGAGCGATTGCCATGCCCGATCAAAATTTGAGCGATTTCGTGAAACGCCTCCGCAGGGAAAAAGAGCTGGTCGAAATCCAGGCCGAGGTCGATCCGGTCTTGGAGATTACCGAGATCAATGACCGGATCGTCAAACGGGAGGGCCCGGCGCTCCTTTTCCACAAGGTGAGAGGCTCCTTCTTCCCGCTGGCGATCAATCTTTTTGGATCCACTCGGAGGATGAATCTGGCCCTCGGCGTGGATGATTTAAGTGAAGTTTCGAAGAAGATTGAAAGCTTTCTCGAAGTCAAAGTGCCGGAGAAAATGACGGACAAGCTGAAACTCCTTCCGAAGCTCCACCTCCTCAGCAAGATTCCGCCGAAAAGGGTCCGGGAGGCGCCCTGTCAGGAAGTGGTGCGGCAGGAGGGGAACCTTCTTGACGAACTTCCCATCCTTCAGTGCTGGCCGGGGGACGCCGGGCGTTACATTACTTTTCCCCTGGTGATTACGAAGGACCCTGAGACGGGGAGTCGCAATGTCGGAACCTATCGAATGCAGGTCTATGACGGCCGGACCACCGGGATGCACTGGCAGATCCACAAGGACGGGCGGGGCCATTACAACCGCTGCCGGGAGAAGGGAATTCGGCGGATGGAAGTGGCCGTGGCGTTGGGTGCGGACCCGGTCTCCATGTTTTCTGCCGTTTCACCGCTTCCGCCCGGGATTGACGAATTTCTTTTCGCCGGGTTTCTCCGGGGAGAGCCGGTGGAGCTGGTGAAGTGCAAGACCGTGGATTTGGAAGTGCCGGCCCAAAGTGAGATTGTCCTGGAAGGGTATGTCGATGTGGAGGAGAAGCGGGTGGAAGGCCCCTTCGGCGACCACACCGGCTATTACTCCCTCGCCAAGGAATTTCCGGTTTTTCACGTGGAGTGCCTCACAAGACGCCACTCGCCGATTTATCCCACGACCGTGGTGGGACGTCCGCCCATGGAAGACGCCTACCTGGCGAAGGCGATCGAACGGATTTTCCTCCCGCTCATCCGTTCCCAATTTCCTGAAATTGTCGATATGAATTTGCCGATGGAAGGGGTCTTCACGAATGCCGTTCTTGTTTCGATCAAAAAAAGTTACCCGCAGCACGCCAAAAAGGTGATGCACCTCCTTTGGGGCTTCGGCCAATTGATGTTTGAAAAAATTGTTTTGGTTTTTGATCACGACGTCAATATCCACGACTCCCGGGAAACGGCGTGGCGGGCCTTCAACAATGTGGACCCCCAGCGGGACATCCTCTTTACCGAGGGCCCATTGGATGAGCTGGACATCGCCGCCTCGCAGGACCTCTTTGGTTCCAAGATGGGCGTGGACTGCACCCGCAAATGGCCGGAGGAGGGGATGCGACGTCCCTGGCCGCCGGACATTGTGATGAGCGAAGAAATTCAACAGCAGGTGACGAAGCGCTGGCGGGAATACGGACTCGAACACCCGTAACGCTCATGAAATCACTCAGGATGTTTCTCGAGATGATCAAGTTCGAGCACTCCCTTTTTGCCCTCCCGTTCGCCTATTTGGGACTTTTTCTGGCCGAGGGGGGATGGCCCCGGGGGCCGGTTCTTTTCTGGGTGACCGTGGCCATGGTGAGCTTCCGCACCTTTGCGATGGCGATGAATCGCCTGATTGACTGCCAAATCGACGGCCAAAATCCAAGGACCCAAATGCGGGCCCTCCCGCAGAAAAAATTGACGCCCCGCTTTGTCGTTGGGATTTCCTTCTTTTCTCTTGCCGTTTTTGAGGCCAGTGCCTGGATTTTGGGGCCGCTTTGTTTTTCTTTGAGTCCGATTCCGGTCTTTCTGGCCGGGATTTATCCCACGCTTAAAAGATTCACTTGGCTTTCGCACGCCGTGCTCGGTATCATACTGGGCATTGCGCCTTACGGGGCGTGGGTGGCGAGCCGGGGAGAATTTTCCTGGGTTCCCGGACTTCTCCTCATCGGCGTAGCAAACTGGGTGGCGGGCTTCGATATCCTTTACTCTCTGCAGGACTTGGAGTTTGATCAAAAATCGAAACTCCATTCGGTCCCGGTCCGTTTCGGGAGAGAGCAGGGGTTGGGGACGGCGGCTTTCCTTCATTTCATCGCATTACTTGCCTGGAGCGGAGCTGGCCGGTTGGCGGATTTAGGCTGGATTTACGCCCTGGGAATCGGTCTGGTGGGTATTTTTCTCATTCGGGAACACTTTCTGATCCGCCGGTTCGGTCTTGCCAGGATTGAGGAGGCGTTTTTTTCGATGAATGTGGGTGTCAGCTTTGCGGTTTTTTTGGCCACGGTGCTTGACCTTCAATGGAGGAAATTTTGATGAAGCCTTACGTGGTGGGGATCACCGGGGCGAGCGGGGCCGTTTACGGGATCCGTTTTGTCCAGATTCTGGCCGAGCTTGGGCACGACTTGGCGCTGGTCGTTTCCGATGCCGCCCGTCTTGTGATTCAAGAAGAACTCCAGGTGACCCTGGGAAACCTCACCGATAAAGAATCCTTCCGGACTTTTTTCGAGCCGCACATTTTGGAACGCCTCACCCTTTACTCCTCAAAGGATTTCACGGCGCCGATCGCAAGCGGTTCCTACCCCACGCAAGGAATGGTGATTATTCCGTGCAGCACGGGAACGCTCGGCCACGTGGCGTCTGGGGCGATCGTCAATTTGGTTCACCGGGCCGCCGAGTGCCACTTAAAAGAAGGGAGGCGACTCGTGGTGGTTCCGAGGGAAACCCCCCTGAGCGTGATTCAGCTTGAAAACATGCTGAAGCTCGCCCGGGCCGGCGTGCGGGTGATTCCGGCAAGCCCGGCTTTTTATTCCGGCGCCCGGACCCTTCAGGACCTGGTGGATTTCGTGGTCGGAAAGGTTTTGGATTCTCTTGAAATTCTTCACGCTGTCTACCCCCGTTGGACGGGAAAGACGTGGAAATCTTCCGAGGCGGTGTCCTCATGAAGTCCAAAACAGCGGTCCGTCTCCGGGTGGGCCGGATTCGCTACACAAACGTCCTGCCTTTTTACCACCCGAATCTTTCCGGAAGCGAATCGCACGGCTTTGAGACGGTTGAAGTCAACGGCTCACCGACGGAATTGAACCGGAAAATGAGGGAAGGCGAAATCGACCTGGCCCCCATTTCCTCCCTTGAGTATCTCAATCACCCAAACGATTATTTTCTGCTTCCCGGCCTTTGCATCGGCTCCCGGGATTTTTCGGCCAGCGTGCTCCTCTTTTCCCGGGAAAGGATCGAGGGCCTGAACGGCACCGAGATTTCGCTTTCCGAAGAAAGCCTAAGTGCTGCGGCGCTCCTCAAAATCCTTCTCAAGTTTAAATTTCAATTTGAGAATTCATTTCGAGTTGAGAAGTCAGATCCCCTGACCATGCTGTCCCATTCGAAGGCGTGCCTTGTCATCGGAGACGACGCCTTACTTTTCCGTCCCGAGGAATTCATTTACAAGACGGACCTGAGCCAGCTCTGGTGGGATTGGACGGGAAAACCCTTTTGCTTTTCGGTGTGGGCGGTCCGGAGACCTTATTACGAGGCGCATCGGCCGGAGGTGCTCGGGTTTTACGAAAACCTCAAAAACAACCTGGAACGGAATCTTGGCGACCTTGAGAAACTTCTCAAGGAAGCGCTGGGCTTGACGCCGGCCGACGAAAGATTTCCGGCGCTCTTTAGTTACCTTTTCAATCTGAGTTACGGGCTGGACCCTGCCATGCGGGAGGGGCTCGAACATTTTTACAAACTGGCGCACCGGCTTGGGATTTCGCCCGAGGCGGATCAATTGGAGTTTATCGATGGATCGGTTTGACGAAATTCTGGCAAAGCGGCTGGAAGGCGAAAGGCTTTCCGTGGAGGAGACGGTCGAGCTATTTTCCTGCGATTTGCTGAGGCTTGGCAGGGCGGCCGATCAGCTCACCCGCCGGCTTCACCCGGGTCCGGTCCGCACCTTTATCGTGGACCGCAACGTGAGTTATACGAATGCCTGCATCGTGGATTGCGATTTCTGCGCCTTCTACCGCCGCCCGGGTGACGTCGAGGCCTATACCCTTTCGATGGAGGAGATCCTCGGAAAAATCAGGGAGCTCGCAGAAATCGGCGGCACGCAAGTTTTGATCCAGGGCGGGGTCAATCCCAAGCTGCCGCTCGGCTTTTATCTCGACATGATCCGTTCGATCCGGAGAGAGTTCCCGCAAATTATGATCCATTCCTTTTCGGTCGTGGAGCTGGATTTCCTCGCCAAGAAAGAGCGGATGCCGCTCAAAGAATTACTCCTCCAATTGAAGGAAGCCGGCCTGAATTCGATTCCGGGCGGCGGGGCGGAGATCTTGGTGGAACGGGTCCGGGACAAGATCAGCGCCAAGAAGATTGATTCCGACGGCTGGATCAACTTTATGCGGACGGCCCACGAGGCGGGCCTCCGTTCCACGGGCACGATGGTTTTTGGCCATGTTGAAACCCTCGAAGAAAGGGTTCTGCACCTGGCAAGATTGCGGGAGCTTCAGGATGAGACGCACGGTTTTCGTGCCTTTATTGGCTGGACGCTATCTCCGAGCGGAACCCCCCGGATGAGCCAGTTCCGTCAGGCGGGCGGGGAGGATTATCTCAGGACACTGGCCGTGAGCAGGCTCTTTCTCGACAATTTCGAAAATATTCAGTCCGGGTGGCTCACGGAAGGAGTCAAACTGGGGCAGATTGCGCTGGCTTTCGGCGCCAATGATATGGGCGGCACCCTTCTCGAAGACAAGGTTTTGGAGCCGACCGGGATCAACGCCTCGGGCACCCGGAAGGACGATTTGATCCGATTGATCCGGGAAGCGGGCTATGTCCCGGCCCAGCGCAACACCAATTACGAAATTCTCAAAGTTTATCATCCCAATTGATGGAGCTCACCCTGGCCCCGTCCCGTGACAATCTTGCCTCGCCGGCGAAGGAAACGATCCGTGAAATTTTTGATGCCGTGGCCCCCCGTTATGACGGGATCAACCGCCTCCTCAGTTTCCATCTGGATGAAGGGTGGCGCTCCCGGGCGGGGGTGGGGACGGGAAAATTTCTGGGCCAGTTCCTCAAAAAACAAACCTGGCGCCTCGCCGCCGGCATTGATTTTTCCGGTCCGATGCTGGGCCGGGCCCGCCAAAGTCTTCCGGGAGATTGCCGGCTCGTCCAGGCGGATATCCACGACATTCCCTTCGAAAGCGAAGCCTTCGATCTGGTGGTTTCGAGTTTCACCTTGAGAAGCGTCAAAGACCGCCCTCGTTTCTTCAAGGAAGTTAGGCGGGCCCTCCGACCCAGCGGGAAGGCGGCGTTTCTTTGCTTGACCCGTCCCACGTCCGTGCTCGGCCGAATGCTTTACGCCCCCTACTTGAAATTTTATCTTCCTTTCATCGGCGGACTCATTTCCGAAAACCGGACAGCCTACCAATTTCTTTCCCAGTCGATTCAAAATTTCCCCGCCCCCCCTGAAATCGGGAGAGAGCTCGAATCGGCCGGGTTTCACACGATTCAAATCCGTCCTTTGACCTTTGGAATTTCTACCCTGATTCAGGCCCGAAAATGAGCCTGGCGCTTCCGGAAACGCTTCGTCGATGGGGGTTGGAACTGCCGCCCATCCCCAAACCCGTTGGCGTCTATCAGCCGGTTGTCCGGGCCGGCGGATTTGTTTTCCTGAGCGGACAAATCTCAAGAGATTCAAAAGGAAAGGTTCTGGCCGGGAAAGTGGGAAGCGAATTGACGGTGGAAGAGGGAAAACAAGCCGCCCGGTGGGCGGCGCTTCAAGCCGTCAGCTTGATTGACTCCGAGGTGGGTCCGGACCGGCTGGAACAGATTGTCCGGATGGCCGGCTTTGTCCAGTCTGCCCCGGATTTTATTGGACAGAGTGACGTGATGAATGCCGCCTCGGAACTTTTAATCGAACTTTTTGGCGAAAAGGGCCGCCACGTTCGGACGTCGGTGGGGGTCCCGAGCCTTCCCTTGAACGCCGCCGTCGAAATTGAGCTGACTTTGAAAGTCCAATGAGACCCATTACCAAGACGGTTCTCCAGTTTGCGGCCGGGTTTTTGGTGGTTTTGGCGGTGAGCGCCGTCCTGGCGCCCTGGCTTTACACCTTTCTTCCCTTTAAATTTGATCGCATCTTGCGCCGATTAATTATGATTGGAACGATTGCGCTTTCCCTCTGGCTTTTAAGGGTCCGTCGGGAGAGCCTGGGCCGAATGGGGCTCGGGTGGGGCCCTTCGGCGAAGCGGCTCTTTGGGACGGGATTTCTTGTGGGGACTTTCCTTGTCGTGCTGATCACTCTGGTGCAGTGGGGGCTCGGGGCCCGAATCTGGAGGGTCCACGAGACCGACGGGTGGCATTGGATCGGGCTTTTCTTTAAGGGGTTTGGGGCAGGGGTTCTCATTGGAACGGTTGAGGAATTTTTCTTTAGGGGTTTTTTGTTTCTCACCCTGAAGGATCTTTGGAATACGAAAGGAAGCCTGGTGGTGACGAGTTTGATTTACGCCCTGGTCCATTTTTTTCCGAAGCAAAAACCGGTGGTTGGGGCAGAGCCGACCGTCGTGGACAGCCTCCGGATTTTGGGATCGTTCGGGTCCTCCTTCCGGGGACACCCTGAAATTTGGGCGCCGGTCGCAGGGCTTTTTTTATTCGGTCTTCTGCTTTCTTTCGCTTTTCTTCGGACCCGGTCGCTTTTCCTTCCGATCGGAATCCACAGCGGCTGTATTTTTGGGTTAAAGATGAACCGGCGGTTTTTCCCGGACTTTTCGGAGAAGATGGGATTTCTGAGCGGCACGAAGAATCTCTATGACGGGATGGCGGGCCTGACCGTGCTGGCGCTTTTTGCCGGGATCCTGGGATGGACCCTCCGAGGTCGGTCTGTGGAAAAATCCAACCGGCCTGGGAAAAAATGGGGGACGGCCTGCTTTGTTTTCCTCTTCTCTATTTTTTTGCTGTGCCCGCCGCCGGTCTGGGCCAAAAAGCAGGATGCCGGTAAAAAATTTGTCTATTCCTTTGCGGAAAATCTGGGGACGGCGGAGGCGCTCAGGGTTTCCAAAGAACAAATGTTTCCGGGCGTGTGGAAGGACGAACGATTTCATTTTGAGGGGCTGCCGGACTCTGCGGATATTCTCGTGGACCGGAAGGCCCTGGTGGAGCGCAAGCCCGAGACCGTGGTGTGGTTTCCGGTGGGGCCGGAGCAAGATGCCTCGCTGACCTACACCGGGGTCCCGATTGGACGACGGCTTCGCTTCCTGTTTATCCTTTCAGGGGATTGGGATCTCACGAAGAAGGAGAAGCCTTTGCCGCTCTTGCTGGAGATCTGGATCGGAAAAAAGAAATTGTTTGAAACGCAAATCAGCACTCCGGGCTGGAAGGAAAAGACCCTCGATCTGACGCTGCCTTATCTCCTCCAAAGAAGATTCCGGTTTACCGTGAAGGCGAGGACGCTGGGGCCCGAGTGGGACAATCTGATCTTCTTCGGTTATCTGGAGTGAGGCGATACAAAAATCTTCGTCCCCTGGTCGTGCTCCCGATTCTCTTCTCTTTTTTAAGCGCCTGCCCCGGTCCTCGGAAAAATTTCCCGATCATCGACGCTCATGTCCACATTCAATCTCTTCGGGAAGCCCCGCCGCTTCTGGGGGCGATGGACCGGCTCGGGATTGAAAAAACCATTCTCCTTGCAAGTCCCGCTGCCACCTTCGACCCCCGGTCCGGGGGGTTCCGGGATTATGAGGCCAATAACCGGGCAGTGCTGGAAATCGCAAGGCGATACCCCGATCGCTTTCTCCCCTTCGTCACCCTCGATCCTCAGGACCCGCTGAAACTGGAGAAATTCAAACAGGATTTGGCCAACGGAGCGCAAGGGTTGAAACTTTACTCCGGCCATCGAATTTTTCACGAGCGGTCCCTCGACGACCCCGGCATGGAGGAGATCTACGCCTTTTGCGAGAGTTACAAAATCCCGGTCATTTTTCACGTCAACGCCGGATTTTTTGAGGAGGAATTTCACGCGGTCCTGAGAAAATTTCCACGAATGAAGGTTGTCTGCCCTCATTTTTGTCTCTCCACAATTGCCACGGACCGTTTTGAGCGCCTGATGGAGAACCATCCGAATCTTTATACCGATTTGAGCTTCGGACCCCGGAAAAACCTGGAGACGGCCCTGGAACGGTTTTCCCGTAATCCGGAGAAATATCGGCGGCTCGTCCTGAAGTATCAGGACCGGATTTTGTTCGGCACAGATGCCGTGGTGACCTCTCAGCCGGGAAGAGGCGAGGAGTGGCTCATGGAACTGGGGCGAATCTACCGAAGCCTTTTAGAAGAAAAGGATTATGACGATATACGTTATGCTCGAGGACGGCGGAAAGGACTGTATCTTCCAGCTCAAATCCTGAGGAAAATTTACTATAGCAATATATATCAATTTATAGCAAAATGACTTTCACGATTATTTTTTGGACTTCTTTGCGTTTTTGACAATCACGGGCTAGACTTTAGTTTAGCCTCAGCAGATAAGCTTTATGTGCTGAGGCAAAAAGCGATTTAGATGCCAACGCAACGGAAAATGGAAGAGCCGTTTTGCAAAGGAGCAACCCTTTTTCTCTTTTTCTGTGCGTTTCTAATAAGTTGGCCTGCCGTAAGTTCTGCCGAGGAAAAAAGTCCCACCGATAAGCGTCAGGCAAAGACTTCCGATGCGCTGTTTCCCCTCCCTGCTGCCTTGACGACTGATATTGCCGAGGAGGACCTGCTTTCCGCTTTGAAGGCGCTGGAGGCCGAGGAAGTGGAGTGCACCCTGAGCTCGGATTGCAAGGACAACAACCTTTGCGATGGTGAGGAGATCTGTTCGGGCGGGAAATGCGTTGAAGGCCCACTACTGGATTGTGATGACCGGGAGCTTTGCACGACCGATAGCTGCAATCCCCTCACGGGCTGCCTCCATCAGAATAACTCCCTCTCCTGTGACGACCAAAATACCTGTTCCTCTGGAGACACCTGTAGCGGCGGGAAATGCAAGGGAACGAGCACGAAGATTTGTAATGACGGCAATGTCTGCACGACCGACAGCTGCGACGCCCAATCGGGCAACTGCCAGTTCGTGAATAACAGCCTCAGCTGCGATGACAAAAATTCGTGCACGAGCGCTGATGTATGCGTCAACGGGAAGTGCTCGGGAGCAGGCGTGCAGTGCGTGGAAGATCAAGTGTGCGACCCTGCGTCCGGCGTCTGCCAGTGCCCCGCCGGTGAATTTTTCTGCGCTCCCCTTGAGAGCTGCGTCCCGAACGGGAGCGCCTGCAGCTGCAAAAGCGATCTGGCCTGCAGCGATCAGGATGTTTGCAACGGAACGGAGCGATGCGTGTCGGGGCAGTGTGCGAAAGGCACGGCCTTAAGCTGTAACGACGGGAATGACTGCACGACCGATAGCTGCAACCCGGCGGCCGGTTGTTCCAATACGGCCCACAGCGAAGTGTGCGATGACCAGAACGCCTGCACGACCGGTGACGTTTGTTCAGGGAAGGCCTGTTCCGGGACGGCCGTAGTGTGCGCCGGGGGACAGCAGTGCAATACGGGTGATGGAAGCTGCCAGTGTCCCTCGGGAGAAACCTTCTGCAACGCCCTTAATCGCTGCGTCAAGAATCCCTCAGAGTGTGTCTGTTCTTCAAATAGCGACTGCAATGACGGCGATGTCTGCAATGGAAACGAGACTTGTGTCAATGCTCAATGCGTAAAAGGAACGGCCTTGAGTTGTGGTGACGGCAATGGCTGCACTACTGATTCCTGTCACCCGACTGCCGGCTGTCTTCACGAGAATAACAGTTTGTCCTGCAATGATCAGAATACCTGCACTTCCAATGATGTCTGCTCCGGGGGCCAATGCACGGGCAGTGCCACACTGGACTGTAGCGACGGCAACGTCTGCACGACCGATGGCTGCGACCCGTCCGGCGGTTGCACCCACACTTCCAACAGCAGCTCTTGCGAGGATGGAAACTACTGCACGGTGGACGACGCTTGTTCGGGCGGAAGCTGTCAAGCCGGGAGCGCAAGAGATTGCTCGGACAGCGTGGCTTGCACCGACGATTCCTGCGACGAATCAGCCGATGAGTGCGTCCACGAAGGGGACAATTCGAAGTGCGAAGACGGCAATGCCTGCACGTCCAATCTTTGCACCGCCAGCGGCTGTGGTTTTGAGAGCATCGCCAATTGCTGTGAAACCGACAATGACTGTACGGGCGGTCTTTATTGTATTTCCAGTCAGTGCCAAACCTGCCCGAATCCGGTGGTGACCGTGACTGGCGGGGGATCGGCAAAAGTCGGAGAGTCCGTGACCACCACGGCGACAACCACCTGCCCGAGCGGGACCCCTTCCGGGGAAGAAGAGCGGGAAGCGGCGGCCGAGCGTTCCTGGATCAATCAGGCCTTTGGATTGAAAACGGCCTGGGCAGAAACAGAGAAAGAGGAAAATTTTAAGATTCAGAACGTTACAGTCCAAAAGGCAGAGACGAGCCAACGAGGGAATCGGGAAACCATTCAACGGGTCATTCAGAGAACGGATCGGTTTGTTGAAGACCGGGGAAAAAGAGAAGTCATCACGTCATCTTCATCGGCCGGCAGGCCCCAGACATCCAGGATCCGGGAGGGTTACGATTTTGACCGTTGCGATATTGCCGATGTGAATATTTCCGGAGACGTCGCAACTTACACCTGCCGTCGAGTAGGCACCTGTCAAATCGGAGCCAAGGGTCAGAAGTCGGGCAAGGGTAGCTCGACCCCGGTCACGATCGAGTGCCGGCAGGGCTGTTCGACCGATGCGGATTGCGATGACGGCAAGTTTTGCACGGAGGGTGACGCCTGCTCCAACGGCGTCTGCGGGCTTCCAACCGATCGTGACTGTGACGACAGCGACAATTGCACAGCCGATTCTTGCAACGAAAATTCAGATCAATGTGATCATGCGCCCGTGCAGTGCGATCTGGGGCGGGTCTGTCTTCCTTCAGAGGGCATCTGCGGTTGCCCTGATGGGACCGGGTTCTGCGTGGCGACGCAAGACTGCCGGCCTTCTCAGGAGTGCGCAGGCGTGCCCGTGTCTTGCGAGAACAACAGGGATTGCTTTGATGGAAATGACTGCACGGATGATAAGTGCGAGGATGACCGCTGTGTCCACTCCTTCAACACGGCTTCGTGCAGCGACGGAAAATTTTGCACGGAGGGGGATCGATGTGACAAAGGTCAATGCCAATCGGGCGCTGACCGGGATTGCTCGGACCGTGTTGTTTGCACCGAGGATTCTTGCGATGAAACGGCGAATCAATGTCTGCACCGCCAGGAGGACAAACTTTGCCTCGCCGGACAGCGTTGTGATCAAGACCGGGGCTGTGTGTGCGAGCCGGGACAGGTTTTATGCGAAAAGATAGGACGTTGCCAAAAACCGAACGTTCCCTGTGAATGCGCAAGTGAGGCGGACTGCAGCGATGGGAATGCGTGCACCGACGACCGGTGCGATGACGGGGAGTGTAAATACACGTTTAATACGGATCCCTGCGATGACGGCAAGTTTTGCACGGTCGGCGAACAACAATGCCGGGAGGGTCAGTGCAGAGGCGGCCGTGACCGGGATTGTTCCGATTCCATTGACTGCACTAGAGATTCCTGCAAGGAGTCGAACGACAGCTGTCTTCATACCGAAGAGGACGAACTCTGTCTCACCGGTCTGGCCTGCAGCGCTTCGAAAGGATGCGTCTGCCCCGACGGAAAGGAATTCTGCTCTACCCGGGATCGGTGTCAGACGATCGGCAAACCCTGTTCCTGCGAAAGCGACTCGGAGTGCAATGATCAAGATTCCTGCACGGACGACCGGTGTGTGGAGGGGGAGTGCGTCCGGCAGGCAAACACCGCCGTCTGTGATGACGGTGACCCCTGCACGGTCAACGACGCTTGCCGGGACCGGAAATGCCAGCAGGGCGTGAAGAAGCAATGCGATCAAGGAAAAATCTGCCGCTCGTCCGACGGCGAATGTGTCTGCCCCAGCGGCCAGGAATTTTGCGAAACCACCGGCGATTGCCGCCCCCCGGCGCTCTGCATCGAGAAACCTCCTGTCGAATGTCTGACCCCAGCCCAATGTAATGATGAAAACCTTTGCACCGATGACCAGTGTGTTGAAGGCCGGTGCCGCCACGAGAATAACTCCGCCTCCTGCAGTGACCAGAATCTCTGCAACGGAGAAGAGAAATGCCAGGACGGTGAATGTCTGAAGGGGGACCCCCTCCAGTGCGCCGATGACAAGCCCGGCACCCGGGAC
>JACPCP010000009.1 GCA_016179745.1 Candidatus Omnitrophota bacterium
ATTGCGACCGATCATGCCCCGCATACCGAGGAAGAAAAGATGCTCGAGTTTGACGAGGCGCCGTTCGGGGTCATCGGGCTCGAGACCGCTCTTGCGGTCTCCCTGACAGAACTTGTCCATTCCGGAAAACTCTCTTTGGCCGAACTTGTCATGAAGATGAGTGTCCGTCCGGCTGAGATCCTTCATCTGCCCCGGGGATTTGGAGAGATCCGGAAGGGGACCGAGGCCGGTTTCATCTTGATGGATTTGAATCGGGAGTGGACGGTGAGGCCGGAAGAACTTGTTTCCAAGTCGAAGAATTCCTGTTTCATCGGGAGAAAATTAAAAGGGAAGGTGGTTTCCACGCTTTGCATGGGAAAACGATGGACGTATTGAGGCGGGGGAAAAGATTCTGATGAAGGCACTGCTTGCGCTGGAAGACGGCCTTGCGCTGGAAGGGGAGCACTTCGGTGCCGAAGGCGAGACTTACGGCGAAATGGTTTTCAACACCTCTTGGGTGGGCTATCAAGAAATCCTGACCGACCCTTCCTACAAAGGTCAAATCGTGGCCATGACCTATCCCCACATCGGAAATTACGGTGTCAATGGAGACGATGAAGAGTCGGGCCGGCCCTGGGTGGAGGGGTTTGTCGTGAAGGAGCTGAGCCCGGTCGTCAGCAATTTCCGATCCCGGATGACGCTCGGCGAATACTTGAAAAAATACGGGATTGTCGGGATCCAGGGTGTGGACACCCGGAAATTGACAAAGCACCTCCGGGACCGGGGCGCCATGAAAGGCGGCATCTCAACGACGGAGCTCGACCCCCGGGCTCTCGTGAAAAAAGTCCAGGATTCCCTTGGCCTCGTCGGCGTTGACTGGGTGAAGACCGTGACGTGCGAATCCCCTTATGATTTTGACGAGACGCTTCTTCCGGGTTACGAATGGCCCGAAAAAATATCCCCCCGTTCCAAGCAGTATTTCATCATTTGTGTCGATGGCGGGATCAAGCGGAACATCCTCCGGAAATTAAACCAGCACGGCTTTCGGGTCAAGGTCGTTCCGGCCTCGATGAGCGCTCAAGAAATCCTGAGTGAGAAACCCGACGGGGTCTTCCTCTCCAACGGGCCCGGCGATCCGGCGGCCGTGACTTATCTCATCGAAAATGTCCGAAAGCTCATCGGCCAAGTTCCTATTTTTGGAATTTGCCTCGGACATCAGATCCTGGGCCACGCCCTCGGCGGGAAGACCTTCAAACTCAAGTTCGGCCACCGGGGCGGCAACCACCCGGTGATGGACTTGTTTACGAAAAAGATCGAGATCACGTCCCAGAACCACGGTTTTGCCGTGGACATGGATTCGCTTCCCAAGGAGGAGGTTGAGCTCACCCATATCAATTTGAATGACAAGACGCTGGAGGGGTTCCGCCACAAGAAACACCCGGTTTTTTCCGTCCAGTATCATCCGGAAAATTCGCCGGGTCCTCACGACAGCGATTATCTCTTTGAACGCTTCTATGCGATGGTGAGCCACCATGCCTAAGCGGACGGACATTCAAAAAATCCTGATTATCGGTTCGGGGCCCATCATCATCGGCCAGGCCTGTGAATTCGATTATTCGGGGACACAAGCTTGCAAGGCCCTCAAAGAGGAAGGCTACACCGTGGTCCTGATCAATTCGAACCCTGCCACGATCATGACGGACCCCGGCACGGCGGATCGCACCTATATCGAGCCCGTCACCGTCGAATTTCTTGAAAAGGTCATCCAGAAAGAAAAACCCGACGCCTGCCTTCCTACGTTGGGAGGCCAGACCGGTCTCAACGTGGCGGTCGAGGCCTACGAAAAGGGAATTTTTACAAAATACGGCGTCGAATTGATCGGGGCCCGCTACGAAGCCATCAAAAAGGCCGAGAACCGCCAACTCTTTAAAGAAGCCGTTCAAAGAATCGGCCTGGATCTTCCCCGCTCGGATTTTGCCTACTCCGTCGAAGAAGCTTTGAAGATTGCCGACGGCATCGGTTATCCGGTGGTGGTTCGTCCGAGTTTCACCCTGGGCGGATCAGGAAGCGGCATCTGCTTTAACCGGGGAGAATTGGAGATGCGGGCCCGTCTCGGACTCGAATACAGTATGATCCACGAGATCCTGATCGAGGAATCCGTTCTGGGCTGGAAGGAATTCGAGCTTGAGGTGATGCGGGACGTGAAGGACAACTTTGTTGTGATCTGCTCGATCGAAAATTTTGACCCAATGGGAATTCACACCGGCGACTCCATCACGGTGGCGCCGGCCCAGACCCTCACGGACAAGGAATACCAAAGGATGCGGGACCAGGCTCGAAAGATCATCAGCGAAATCGGGGTTGAAACCGGCGGGTCCAACATCCAGTTTGCGGTGGAACCCCGCACGGGCCGGATGGTTGTGATCGAAATGAACCCCCGGGTTTCCCGTTCCTCGGCCCTGGCCTCCAAGGCCACGGGTTTTCCGATCGCCAAATTTGCGGCCAAGCTGGCGGTGGGTTTCACGCTGGATGAAATCCCCAACGACATTACCCGCACCACCCCCGCTTCCTTCGAGCCGACCATCGATTACTGCGTGGTCAAGATTCCGAGGTTTGCTTTCGAAAAATTCGAAGGCGTCGACTCCACCCTGACGACCCAGATGAAATCCGTGGGCGAGGCGATGTCGATCGGCCGGACCTTCAAGGAGGCGCTCCAAAAGGGGATCCGCTCACTTGAAATCAGGCGTTTCGGGCTGGGGGGAGACGGACGGGACAAGGTCTTCGGAGAGGCGCTCGAGACCCGTGAAAAATTGACAGCCTGGAGCCAATCGGCAAAAATCAACCCGGAGCTTAAGGATAAAATTCTTCAGAGCCTCTCCGTCCCCAAGGAGGACCGGATTTTTTACATCAAGTATGGCTACTTGGCGGGGCTCACCACCGAGGAGATTGCCAAGAGCTCGGGAATCGACCCGTGGTTTCTGGAACAGATCAGACAAATCGTTGATTTGGAGAAAGAGCTTTTGGAGCGAGGGGCCGCCGGCCGCCCGGCCCTCCTGAAAAAGTCGAAACAATACGGTTTCTCGGACCGTCAACTGGCTTTCTACTGGGGGATGACAGAGAAAGAAATCCGGACCCTTCGAAAAGCGAAAGGGATTCAGGCTGTTTTTAAACTCGTGGACACGTGTGCGGCCGAATTCCGTGCCTACACCCCTTATTTTTACTCCACGTATGAGGAGGAAGACGAGACGATTCCCTCATCGAAACCCAAGGTCATGATTCTGGGCGGCGGCCCGAACCGAATCGGCCAGGGGATTGAGTTTGACTATTGCTGTGTGCAGGCGGCCTTTGCGTTGAAGGAACTCGGTTACGAGACAATCATGGTGAATTCCAACCCCGAGACCGTGAGCACGGACTACGACACGTCCGACAAGCTTTTCTTTGAGCCCCTTACGTTGGAGGACGTGTTGAATATTTATGAGCGGGAGAAACCCCTGGGCGTCATTGTGCAGCTCGGGGGCCAAACCCCGCTCAATCTGGCCAAGGCCCTGGAGGCGGAAGGGGTGCCGATCCTCGGGACATCCGCCGAGTCCATTGACATTGCTGAAGACCGGGAGAAATTTAAGAACCTGCTCGACAAAATCGAACTTCGCCAGCCGAAGAGCGGGATCGTTTTCAAGTTCGAGGAAGCCAGGTCGGTCGCCCGTCTCATTGGCTATCCGGTCATGATCCGTCCCAGTTACGTCTTGGGCGGGCGGGCCATGGAAATTGTCTACGATGAGGACTCTCTTGCCAAATACATGGCCCTGGCGGTGGAGGCGAGCGGCGAACATCCGGTCCTGATTGACCAGTTTTTGGAGGATGCGATCGAAGTCGATGTGGACCTTCTGGGAGACGGGAAAACTTTTGTGGTCGGCGGGGTCTTGGAGCATATTGAGGAGGCCGGGATTCACTCCGGCGATAGCGCCATGGTGCTTCCGCCTTTCTCCCTCAAGAAGGAGCTTGTGGAAGAGCTGCTGGCCAAGACCAAGCAGATTGCCCACAGCCTCAAGGTGGTCGGTCTCATGAATGTCCAGTATGCCATTAAAGGGGGAACCGTTTACTGCCTGGAAGTCAATCCTCGGGCGTCCCGGACGGTTCCTTTTGTCAGCAAGGCCATTGGCGTGCCGCTGGCCCGTCATGCGGCCCAAGCCATGGCCGGGAAAACCTTAAAAGATCTTGGTTTTACGGAAGAGAAATGGCCGAAACACATTGCCATCAAAGAGTCTGTTTTCCCTTTCATTAAATTTCCGGGCGTGGACATCATCCTGACGCCGGAAATGAAATCAACGGGGGAGGTGATGGGGATCGATGAGGAACTGGGGCGGGCCTTCTATAAGTCCCAGAGTGCCGCCTCGGCCCAATTGCCTCTCAAGGGAAAGGTCTTTGTCAGCGTGAAAAATAAGGACAAGACCAAAATTGTTCCCATTGCCAAGAAGCTGGCAGAACTGGGTTTTTCCCTGGTGGCCACCCGGGGCACGGCTGAATTTCTCAGGAAGGCAGGGGTTCATGCGGAACCTGTTTTGAAATTGGTGGAGGGCCGCCCTAATATTGCAGACCTCCTTCGGAACGGCGAAATTCAGCTTCTTATCAATACCCCTTCCGGAAAAGGGCCGATGCTGGACGAGGCCAAGATCCGTTCCCTGGCGGTTTCCTTTAACATCCCTTGCATTACCACGATCAATGCGGCCCGCATGGCCGTCTCCGGGATTGAATCGGCCACGAAAGGAAACCTCGAGGTCCGGGCACTTCAAGACTACCACCCGTCCCTATGCACGACGAAACCGTAACCGTCTTCGAGAACCGTAAAGTTAACGCCCGGTATTTCAAAATTTCCTTCCGGTCGAAGCGTTTGGCTTCAGGAGTTGAACCGGGGCAATTTGTCCAGATCAAGGTTCGTGAAGGCTGGGACCCCTTTCTCAGGCGGCCCTTCAGTTACTATCGAGTCCAAGGAGAGCGAATTGAAATCCTCTACGAAATCCTGGGGCGGGGTTCGGAGCTTCTTTCAAAGCTTGCGAAGGGAGATCGCCTTCAAGTGATGGGCCCGCTGGGGCGGGGTTTTTCCAGGGAGATTCGAGGGAAAAAGAGGATCCTCGTCGGGGGCGGCGTGGGCGTGCCGCCGCTTGTTTTTCTCGCTGAGCGCTACGGCTGCGACCGGTTCTACATCGGGACGAAAAGCCGGCATGAAGTGATGCCGCTCGGCGAAATCCGCAAGTTTCATTCCCGGGTTTTTCACACCACCCAGGACGGTTCTTACGGAGTGAAGGGACTCGTGACGGGGCCTTTGGAGACATGGTTTAAAAAAGATGACTTTGATCCGGAGGCTTACTTCATCCAGACCTGCGGGCCGACCCGGATGATGGAACGGGTGATGGAAATTGCCTCCCACTTTGGCGTTGAGGGCGAGGCCTCGTGGGAAGAGCGGATGGCCTGCGGCGTCGGTGTCTGCCTGGGATGCATGGTTTGGACGCATTACGGCTGGACCTGCTCTTGCACGGAAGGGCCGGTGTTTCAATTTGAAGAAACGCCCCCTCGGGAAACTGGGATGGTGAAATAGATGGTGGATTTGACGACAAAGATCGGGCCGCTCCGGTTCAAGAATCCGGTGACCGTTGCCTCCGGGACCTTCGGCGTCAAGGACGAACTGAAGGATTTTGTGGATTATCAGAAACTGGGGGCAGTCATTACAAAAACCATTACCCTTCATCCCCGGCTGGGAAACCCCATGCCACGGATCTGTGAAACCCCCGCCGGGATGCTCAACGCCATCGGCCTGCAAAATAAAGGCCTCTACGAATTTATCGAGAACAAAATTCCCTACTTCCGAAGAAATCGAATTCCGCTCATCGTCAACATCGCCGGCGAATCGACCGCTGATTTTTCCAGGATGGCCCGGGAATTGGATTATCACCGGAAGTCGATTACGGCGCTTGAGCTGAATTTGTCCTGTCCCAATGTGGAGGCGGGCGGGGTCCGGGTCCTTCGGGAAAAGAGACTGATTGCGAAAACAATCCGGGCCGTCAGAAAGAATACCCGCCTGTTTCTCTTTGCCAAACTTTCTCCGGAACTCGGAGACGTGTTGGAGACCGCCCGGGAAGCGGTCCGGGCAGGCGCCGATGGGCTCAGCCTGATCAATACGGTCCGGGGAATGGCGATCGACATTCGGTCAAGAAGTCCCCGAATTTGGGCCGGGACCGGCGGCTTAAGCGGTCCCGCCATTCGTCCGATCGCCCTTCGTTACGTCTACGAAGTAAAGCAGGCGATGCCCGAGGTGCCGGTGATTGCGTCCGGGGGCATCACCACGTGGGAAGATGCGGTTGAGTTTTTGATTGCTGGAGCCGATCTGGTGGCAGTCGGAACGGCCAATTTTGTCAATCCGCACGCTACGATGGACATCCTCTCGGGGATCCGTGCCTTTTGTCAGAAGGAAAAGATCAAATCCATCCGGGAATTGCGAGGAAGCCTTGTCAATTATCGTTGCTCTTGACGTCCCAAACCTGGAAGCCTGTCAAAAGCTTGTGGATGAACTCAAGGGGCTTGTCACGATTTACAAGATCGGGAGCGAGCTTTTCACCGCCCACGGCTGGCGGGCCGTCGATTTGGTGGAGAAATCCGGCGGAAAAGTTTTTCTGGATTTAAAACTTCACGACATTCCGACGACCGTGGCCAGGACTTCGGCCGTGATCGCCCAACGGGGTGTTTTCATGTTCAATGTTCACACACTGGGAGGGCTTGAGATGATGCGGGAGGCCCGGAAGGCGGTGGATCAAAATTCCAGAGCGGGGAAGAAACCGCTTCTTTTGGGAGTCACGATCTTGACGAGTCATTCCGAGCGGTCGCTAGCGGGGGAGCTTGGGATTGAGCGGCCGCTTAAAGAAGAGGTCTTGGCGTTGGCCCGGTTAGCGAGGCAAGCGGGGCTTGACGGTGTCGTCTCCTCCCCGGAAGAGACAGAATTCCTTCGAAAGGAGTCCGGCAAAGACTTTATTCTTGTCACTCCGGGGGTCCGCCCCAGCGGGAGTCCGGCCGACGATCAAGCCCGGAACCTGACTCCCCGGGAGGCCCTTCGGCGGGGAGCCCATTATTTGGTGATCGGACGCCCCATCACCCAGGCCCCGAACCCCCGTGAGGCGGCTCAACAAATCTTGCATTCTCTTTCGTAACTCTTTATAATTTCCGGCCTTATGTTGGAATCCCAGCGATGATCCGCAGTATGACCGGCATTGGCTGCGTCTCGGCAGTTTCCCGCAAGACGGCTTGGACCGTCGAGATACGGTCGATTAATCACCGTTACTTTGAATTCAGCCTGCGGGCGTCTTCTCAAGTCGCCGCCCTGGAAGAGTCGATTCGCCAGCTCCTGAAGGAGACGGTCAGCCGGGGAAAGGTGACGGTCTCGATCGAGGAAGGGCGAAAGGCACTGGGCGAACAACTGGTTTTTAATGACTCGGTTGCGGCGTTTTATGTTTCGGTCATTCGAAAGATTCGCAGGCGTTACTCCATCGAAGGGCCCATTTCGATGGGCGAATTCTTGAGGCTGCCCGGCCTTTTTTCCACGGAAAAACGGCCGGAGAAAAACGGAGAACTTTGGCCGAGTCTCAGGCCTGTCTTGATTCGGGCGATTGCCAAATTTTCGGAATCGCAGAGAAAGGAGGGGCAGGCCCTCCAACGGAAATTTGTGGATCACTTTCGGCGGGTTGAAAACTCCCTGAGCCGGATCAAGAGATATGCGGACCGCCGGCCTGCCCGGTATTTCGAACGTTTGAGCAAAAATGCAAATCGGATGGTGCAGGAAGCGGGCCCCGGGAGAGAAATCGATCCCTTGAGGTTGCAGGAGGAGATCGCAATCTTTTCTCAAAAAGTCGACATCACCGAGGAAATCGTTCGTTTGAAGCATCATTTGGAGACGGCCTGTCAGGCGGTCCACCGGGGAGGTGCCGTCGGAAGGCAGCTCGATTTTCTGTTGCAGGAAATCAACCGTGAGGCAAACACGATGGGCGCCAAGGCGCAGGACCTAGGCATCTCTCGAGAGGTCGTGTCGATCAAGGTTGAGCTCGAAAAAATCCGGGAACAGGTCCAGAACATTGAGTAAGGGAAAAAACGGGAAAACGGGGTTTTTGGTCGTTCTCTCAGCACCTTCGGGATGCGGGAAGACGACCCTTGTGACCCGCCTCTTGAAAAGACACTCCCGGTGGATCCGTTCGATTTCGGTGACGACCCGGCCGCCCCGTTTGGGGGAGAAAAAGGGCCGGGATTATGAATTTGTGTCTCGGCCTCGATTTCAAGCCTTGAAAGAGAAGAAACAGTTCCTGGAATGGGCACGGGTCTTCGGCCACTCCTACGGGACTCGAAAACGGGGGGTCGAGGAAGGAATTGCCGGCGGCGAGACCGTGCTCCTGGCTGTGGATGTTCAGGGGCACCGGAAGATTCGGCGTTTCGTCGGAAGGAAATTCCCGTTATTATCCTTATTCATTCTTCCTCCGTCGATTTCAGCCCTGAGGGAGCGGCTCGAGAACCGCAAGACCGACTCCCCGGAGGAGATCCAAAAACGGATCCAGGTGGCCCAGGAGGAAATTAAAGCCGCCCGGGAGTATGATGCAACCGTTATCAATCGAGATCTCGATCAAACGGTTCATGAGATCGAGACGCTGATTGAAAAGTTTGAGGAAACACTAAAAGGAGGGAAGTGAAGATGGCCTATGTAGCCCTTGAGAAGCTGTTGCGTAAAGATACGAGTCTTTACAAGCTGATCTTGGCCGCTGCCGCACGCGCCAATGAATTGGCTCAGGGCGCGCAGCCTTTGGTCCGGACCGCTTCGAAGAAGGTATCCACCATTGCCCTGGAAGAGATCGCAGCCGAAAAGGTGGGGTATGAGATCAAAAAAACCCACGCAAAAAAGACTAAAGAATAAGACCGTTCTTCTCATCATCACGGGAAGCATCGCCGCCTACAAGGCGCCGGACCTGATTCAATCACTTCGGGAGGAGGGGGCGAGGGTCATTACGGTCTTGACGGAGGCGGGAAAAAAATTCGTAACTCCCTTGACCATTCGAGCCGTGAGCGGCGAGGCGGTTTACGATGATTTCTTTACCACCCAGTCGCCCTACGGTGTGATTCATACGAGTCTGGCCGAGCTGGCCGACCTCATCCTGGTGGCGCCGGCCTCGGCCAATTTTATTGCCCGCACGGCCGCCGGACTGGCCAATGATCTGGCGACCTGCGTCCTTTTGGCCGCTGATCGGCCGGTCGTGATTGCGCCTGCGATGAATGACCGGATGTATCAGAACCCCTTGACGCAGGAAAATATTCAGAAGTTGAAAAGACTGGGTCACCAGTTTATTGACCCCATCGAGGGCCACCTTGTTTGCGGGAAGGAAGCGTTGGGGCATATTTCAGAGCCTGAAACCATCACGGGGCGGATTGTCGAGACCCTCTCTCGCTTTGGTTCGCGTGCTTCGAAGAAAAGCTAGATCCATTCGACGGATCCTCGTGACGGCCGGTCCGACACGGGAAATGCTGGATCCCGTTCGATTTATCACCAACCTCTCGACAGGAGAGATGGGTTATTCGGTTGCGAGGGAGGCCCGTCGAAAAGGTTTCCAAGTCACCTTAATTTCAGGGCCTACTTCTTTGACTCCTCCCCGGGGAGTTCGTTGGGTCCCCATTGTGACAGTGAAGGACCTTGAGGCTGCACTTAAGAAGCATTTTTTTAACCACGATGTCCTTTTTATGAGCGCAGCGGTGGGAGATTTTTTGCCTGTCACCCGCTCTTCGAGAAAGGTCCCCAGAAAGAAAACTCTAAAAGTCCTCTTTCGCCAGAGCCCTGATCTGGTAGGGACATTGGCGCGAAGGAAGGGGGATCGCATTGTGATTGGGTTTTCTCTGGAGACCAACGATTGGCTTCGGCGTTCCAGGAAGAAGAGATTAAAAAAGCATCTCGACGGGATTGTGGCGAATCACTTCCGGCCCGGCCATAACCCGTTCGGAAAGACCCGGGCGCGTGTTGCCCTGATTGACAGTGAAGGGGCCAGGGTTTTTCGGTTTGGCTCAAAACCGGCATTGGCCCGGACCCTAATCCGGTGGGCGGCCGGATTGGCGGGGCGTTCCAAAAATTAGTTTCGGCCGGACGAAATTTCGATATAATAGCCCGGATTTCAACCCTATCTTATTTACGACTCAGAGGAGGATGATAAGAATGAAAAGAATCTTTTCAGGAGTAATGGTTCTCGGGCTGGTTTTCGCAGGCTGCGCCACAGAGGGGGGCGGAGGTTTGACGGAACGTGAGACGTCTGCCCTCCTGGGCAGTGGCTTGGGGGCCGGACTGGGGGCCATCGTGGGACATCAGACCGGTCACGCCGGGGCCGGAACCGCCATCGGTGCCGGGGCGGGTGCGTTGGCAGGGGCGTTGGCAGGTGAAGGGATGCGGCGGAGCAAGGAAAACGCAAAGAAGGAAATCCGTCAAGAGATGATGCAGCAACAGTATCAGCCTCAATATGCGCCTCAGCCCTACGGGGCTCCTCAGCAGGCAGCGCCGGCTTATGCCCCTCAGCCGACTCAGGAGCTCCATACCAAATACAACCCACGCACCGGGCAGACGTTTCCCGAGCAATACAAGTTTGATCCGAATACGGGTGAAGAATTAAAGTATCTTCGTTAAGCCCCGGTCAGGCAATCGAAGCCACGTTTCACACGGAGGGCAAAGGCAGCCGACGACGTTGTCTTTGCCCTTTTTCGTTTCTCGGGGCAGCGTAGCCAAGTGGGAAGGCGGCGGTCTGCAAAACCGCAATGAAGGGGTTCGATTCCCCTCGCTGCCTGAAAATGTTTGCACGCCGGGATGGCGGAACGGCAGACGCAAGGGACTTAAAATCCCTTGGGCCCTTTTGAGCCCGTGCCGGTTCAAGTCCGGCTCCCGGCAAGAAATCAAAGATAAAACTCACGATGTTTCAAAAACTCCGCCGTAAATTTCTTCGTCACTTCTTTGGGGAGGACCCTGATTATCAGGACCCGTTCGATGACGCCGCCGAACGGCTCTACGGACGGATCTATTTAAAATATCTTCTGGAGACGGCGGGTCTCGAATTCCGGGGCCAGCGGGTCCGAGTGCTCGATTTGGGCTGTCACACCGGACGGATTTCAGTCCCGCTGGCCCAGTCGGGTTATGAAGTCACGGGGATCGACTCGTCCCGGTTTCATGTCCGGCGGGCCCAAAAACGGGCTGACGAACTTGGTCTTTCATCCCGCTTCATCAAAGGGGACGGATTCGAACAGGTCCGCCGGATGCCGGCGAATTCCCTTGACCTTGTTCTTTGCACCGAGGTGCTTTATCAGTGTCCGGATTTCCAGAGCCGAATGAAGGACTTGGTGCGAGTCCTCCGGCCGGGCGGTCTCCTTGCAACCTCCCACCGCACCCGGTTTTTCTATCTCACACAGGCGATTCGCCAAAAAGACTTCGAAGCCGCCCGATTCATCCAGCAGCATTCCGAAGGGAAACTTTGGGGCTCTTACTTTAACTGGCAGACGCCGGAGGAGCTTAAGGCAATTTATGACGGTCTTTGTTTGGATCGGGTTCTGATTCGACCCATCGGTGTCTTCACCGGGAATGGGGGCGATGGAATGGCCGCCCTTTGCAATCTAAGCGATTTGAACGATTCAGAGCGTGATGGGGTCTTCGAAATTGAAGCTGGTGACTCGGAAGAATTTTCCTCCCTCGCCCGTTATCTTTTCATGATCGGCCGCAAGCAGGACGTCTGACCTTGAAGTTCATCCCCGTTTTGATGTATCACCGGATCCATCAAGACGAGCCAGCGTCGGGGCTGGCGGTTTCCCCCGAGGATTTTTCCCGGCAAGTCGAATGGCTCGAGAAAAAATCCTTCCGCTTCCTTTCCTTGGAGGAGGTGGCGGAACGACAGGGGAGGGCCCGCCTCTGGGATCGCGCCGTCTCGCTGACCTTTGACGACGGCTTCACGGATAATTACAAAAACGCGTTCTCCCTTTTAATCTCGAAGGCAAAACCCGCAGCGCTTTTTGTGGTGACAAGCTGGGTGGGTCGGGAAGGTTTTCTTGGCTGGCGTGAGATTCGGGAGCTCGCCGATTCAGGAATCACGATCGGGAGCCACAGTCATACCCACTGCTGGCTCCCCGAGATTCGAGATGAATCGTGGCTTCGGCGTGAGATCTTTGAATCCAAAAAAATCATCGAAGACCAAATCCGAAAAGAGGTGCGCCATTTTTCGTATCCGGTGGGAGGGGTCAATCCTCGAGTGGCGGATCTCGTCCGAAAGGCGGGCTATCAGGTAGCGTGGGTCGCCGGGGCCCGGCCTACAGAGACGAACTTTTCCCCTCAATTTGGTTTGAGGCGCATTAAAGTGGGGCCCCGAGATTCCGATTTAATTCATTTTTCCATAAAGGCTTACGGCCTAAAGACGCTATTCTGGTAAAGATACTTTATGTATCAACTTAGTTTCATGTAACTCTTTCTATGATAGGAAGTTACAGATTTGACACCTTATAGAATAAGTGCTAGACTTCAGCCAAGAGCAGCGCCTGAGGCGGGAAAGCTCAAATCTTACCGGAGGCCTATCTGAAATGTGTCAATCGGCCGTGAAGCAACGTGAGAGGAGAGAAAATCAAGCGAAAAAAACAAAGGCAACGCTTTTTCCCCAAAAGTTAACGTCTTTCATTACCTTATGTTTTGTTTTTCTAAATCAGGTCCTCCCCCTTCGGGCCGAAATCCCCGTTTTTTCTCCCTACGAAGATTCACAAAGTCAGCACATCCAGACACGGTCCATTGAAGAGAGCGGTTCCGAAACTTCCGACCCCCGTCCTTCCAACGAGGCTTCGGTCGAGGCCCCCGGCGATTTTCTCACTCACGAATTGACCCTTGAACCGGTCGAAACAGAAGATCCACCGGAGGAGGAGGTCGGGCGGCGAACAAATGATGGCTACGTGACTGAAATCTATGAAACCGCCTCCGATGGAATTCACGAAGTTCAAGAAGGGGTCGCCGTGGCCTATTTAGCCCGACGTCTAACGCGTGAAGACTTGCGTCGCCTCCAAGATCTTGACTCAGAAGTGGGGCTGCTTATCGCAGGGGATGTGGTGGTCATTTTTTCCACCGGGGACAGAGAATTTGTTCGAAACATAGGGCCCGTCAAAGAATTGGTCCAAAATTCCCTCGTTTCACTCAGTGCCCATTTTCACAAGCAGGGCGGCCCCAGTGAGACCGACCTTCACCCCGAGGCCGGACTTCAGTATGTCATTACTGAAACTCAAGGAGGACAGGATGTCGTTTGGGCCCATCAGGACGATCAAGTCCTCGAGACCTTAACCTATGAGGAATTTGTCAGAGACGCTGAAAGCCTCCGGATTCAAAGCAACACCGATCCTGTGGAGGTTCGCCGGTTATTGAGTCAATACATTGCTGCCATTGACCAATACCGTGGGGCCCCGGTCCTTGACCCCGTCCTTTACGCGAGCCACCTTCCAATTACGGTTTTTCCAAATCGTCCGGTGCTTGGCATCTTTGAAACGGATGGTGAATTGACGGGTCAGCAAAGTGATCTCGTTCAAAGCTCCACGGGTTTCGTTCGATTCAACTATGACGTCCGTCCCGCGGACTCTTTTGCAGCCCTCTCTATTCAATTTGACGATTTTGGTACGCAAGCCATCGAAACGGCGGATCTTTCCGGTCTGCCCCAAATCACCTTTGGGCTTCGGTCTGACAATACCTGCCCCGCCAATGGCACCCGTCCCTGTTTAAAAATTGAATTGGAGGATGCGAATCAGCAAAAGGCGATTTTCAATGTGCAGGGAATCTCAACCGTGGAGAAAAGTTTCAATATCTTCCGGGACGTCGTTCATACTTTTTTTCCAGCTTTTAGCTTGGAGAAAGTCCGCTTTATAAATTTTGTCTTCGATCAAAATCTAACCATCCCCGCCACACGCACCGGATTTCTTGAGGTCAAGACCGGGGGGCTTTATTTCGAGCCGCTAATTTCTCCGGCTGGCGGTCCGGTGACCGATCTCAGCGCGATTCAACCCACGGTCAGCGCTATCCAGCCCTTGAATGGCTCCACGCCAGAACCGGAAGATGTTCGCAGCACCGTGACTCGTTTCGAGCAGAGTTCCAAGGACCAACTCGCGTTCGATTACGATCTTGCGAAGGGGAGCGCCTCGGACAATTCTCATTGGGGAGGCGTTCTGATGAGCTTGGGGTCATCAACCTTTAACTTAAATGACCAGGATTTGGTTTTCGAAATTTCGGCCACTGGGACGGCAAAATTGAAAATCGATGCGATCTCCGGCGTCGGCGCCAATGAAAAAAAGGTCACGCTGATCGCGGAAAATCTCACCAGCGCACCGCAATTTTATCGCATCACGAAAACCCTGATAGATTCGGCGGGAGATTCCGGGATTGATACGTCAAAAATTACTTTCATTTCCTTTGTTGTCGACGACAAAACCGCAGGGACCAAGACGGCCAGCGGCACGATCGATATTACCTCGCAAGGACTTTTCTTTTCTCCCACAGTTTCTCCAGACCCCCTTCTCACCCCCGCTGATCTCTCCCAGCTTCCGGGGATCGATCAAGTCCTCAGTTTTGACTCCAATCCGAGCCAGGGGAATCCCGAGGGCACGGTCACCCTCACCCAATCCTCCCGCACCCGCTTTGACCTGTCCGTCAACCTCACGAATCAATCCATCACCCTGGGCCTAAGAGACGCCGGAGGGTCCCAGGTGATCCTTCAATTGGAAGACTCCACCGGGGCCCAGGACCGGGTCTTCCTCACCGGGATCGATGGGGTCGAGCGCTTCTTTAGGATCGATTCAGCCCTCTTCGATCAAATCGACCTCAGCGAAGTGACGGCCCTCGTGATCCTCCTCGAAGAAGACCGGGTGAGTGACAAGACCTCCACCCTCGAAGTGAGACTCGGGGACCATCCTTTTACGGTCTTGGAGCAGAAAACCTAAACGTGATCTCTCGGTCCCGCTTTGACCTCACCTATGACCTCACAACAGCCGGCTTCTTTGCTGCCTCTGTCTCCAGCTTTGATGACTTTGGCACTTCCTCATTCCGTGAATCGGTGAATCTCCTGGGCGAATCGATTATCTTAGGCTTAAGAGATCCCGGAGGCTCTGAATTGATCCTTAAGTTGGAGGATGCGAATGGTGGGGCGGATTCGGTCCTCCTCTCTGGGATTGACGCTGTGGAACGCTTCTTTTCGGTCGACACCGCCCTCTTTGACCAGGTCGACCTCAGCGAGATAACAAATATTGTCCTGGTCCTGGAAGAGGGGAGAGTCTCTGACACGACCTCGACTGTGGAGGTTCGGCTGGGGGACCATCCTTTTACACCGACTGTTAATCCGGATCCAAATCTTAATTCTAACGATGTCAGCACGTTATCGGGCATTAATGCCCTCAGCACCTTTAATTCCAATCCAGCAAATGGCGCAACGGGCGTCATTACACTTGACCAGTTGTCTTCAAGTCGATTCGACATCGCTTACGATTTAACAGAAGCGGGAAGCTTTGGTGGAAGCTTCACAAGCTTTGATGACTTTGGGACAAGCAGTAAGGAAAGCGTTAACCTCGGCGGACAATCTTTTGTCATCGGACTGCGTGATGATGGAGCTCCTGCGGGAGTAATCCTCAAGTTGGAGGATGCGAATGGCGGCGCAGACTCAGTTCTTTTAGCCGGGATCGATGGGACGGAGCGGTTTTTTAGGATCGATACATCGCTTTTCGAAGATGTTGATTTGACACAAGTTACCACGATCGTTGTGGTCCTCGAAGATAGCAAGGCCATCGATAAGACTTCGACGTTAGAGGTCCGGTTGGGAGGTCATCCTTTTACGCCGACGGTAGCCCCTGACCCCAGTCTCACCTCTGCCGATGTCTCAAACCTCTCCGGAATAAGCCAAGTGGTTGCTTTTGATTCAAACGATCCGAATCCAGACGGAACTGTGACCTTGAATCAGACTTCGGTGACTCGCTTTGACTTGGCCTATAACTTGACGAACTCAGGAAGCTTCGGAGGGTCGATCACGGCCTTTGATGATTTCGGCACTGTCCCCAAAGAAAGCGTTTCCCTGGCGGGGCAGACCCTTACATTGGGATTGCGGGATATAGGCGGCTCGACTGTGATTCTGGAACTAGGGGATGCTGCGGGAGCCAAAGACAAAGTGCTCCTTATTGGTGTGGACGGGACCGAGCGTTTCTACCGGGTGGATACGGCCCTCTTTGAAGAAGTGGACCTCACTCAAATTACGGCGCTGTCATTGGTGCTGGAAGAAAGCCGGATGGGGGATAAGACCTCCACCCTGGAGGTCCGGTTGGGAAATCATCCCCTCGGAGGCGGCTCGACGATTCCCGTCCTCACCCCCGATTCAATCCTCACGGCTTCCGATATTTCGACTTTGTCCGGAATCAACGAACTCACCGGCTTTGACTCTGATTTTCCAAACCCGAACGGAAAACTGGTTTTAACCGAGGTTTCAACGACCCGTTTTAATTTGGATTACGATCTGACAGTTGACGGGAGTTTTGTCGGCTCGATCACAGCCTTCGACAAGTTCATCACCGCACAAAAGGAAAGTGTTTCATTGGCAGGGCAGACCATCGTTCTGGGTCTGAGAGACCCCGGCGCTCCTTCCGTGATCCTGCAGCTGGAAGATGCGAGCGGGAAGCGGGATCAAGTGCTCCTCACAGGCGTGGATCAGACGGAGCGCTTCTTCAGCGTGCCCACAAGCTTGTTTGACGGCGTCAATCTGGGCCAAATCACAGCCGTCGTGCTGGTCCTCGAAGAGAATCGGGTAACGAATAAAGCTTCGACGCTAGAAGTCCGGCTGGGGAATCATCCGATCGTTCCGTTTGTTCCTGTTCTGAACGGCGCCGCTTTCAATGAAGATGCCCTCACGACGCTCGACAATGAGCCCGGACTGGCGGCTGTCGGTTCCAACGTGAATGCGAATTCTCCCAATGCCATTGTCGGTCTTCGGCAATTCAACGAGGACGAATTCGAATTTGAGTTTGACCTCCGCCCGAGCCCGTCCAGTTTTGTTTTTGTCAACGCAAGCCGGGGTTTCTTCGACGACGGAGACGGGTCCTTTGTGGGGACGCCTGCCGATTTGCCGGAAAATTTTATCTTGGCCGCCCGGGGCCGGGAAGGCGGAAAACTTAAAGTGGAGCTGGTGGATACCTTCCAGCGGCGGGCGACCTTTGTCCTGAATGAGCTCCTTCCCGTTTATCAGAATTACACCCTGGTCCTTTCGGGAAATAACATTCCGGCCGGCTTTGACCGGACGAACGTGGCCCAGATTATTTTTGTGGAGGACCCGAATCTCGCTGGCGCAGTCTTAAATGACGTTGTGAGAATTGAGATGAAAGGGTTGAACTTCAAACCTCCCGTGATCAGCGACGATCTTCTGGAGGTTTACCTTTCTTTGATCACGAAAGGGATAACCTATTTCACGGAAGGGGTCGGGCTTGATTCGACGACTCATTTTCCGTTCGACAACATCGATTCCGATGGAGATGCCGCTAAATTCACGCAGCCCACGCTCATTGGATTCTATCTGCAGATCCTGGGCGAGAAACTGGCCGAGCAAATTGACCTCGGGGCCAGCACGCCGGACGAGATTTTGGCCGAGATCGATACAGTGATGACGAATCTCCTGAGCGCTCAAACGAATTTCGGTTTCAAGGGATTGCTCCCATTCCTGAATCTTGACCCCTTAGGAGCGTTGACCACGACCGTCGGTTTCGTGGACAATGCCAACCTAACTCAAAGCCTGGCCGTCATGGTGGGTTCGCTCGAGAGTTCGGATCTCGACGCCGGACAACAGGCCGTGGCCAACGGGATTAAAGCCAAGGCGGACAGCTTCATTGCAAATCAAGAGCAAGGTTACACAGACTTGGTTCACCCCGAATTTGGAATTTTCCAGGGGGCCTTCGATTCTTCCACGGGCCAGGCCTCGGGGGTGATTGACCGGTTGGCGACGGAATACCGGGGGGCCGTCGCATTTTTAAAAGTGATCTACCCGGACCTGCCGGATTCCGTTTGGGACAATTTGGAAATCAAGACGGCAAATTACACGGACCAAAACGGGCAGACGATCGAAAACCTGGCTCCCTTCGACGGCGGGGCCTTTCAAATGTTTTGGCCGCTTCTGAGAAACCCCGAGCAGGACTTCATCGGTTTTCGAAATGCCCTGCACAATCATTTTGTCACGCAGGCGGACTATGCCTTCAGGAACCAGATTCCCGGCTTTCTCTCCGCAGCCCAGAGGCCGGCGCCAGCCGACCAATACCAGGGGCGTCTCGGGATTCTCGATATTGCGGAAGGCAGGGCTTTCGCCAGTTCCGAATACCTTATTGATCTTGGCTCCACCTACGGTCTGGCCAGCGGGTTCCGGGTGGACCCCTTTCAGACGCTTGAATGGTTGAATGCCATTGAAGACGAGCTTCCGGCATTGAGCGGGCCCCACGGCTTTCTGGATTCCGCTTATTCCGACACAGAAGTGGCACGTCGCTTCCTTGGGATCGACATCGCCTCCACCGTTTTGGCGCTCGCCGATGGGGGACCGGAGGCGTTTGAGACTTACCTGAGAAACCGGGGGCTTGAACTTGCTTACAACCGTCTCTATGAGAAAAAGTCGCTGGTCCTTGGAATCGACAAGACCGCGACTCCGATCGTTGACCCCCCAACCTTCCCGGACCGTTCTCTCGCCGTCTTCAGCCATTTCTCCGGTCAGGGAGAAGTCGGGAATTTTCCCGTGACCCCCACGAGCTTCACCGGTGTTCAATTCAATTACAGCTCACTCGGCGGCGTCCTCAGCGGAAAATTTTGGAACCTGGATCAAGTTTATGATGCCCGGGCCAACCGGCTGCTGATCTACCATACCGTGACAGACTCTCCGCAGCAGATCAGAATCGAACTGAAAGATTCGACCAATAACCTTCTTCTGGCGCAGGCCTTCGACCTGCCGGTCACTCCCGAAGTCAAAACGCTTGAAATCGACCTTCCCAACCTGACACCGCTTCAGTCGGTCAGTCAGGTTTTGATCCTGATCGATCAGGGCGCAACAGGTGACACGAGCGGTGACTTTTTTATTCACGCCATTGATTTCCAGCATCCTCCTGGAAGGCACCACTCCACGACGCCCGTTGCTACACTGGCGGAGCTCGATCCAAGCTTCAATGCCGGCGTTCCGGGAATTGTCTTGTCCGACAGCCGGGGAGAGCTTAGGGGTGGAGTCTATCGGTCCTTCAATTTGTCTCCACCGGAGACGGGTTCGACGGGTTCCAGCTCCGGAGGTTCAGACAGTTCCGGCCAAACGGGCGGCAATTCCGGAAGTTCTTCGAGCGGCGATTCTGGAAGCCCTCCGGACAGCAATAGCAACAGTAACAGTAACAATGACGGAAACAGTGGCAACAATGTGGGTAATGATACAGATTCATCCGGTTCTTCTTCCGACGAAAATCAGAATACGAGTCCAAGCACTGGCGGATCCGGTTCAGGCACAGATCAGGTCGTCCCAACAGTCGTTGCTCAAACGATCACTGCGGGATCCGCCCCGAATCACTTTGCCCTGCCCATTCGAGAGCCGGCACCGTCCTTAATAGGAACATCCGAAAGCTTGGGCCCTCGACGGGGTTTACTCGTGAGGGAGAGAGAATTGGAACCCGGTGACCTTACAAACCTCGTGTTGCTCCGGGCGGGCGAGCAATCCAAGAAGCGGCGCTTTGCCCGCTATTCCGAAAAGCCTTACCTCCTGCCCTTCAGCGATCTTATCGAATCCATCAAGCGCACCCTCCTTGGGCACAAGGACATGACCTACGACGAGGTCGTCAAGCGAATGGCCTTGCTGGATGAAATGCTCCTTTGGCCCGTGGGCAACCTTCTTCCGCCGTCCGTTACAAAAGAGCAGGAACCCGTCCATCCTCTGGAATCTTAAGTCCCCCTTATTTGACAAAGCATTCCTAAGTTGTTAGCATACTTGGACTTTGAGGCCAAAAATGTCATTCCACTCCATCCCAGAAATCATTGAAGAGATTCGCCAGGGCCGGATGGTCATCATGACCGACGACGAATCCCGGGAAAATGAAGGCGATTTGATTTTTGCCGCCCAGTTTGTCACGCCGGAAAAAGTTAATTTTATGATGAAGGAAGGCCGGGGCCTGATCTGTGTTCCCCTCATTGAGGAAAGGATCGAAGCCTTGGGCCTGGATGAACTGAAGGATTCTTCGGAAGACCCCATGCGGACAGCCTTTACGCTTTCCGTCGACGCCCGTCTCGGTGTCACCACGGGGATTTCGGCTTTCGACCGGGCCCGCACGATCGAAGTTTTGGCCGACCCGAATCGAGGCCCTTCGGACCTCCTCACGCCCGGCCATATTTTTCCTTTGAAGGCGAAACGGGGCGGGGTTCTGATTCGGACCGGCCACACGGAAGCGGGGATTGACCTGTGCCGTCTGGCCGGCATTGAGCCGGCGGCCGTGATTTGCGAGATCGTCAACGATGACGGTACGATGGCTCGGACGCCAGAGCTCGTCCGTTTTGCCCAACAGCACTCCCTCAAAATGGGAACCATTAAAGATTTGATCACTTACCGCCGCCAATTTGATCGGGTCATCGAGAAGGTAACGGAGACGGCGATCCCCACCGTTTTTGGCGTTTGGAAACTCAAACTCTATCGTTCCCTGGTGGACCACCGGGAACACGTCGCTCTCATTAAAGGCCCGATGGGTCCCGAGCCGACTCTGGTCCGGGTGCACTCGGAGTGCTTCACGGGCGACGTTTTGGGCTCGCTTCGCTGCGATTGCCAGGACCAATTAATGGCAGCGATGGAAGCGATCGAAAAAGAAGGCCGGGGTGCCATTGTTTATATGCGTCAGGAAGGCCGGGGCATCGGCCTCGCCAACAAGCTCAAGACTTACGAACTTCAGGACAAGGGTCTGGACACGGTCGAGGCGAACCGCAAATTGGGATTCAAACCCGATCTCAGGGAGTATGGGACAGGCGCCCAAATCCTTCGGGACCTCGGCCTGGAAAAACTTCGTCTGATCACCAACAATCCCCGCAAGATCGTCGGCTTGGAAGGTTACGGGCTCACCGTGGTCGAGAGAATCTCCCTGGCCACACCCGCTCATGCGCATAACGCCAAGTATCTCCGGACGAAGAAGGAGAAACTTGGTCACTTCATCAACTTCTGACCGGACGCCGTCCGGTCATTTAACCGGACGGCGTCCGGTTACGCTTGACGCCCGCCGAAAACGATTCGGTATCGTTGTCTCCCGATTCAACGAGTTTATTACGAAGCGGCTCCTTGCGAGCGCCCTCGAGACCCTGCTGGCGCACGGGGCATCTCCCCGGGCCGTGGAAACGGTTTGGGTGCCGGGAGCGCTGGAGGTCCCGCAGGTTGCGAAATGGCTCGCCCGGCGGAAAAAGTTTGATGCGTTGATTATTTTGAGCTGCATCCTTCGGGGCGACACGATCCACTTCGATTGTGTTTCCAACGAAATCATTCGTGGGATTTCCCAGGCGGCGCTTGAAACGGGAATGCCGATTGCAAGCGGCATCATCCTGGCCGATCGCCTGGAGCAGGCCATTGACCGGACAGGGTTGAAAATGGGGAACAAAGGCGCTCAAGCCGCTCTCGCCGCCATCGAGATGGCCAGCCTGAACAAATTATTGGGCCGGGCCCGCTAGACTCCGCTCTTTTCCTATTCAATATGCGCAAGCGAACTCAGGCCCGTGAATTCGCACTCCAAATCCTGTATCAGCAGGATTTAAATCCCGAACCGGCTGAGGCCCTTCCGGCCCAATTCTGGGAAACAAATCCGGCCCCTCCAGAAGTCTGCCAATATGCCAACCAGCTCGTCCGGGGCACGCTCGAGCACCTGACCGAGATTGACGCTGTGATTTCCAAATACGCCGAACACTGGGAGCTTCACCGGATGGCGGCCGTCGACCGCAACATCCTTCGGTTTTCGACTTACGAACTTCTCTACCTGGAGGAAATCCCGCCCAAAGTGGTTATTAATGAAGCGGTTAATATTGCCAAGAAATTTTCCCAGGAGGAGTCCGGAAGATTTGTGAATGGCGTTCTGGACAAGATCAATCACACGGAACCGAGGCGCTATGCGGCGAAATGAAATCTGGATGAGGCGGGCGCTCGAGCTGGCCCAGAAAGGCGGGGACCGGACCCGCCCCAATCCGCTGGTCGGTGCAGTCGTGGTCCGAAACGAAAAGTTGATCAGCGAAGGATACCACGTCGAGTTCGGAGGGCCGCACGCCGAAGTGTCGGCCCTCCGGAAGGCGGGGCCGAAGGCCCGGGGGGCCACGCTTTACGTTACGCTCGAACCCTGCTCCAGCTGGGGCAAGACCCCGCCCTGTGTGGACTGGGTGATCGAAAGCGGGATCCGCAAAGCCGTCATTGGGCGGACGGACCCCAATCCTCAGAATCATCTCAAGGGAATTCGCCGTCTCCGTCAGGCCGGGATCCGGGTTGAGACCGGAATTTTAGGGGAGGAAGCGGAGAAACAAAACGAGGCCTTTTTTAAAACCATGCGCACCAGTCTTCCCTTCGTGACGCTGAAGATGGCGCAATCCTTGGACGGCAAGATTGCCACCCGGGCGGGGGAGTCCCGCTGGATTTCATCGGGCCCGGCCCGGGCATTTGTGCGCCGTCTGCGGGACCATTCGGACGCCGTCCTGATTGGAAAAAACACCCTTCTCCAGGACGACCCCCTCCTGTCAGGCTCAAACGGCTGCGAGAAGCCGTGGCGGGTGGTGCTGGATCCAAAACTGGATCTCCAGTCGGACGCCCGTGTTTTTCAAGGGCCGCAGCTCACTTTGGTGGCGGTTTCCGACCGGCGCCTGAAAGAAATTCCAAAAAAGACGCAGGGGAAGGGAAAAGTTTTTCTTCCGGTTCCGGAAACAAAAGGAAGATTTGACCTTAGGAACCTTTTGAAGAAATTGGCAGCGCTCGGCGTTCAGAATCTTTTGGTCGAAGGCGGCGGAGAGGTGGCGTGGAGCTTCATTCGAGAGAGACTGGCGGACCGGTTGATTTGGATTGTGGCGCCCAAAATTATCGGCGGCCGGGACGCCCGGACTTCAGTCGAGGGAGAGGGGATTGACGGGCTCCAGAAGGCGTATCCTTTGAAATGGGACAGCGTGTATCGGCTGGGCCCGGATTTTGTCTTTGAGGCGAGATTATGTTCACAGGCATCGTAGAGTCCCGGGCCGTGCTGCGGGAAGTCAAAAAATTCAACACAGGCTCCCGCCTTGCCTTTGAATGGATTGGCCGAAAGCCCCGGTTTCGAATCGGGGAAAGCATTGCCGTGGACGGCGCCTGCTTGACGGTCACCCGTTTTCAAGGGCGCCGGTTCTGGGTCGACGTCATTCCGGAAACTTTACGGTCCACTACGCTGGGGAGGTTGGCACCGGGCCGAGAGGTCAATGTCGAGCGTTCGCTCCGTCTCGGAGATCCGGTGGGGGGGCATTGGGTCACGGGGCATGTGGATGGGGTGGGCCTGATCCGGAAATTTGAGCGGCGAGGGACGAATTTCTCCTTGCAAATCAAGGCCTCGCCCGATATAATCCGCCCCCTCGTCGAAAAAGGTTCCGTGGCGGTCGACGGGATCAGTTTTACCCTGCAGGAGGTCCGGCGCCGGTATTTTGTCGTCGGCGTGATTCCTCAAACTTATCGGGTCACCACGCTCAAGGGAAAAGGGGCCGGAGACCCGGTGAATTTAGAAACGGATCTCTTCGCAAAGCTGGTTCTCAAATTTCTGTCAAAAGATTCCGAGGCGTCGTCCCTCAAAGTGAAGCGCCTCGAGGCCCAGGGGTTCTGATAGGAGAACGAATGGTCTCCAAAACGGAAGAAGCGGACCTCTCGATCAAATTGGAATCCAAACTGATCGAACGTCTGCTCGTCCGGAAAGGGTTGCAGTTTCCCGGCCCAACACCCGATTTTTATCCCCCCCATCCTTCCGGAAACGGCTTTCCCTCCGTCCGAAAGAGAAAACCCCAGTAATTCCGGGAACGGGGATGAAGCTGTTTCTCATCCGGCATGGGGAAACCCCCTGGACCCGGGCCCGGCGTTACCAGGGCCGGTCTGACATTCCCTTGAACGCTAAAGGAAGAAAGCAGGCACGGGCGATTGCCAGATTTCTGAAGAGAGAGAAACCCACCCGGCTTTACACGTCGGGCCTCCGGCGGGCCCAAGAAACCGCCCAAATTATCGCCCCCTCCCTGAAACTGAAACCTCAGGTCGATCCTTGCCTGAACGAGCTCGATTTTGGTTCCTGGGAAGGGGCCCACTATCCGGAGCTTTCCAAAAATTCAAGCGCCCTATTCCGTCGCTGGCGGGAAGGAAAATTGAGAAGGCCCCCCGGAGGCGAGAGCGTAGATTTGCTCGCACGGCGGGTTCGAAAATTTTTCAGGAAAATTACGAAGCGCCACCCGGAGGAAACGGTGGTTGTGGTGACCCACGGAGGCCCCATCAAGATGTTTCTCTTTGATGTGCTCGGCGCCCGCCGGGCCTCCCTCTGGTCCTTCCGGGTCGACCCCGCCTCCGTCTCTCTCGTCCAGGGCAACGAAGCGCTTTTTCAAATTACCTGGACCAATCAGACGCATCATTTGAATTCGAGATGAATCAAAACAGAGTCATTCTGATTACGGGCGGGAGCCGGTCCGGAAAAAGCCGCCTCGCCCTCGAAAAAATGGCCGCTTACCCCCGCAAATTATTTTTGGCGACGGCGGTCGCCACGGACGAAGAAATGAAAGAACGGATCGCCCAACACCAGAAAGACCGGGGCGCCGGCTTTGTGACGGTGGAGGAGCCGATTCATCTCGCCGACACCCTCCGCCGTGAGGCCGCTCGGGCGGATGCGATTTTGGTGGATTGCCTGACCTTTTGGCTGAACAATTTGTTTTATGCATCGGGAGCAGGAGTGCCCCGTCTTTCATCGGCATCCTTGAGGGAAATTGAAGATTTCCTCACGGTTTTGGAAGAAAGGCCCGTCTCCTTGATTTTGGTCACCAATGAAATCAATATGGGGGTCGTTCCCTCGGAGGGGCTTACCCGCCGTTTCGTGGACGAACAGGGACGGCTCAATCAGGAGGTTGCCCGCCGTGCGGACGAAGTCATTTTAATGGTGGCAGGAATCCCGCAGACGTTGAAGCGAAGCCGATTGGCCCCTTCCGTTCCCGCCATGACAGGAGGCCTTGTCTCACCTTGACGAAACAAGATTGGCAAACCCGGGCGCTCGCAATTTCGCCTCTGGATCCCGTTTGGCGGGAGAAGGCGCGTCAAAGATTAAAAGAACAGACACGGCCCGAAAAAAGTCTGGGCCGGCTTGAGACCTATTTGGAGCGCTTGGTGGCCATCCAAAAAAAAGACCGGCCCGGCGCTTCAAAAAAACGGGTGGTGGTTTTTGCGAGTGACCACGGGGTCGAGGTTGAGGGCGTAAGCCTTTTTCCCCGTGAGGTCACACCGGCCATGGTCACCAATTTTCTTGCAGGCGGCGCCACGATCAATGCCTTTGCCCGCTCTGTCGGCTGTGAAGTCCAAGTGGTGGATGTGGGCGTGGACCACGATTTCGGGAATTCGCCCGGGCTCCTTTCCAGAAAGGTCCGCCGGGGAACTTCCAATCTCAAGACCGGACAGGCGATGACTGAACCGGAATTGATTCAGGCCCTGGAGGCGGGCTGGGAGATGGCGCTTCGGGCGAAGCAGGACGGGGTTGAATTGGCGGGCGTCGGGGAAATGGGAATTGCGAATACGACAGCGGCAAGCGCTGTCATTGCGGCCCTGACGAAGGCTGAGCCCGGCCGGGTGACGGGCCGGGGGACGGGGCTCGATGATGCCATGCTGGAACACAAGATTCGGGTCATTGAAGAGGCCCTTCAAGTGAACCGTTCCTTTCTTGCCGATCCCTTTTCGATTTTGCAAAGTTTGGGCGGGTTCGAGATTGCCGCCATCGCCGGTTTCGTGATGGGGGCGGCCAGCGAAAGAATTCCGTGCATCGTGGACGGCTGGATTGCCTCGGCCGGCGCCCTCGTTCCCATTCATCTGAATCCGGCGATCCTGGATTATCTTTTTTTTGCCCACGAGTCCGAGGAAAGAGGGCACCGGCTTGTTCTCGAAGAGCTTGATGTTCAGCCCCTCCTGAAACTTTCAATGCGGCTCGGGGAGGGGACCGGGGCCTGTCTCGCCATGGGGATTCTGGATGCCGCCGTCCGGGCCTACCAGGAAGTGGCAACGTTTGAGGAGGCCAAAGTCGCCGGTCAAAAGGGAGAGCATGTCCAATCTTAAAGCCGCTGTGATTGCCGGGACCCATTCGGGAGTTGGAAAGACCACGTGGTCGCTGGCCCTCATGAGTTACTTCAAAAGGAAAGCGCTCGCCGTTCAGCCCTTCAAAATCGGCCCGGATTACATTGACCCCGGGTTTCACCACCTTGCCTGCGGCCCCCGCCGGTCGAGAAATTTGGACCGGTTTTTTCTTTCAGAGGATTATTTAAAACAGGGCTTTGAACAAAATTCAGCCGGTGCCGACCTCGCCCTGGTCGAAGGCGTGATGGGCCTTTTTGACGGGCAGAGTCCGCATTCGGAGGAGGGGAGCACGGCCCAAATGGCGAAGCTCCTCAGCCTTCCGGTTTTTCTCGTGATCGACGGTTCCGGCCTGTCAAGGAGCGCAGCGGCCCTTGTGAAGGGTTATCAAGGCTTTGATCCCGAGCTCCCTTTAAGGGGAATTCTGATCAACCGGGTTTCAAGCGAAGGACACTTTCGATGGCTGAAGGACCCCATCGAGAAAGAAACCGGAGTTCCGGTTTTGGGCTGGCTTCCGCCGGAGGCTCAAATTTCCATTCCGGAGCGGCACCTCGGGCTCCGGACCGCCGCTGAAGAAGGACCCCTCCATCAAAAACTGAATTTGCTTGCGGAAATGTTGGAAAAGAATTTCAACTCAAAACTTTTTCTTGATCTTTCATTCTCATTCGACCGTCCGGGGGTCCGTCGGCCGGCCGTCATGGGGGGTCCGGAGGGGGAATCCAGAGAAAATTTCCCCGGGCCTCTCCGGTGCCGAATCGGCGTGGCGTTCGACAAGGCCTTTTCCTTTTATTATGAAGACAACCTAGACCTCCTCCGAAAGGCGGGCGCCGAGCTGGTCTTTTTCTCGCCCCTGAAAGATTCCGAGCTGCCACCCGATCTCCAGCTTCTTTACCTTGGGGGCGGGTTCCCGGAGCTTTACGCCCGGGACCTCAGTGAGAACCGGGCCCTGTGGGAGGCGGTCCGTCGGTTCCACGCCGATGAAGGCTTGATCTATGCCGAATGCGGGGGCCTGATGGTCCTGGCGGAATCCTTGGAGGACCCGGACGGAAAACGATTCCCGATGGCGGGGTTTGTCCCGGGCACGATTCGAATGACCCACCGGCTTCAAAATTTTGGCTACAAAGAGTTAGAATGCCGCCGGGCCACCTTCCTTTTCCCGGAGGGAAAGAAATTGCGCTCGCACGAATTTCATTATTCGACGTGGGAACGGGAGGAGGAGGGGAGGAATTTTGAGGCGCCTTATCAGGTCCGGGACCGGCGTGACGGATTTTATGACGGCCGTCTTTTGGCGTCGTATCAGCATCTGCATTTCGGTCAGGACCGGGATTTAGCGGGGCGGCTTGTGCGGTCAGCGCTTGTCGGGGGCCTGGCGGCGTGAAAATTGTTTCGCTGAGCCCCTCCCTGACCGAGATTTTGGTTTATCTCGGGGCCTTGGCTGATTTGGCCGGAGCGACCGATCTTTGTGAAGCCAATGGCTCTCTAGAGCGGGTCGGATCACCGAAGGCCCTGGAAATATCCAAGATTCAGCGTCTGGAACCGGACTGGATCTTGGCGGACACCCGGGACAACCGGCCGGAAGAGATCCAAGTCCTTCAGAAAAGGGGAAGGGTCAAAGTGTTTGACGTGAGTCAATTGTCCGAGGTCCGGGACGGGATCAGCGAACTCGGCCGTCTCACGGAAAAACAGGAGGGGGCCCGGCGTTTAAACCAAGGCATTCTTGAAGAGATTGCGAAGAGCGAGGCCGCCTTTCGAGACCGGCCCCGGCGCCGGACGCTTTTGCTTCTGTGGGACAAGCCTTTCCTGACCGTCAATTTTGACAGCTACCCGTCCCGATTGATCGAGTCTTCAGGCGGTGAAAATGTTTTTCGCCAGGAACCGCTCAGGGAGTTTCCCGTAGAAATCGAGGACATGATCGAAAAAAATCCGGAGACCCTCCTTCTTGCGACCGCCCCGTTTCCCTTCGAACGAAGGCACGTGGCCCGGCTCCGCCAGTTCCGGGTCCTTTCCCGGATCCCGATTCATCTGACAGAAGGAAAATTTTTCTGCCGTTACGGCGTCCAGACGGTCCATGCTCTCAAAGCCCTGCGGAAAATTTTTGAGGCCCTCCCGTGATGGAGGACCTGAAACAGGCGCTTTCATTTTTGACGATCATTCCCCTTCCGGGTATCCGAAAAGGAAATCTGAAGCGAGCGATGATTTTTTTCCCTCTCGTGGGGTTTCTGATCGGGGCCGTTTCCCTCATGATCCTTTTGGGACTTTCGACGTCTCTTCTCCCACGGCTCGAGGCGCTCATCCTGGTCACCCTTCCGATTCTTTTGACCGGGGGGCTGCACCTGGACGGCTTTGCCGATTTCTGTGATGGGTTCGGAGGAAAAAATAAAGAGGAGATTCTCCGGATCATGCGGGACTCCCGTGTCGGGGTTTGGGGAGCGGCCGGCGTTGTCCTTCTTCTGATATGGAAAATGGAACTTCTGGCGGCGCTCCCCAGCCGAGGGGGGGCCTTTTTATTGTCCCTCACGGCCTCCCGGTGGGCGCAGGTGGTTTTGTCCTATTTTCTTCCTTACGCCAATCCCGAGGGCGGGCTGGGGGAGAGTGTGGCAAAAAAGGTGAAGGTCCGTGAGTTGGCGGGCGCCACCGGGTTTTTGGCCGTTTTGATTTTCTTTTTGGGCGCACCGGGGCTCGTGACTTTCCTGGCCCTGCTTCCTTTTCTTGCCCTGGCCGGGTTTCTCTTCTTTAAACGGGTCGGCGGAGTCACGGGCGACCTCTTGGGGGCGGCGAGTGAAGCCACGGAAGTTTACGTGCTGCTCATTTTTTTTCTCATTGAAACGGGAGGCCTCTCGTGAGCCTGAGGCACGGCGGCGAGCTCCGGAACTTCTCGGAACATTTCGGCATTCCCGAGTCGGAGATCCTCGATTTTTCAAGCAACATCAATCCGCTCGGACCGCCGGAATCCGTGAAGGCCCTTTTCGAGGAAAGCGCCGGGGAGCTTCAGGTTTATCCCGATTCCGAAGCGCTCGAATTCCGCCGGGAGGTGGCCCGGCATTTTCCCCTCTGGCCGGAGAATGTCATTGCCGGAAACGGATCGGCCGAGCTCCTCGACCTCGCCGTCCGGTTTCTTCGTCCCAAACGGGCGCTCGTGGTGGAGCCGAGTTTTCTTGAATATCGAAGACTCTTGAAACGGGAAGGGGCGGAGATACGAAGCCTCTTCCTGAAGGACCGGGAGGACTTCAATTTTTCCCTGCCGGAATTGGTGAATGCGCTGAGAGGCAACGACCTTCTGATATTGGGACACCCCAACAATCCCACCGGGACCCATCTCGCCAAAGAGGCGCTCCCGGCCCTTCTGGCCGAAGCCAAACGAAGAAACGTTTTCGTTGTTTTGGATGAAGCCTTCGCCGATTGGGTTCCCGAAGTCTCACTGGCCCGTGAGGTCCGGGACGATTCCTATTTCTTTGTCGTGCGTTCCCTCACCAAGTTTTTTACCCTGCCGGGGATCCGGATTGCCTACGGCCTGGGCTCCCGCAAGCTGATTGAAAAATTGACGGCCCATCAGACGATTTGGTCGGTCAATCGCCTTGCGCAAAAACTGGGCACGGCGGCACTCCGGGACGAGGAGTTTACGGCCGGGTCGAGGCGCTGGCTTCAGGAGGAAAGAAATTGGCTGGTCTCCCGTTTGGCGGCCCTTCCGGGATTTAAGGTTTTTGCGAGCACGACGAATTTTCTATTAGTCCGTCATGCCCCCCGTCCCGACCGGGAACCCCTTTTCGAAGGGATGGGGCGGCAGAAGATTTATGTAAGGGACCTCTCAGAATTGCCCGGCCTCGGCCCGACTTATTTCCGGGTCTCGGTGAAAAGGCGGGAGGACAATTTAAAATTAATGGAGGCGCTTGAGGTTGTGACGGCCCCGCTTGCCGGAAGGACACTATGAAACCCCCACGAGCAAAGGCAATCATGGTCCTGGGCACCGGTTCGGGTGTCGGGAAATCCTTTGTGACCGCCGGGCTCTGCCGGATCTTGAGTGATGCCGGCGTGAAGGTGGCCCCTTTCAAGGCGCAAAACATGTCGAACAACTCCTACGTGACCCGGGACGGGGGAGAAATGGGGCGGGCGCAGGTGGTGCAGGCCGAGTGCGCCCGGGTCGAGCCGAGCGTCCACATGAACCCGGTCCTCCTGAAGCCGGCCTCAGACAACGGTTCTCAGGTGGTCGTTCACGGGAAACCCGTGGGAACGATGCGGGCCGACGAATACTATTCGCTTCGGGAAAAAATGCTGGCGGCCATTCAGGAGTCTTACGAAGAGCTTTCCCGGGACTACGAGGCGCTGGTGATCGAGGGCGCCGGGAGCCCGGCGGAAATCAATTTGAAGGCGCTGGATATCGTCAACTTTCGAGTCGCTGAGATGGCGGATGCCCGCTGCCTCCTCGTGGGCGATATCGACCGGGGCGGTGTCTTTGCCTGGATTTTGGGGACGCTGGCCCTTCTGGACGACTCGGAACGGGAACGGATCGCAGGCCTTGTGATCAACAAATTTCGTGGCGATCTCAGCCTTTTGGAGCCGGGCCTTCGGATGCTCGAAAACCTTTCCGGCAAAAAGGTGCTGGGGGTCCTGCCTTACCAGATGGACCTCTGGATCGAAGAAGAGGATTCCGTGGTCCTTGAGGAAAAGAGGGGCCCGGCCGGGGAAAATCATTTGGACATCGCCGTCCTTCTTCTGCCCCGAATTTCGAATGCCACAGACTTTCAAATTCTTTCCGAGGAGCCCGGGGTTTCGGTGCGAATGATCAAGCGGCTTGAAGAATTCGGTTCGCCCGACCTCCTCATCCTTCCCGGGACCAAGGCCACAATGGCTGACCTCGAGTACTTGAAGACAAACGGTTTTGACCGGAAGATTCAGGATTATTTTCGCTCGGGGGGGAGGATTCTCGGGATCTGCGGCGGATTGCAGATGCTGGGGGATCGGATTGAGGACCCTGAGGCCTTTGAATCTTCCCAGCGTTCCCAGTCCGGGCTTTCGCTCGTTCCGATCCGAACCCGGTTTTTTTCCGAAAAGACGCTTCGAAGGGCGGCGGGGCGCATCCAAACCGAAATTTTTTCATTTCCCGTGCAGGGCACGCTCCTCGGCTACGAGATTCATATGGGGCAGACGGAGGTTGGCGAAGGAGTGAGGCCTCTTTTGGAAATTTCGCCCTGGGGCTTGCAGGGAGAATGGAAACCGGAAGGGGTCCTGGACGCCACGGGCCGGGTGTTGGGGACCTATCTCCACGGCTTTTTTGACGAAGCGGGTTTTCGGGCATCGTTTCTGGAGGCGCTCTGGCGAAGCACGGGTAAAAAAAGGCCCGTCTGCCCGAATCCCGTTTCTTCCCGGGAGGTTGTGAAAGAAAAAAATTATGACCGTCTGGCCTCTTTGCTTCGGGAACACCTGGATTTGAGCTTTCTCCCGAAGGGGTCGGTCAAGGTTTAAGGAGCCGCTTTTATGTTTGAGCTTCTCGCTGCCTTTGTGCTGGACCGGATTTTCGGGGACCCCGTTTACGGTTGGCACCCGGTCCGTCTCATCGGCGGCTGGATCACGAAGACTGAGAAATGGCTGCGGTCCCTTTTCCCCCGGGAACGGACGGCGGGCTTGATCCAGGCGGTCTTGATCCCGCTGGCGACGTGGGTCTTTGTCAGTTTTCTCTGCGAGGCTGCGTTTCAAATTCATCCGGCCTTGAAATTTTCCCTCACGGTTTATTTCCTTTACAGTGCGATTGCCGTCAAAGATTTAAAGGACGAAGCCCGCCGGGTTTATGCGGCAATCACCAAGCGCAAATTGGAGGCGGCGAGAAAAAACTTGTCCCGCCTGGTGGGACGGGACACGGTGAATCTGGATGAAGAGGAAGTGATTCGGGGGACCGTCGAGGCCGTGGCCGAGAGTTTTGTGGATGGGGTGTGGTCGCCTCTTTTTTATGCGGCCCTCGGAGGGGCGCCCTTGGCGATGGCTTACAAGGCAGTCAACACGCTGGATTCAATGGTCGGTCTCCGGACCCCCAAATACCGTGAGTTCGGCAGGGCGGCGGCGAAGCTGGACGAGATTGCCAATTGGATCCCGGCCCGCCTCTCCTGGTTTTTGATCGGGCTCGGCACGCTGTTGGTCAATGGCCGCATCCGGGAAGCCTGGCGGGTTGGTTTGGAACATGGTTCCGGCACGGGCCTTTCAAACTCGGCGGTGCCGGAGGCGGCTTTTGCGGGCGCCCTTGGGGTTCAGCTGGGCGGCACCAATTTTTATCAAGGTGAAAAAGTGGAGACGCCAAAATTGGGATACCCGATGAGAACCCTCGAAAGCGGGCACATTCGGGAGGCGTATCAGTTGATGTCGGCAAGCGCTTGGTTTGCCCTCGGAATAGCCGTCCTCCTTAGAGCCGCTTTTTTATTTTTCACGGCAAGAATTACCCAGCCCCTGTGAAGAAACGAAGCCGGGCCGCCTGCCTTTTAATCGACGAAGGGGTTCGGAGCGTGAAAAAGCGGCATGCCTTCCAAAGGGCTGTCAAAGATTGTGTCGATCGAGGCGCCCAGGAGGTCTTTCTCTTTTCTCCGGCGGTGCTTCCCGCCCGGGCAGCCAAAGATGATCTTCCCGAGGAGATCCGGCAGGCCAAGCGCCGTTACCCGGCTCTGGATTTTCACTTTGCCGGCAGGCCGAGAAGGAGAATTGACTCGGCCTTTTTGTCCGCTATAATGGTTCAAATTCAACAAGATTTCCCAATCAAAAGGGGGAATGATCATGGCCAATGAGCCCTTCGGGGCTGGGTCCCAAGCCCGGCAGGATCCTGAAATCCAGGAAGGCAAGTTTTTTGCGGCAGTGGGTTACCTCTCGGTTCTTTGTTTTGTCCCGCTGATCTTGAAGAAGGGAAACCGCTTTGCCCAGTTTCACGGCAGGCAGGGGCTGGTGCTTTTCATTCTGGAGCTGGCGGCCAGCATTTTGAAGGCCGTCCCGGCGCTCGGGGAAATTGTGTTCACGCTGGGTTTTGTGGTGCTGGGGATCCTCTCCCTGGTGGGGATCGTGAAAGTGCTGATGGGAGAATACTGGGAGATGCCGGTGATCCAGGAAGTGGCAAGCAAGATCAGCCTTTAGAATCGCTTCACTCCTCCCAAATTTTTGTCATGCGATTTCGAACTCCGAAAATTCACTCCGAGGAAAGAAACTGGTCGGTGATCTTGAACCCGCTGCGCAGCGAGTTTGACAAAAAGCGGGTGGCCGACAAAATTTCCAGTCTCTTTCATCTTTCCTTTGAAGAGGCCCGGGAGCTGGTGGAGAGCACACCGGTCATTCTTCTGGACGAACTCACCCGCCCGCTCGCCCTGCAGGCGCAGGGTGTTTTTCAGGAAGTCCGTGCCGAAATTTCACTGACCAACGATGCGCTCGTGAAGCGGCGGTGTTACCGTGCGGTTTGGCCGGAACCGCCCAGCCTTTCCTTCCTGGAAACAGCCGTTTTGTCCGGGGAGTCCCAGGAAAAATCTGCGGAAGAAACCCCCATTGGAACCGTTGTGGAGGCAGAACCGCCTTCCCTCGGGCCTGAGCCTTTTCAGCCCCGCCCTCCCGAACCCCTGTCAGAGCTTGAGAGAAGGTGCCGGGAGTTGGAGGAGCTTTGCAAGGAACGGGACCGGGAGGTGGAGGAATTGAGACGGCATCAGGACTCAGAAAAGGAAATCCCCTGGGAAGAGCGTTACTCCAATTTGAAGGAAGAATATCAGGAGGCAAAGGCCCTCTTAGAGGAAAAAATCCTGGCCCGGGAGAAGGAATTCGAGGACCTGAGGGCTCAACTGAAAGAGATCGCCGTTTGGCAGGAAAAGGCCGGTTATCTTGAAAGGCAGGCGGGGGAGTTCCTGAAAAAGACAAAGGAGCTGGAATCTGCCAAAGACCTCTTGGGGCAGGCCGCCCGGGAGCGCTCTGAAGAGTTGGCCGTCTGGCGGGAAAAATATCACACGCTGGCCCAAAAATCGGAACGCTTTGAGAGTCTCTATGAGGAGGAAAAAAAGCGGCGGGAGAAAACGGAAGAAGACGCCCGCAGGACTCAGGAGACGGCTGAACGCACAAGCCGTGAACTCGAAATTCAAAAGCTTGAAACAGAAAGGCTCAATAAAAGGTCCCAGGACCTCGAGGAAAATCACAAGCGCCTGGAAAGGGACTTTTCTGCCCTGAACGATTCCCAGGTGGGCGAATTGAAAAGGCTGCGGGATGAGAACCGGGACCTCGGGGTCCAGTTGGATTCAGCCCAGCGTCAGGTGCGGGAATTCATGCTGCGGGTGGAGCAGCAGGAGCTGATCGAGAAGCGGACACGCCTGGCCAACGACTTGGCCGCCCTGGAGGCCCGGCTGCGGGAACTGATCCTGGACGGAGACCGTCTGCGCCAGGAGATTCAGGACCGGGAACTTCAAGCCCAGACCCTTTCCGCCGAACAGGGCAATCTCGAGCGCCAAATTTTGGAAGTGAAACAGGCCCAGCGGCACCTCCTGGAGCAGAGCAAGATGAAGGAAAAGCCGGCCCGCCTCCGTCGTCCCGGCCCGGAGACCGAGTCTCTTCCGGGGGGGTGACCATGGTCGAAATGATCCTCTCTAAAATCAAGATCGACGAATCCCGCAATGACCAGGTCATCGTTTTAAAAGAAAAAGAGGGGAGCCGGCTCCTTCCGGTCGTGATCGGGATTGCCGAAGTCAATGCCATCAAGCTCAAATTGAGCGGCATCAAACCGCCCCGCCCCCTGACGCACGATCTGGTGCTCAGCATTTTGGAAAGCCTCAACACGAAACTTCAAAAAATCGTTATCGACAAACTCCAGAGCAACACCTTTTACGCCAAACTCTGTCTGGCGGCGAACGGGAAAGAAATTGCGATCGACGCCCGGCCCTCCGACAGCGTGGCCCTCGCATTACGGGCAGGCGCCCCCGTTTATGTCGATGAAAAAGTCCTGGGGGAGGCCGGCGTCACCGAGTTTTAAATGGGAATCCCTCCCGCTTCAAAAGACGTCCTCATCATCGGGGGCGGCGGCGCCGGGCTCACGGCGGCCCTCTACACGTCCCGGGCAAAACTTTCCACCCTCCTGCTTGAAAAACTGACTCCCGGCGGCCAAATTGCCCTGACCGACTTGGTTGAAAATTACCCGGGTTTTCCGGAAGGGGTGACGGGGACCGACATCTCCCAGCGCATGGAAGAACAAGCCAAGCGGTATGGGACCGAAGTGGTCTATGAAGAGGCGGCGGGGATTGAGAAGAAAAACGGAATTTTCCAGGTGAAGGCCCTGGATAAAACTTTTCAGGCCCGGGCCGTGATCGTGGCGAGCGGTGCCTCCTACCGGAACCTGGGAGTCCCCAAGGAAAGGGAACTGACCGGCCGGGGCGTTTCTTACTGTGCGACCTGCGACGGGGCTTTTTTTAAAGGGAAGGAGCTTGTCGTCGTGGGTGGGGGAGATTCTGCCATGCAGGAGGGCCTTTTTTTGACCCGCTTTGCGACAAAAATTACGGTCGTTCACCGGCGGGACAAACTCCGTGCCAGCCCCCTCCTCCAGGAACGGGCGCTTCATCATCCGCAGATGAAGTTTATTTGGGACACGGTGGTGACGGAGGTTTTGGGAGAGAAGAAAGTCGAGGGGGTCCGCTTGAAGCACGTGAAAAACGGGAAGGCCCAGGACTTCAAAACGGACGGTGTCTTTGTTTTTGTCGGACATGACCCCAACACGGGTTTCTTGAAAGGCCTCGTGGAGCTTGACGGAAAAGGCTACGTGAAAACTTCTGAGGGCCTCAAGACGAACGTTCCCGGAATTTTTGCCTGCGGGGAGGTGCGCTCGGGCGCCGTCAAGCAGCTTGTGGCCTGCTGCGGGGAGGGCTGCGAGGCAGCTTTGGCCGCCCAAGCCTATCTGGAGAATCAGGAATGAAAATTTTCAGGCCGACGGCTATTTTGCTTCTGCTGATTTTTCAGGCCAGCTGTGATTTTTCACCAGCCGGCAGCGGGTGTCGGGCCCCTTTCACGGCTTCTTCAGGCCCCTTCCTGGGCTCCGAGGCGCCCAACTTCACTCTTCCCGATCTAAGCGGTGAACCCGTCGAATTGGCCCGGCTTTTCAACGAGAAGCCCGTCTTGATTATTTTTTGGGCCACCTGGTGCCCCACCTGCCGGGAAGAAATTCCGGTTTTGAACGAATGGATTAAAAAATACCCCCATCTTCAGATCTTGGCCGTGAATGTTCAGGAGCCGGCCGAGCGGGTGAGGGCCTTTGCTGAAAAAGAGGGCATCCGCTATCCGGTCGTTTTGGATCAGGAGGCTGAGGTCGCCGTTCAATACGGCCTGGTGGGCGTCCCGGCCTCGATCTTGATCGCCCGGGGAGGGCGGATCCTTTATTACGGCTTTGCCCTTCCGAGGCATGTCGACCGGTTAATTCAGGAATAACGACGCCCCTGATCCCGAAACTGCTTCTTTTTATTTTCCTTTTCCTTCCTTGTTTTGAATCCCAGGCGGAAACTTCTTCGTCCTTTGATCATTCTGACTGGGACCAATTTTTGAAAAAAGCGGTCAACGAAACAGGGGAAGTCGACTACTTAAAGGCCAAAGAGGAATCGGCGCTCCTCCAGGTTTATTTCAGGAAACTGAGAAAAATTCCGGCCCAGCCTTCCTGGGGTTGGCCCCGGGAGGAAAAGATCGCCGTCCTCATCAACGGATACAATGCCGGAGTCATCAAGCTGATTCTGGACCATGGCCCTGTGAAATCGGTCAACAACATTGCCGGATTTTGGGACTTTCCCATTGTTCCGGTCGGCCGAAACTCCTACAGTTTGAACCAGGTTCAAGACGACTTGCTTCTCAGGCAGTTTCGCGAGGAAAAGGTTATTTTCGCCCTCACTTCCGGGACCCGGAGCTCTCCGGCGCTGAGACGGGAGGCTTACACGGGCCCCAAGTTGGAGGGGCAGCTTTATCTCGCTGTCCGGGACTTTGTGAACGCCCGGCCGGAAAATCAGATTGAGTTGGGCGGGAAAAAGGTCACTCTCTCCCGTCTCTTCAAGTGGCAGGCCCGGCACTTCTTGATGAACTGGGGTGATTCTCCCGGGGAGGGCTCGTGGGACCCCCTCGAACGGGCGACGCTGAGCTTTATCGCCCATTTCCTCGAGGACCCAAAGAAGGTGGAATACCTTCGGGAAGGGGGCTACCGGGTGAAATACACCCCTTACGACTGGCAGCTTAACAAAACCTCAAAAACTTGACAGTTGGCCCCAATCCACATAAAATACGGCCCACTTTCGAGTTATAAAAATGAGCCCCTTCGCGATTGTCCAAGCCGGCGGTAAACAGCTTCGGGTGGAGCCCAACCAAGTCATTGATATAGAAAGACTTAAGCTGGGCGATCACCAGAAGGAAGTCCTCTTGAATAAGGTTCTTCTCCTCAGACGAGGGGAGTCTTACGAGGTTGGGAACCCCTACGTCAAAGGGGCTTTGGTGGTCTGCGAGTCCCTGGACGAAATCCGCGGGCCGAAAAAAGTTTCCTTTAAAATGAGGCGACGCAAGAACTCCCGCCAGAAGAAGGGCCATCGGCAGACTTACTCCCGTCTTCGCGTCAAAGAAATCCGCCACTCCGAGGATTGATTCATGGCCCACGTTAAAGGACAGGGCAGCACCCAAAACGGGCGGGATTCAAACGCCAAGCGTCTCGGCATCAAACGGTTTGACGGCCAGCGGGTTCAAGCCGGTGAAATCCTTGTCCGACAGCGGGGCACCCGCTTCAAGCCGGGCTTTTTTGTCGGGCAGGGCAATGATTACACCTTGTTTGCCCTCCGGCCGGGAACGGTCAAGTTTCGCCCGAATCGAACCGTCCACATCAACCCCGTTAACCCGATCAAGAAATAAACCAATCCCAAATCTCCGTCATCTTTTGGGCTTTCGGGAGAAAGTCTGACGGAAGATTTGGGATTTTTATTTTCAACGATGGAACGAACCCTGGACGAAGTCAAAATTTTTGTCAAAGCCGGTGATGGGGGCCGGGGGTGTGACAGCCGCCTCCGGATTTCAGAAAAAAAGTTTTTGAACACCGGCGGTGAAGGCGGCTCGGGCGGGAGCGTGATCGTCCGGGCGGACCGTAATGTTACGAACCTGAGGGAGTTTCTTTACCACCCGCACTTCCGGGCCGGGTCGGGCGGGCTCGGCGGCAGCAATCACAAGCGGGGGAAAAAGGGCCGGGACGTTGTGATTTCCGTCCCTTCGGGCACGGTGGTCTACCGGAAGGACAAAAGTTTTCTCATCCGGGACCTGGTTGAGGCCGGCGACGAAGTCATCGTCCTTGAGGGAGGCCGGGGCGGCGCCGGCAATGCGGGAGGAAGGTTTGCCCAGCCCGGGGAAGCGGGAGGGTCGCTCGAGATCGTCCTCATTTTCAAGATCCCGGCCGACGTTTTTTTGATCGGTCTTCCCAATACGGGAAAATCCAAACTCTTGAACCGCCTTACGCACGCCCACGCCCGGGAAGAAAGTTTCCCTTTTTCAACCCGGCACCCCGAGCTGGGGACCCACGAGACCCCGGACTACCGGCAGGTCCTGCTCTGCGAACTTCCGGCGCTCTACCGGGAATCCCATGCCGGACGCGGTCTGGGGGTGGACTACCTCAAGCACCTGGACCGGGGAAAAATCATTCTTTTTGTTTTGGACCCCTTGAATGCTTTTGCCGGGACGCTGGGAGAAGGCTACGATATCCTGCTTGAAACACTGGGACGGTATCGGCCGAGTTTGCTTGAAATTTCCCGGGGGGTGGTCGTCAATAAGATGGATCTCGAAGAGGTCCGTGAGCGGGTGGGGGCGGAAAAATTTCGTCCGCCGGACCCGCTGTTTCTGATTTCAGCCGAGACCGGAGAAGGGGTGGAGGAGCTCATGCATTTCGTGACAGCCCATTTGAGAAAAATGGAGACTCCCAAGGAGCTTTCCCATGGCTGAAGGCGGAATTCGGCGTCTGCGGGACAAGCTTCGGAAGGCCCGGCGTGTGGTTTTGAAGGCCGGGACCAGCATGCTTACGTCCCCGACGGGAAATTTTTCGAAGCCGGCCTTTGACCGGCTCGGGGAGGAGGTCTTCTCGCTCCTTCGCCAGAAGCGGCAAGTGGTGCTCGTTACCAGCGGGGCCATTGCTTTTGGAATGGAGACGCTCCATCTCAAAAACCGACCGACCGATTTGAAGCGGTTGCAAGCCTGTGCGGCGGTGGGGCAGGGCAAGCTGATGCGGGCCTATGAGGAATATTTTTCAAAACGGGGGGTTCACACGGCCCAAGTCCTTCTGACCCGGGACATCCTGGAGTCCCGGCACCGGTTTTTAAATACCCAGCACACCTTCCGTGAGCTTTTTCGGATGAAGGCGCTTCCCATCGTCAATGAGAATGACACGGTGGCGACCGAGGAAATCGCCTTTGGCGACAATGACCTCCTTTCGGTCTGGGTGGCCGGCCTGCTCGGGGCGGACCTTCTTGTCCTCCTTTCCGATGTGGACGGTTTTTATTTGAAAGACGGCTCCCGGATCCGGGCGGTGGAGAGGCTCGATCAGATTCAAAGAAATCTGATGCCTCATTTGGCGGATCAGAAGAAAGAGAGGTCCGTGGGCGGGATGAGGGCGAAACTCGAGGCCGCCAAACTGGCGATGCAATCCGGGATCCCGCTCTGGCTTGTCAACGGCCATCAGGAAAAGATCCTCGAAAAGGTGTTTGAAGGCGCTGACGTCGGCACCCTCTTCGTGGCCGGAGGAAGGCGGCGGATGAGTCATGAAAACTGGATGATCCTGGCGGGGGGCCGCTCTCGATGGGCTCCTTAAATTCCTACGTTTCAGACGTTGCCCGGAAGGCCAAGGCGGCTTCCCTGATTTCGGCCACTCTCTCCAGCCGGGAGAAAAACCGTGTTCTTTTGGAAGTCGTGCGTCTTCTCGAATTGGGAAAAAAGTCGATCCGGCAGCAGAATGAACGGGATTTGCGTCGGGCCGAAGAAAGAAAGTTAAGCCCGGCCCTGATCGACCGGCTCACGCTGACCCCCCAACGGATCGAGGAAATTTCAGGCGGGGTCCAGGCCGTGGCCCGTCTCGACGACCCGATCGGAAAAGTGCTGGCCCGATGGAAACGTCCGAATGGTCTTTCGATTTCAAAAGTGACCGTGCCGCTCGGTGTCATTCTCATCATCTACGAATCGCGTCCCAATGTCACCTCCGAATGCGCCTCGCTCTGCCTGAAGAGCGGGAATGCCGTGATCCTTCGGGGCGGCAGCGAAGCGTTTCACTCCAATCAGGCCCTGGTCCACGTTTACCACCAGGCCCTGCAGAAATTTAGCCTGCCGCTCGCCTGCGTCAGTTTTGTGACGGTGACAGATCATCGTGCGGTGGATCTTTTTCTCAAACTTGAGGACCAGATCAATCTTGTGATCCCCCGGGGCGGGGAGGCCCTGATCCGGAGGGTGGCGCACGGCTCCCGGATCCCTGTGATTAAACACTATCAAGGTGTCTGCCATATTTATATTGATGAGAAGGCGGATCTTCCGCAGGCCCTGAGGATTGCCCTGAACGCCAAGTGCCAGCGTCCCGCGACGTGCAATGCAATGGAAACTTTACTGGTTCACGAAAAAATCGCTTCCCGGTTCCTGCCGGTGCTGGGGCGGGGACTTCGCAAGGCCGGATGCGAAGTCCGGGGCGATCGGGAGACGTGTCGGATCCTTCCCTGGGCGAAACCGGCCCGTTCCCAAGATTGGGGGAGAGAGTTTCTGGACAAGATCCTTGCGATCCGGACCGTGCCGGATCTCGATGCCGCCATCTCGCATATTCAGACTTACGGGTCGGCGCACACGGACGGTATCGTCACCCGGGACCGTCTCCGGGCGCGCCGCTTTGTGGAGAGGGTGGACTCTTCTTCGGTGATGGTGAATGCCTCCACCCGGTTTTCGGACGGGTTTCAGTACGGTTTCGGCGCAGAGATCGGCATCTCAACGGACAAGATCCACGCCCGGGGTCCCATGGGTCTGGACGGGCTGGCTTCTTACAAATACGTGGTAGAAGGACACGGACAAATACGGGAATAACCACTCATGAAAATCGGGATTCTCGGGGGAAGTTTCGACCCCGTTCATGCGGGACATCTCTCCTTGGCCCGGGAATCCGAAGCGCAGTTTAAACTCGATAAAATCCTTTTCATCCCGGCCCGAATCCCTCCGCACAAGCAGGAAGACCCCTCTCTGGCCCCTGCGTCCCACCGGGCCCGAATGGTGGAACTGGCCATCTCCGGGGCTCCCCGCTGGGAACTTTCCGATCTCGAGTTGCGCCGGCCCGGCGTTTCCTACACGGTGGAGACGCTCTTGGAACTCCGGAAAATTTATCCGGAGCCTCACCAGATTTTTTTTATCGTTGGGGCAGATTCCCTGGCGGACCTCAAAAAATGGAAGGATCCCGAGGAAATTCTCAGGCTTTCCGAATGGATCGTGGCGCCGAGGCCTGCCTTCCCGCTTCCCGGGAAACTTCCTCCCCGAATGCATTGGCTTAAGATGGCGCCCTTGTCTCTCTCGGCATCTGAACTTCGGGAGAAGATTCAGCGCGGGGATGATGTTTCTCAGTGGGTTCCTCAAAAAGTGACGGATTACATCCGGCGCACGGGGCTTTATCGAAGGGAGGGGGCATGACAGAGGGGGTCCCCTTCCTTCTTCTTGCGGCCCTCTTTCTCTTGGCCGCCTTTTTTGCGGGCTCAGAGACCGCACTCTTTTCCCTGACCCGGATTGAACGGCGCCGGCTTGTGGAGCGTTACCCGCGCCTGGGGGGTCTTGTGAATGACCTTTTGGCGCACCCCCGGCGGGTCCTGGTGACCCTCCTCATTGGAAACAACCTGACCCATATTTTGGCAGCGGTCCTTGTGACGCTCGTCGGCCTCCGCTGGGTGGGTCCGGGCAGGGTAAGTCTCGTGGTCGCAATTTTTACCGTGGCGCTGATTTTTTTCGGCGAGGTGCTTCCCAAGGTCGTTGCTGTCCGAAAAAATGAGTCCCTCGCCATTTTGGCGGCTCCCCTTTTGGAATTTTTGTCCGGCCTCCTGTTTCCCTTGAGACGGCTCGTGCAGTTCCTCAGTGATGGGGTCCTCAGTTTTCTCCTGCGGGACAAAAAGGAATCCTCGGATTTGATTTCGGCCCAGGAGCTCAAGCTCCTCGTTAAGATCGGGGAGGAAGAGGGAATCTTGGACCGTCAGGAACGCCGCATGATCCAAAAGCTTTTTGAGCTGGGGGAACGGCCGGTCCGTTCCATTATGACGCACCGGACGGACCTGGTGGCCCTCCGGCTCGGGGATCCCTGGGAGAAGCAGGAGGAAGTGATGAAGCGTTTCCATTATTCTCACTTTCCGGTTTATCAGGATTCGCTGGACCAAATTACCGGGGTTGTCACGACCCAGGAAGTGATCCTGAGCGGCCAACGGGACCTGACCAAATTTTTAAAGCCTGCTTTTTATGTGCCCGCTTTGAAACGGATTGACGAACTCCTGCGGGATTTCCAAAAGACGGGGGCCCATTTTGCCGTGTGCGTGGATGAATTCGGGGGCACGGCCGGCGTGGTGACGCTCGAAGACATCCTGGAGGAAATTTTCGGAGAATTTTACGACGAATACGCCAAGCCCGAGCAGGCCATTCGGGAGGGGGAGGGCGGAGAGTACCTCGTCGACGGAAAAATTTCACTGGGAGAGTTCAACGAATTCTTTCACGGGAACCTTCGCTCCAAAGAGGCCGCAACCCTGAGCGGGTTTGTCCTCGAAAAGATGGGCCGGGTCCCGAAAAAAGGCGATCTCCTGGAAATCCCCCATTTCCGCCTCCGCATCCACGACATGGCCCGTCAGCGGATCCTCAAAATTGGGGTGAGGCCCCAGCGATGACCCTCCTCCTCGGGCTGGCCGTCTGCCTTTTTTTCTCAGCCTTCTTCTCGGCCTCGGAGATGGCCTTTCTTTCGACCGACCGGGTCAAGCTCCGGGAGCTTTCCGAGCAGGGCATTGTCCGGGCCCGGTGGCTCCTGGATCTTTTTACGAATTCCCGGGAGTTTCTCACGGCCATGCTGATCGGTAACAACCTGGTCAATGTGTCAGCCGCCGTGCTCTTGACCGTTTTCCTTGAGACCCGGTTCGGGATCGAGAATGAGTGGGTGGCGACGGCCCTTCTGGCCCCCGTCCTTATTGTTTTCGCCGAGACCGTGCCGAAGGGTTACGGCCGCTTCCGGGGCCGGGGTTTTTTGCTGGACCACACCAGCCTTGTTCTTTTCTTCTGGAAACTTTTTGCCTGGCCGGCCCGGCTGCTTCTCGGGGCCTCCGGGGTTTTTCTGGGGACCGGGCAGGGGAGCGGCCAGAGAAATATTCTTGTCAATGAAGACGAGTTCCGGTTTCTCATTGAAGAGAGTGTGCGCTCGGGTGTCCTGGAGGAACACGAAAAGAAATTTGTGGAGCGGATCCTGGATTTTGAGCGGATTCCGGTCGAGCGGGTGCTGGTCCCTGTGGCGACCGTTCCCCGGGTGGAGCTTTCTGAGAAGGTGAAGGATGCCAAGGGGCGGGCCCGGCAGACGGGTTCCAAGGTGATTTTAGTTTATGAGGAAATTCCCAATATCGTCATCGGAATGATCTACACCTTTGATTTGCTTTTTGAAGAAGACGGCGAAAAGCCGCTTCGTTCTTTCCTCCGTTCGCCCATCTTTCTTCCCAAAGAGACCTCTCTCGAAAAGGCCTTCCTGACGCTGCAGGAAAGGCGGCAGTCCTTTGCCCTCGTGACAGACGCCCAGCTTGAAGTGGTCGGGCTCGTCAATATCGAAAACCTGCTCGCCCTTTAGCCCCGCCCGCAGTCAATCACAGGCCCAAAAAAAGTTTGACACCCGGCCCAGCCTTCCCTATACTTCCTGCAAATGAGATTCATTCTCAAAATCACAGTTCTGGGATTGGGGCTGGGGCTTGGAGCCGCTTCCCCGCAGAAGGGAGGGCCCTCGGCGTGGGCCTCGGAATCCAAAGCGCCTGCGGCCGTCGAGACCCACGAAGAGAAACCGCTCCACGGGGGCCATTTCGGGGACGCCGGGAACCTTTATCATTATGAAGTCGTGCTTGAGCCGAACCGTGCGGTTCGGCTTTATCTTTACGATGAAACGGCGCAGCCGATGAAGGTGACCGGGATTCCGGCCCGCTGGACCCTCTCTCCCGACGATCCAAATCCCGTGCGGGGGGAATTTCAGGCGGGGGAACAGGGGGAATTTTACCGGGCCGAGGTCCCCCGGCCGGCGGGCCCCGTCCTTCATCTGAAGGTAGAAGCCCGGAGAAAAGGGGAATGGGTCCCCATGGAATTTTTTATCCCGCTTCAATGAATCCTTTAATCGTATCCACCTTCGTCATTGTTTTTCGTGAGACCCTCGAAGCGGCTTTAATTGTCGGAATCATTCTTGCCTTTCTGGCCCGGACCCACGCCCAGCCCTTTATGAGGCAGGTCCTCTCGGGAACGGTCTCGGCCCTCTTGGCGAGCGGGGTCATTGCCTTTCTCTTTGAGCGGACGGTGGGAAGTTTTGAGGGCCGGGCCGCTCAAATTTTCGAAGGCCTCGTGGCGCTCGTGGCGTCCGGTGTTCTCACCTACATGATTTTTTGGATGCACCGTCAAGCCTCCCGAATCCGTACCCATATGGAAGCGGAACTCGTGGCCGTCGTGAACCGCAAAGATCTTTGGGCCCTGTGGGGGATGGCCTTTTTCGCCGTTTTAAGGGAAGGCGCTGAGACGATTCTCTTTTTGAAGGCCTCTGCCCTCCAGGCCGGCGGGGCCGTTTCAACCCTTGGAGGGGTTTCGGGTTTTTTCCTGGCGGCCCTTCTGGTGTTTGTCGTTTTTTGGCTCGGGAGGAAAATTCCCTTGAAACCCTTTTTCCACGGCACCGGCTTTCTTCTGACGCTGATGGCCGCCGGGCTCTTGGGCTACGGCGTCCACGAACTGGGAGAGGCGGGGTGGCTCCCGGTCTTGATCGAACACGCCTGGGACGTGAACGGTGTCCTGAATGAAAAAGAGGGGATGGGTTCTTTCTTGAAAGCCATTTTTGGCTACAACGGCAACCCCTCGCTCCTCGAGGCCGTTTCTTACTACACCTACCTTCTGGGCATCCTCACCCTTCTCGAGTGCCGCAAGGCCTCGGAAGCCCAAGCGCCCGCTTAAAGAAAATCATGAAGAACTCTGAACGGGAAAATTTTGGGTTGAAGGATGAGAATGATTCTCATTATCAACCCCGGGGCCGGCCGGCCTTCCTCCTCCCCCCTGAGCGGCCGGCCCGCTGCTTTTATCCTCAGGTATTTGGAAACTCAAAATTTCAAATCTCAACAACCCAAAAAAGGAGAATTTAAGGTGAAGAATAAATTTCAAAAGATGGCCGCTTTGACACTCAGTTTATTTTTAGCCCTGCCGGTTTCACCGGGCCGTGCCGCCGGTGAGGAAGATTTGGTGAAGCGGGTTTCGGAGCTTGAGAAAAAGGTCAAGCGGGTGGAGGAGCTTGAGAACGAAGTGACGGCGCTGAAGAAGCAGCTTGAAATCACTCAGACGGGAGAGAGTGCGGACCGGGGCGCCGATTACATTCCGAAGAAGGCGGGCGAATTCACCGATAAGAAACTTTCGCCCAGCTTCGGCGGGGTCTACACAAAGCCCTTCCTTAAGCGCTACGGCCGGAACACCTACGTGGGCGGCTACATGGATATGGAGTATATCGATGACCAGGATTCCAATGCCCGCTTCCGCCAGCACCGCCTCATTCCCTTTATTTACTCCGACATCTCGGACCGGGTGAAGTTCGCCACCGAAATTGAATTTGAGGACGGGGGGCCGCAGAACAACCGGGCGGACGGCGAAGTGAAAATCGAGTTTGCGACGATCGACTACCTCCTCAATGAAAAGGTCAACTTCCGGACCGGAATCCTCCTGTCACCGCTCGGCAAGCTGAACCTGGTCCACGACTCTCCGATTCAGGATCTGGTGAACCGTCCGCTCGTCGATACTAATATTATTCCGACGACCCTCTCGGAGGCAGGCGCCGGTTTTTACGGCACGTTTTACCCCAGCGAGCTTTCCAAGCTCGATTATGAGATTTATCTTGTCAATGGCTTTGAGGGGATCGCCTCCAACGGAACAGCCCGCTTTACCCGCACGAGCGGACTTCGGGGAGGCCGGGGCTCTGAGAAAACGGACGTTAACGATGATCCGGCGATGGTGGGCCGGATTGCCTTCAGCCCGTTCCTCGGCCTCGAGACCGGCTTCTCAACGCACGTCGGCGATTACGACGCCACGGGAAAAAATCTGCTGGCGATTTATGCCTGGGACACGACGCTTCAAAAGGGCCCCTTCGAGCTTTTGTTCGAGGCCGCTTACGCCGATATTCATCGAAATGCCTTTGCCAAATCCAGGAACGTCCCCGGAAATCTCTGGGGCTACTACGTGCAGGGAAACTATCACTTCCTGCCGGGTTTTCTCAAAAAGGGGCTCCCGGCCTTTTTTACCGACGAATCCAAATTCACGCTTTCGGCCCGCTGGGACCAGATGGATTTGGACGGGTCTGAGTCAAGCCGGTTCACCGCCGGCATCAACTTCCGTCCCACGGAGGACACGGTCTTTAAACTCGCCCATGAGTGGAATATTGAAAGCGGTGATTTGGCCGATGCCGGAAACAATGAACTTCAACTCTCTGCCGCCACTTACTTTTAAAAGGTGTTTGGTTTTGCTGGCGTTTGTCCTGGCGTCCAGTGGCTGTGCCTCGTTCCGGGACGGAGCGGTTGCCTCGCCCGATTATCGTGCAAAGTTCGCCGCCCCGCCGGAAAAGGTGTGGGAAGTTTTAGTGGACGTCCTGAAAGACCTTCCGATCAAGGAAGCGGACGCCGTCCGGCGACGGGTTGAAACGGAATGGATGGAGGGGTGGAGCGAACGGACCCTCGGGGCCTTCGGCGGCGGTCTGATGGGGAATCAATGGAAGAAGCGAGTCGGGCTCGTGGCCCGGCTTTTACCGGCGCCGGGCGGAGGGACCGAGCTTCGACTCGTCAGCCGGGTCCAGGAAAAAACGCCGGGCGGGACACGGGCCTTCCGCTGGCAGCCCGTGCCCTCGGACGGAAAGATGGAAAGGGAAATCATTCAAAGGGTTCATTCGAGGCTTGAGACATGAAGGATTTTTCCAAATCGGCCTACAACTTTTCCACGATCTCCGCCGGTCAGAAACTCACCTATTCGAGTTTTCTCGTTTTGATGCTGGCGGGCTGGCTCACAATGATCGCATTTTACTTCAAGGAAACCGGTTTCAGCGTCCCGAGCCTCGTTGACTATTATCGGGGCAGCGAAGAGAGAATGTTGTTTCCCAAGACCTTCTACGCTCTCTGGGAAGTCACGCATTATCATCTTTTCACGATCCCCGTCGTCTTTCTCATCCTCATCCACCTTTTTATGCTGGCCCGGGCGGATTTCGTCTGGAAGCTGGGGCTCCTCGCAGCGAGCTTCACGGGCATGGTGTTGGACATTGGGACGCCGTGGCTCATTGTTTATTCCCATCCGGTCTGGGCGTGGGGAAAATTCCTCGGGCGCCTTCTCCTGAACGGGAGCTTTTTGATCTTGATCGGGTGGCCACTTTGGGAGATGTGGGCTTGGCGCCGCCCGAAGCCTTCGAGACACCCGAGACCCGCCGCCTGAGACGGCGATTTCGCTCTTGGAGAAAGGGCTTGAACTCTTCTATAATAGCTCCCACACGACACCTCCAAACCCATGGCGAAACACTCGGCCGGCGAATTCCAAGAGCGGTTTCACGAGAAAAACCTGAAGCTCACGCACCCCCGCCAGGCGATCACCCAGAAGATCCTGTCGACCCGGGCGGGTGAGCATTTCTCGGCCGATGAGCTTTGGGAGCGGCTCCGGCGGAAGGGCGAGCGGATTTCCAAGGCCACGGTTTACCGCACGCTCCACCTCCTGGTCGAAGAAAAGGCGGTCGAAGAGCATGATTTCGGAAAAGGGCAGAAATATTACGAACGGATGGTCGAGCGGCCCCACCACGACCACCTCATTTGCATCCACTGCGGACGCATCCTTGAATTCGAAAATTCAAACATCGAACGCCTCCAGGGCGAAGTGGCCCGGCGGGAAGGTTTTATCATCCGCTACCACAGCCACAAACTTTTCGGGACCTGTTCCAGCTGCCGCCGGAAGGCCCCGCCGCCCGCCCGCCTTCGCTGATTTTTTCAAGAAACTGCTGACAACCTCTCTTTGGTCCCCGCTCCTGATTTTTCTTCTATGGACGGCTGCCTTCTCAAACGTCTTGCCGGCCGCCGAGGCCTCCGAGGCTGAGAGAGAGCCCGAAGGGAACGCCCGAAATGAAATTTATCTGACGCCGGAGGAGGCCCTGGAAAAGGCGTTTGCCGGAGCGGATCGAATCGAGAAAGAGGTGATCCGTCTCAGTCCTGAAGCGGAGGCAAGGGTGGCCCGGGCCGTCGGCCACCCGCTCTACGAACGGGAGTTTGTCCTTTACCGGGGAATCAAGGCCGGAAACCTTTTGGGGACTGCGATGATGGGGGAGGAGCTGGGGAAATTCCGCCCCATCACTTCGATGACGGTTGTCGGGCCGGACGGGAAGGTCCAGGACGTGAAGGTCCTGGTTTACCGGGAAAGCCACGGCAGCGATGTCCGGAGAAAACGGTTTCTTTATCAATATTTCGGGAAAGGCCGTGACGACCCGATTCAGATCAACCAGGACATCACTTCGATTTCAGGCGCCACGATCTCGGTCCGGTCGATGAATGCCCAGGTCCGGAAGGCGCTGAACGTGATCTACGAGGCTTCTTTCAAAAAGTCCGGGGAGAAAGATTAAAAAATGCGCCCGCTTTTCCGTTTCCTGATTCTCGGCCTGGCCCTTTGGGCCGGCTGTTCCCCCCGGCCCGCCTCACGCCGTCAAGAAGTCGTGATGGGGGTTTTCAATGAGGTGGTCGTCCTCGGTAAAGAGAAGCGGGACCGGGAACGGATTTTGGACCGGGCCTTTAAGCTCCTTCGTGAAATCGACGCCCGGATGAGCCACTACCAGGAGACGAGTGAAATTTCCAGAGTCAATCGCCTGGGTTATGAGTCGCCCCAGGAGGTTTCCCCCGAGACCTTCGAGGTGATCGAGGCCTCCGTCAAATTTTACGAAAAGTCGGGCGGGGTCTTTGACATCACGGTTCTGCCGCTTGTGAAACTTTGGGGATTTTTTGACGGAAAGCCTCACCTGCCTCGGCCGGAGGAAATCCAGAACCTGCTGCCTCGGATTGGTGCCCATCAGCTGATTCTCGAGCCCGAAACAAGGAAAGTCGGTTTTCGGGTCCCCGGGATGGAGATTGATTTGGGAGGCATTGCCAAGGGTTACGCCTGCGACCGGGTGGTCGGGCTTTTGAAATCGGAGGGGATCGAAAATGCGCTGGTGAATATCGGGGGGACGATCTTCGGCCTGGGAAGGTCCGGGGACGGAAAGCCCTGGCGGGTGGGCCTCCAGCATCCGAGGGACCCCACCCGGACCCTTCGGGTGATTACACTTTCCAACGAAGCCGTGTCCACGAGCGGGGATTACGAGCAATTTTTTGTCGTGGACGGCCGCCGCTATTCGCATATTCTCAACCCCCGCACCGGTTTCCCGGCGGACCGTTCCATTGCGGCGTCGGTCATGGCGCCCTCGGCGCTTCTCACGGATCTGCTCTCAACCAGCCTCTTCGTCCTTGGCCCCGAAAAGGCCTCTCTTCTGGCCGATCAGTTTCCGGAGGCCCGCTGGACCCTTACCTATTTTTCGGACGACGGCCGTTTTAAGACGCTCTCCTCAGAATCCGTCGCTTGAACTTTCCACGCTCTCAATAGAAGTCACCCGCCGGCCGATACTTTAAAGCCTGTCGTGGCGGTCTAAATCCTTATGATGAGGATGATTGCCATTGCGAATCAAAAAGGCGGGTGTGGTAAGACCACGACGGCGATTAACTTGGGCGCCTGCCTGGCTCGGCTGAACCGGAAAGTGCTTTTGGTGGACCTGGACCCCCAGGCCCACACGACCGTGGGTCTGGGGATTTTTCCGGAAAAACTTGAGCGGACCCTTTGCGACCTGCTCGCCCCGGGGGAGGAGAAAAAGACCTCCTGGGAAGAGGTCACGCTCCGTCTCAATCCCCACCTCTATCTTCTGCCGGGCGACCTCCGGCTCCAGCGCTTCGAAGAGATCTTTCCCGGCCACCCTCAAAGGGAGAAACAGCTCAAATACCTTCTGCTTTTTTCGATTCCCCGCACGGAATCGTTTGATTTTGTCCTGATCGACTGCCCTCCCAACCTGGGTCTCCTGACCCTGAATGCCCTGGAAGTGGCGGAGGAGGTCTTGATTCCGATTGAGCCCTCCTTTTTTTCGCTTCACGGCCTCGCCAAAATGTCCGAGACCCTCCAGCGGGTCACGGAAAAAAGAAGCCGCCCTTTTCAAACCCATGCCCTCCTCACGCTCTTTGAGCGGCGCAGCACCTTTTCCCAGGAGGTCTACGAAGAGGTGCGGAAGCATTTCGGGGAGCGATTGTTTCACACGGTCATTCACGACAACGTGGCCTTACGGGAAGCCGCTGGGGCCGGCCTCAGCATTGTGGATTTTGACCCCGAGTCGATCGGCTACCGGGATTACATGGGCCTCGCCACCGAAATCCTGGAGCGGGGATGGAAATGGGAAACGCCCGAGGAAACTCCGGTTTCAGAAAAAGATTCGTGGAAACGGCCGGCCGGAACCCGAAAAGTTTGCGGAGGCGTCCTCTTCCAATACTACGCCCCGGAGGCGAAGGAGGTCCTCGTGGCCGGTGATTTCAATCAGTGGCTGGCGGAGCCCTTGTTACGGCGAAACGGAAACGGCCTCTGGCAGAAAGTGGTCCTGATTCTGGAGGGGAGTCACCGCTACAAGTTTTTGGTGGATGGGGAATGGAAGGCGGACCCCGGCGCCCGGGAGGAGAAGGAGAACACCTTCGGGACCCGGGATTCCTACCTGGTCCTTTAAGGAGACAGATTGAGATGGAAAATCATCCCGTTCAAAATGGGGTGGCGGCACCGGCGGCCGGCGCCAAAAAACTGAGGCGGGGTCTTGAGGACCTCTCGCCGCTCTTTCGCCACACGGAAGTCCAGCCGGTCCCCCTGGCCGTTCCTTTCAGGCCCGCCTTCGACGTTCAATTTTTGGCGGTCTCGGTCCCGGACCACGAGGGAGATTCCTTCCTTGCCAATGCCTACCTTGCCTCCCAGTTGGTGCGGCAGACGGACCTTTTTGCGTCGCTCGTGTCCATTGCCCCCGGCTTCAACGGGACGGCCGGGAAGACCGCCCAAGACCCCTTTCCCTCTTTGGAACTTTTGAATCCGAAAATCTCCCGGCTGGTGCTTTCTCATCAGGCGCTTTGGTCTTTGACACAGGCGAACCCTCTTCGCCGGGAAGGGGAGGCCCCCTCCTCAGAAACGACGGTGACAAATCCCGTGATTGTCCTGCTGGACTTCGAGCCGGCCCATTTCCGCTCCCTCGCCCGGATTGCGCAGCTCCTGGACCGGGTGGTCCTTTACGTTCAGCCTGAAGGCGACAGCCTTCGGGAGGCCTACCGGACCATGAAGACGCTTTGGAATTTGAACCGGGAAATTGATTTTTTTCTCCTCTTTCGGGACGGACTCGGTTCACGGGATCAGGGGGAGTTTCTGTTTGAAAGGTTTTCTTTGATCACCTCCCGGTTCCTCGGCATTTCGACCGTGTGGCTCGGCGGTCTGGCCTTCCCGGAGAAAAAAGACCCGGTCTGGGTCCCGACCGACGAAATCCTGGGTTTTCATTCAGGGGCCATTTTGTCGGGGGAGGGGCTCCGCCGCCCGCTTTCACCGGAGAAGACCCGGTTTTGGCGCTGGTTTCAAAAAATGCTTCAATCGCGCACTTTGGAAGGGGCAAAGGCGGCTCCCTAAAATGCCCAGGATCTTCCTCTCACGGTCAGATTCAAACTGCAAATTTCCCGAGGCCCTGGCCTATTTTCAGGAAGCGGCGCTCCGTCTCTTTCCGGATGCCCGGCCGGCGGAGTTTCCGGACCCGAGCTTGAAATCTTCCCATTCGTTTGTCTTCCGTCAGGGGGAAAACCTGTTTTGGTTTGAGGTGGCCTCCGAGACCTTCACCCGGGACGAGATCCCTGATTTTTTGGGGAAGGCCCGCCGGCTGGAGGCCGCCTTTCCCGGAAAAGCGGACGTGCTTCTCGCAGCGCCCCGTTATGAAGAGGGGGTGCGTGAACTTCTGGGTTTTGTCCGGGTCCCGGTTCGAATCTTCCGCTTCGGGTTCGGGGAGTCGGACTCTGAAACCGCCCTCTGGTTGGAAGAATTGACGCCGGCGTCCATTCTTCCGTCGTCTTCTCTCGGAAGACCTCACCCGGGCGAGGGGGCCCTGCCGGCAGTTTCGGCGGAGCCGCCCTCCGGCGCCTCCGTGGCCCAGGAGCTTTTATGGAATCGTTTGAGCCGGGAAGAACTGCGTGAGTTCATTCAGCTTGAGATTGAGGCCGCTTCCTATAAATAGGTAGTGGGTCAGTTTGAAAGGCCCAAAGCCTAGACAGTCCTTTTCTAACGTGCTAATATGGAGGCATGCTTGAGCGGAAAAGCAGTAAAAAGTCCACAGATTTGAATCAAATAGCCTTTGGGATAGTCCAGAAGGCCACCTCTGTAACTCCCCCCAAAGCACCCGCCAAAAACCCCTATGCAGTAGCCCTAGGACGTCTTGGAGGGCTTAAGGGTGGCAAAGCTAGGGCGGAAAAATTGTCAGAAAAAAGAAGGAAGCAGATTGCTAGAAAAGCGGCTCAATCAAGATGGAGTAGAAGAAAAAGCGCATAGGCGAAACGGTTATTTGTTCTTGTACCATTCAGGCAAGCCCCATTTTTTATTTACCTTAACAAAATTCTTGCCGTCCCTCGCGTCTCTATTCAGAATCACATAGAGAGACTTTTCTGTAAGTTGTAGCCCGCCCTTTACTAACGCGTGATAGATTTCTTTCGTGGCTCTTGGTGTTTTGACCATTGACAAATACTTCTTAGAAGCTTCATTGATATTCAAGCCAAAGAACGAATCCTCTGTAATCTCTCCTGTTGCCTGTATCACGGTAGACGGCAATGTAATTCCACTAGCACTTACGGTAAGGACTTTCAGCTGTTCAAGCTGTGCAATCATTGAGTCAATAGCGTCTCGTTTTGATTTTAAATCTTCGATTGCGGCGTCATAAGGACTTCCGCTGTTTTCTCCGTTCATGTTACCTCCTTGCTTGTCGTTACTAGATATGTTATACATTCCTTGGTCGATTACCCCTCTTTCGAGGGGCATTGGCTTATATTATCATGTACCACCTCCTGTGCCGACTGGCACGGTTCCGGCGGTTCTAAGGAAAGCGGGCAAGCTAGCTCCTTAGAACCGCGTTTTTCAATCCACCCCCAGAGTAACAGATAATCCAGAAAACACAACAACTTTTTTCAGAATTAAACGGAGAGTTGTGTTTATGATTTTATCGTTTAATTATTAAAATAGTTGTTGACAATGCCTGACCGCTCAAGCATAATATCAACATGAATAAGCTAACTACTGAAAAACGGGTTCAAGTGGTTGCCTCCCTTGTGGAGGGCAATTCCATCCGGGCCACCGTCCGTATGACGGGGGTTGCCAAGAATACGGTCGTGAATCTATTGGCCAATCTTGGGAAGGCTTGCTCGGAATATCAAGATAAGACCCTCCGAAACCTGAAATGTCGACGGATTCAATGCGACGAGATTTGGTCATTCTGTTATGCCAAAGAGAAGAATGTCCCCAAAAAGAAAAAGGGGAGGTTTGGTTATGGTGACGTTTGGACTTGGACGGCGATTGACGCTGACACCAAACTTGTTCCTTCATGGCTTGTGGCTGATCGCGGCTTGGATTCTGCGAAAGAATTTATAGAGGACTTGGCTTCAAGGCTTTCAAATCGCGTTCAGTTAACGACCGACGGACACCGGGCCTATTTTGAAGCCATTGAAAGTGCCTTCGGCTCAAATATCGATTATGCCCAACTGATAAAGCTTTACGGAGAAAGCGGAGAAGGGCAGAAGCGTTACAGCCCGGCTCAATGCGTAGGGACAATAAAAAACAAGGTCAATGGGAACCCTGAATCAGGAGGTGTTTCCACAAGCTTTGCCGAGAGGCAAAATCTGACAATGCGTATGAGCATGAGGCGTTTTACCCGCCTTACAAACGGCTTCTCTAAAAAAGTCGAGAATTTAGCCCATGCCGTAAGCCTTCACTTCATGTATTATAACTTCTGTCGCATTCATCAATCTTTGAGGGTTACTCCCGCAATGGAAGCGCAAGTAACTGACCATCTTTGGAGTTTGGAAGAAATTATTAACCTTTTAAATTAGGAGGCAAAAATGTGGTATGAGACTATATTATTCGGTGTGTTTTGCTCAATTGCTTATGGTGTTTTCATCATTGAGCGGGAAATAAAACAAATAAGGGTAATGCTCCAAAAAAAGTTAAGTTCAAACTGACCCACTACCTATAAATAGCTTGCCGTTCATTTGCCCCTTCGTTACAATCGGGCTCCACCATGGCGACCTTGAACATCCCCGAGAGCCTTGAAACCTTAAAAAAGGCCCAGGACCTTGACCGTGAGATTTACACCGCCCGTCAGGAACTCGCCTTCTTCCCGGAAAAGATCCATCAGCTCACCCTCGATTTGGAAGCCGAGAAATCCAGGATGCTGGATCTGGAAAAGCAGCTCAAGGACATTCAGGTCCGGCAGCGGGCGAAGGAAGGCGAGCTCGCCGAAAAGGAGGGGCTCATTCGAAAATACGACGCCCAGCTCGCCCAGGTCAAAACAAACAAGGAATACGCCTCCCTCCAAAAAGAAATCGATTCCCTGAAGGCCGATTGTTCGATGGTGGAGGATTCCATTCTGGCCATTCTGGAGGAGGGCGACCAGCTCCAGCGCGCTGTCCGGGAAGAACGGAACCGGTTGGCCGAAGTGGAAAAAGAGTTTGAGGCCAGGAAAAGGGAGTTTGACGCCCGGGGCGAGGTTCTAAAGGCCCACCTTGACGAACTGACCGGGAAACGTTCCGGCGTCATTTCGCAGGTCCCTGAGGAGGCCCGCCGGCTTTACGAAAAGATCCTCGACAAGAAAGAAGGCTTGGCCCTCGTGCCCCTGGTGGGCGAGGCCTGCGGCGCCTGCCGGATCGACATCCGCCCCCAGCTCCTGAATGAACTCAAGCTGAAAGAGGCCCTCGTCGTCTGCGAGCATTGTTCCCGCATTCTCTATACGGATTAAGCCCCTCCATTCCCTGTTTCGGGCCTAAATTCTAGGCTCGGACACTCCTCTAAAAACACCCCTCACACAGGCTCAGTCTGTGCTTGGGCACGGCCACAAATTCCCTGTTGACACTCTTCTTTAGCCTCCTTATACTGCCGCCGATGTATAAAGTGGTGAAAAGTGGGGGATTGTGGTAATCAAAAATGTTCTACGGCGAATACTCTCATTCACTGGACAGTAAGGGGCGGGTGATCATTCCCGCCAAGTTTCGCGAAGTGGTGAAGGAACACTTTGCGGACAAGTTTTACATTACCCGCGGACTGGACCGCTGCCTTTTCATTTTCACGGAAGAGGCGTGGAAAAGTCAGGAGCGGAAATTCCGCGAGCTTTCCTTCACCAAGAGCGAGGCCCGGAAATTCAACCGGCTTTATTTTTCCGGCGCCTGCGATTCGGTCTGCGACAAGCAGGGGAGAATTTTAATTCCCGATTACCTGAAACAGTATGCCGAGATCCAGGAAGAGGTGGTGATTATCGGCGTCTCAGACCGTATCGAGATCTGGGCGAAGGAGAAGTGGAAGGAATTTTTTAAAGACCATCAGGGAAGTTTTGAAGAGCTGGCGGAAAAATTAATGACGGACAAAGAGAAAGAATAGGGGAGGTAAAAATGGGGACCCGTTTGAAGACCGAAGATTCGGTGGATGTGCTGCACTTTCCCGGCACGCTGGACGCTTTTCAGATGCTCCGCCTCCGGCCGCGCTTGACACGGCTTTTGAACCGGCATCCGAGACTGCTTGTTTTGGACCTCGCCGAGACCCGCGAGGTGAAACTGGCGGGACTGGGAATGCTCGTGGACCGGCTCCGGCGGTCCAGCAATGGAACCGGGTTTCGAATTGAGAATGCCTCGCCCCGGGTTTTCCAGACCCTTGCCCGCGCCGGGGTGAATGGTTTCCTCGCGTCCTAAAAAAAAATCGCACGAACCGGTCCTTCGGGAGGAAGTGTTAAAGTTCCTCGATCCGAAACCGGGGGACGTGGTGGTCGACGCCACGGTGGGGAGCGCAGGGCACGCGGCAGCAATTCTGAAGTGTCTGGGAAGGCGGGGCCGGCTGGTGGGGATCGATCAGGATCCGGAGGCGGTCCGCCGGGCCCAACGGAAGCTGAAGGGATTCAAGGGGGCCGAGGTGGTCCAAAGCAATTTTAATCACATCGATGAAATTTTAGAGCGCCTCAATCTTGACGCCGTGGATGCCGTATTACTAGACGTCGGGCTCTCGACGGAGCAGCTCGAAGCCGCCGGGCGCGGATTCAGCTTTTTGAAAGAGGGGCCGCTTGACATGAGAATGAATCCCGAAGGCCCTTTGAGGGCCCGGGACCTGGTGAATGATCTTTCTCAGGGCGAGCTGGAAAAACTTTTGAGGGCCCACGGAGAGGGGCGCTGGGCCGGGCGAATTGCCCGGGCGATTTTGAGAAGGCGGGCCCGGCAGCCGATCGAGACCACCCGTGAGCTTCGTGAGGTGATTGAAGAAGCAGTGCCCCGCCGGTTCCATTTTGGCCGCCTCCACCCGGCCACCCGGACGTTTCAGGCTTTGAGGATCCGGGTGAATGATGAGCTGGGGGCGCTCGAGGAGACGCTTCCGAAGGCGCTTCGGGTTTTACGGCCGGGCGGGAGAATCGCGGTGATCAGTTTTCATTCGTTGGAAGACCGGATCGTGAAGCAGGCCTTTCGAGAAGGGGCCCGGCAGGGAATTCTGGAGATTTTGACGAAGAAGCCGGTCGAGGCAGGGCCGGGGGAAGTGGAACGGAACCCCCGTTCGCGGAGCGCAAAGCTCCGGGCAGCGAGAAAAGCGGCTCTGCCCGGAGAATAGGGAGGCAGGAATGAAAGGGTTGGGCAAGGTCTTATTGGGTTTTACAATTTTGACCGGCGCCCTCCTCGTCTACGTTCACGAGCGGATCGAAATGCTTCGGGTCTCCTACCAAATCCACGAGAAGTCCTCGGTCCTAGCCCAAAGGTCTGAAGAATACCGGCGGCTCAATTTCGAGGTGGCCCAGCTGCGTTCTCCCCAAAAGCTTGAAAAGCGTCTCCAGGACCTCTCTCTTCCGCTGGCGCTCCCCAAGGAAATCCAGGTGCTTCGGGTCCCGCTGGCCCTCGAGACCAAACCCTTTGAAGGCCTCCCCCTCGAACCTCCCACTCGCAGTGTCTTTAAATTTCTAGGGCAGTGGATTCAAGTCGCTCAGGCTCGCACGGACCAATCATAAAGACCACCCGGATTTCCCCGGAGCGTTTTTGGCTGGTTGAATTTTTTCTCCTGCTCGTTTTTCTCGCGATCCTCTTTCAAATTTTCCAGCTTTCCCTGTTTCACCACACGGCCTTTCTCAACCTGGCGAAAAAACAGCACCGGCTCGTGGTCGACATTCCCGCTTTACGGGGGACAATCCTGGACCGAAGGGGTCACGCCTTTGCGACGAGCCTCAAGACCCCTTCCATTTATGCCGTCCCGCGCCTGATTCCGGAGAAGGAGAAAGACCCGCTGGCCGGGAAGCTTTCGGACCTCCTTTCGATTTCCCGCCTACGGGTCCGCGAACTCCTCGGCCGTGACAAGTCTTTTGTCTGGATCAAACGCCGGGTCTCCTCCGAGGAAGCGAAGAAAATTGAGGCGCTTAAAACATCGGCCCTCGGGATCGACTACGAATACAAACGTTTTTACCCCGACGGCCGGCTTTTGGCCAATGTCCTCGGCTTCACCAATGTCGACACGCAGGGGATTGAGGGGATTGAGCGGACACTCAATGAAGAGCTCGCCGGGAAGCCCGGGAAGCGCTACACCCGGCGGGACGCCCTCGGCCGGGAAATCAAGGCCTTTGAGGAGCGGATGACCCCCGCCCTGGACGGCCACCGGGTGATCCTCGCCATCGATCGTTATCTTCAATACGTGACGGAGCGGGCGCTCGACCGGTCCTACCGGCAATATCACGCCAAGGGCGCCACGGCCGTTTTGATGAATCCCCGGACCGGTGAAGTCCTCGCGATGGCAAGCCGGCCCACGTTTGATCCCAATTCGCCGGGGGAGGATCCCTTCGAGAATTACCGGAACCGGACGATTACGGACATGTTCGAGCCGGGCTCGGTCTTCAAGATTGTTACGGCGACGGGGCTTTTGTCGGAACGCAAGGTCACGATGACCGAGAAAATATTTTGCGAAAACGGCGAGTGGCAATACGGCAAAAAGGCGCTCCACGACGTGCACCCTTACGGACTTTTGTCCTTTCCCGAGGTCATCATCAAATCCAGCAACATTGGAACGGCCAAGCTGGCCTCCCGGCTCGGAAATGACGGACTTCACCGATACGTAAAGCTTTTGGGGTTTGGGGAAAGGACGGGGGTTGATTTGGAGGGTGAGGCGCCGGGATTTATTCGGCCTCCCAGGCAGTGGTCAAAGACTTCGCCGGTGGCCATTCCGATCGGTCAGGAAGTGATGGTGACGGCGCTCCAGTTGGTGCGGGCCATTTCTTTCATTGCCAATGGCGGAACCCTCGTGAAGCCGCACGTGATTGAAAGGGTGGAGGACGTTCATGGCGTCACGCTTCGAAAATACACGGCGGAGCAGGAATATGTGGGCCTCGAGCCCGGGGTCGTCGAGGTCCTCAAGGAAACGCTCTGGCGGGCGACCGAGCAGGGGACCGGAAAAAGCGCCCGGGTCAAAGGGGTGCCGGTCGCCGGAAAAACGGGGACGGCGCAGAAGATTCTTCCGAACGGCCGGGGCTACTCGCACTCCAGTTTTATGGGCTCTTTCATCGGCTTTGCCCCGGCTGACCACCCGCTTTTAGCGATGGTCGTTGTGCTCGACGATCCGAGGGGGGCCTATTACGGAGGGACGGTGGCGGCGCCGGTCTTTGCAGAAGTGATGGAGCCTGCCTTAATCCACGTGGGGTATGCACCCAACTAGATTTGGTCGTAAAAACACGTTTACCGCGTTTACCGGACGGCGTCCGGTGGGACGCCGTCCGGTGGGGACGGGTTAGCGGTAACGCCCCCTACAGCTTTTCGAGATCCAGAATCATTTTTTTTGCAGGCTCTTTCCCGTAAAGCCGGTCGAGCTCCACGAGGCCGGCCGGGCTCGTGACGTTGACTTCAATCAATTTTTCGCCGCGCACGTCGATCCCGACAAAATGAAGCCCCTCCCGTAAAAGCGCCGGCTTTAAATCTCGCACCAGAGCCTTTTCAGACTTCGTGATTCCACAAGCCGAGAAACGTCCTCCGAGACTCAGATTGGACCGGAATTCACCGGCCCGGGGAATCCGCTCGAAGGCGCCCAGGATATTTCCCTTCCAGAGAAGAATTCGTTTGTCGCCGTCCCCTTTCGGGACCGGGATAAATTTCTGCGCCACGACCGGATCTTTCCCTCCACGGGTGGCCTGAATCAGGAAACGACGAGCTCCCTTTCTGTTTCGAGGCAAAAGAAAGACACCCTTTCCGCCTTTTTCGTAGAGAGGCTTAATCACAAGATCGGAGCGGATCTTTCTTTGGAAACTCAGGATTTCATCAGCGTCAGAGGAGACGAGGGTGGCGGGCGTCCACCGGCCGAAGCGGAGCCCGAAAAGCTTCTCGTTCGCATTTCGGATTCCCTGCGGGTGATTGATGACAACGGTTTCTTTGACCAGAGGTCCGAGGAGATAAGTCAAAGCCAGATAACTTTGATCGAAAGGGGGATCTTTTCGAATGAAGACGGCGTCGAAACCGGCCAAATCAAATGCTTTCTCCGGGCCGTGGCGGTCGCCAATTTCTCCGCGCGGAGAAATTTGACGTCCCCGTCCCCGGACCTTGCCCCCTTCAAGAGAAAGAGAGGCGGGAAGAAAGAGATAGGTTTCGTGTCCACGGGCGTGAAGCTTTCGAAGGAGGCAGAGCGAGGTGTCCCAGGGAAGATCGAGCTTTTCCAGGGGGTCCATCACGAAGGCAAATCGTTTCATTTTGTGCTCCCGTGGGCTGTGTTAGCATATTAAACCATGAGCACGCTTCCAGGAGAACAGGAATCTCGGATTCTCGCCTCAGAGGAGGAGCTCTACGGCTACTTCCAGAAGTTTTCGAAGCCGGCCGCCCGTCAACGAGTGGGGATCGAATGCGAATTTTTCGGCGTCGAACGGGCGACCGGGAAGGCCCTCCTTTATTTAGGGCCCCGGGGAATCGAGGCGGTCCTCTCTCGGCTGGCCGCCACTTTTCATTACGAGCCGATCCTTGAGGAGGGCCACGTCATTGCGCTCAGGAAGGGTGAGAACTGGATTACCCTCGAACCGGGAGGCCAGGTGGAGCTCAGTGCCCCGCCGGTTTCAACCATCTTCGAAGTGGAAAAACAGATTCAAAGCTTTGCCGCCGAACTTCGTGAAGTGGAAAACTATTTTCCGGGGATTGCCTGGCTCTCGGTGGGGCTTCACCCCTTCAGCTCCCTCGAAGACACACCGTGGGTGCCGAAGCGCCGATACGAGATTATGAAGGCGTATTTGGGCGGGCGGGGGAGACTGGCCCACGAAATGATGAAGCTCACTGCCACCAATCAAGCCAATTTCGATTACCCGGACGAGGCGACGGCGCTGGCCCAATTCCGGGTGATTCACGGGATCACCTCGTTTGTCTCGGCGGCGTTCGGTCATTCCGCCTTTTCTGCCGGGAAACCGAATGGTTATTTGGGGCGCCGCCTGGCCATTTGGAATGAAACCGATCCTGACCGGTGCGGCCTTTTGGCGGAATTCATCGAGGAGGGAAAAACATTCCGGGATTACATCGAATACGTTCTTCGGATGCCTTTGATGTTCATTGTTCGGGAGGGGAAATGGGTTCCTATGGAAGGGGTCTCCTTTCGGGAATTTGTGAGAAAGGGACGGGGAGAATTCCGTGCGACGCGGAGCGACTTTGAACTCCACTTGAGCACCGTTTTCCCCGAGGCCCGCTTCAAGCAATACATTGAAGTGCGGGGGGTGGATGCCCAACGGCTCCCGCTCATTCCCGCCGTGGCCGCCTTCTGGAAAGGGATTCTTTACGATCCTGAAGTCCGGGAGAAGATCTGGAGTTTAGTCCGGGATTTTCGGCCGAAGGAGTGTCTGGCTTTACACCGTGCCGTTCCGAAGGAAGGACTGAAAGCGAGAATCGGTTCGGTTTCGGTGTGTGAAATTACCCAGGAACTTTTCCACCTCTCCTGCAGGGGGTTGGGGAGACAGGCCCGGGAAGGGGAAGAGAGCGAATGTCTTTATCTCGATCGAATCGAAGAGGAAATTATCCGGCCCTGCCGTTCCCCCGCCGAAACTCTGCTTGAGAAGTGGGAGGGCGATTTCAACCAGGATCCTCAAAGGCTGATTCGCCATCTAGAGATTTAACCCCTCTCATGTTACAATCCTCGCCGTCCCATTCTTAATTTTTAATTCTTCATTCTGCATTGCTTTTAATCGGGGCGTGGCTCAGCCTGGTAGAGCGCGCGGTTCGGGACCGCGAGATCGGAGGTTCAAATCCTCTCGCCCCGACCAATTTTTCGCTTCGCTCAAAATTGATCGGGCTACCTTAAAATAACAGTGGCAGTGTGATCATGAAAATCATCGAAGAAAAGCTGACCTTTGAGGAATTGAAGCAAATGGCCGCGCGGACGTTTGGGGACTTTATGAAGGCGGTCGTCGACATTGACCGGGAGCTCATCGCCGTGGACGCCGGGCTTCACTCGGATTTAGAGGCACTGTTGCTTGAAAAGGGGTCAAAACAGGAGAACCTTTGGGGAATTAATCTTTATCCGAGGGAGACAGGAGAAGGGTTCATCGAATTTGATTCCATGATCAATATGCGTCCTGCCCGGGGCAACCGCAGCCGTGGCGTAGAGGACCCAGAGGTTCGCCGGAAAATTACAGCGGTCATTGCAAAAAGGATTTCCCAATGAGCTATCAGAGTGCCGGTCTTGCGGCAGGGCGCTGGCGGCAATTGACTTTTCTGGAGCAGATGGCCCATATCGGAAGCGAAGTGGAACGGGCGCTCAACTGGCGGGCGAAGAAAAACGAGGTTTACTCACAAGGAGCTTTTGAGCGGGCGCTGGAGTTGATGGATTTGACCCTGGCGGCGCACCGGGATTTTCCCCGCTTGAAAGAGGTGGCCCGCACGAGGGAGGCGTGGGTCGACTTTTTTTCCGGGACCAACGAGTATGGTTCTACAGAGGTGTCCTGGAAGAAATACTTTTTAGCTTTCACCTTTGCCGCCCGCCGGGATCGTTAAGGATTGGATTCAAAGCATACCGATGACGACAACCCATGACGCTTTAGGGAAGATCTGGTATCTGAAAAAGGTCAATCTCTTCCAAGGGCTTTCCAAAGAGGAGATGGCCCAGCTGGCCCAATTGACGCAGATGAAAAGTTTTAAACGGGGCGAGGCGATTTACCTTTCCGGCCAGCCGGGCCGTCAGGTCTACTTTTTGAAACAAGGAGTGGTCAAAATCTCGAAACTGAGCGGCGAGGGGCATGAGCTGACGCTGGCGCTCCTCAATCCCGGTGAAATTTTTGGGGAGCTGGAGGCGGTGGAGGAAAGCGCCCGCAACGCCCAAGCCGTAGCCCACAGTGATGTCTTGATCTGCGTCTTAAACCGGCAGGACCTTCTCAGGATGATGGAGTCAAAGCCGGACGTGGGAATCCGGTTGACCAAATTGATTGGTTTCAGGCGGCGGGTGATTGAGAACCGTCTCGGCAATCTCATCTTCCGGAGCATTCCCCAGAGACTCGCCGCTTTGCTCCTGGAATTAAGGGAGCCCTTCGGTAAAAAGACCGGCGGTGGGACCCGGCTCGACGTCCCGCTTACGCACGAAGACCTTGCGAATCTGATCGGAACGGCCCGGGCGACTTTGACCGAGGCCCTCAACGACTTTAAAAAGGAAGGCCTCGTCGAAACGGAAGGGAAGCGGATCACAATCAAAAAGCCGGAGGCCCTCGAACTCATTGTGCGCTGATCGCTCCTCCGTGGTTTCACGGCTAGGCCTCCTTGGCCTTTTCTTTGTCTCGGCAGCCGTCATTCAACTCGAACTCCTTTTAATTCGTGCCACCTCGGTCATTTTGTGGAATCACCACACCCCCTTGATTCTCACTCTGGCCCTTTTCGGGTTCGGTGCGAGCGGGGTTTTATGGGCGTCATCCCGCGCGGAGTTTCGGGACGATGCATCAAAAAGATCTCTTTCTTTTATTCTCGCCCTTCTTTTCTCTGCTGCCGTCATCTTCGTTTTTTTTATTTTCACAAGGATGCCGCTACTTGTAATGGGAGAAAAGCTTCCGGGGCTCAGGACGCTCTATTGGGTTTTGACCTTGATTGCCTTGATTTTCCCTTTCTTTTTCGGGGGGACCTTGATCGGGCTTTGGATCATTTTTGCAGGTGAAACTTCGGGAAAGGTTTATGGAATAAACCTGATCGGATCGGGCATCGGAAGTTTGAGTTATCTTTTTACCATTTCATCCCTCGGCGCCTCAGGTTCGGTTTTCTTTGTGATCTTTCTCCTGCTTGCGGGTGCCGTCTGTTTTTCCATGAGAAAAGAGGCCTTGTGGCAGGCAACGCTCAGCCTTGTTCTGCTTCTTGCGAGTATGGGAGCAATCTTTTTTGGAGAGTCGCTTATGCCGGTAGAAGCGCCGGTTGGAAAGCGGGTTTCCAAAGCTCCTCGTGAAGCGATTCTTTACACCGGCTGGAATACCCTCTCCCGCGTAGACGTGATGCCGCCCGGCTTTGAAGGCACAACCAATCTCACCGTCTTGATCGATGGGGGGGCCGCCACGACTTACATTCCGCGGATTGAAGGAGGTCTTGATCGGGAAAATCCGGATCGCGTGCGGTCAGGGAACCCCTTAATCCATCGAATCAAAGAGGGGGAAGGGGAGGGGCCCTCGATCCTTGTCGTCGGGTCCGGAGGCGGTATCGATGTCCGTGATTTTCTCGTGAATGGGGCGAGCCGGGTTACCGCCGTCGAGATTAACCCCCTCATGAATGAACTCGTCCGGAAACGATTTCGGCGGGAGGCGGGGAATCTCTATCAGGATCCACGGGTGCGGGTCATCACAGGTGACGTGCGGAGTTTTCTTTCAAAAACCGATGAGAGATTCGATATCATCCATCTTGGCCTCCCCATCACCAACGCCGCCCTCGCCTCGGGCGCTGTCAATCTCTCGGAAAACACCCTTCTTACGGAGGAAGCCCTGGGAGTCTATTTCTCACATCTGGTCCCCGGGGGAATCTTTTATCTTTATCACAACGAACTTTCAGCGCTCAGGACGGTTGTCACTGCAGCGCGTTTTTTTCGAGAAAAGGAATTCACTCCCTTATCTGAATCGGTGGTCGCTCTCCTCGCTGCGAGCAATCCCGAAGAGCGCCCGATCACGGGGGTTAGAGCCGAACTTTTGATTAAAAAGGGGGCCTTCAGTTTTGAAGAGCTGAAGAAGGTGCGTGATGTTGCGAAAAGATACGGGTTTACGACTCGTTACCTCCCGGGCGAAAAGGGGGAGAGCTATTTTCATCGTTTTTTTGACGCGACCCTTGGAGAAAAGGAGTTGAAACCTTTCCCCGATCTGTTGCGGCCCCCTACCGATGAACGCCCTTACTTTTTTCATCTGGTGACGTGGCGGGAATTCTTCCGGCGGATCTTCGATAAAAATATTGCGGCGGGAGAAGGGAGCCTTCTCTTGTCTCTGGCGCTCGTTCTAGTTTTAATTTTCCCGTTCATTCTTTTCAGCCTGCCAAGGCTGGCAAAAAGCCCACGCCGTGATCCCGGCTGGCTTTATCTCTTTGCAGGGACCAGTTCAGGATTCGGCTTCATGCTTCTCGAGTTTGTCTTGTTAAGCTGGCTTCGGATCCTTTGGGGGAATCCGGAGACCGCCGCCATGATAATTCTTTCGGTCTTCCTGGTCAGCGCCGGCCTGGGAAGCCTTTCGGTGCGGTTTCTGGCGGGAAAGATTCCGGGATTTATTCTGATGCTCGGCGGAACCCTCTTCCTTTTTTGCTTTGGAGCGGCCCGAGGGATGCCGGAGCTGATCCGCACTCTTTGGGCTGCGTCAGAAAGCGCAAAAATTTTTGGAACGCTTGTCGTTCTCACTCCCTTTGGCTTTGTCATCGGAATGCCTTTTGCCTGGCTTCTGGAGAGGCTCTCAAGGATTTCTCATCTCTGGTCGGGATGGGCGTGGGTCTATAATATTTTCAGCTCTTCTCTTGGATCGATCCTCGGTTTTATGGTGGCCATGGATTACGGCTACTCCATGGTTTTTGGAATAGCGGCATTCTCTTATGCGGTCTTCTTGATCCTGATTTGTTTTTCCAGAGGATGGGGGCCGCGTTAGCTCCAAAAGGGTAAACCATGGATAAAATAAAGGGAAAACCTGATATAAAATTTTCCTCTTGACTCTAGAGTATACTCCAGGATGTATGGTTAAAATGCGGAAGTAATCGGCGGTTTTTCATGCCGCCACTTCTCGCAAAACGGAGGCGGGAAAAGCGATGTTGGTAAAGACATTATGGACCGTTGGAATCGTTGCGCTTGTCTTCCTTAACGCAATTTCTTTCGGTCAGGCCGAGATTGAAGAAGTTAAACTCGAGGTCGATGGTCTTGCCTGCCCTTTTTGTGCTTATGGGCTTGAGAAGAAACTGAAGAAAGTGCCGGGCACATCCGCTTACGAGATCGATATGAAAAGAGGAGAGGCGTTTGTGCGCTCCGAGAAGAAAACAGCGCTTAATTTCGCGAGCTTTGAAAATGCCGTCAGAGAAGCCGGATTTACCCTAAGGGGGATCACCGTCAAGGCCGTAGGGAAAATTGTGGATTTAGAAGAGGGTTTTGCTTTTGAAGTCCGAGAGTCAGGACAGAGGTTTCTTTTGTTTGAGGGTACGCAGAGTCATGAGAAGTACCACGCGGGAGAAAAAATCAAGCCGCTTTCAAAAAAGCTTGAGAACGAGCTTTCAGCCTTTAAGGATAAGGGAATCCCCCTTCGAATTGAAGGGACGATTCATCCCCACGAAGGTCTCGCTCCAGGATTGCTTATCAAACGTTACGAGGAAGTAAAAGCGTGAGCAAAGAAAAGATCGTTCATTTCCTTGCTTTATTTGGTTCGACAAGTACGCTTCTCTGCTGTGCGCTCCCTGCTTTGCTTGCGACGGTTGCAGGAGGAGTTGTCCTAAGCGCCTTAATCTCTGCTTTCCCTTGGCTGATTCCTCTTTCCCGTAATAAGGATTGGATCTTTATCATTGCGGGAGTACTCATTCTAATAAGCGGAATCCTCACCTTCGGGCCGAAGGGGAAAATAGCCTGCGCGCTTACGGGCGGAAAAGGATGTGAGGTTGCTGGTGGCTTTACTCGCATCCTCTTTTTTGTTTCCTTGGCGATTTATCTTATGGGCGGATTCGTTGCCTATGCCTTGGTCCCTCTGTTGCGATTCTTCGAAGCATGAGTAGGGCGAAAACCGGAAAGTCAAAAAGATGCCTTTTGATTTTAGGGGGCTTCATGCTCCTTATTATCCCTTCCGACTCCTTCGCCATTCCCATCAACAATGATTCAGCTCTCACAGCCCATAAAGGGGAGGTCATTTTCAGGGAGCAGATCCGTTACACAAGAAAGGCAGATGATCCTTCAGATTTGGACCGAACCTTGGACGTCATTTCCATTCCCAATGTGTTGGTTTATGGCGTGACCGAGAAGTTTAATGTCATCAGCACATACCCCGTTATTTACAAAGATTTTGATACGAATACCTCAACCGGACGGGCAAGTCGGGATGCTGAGGGTTTTGGGGATTTAACCCTTCTTGCCAAATACCTTTTTTGGAAGAGGGATCGCCCCCTCGAAACTCTGCGTGCCGATCTTGTAGGCGGCCTTGAATTTCCAACGGGGAATACGAATGAAGAGGACGGCCTTGGGAAACTCCCTCGCGACCTCCAAGTGGGGAAGGGCTCCTGGAACCCGATCGTTGGGACCGTCTTCACCTGGCAAACTCTGAGACAGCAAATCGATCTTGCCTTGACTTATCAGTTCAATATCGAAGGCCACGGTTTTGAATTTGGCGATCTTTTCAGGCACGACCTTTCCTACCAGTTCCGAGTCTGGCCTTGGGAATTGCCAGAAAAAAGAGGTGTCCCCGCCTATCTGAATCTTGTAGGGGAGGCTAATGGCGTGTGGGAGCAAAAGGCCCAATCCAATCGTTCGCGGATCGATGCTTCCGGCGGCTACACACTTTTTCTTTCCCCCGGCATTCAACTTGTGACGAAACGGTTGATTGCCGAAATTTCCGTCCAGCTTCCTGCAATCCAGTTTCTCAACGGGGAGCAGCCGGAGACCGAGTTCATTCTGATAGGGGGCGTTCGATTACAATTCTAAACTAATTTTTCCCCTTGACTCTGGAGTATACTCTAGAGTGTAGACTTCCGTGGAGGTTGAAAATGGAAGGGGAACAACAGGGCTTTCAAATCGGCGTGGTTTCGAGGGAGACGACATTCTCCATCGACACGATCCGCTATTACGAGAAGCTTGGGCTCGTGGAAAAGCCCCGCCGGAGCGAAGGGGGATTCAGGCTTTACCCCCAAGAGGCCGTCGAAAAGCTCCGTTTCATCAAGAGAGCCCAGGCGCTGGGCCTGACCTTGAAGGAGATCAAGGGGATCATGCAGTGCAGCAAGGAGGGCCTCAAGCCCTGCTGTGACCTCGTGCGAAAGCTTTTCACAAACAAGATTAAGGAGTTCACATCGAAAATCAGGGAATTACAAACGACGAAAAGAGGTCTGGAGGCGCTTCTTTCAGAATGGGTCAGTCCCAAAGAAGCGAGAAAACGATCCTTTGCGGTCTGCCCCCAGATTGAAAGAGAACCAAAAAGGAACAGGAGGGAAAGACAATGGAACCGATCAGGAAAGTAACGCTTTGCCCTGCGTGCGGGGCCTGCCCTGAGATTGCGCTCTTTGAGGAAGAAGTTCACATTGGCGAAAAAGGCAATCTCGTCCGGCTCAAGAAGCAGGAGTGGAATGACCTGGTTCAGAAGATCCGTTCGGGTGAATTGAAGGAGGTCTGAACCGTGAAAGCTAAAGGCCTCGGGATTTTGTCGGCCCTGACGGCGTCGGTCTGCTGCCTGGGGCCTTTGCTTTTAATCGTCCTTGGTTTGGGAGGCCTGGGTTTGGGGGCGGTCCTTGGAAGGTCTCACTGGTATTTCATCCTTGGAGCCGCCTTTCTTCTCGCCTTTGCCTGGCGCCGCTACTTCAGGGAAAAGAACTCGTGTGAATCAGCGCACTGTGAAATGGAAGGAAAGAAAATGACACGCAATGTGCTTTTCTTCGCCACAGCGGTTGTCTTGACCTTTGCCGGCCTCAACCTTTACACCTTTGCGAAAGGGAACGCCGGGGAAAATCTTGTCAAATCAGGGGCGCAAGTCTCAATCCCCGTCGAGGGGATGAGCTGCTTCACCTGTGAGCTGGCCGTCGAGTCGGCGGTCAAAAAGCTTCCCGGGATTCATCAAGCGAAGGCCAGCGCTAAAGACAAAATAGCCTGGGTTAACTACAATCCTCAAGAGACATCGCTTGACCAAATTGTGGAAGCCATCAATCAGACAGGCTATCAGGCGGCCGAGCCCACGCCTCAAGGGGAGCGCCAATGACCGAGTGCTGTGAGCCGAAACGAGGGGCCGGGAAGATTTGCCCTGAGTGCGGCAAGCCGGGAAAGCCTGTCCAGTGGATGACCCTTGAGAATCTTCTCAACGAGCCTTCCAAGATCGCCGGCGGACCCTACCGGTTTTGCGCCACGGCGGACTGCCCGGTTGTGTATTTCAGGGGACAGGTCCTGGCCGAAGAAGGCGAAGGACCTGACCCCTGTCCTTTTCATAAAGACGACCTCAAAGTTCGGGTCGGAATCAAGGAGAAAGAGGACCCGGTCCCGCTTTGCTACTGCTTTGGCTGGGACCGCCTCAAGATTTGGGGCGAAATCAAGCGCACGGGCAAATCAACCGCTGTCGAATCGATTACGAAGAAGGTCAAGGCAGGGGAGTGCTTTTGCGAGCGCTCCAATCCCCAAGGGACCTGCTGCCTCGGCAATATCTCAAAGGCAGTCAAAGAGGCGGTCGAGCGCTTGGGTAAAGGGAGTTAATCAACCACCCTCATTTTCTTTCCGCTTTTGTCACCCTGCTGACAGTTTTCCAGGCCGGTTCCGGTTAAGCTTCCTTTAGAAAAAGGAGGAACCGGGATTGAAGACACTGGAACTTTTTACCCACGCAGGATGTCCCTCGAGGAAGAACGGGATTCGATTGATCCGTGAGGCGCTTAAGGGTCTCGAGGGGGAGGTGTTGTTTCGAGAGGTTGATTTGGGCCGAAGCCCCGAAAGGGCAGAGGCGCTCGGGGTGCGGATGTCTCCTACCATAGTCTTGGACGGCAAGATCATTTCCGTGGGTCTGCCGACGGCAAAAGGGCTGAAAAGAATTCTTGGAGAAAAGGGGACAGGCAAAAATGGATTGGGCAATTTTGCCTGTCCCCTTTTTTTGCTTGCTCTGCTTCAGATGAATCCCGTGACGGCAGACGCCGCCGATTTTACCTTTGACGCCTGGAGGCAGGTGTTGGAACAGCACGTGACCGACGGAAAGGTCGATTACGCCGCCATCAAAAAATCGCCGGCCGGGCTCGATCAATTCGTGGACAAGGTCCAAGCGGTCTCAGCCAGAGATTATGAAGCGTGGGACCGGGATCAAAAGATGGCCTTCTGGATCAATGCCTACAACGCCTCAGCCGTAAAACTGGTCGTGGATCATTATCCTTTGAAAAGGCGGATCGGCTTAAAGGCCCTTGCCTTTCCCTCTGAAAGTATTCAGCAGATCCCCCATGTCTGGAGCCGCAAAGTGATCGAGGCAGCGGGCCGGCGGCTCAGTCTGGATGATATCGAAAATAAAATCCTGCGCCGGGACTTCGGAGATCCGAGAATCCATTTTGCCCTGGTCTGCGCTTCCCTGGGATGCCCCGTCTTGCGGAGCGAAGCTTACGAGGCGGGGCGGCTTGGTTCCCAACTGGAAGACCAGGCGGAGAAGTTCCTGAGCGATCCAAACAAGTTCCGTTATGAAAAAAAGAGTGATAAGATTCACCTCTCACCGATCTTTAAATGGTTTAAGGAAGATTTCAAACAGAGGGGCGGCGTGACGGCATTCATTAAAAATTACCTGCCAAAAGAAATTGCCGGCGCCCTTTCTTTCCGCACCACTGTCGAATGGCTCGACTACGACTGGCGCCTCAATCAAAAGGAGACCCACCCATGACCTGCAAAGAAGCGGCGGAACTGATCTACGCCTTTGCTGAAACCAAACCCTCCACCCGGGCCCAGAAAGAATTCCAGGACCATGTCCGGAAATGCCGTCCCTGCGTTCAGTTTATCCGGAAACTGGGAAAGCAGACCCAGGCCGGCTTTGACGTCGGCTGCGGGGAAATCCCGGACACCCTGCTTGAGGAATTTTCACAGCTCATGCGAAGCAATTTGGGAGGAATGGAGGCGACATGAAGGAGGGCGGGGCGATGAAAAAGATAAAACTTTCCACCTGTTTTTGCCGTATTCCCTTTGAAAAACTTTCCGAGCTGGTGCATTTGCGTTTTATAGTCGGGATGGAGACCGAAGAGATCATGAAACAGCTTCCGTCACGGGAAGACCGGGAACGCCTGGCGGCCGTGGCGCTGCTGGATGTTGACCCGGCCAATCTTGAAGCGGCGATTGAGACCGAGGATCCTATGCTGGCCAAACATCTTTTTGGGTGCCGGGAAAAGGCGTTGAAGATCTTGAAAGAGCACGGGATTGAACTTAGGGGATCGAGGAGGGGAGCTGATGGATAAGAAGATAAAATTTGCCGTTCTCGTCGTTGGGCTTGCCGCAGTTTTTGCGATTTTCCGCTGGTCGCCGGCGGCGGAGTGGCTCACGAAGGAGAACATTCTGGGGTTCCTCGGTATCATTCGAGGCGAGTGGTGGGGCCCGGCTGTTTTTATTTTAATCTACGCCGTCGGCTGCGTCGTGGCGCTTCCGGGGTCGATCCTGACTTTGGCCGGCGGGGCGGTCTTCGGCACGGCGTGGGGGACCGTCTACAACGTGGTTGCCTCCAACCTCGGCGCCACGCTGGCATTTCTCGCAGCCCGCACCCTCGGACGGGATTTCGTCAAGGGGTTCCTCAAAGGAGGGAGGCTGGCCGAGTTTGACGAGGCGATCGGCCGCTCCGGTTTCAAAACCATTTTCCGGCTTCGATTGATTCCCGTTGTTCCCTTTAACGGCCTCAATTTCGGGGCCGGTTTTTCAGCCGTTCGGTATCGGGATTATCTGACGGGTTCCTTTCTCGGAATGCTCCCGGCGACTTTCATCTACACCTATTTTGCTGACGCCCTTCTTGAGGGTGTCACCGGAGCCGGTCAAAAGGCCTTTTTGAATCTGGCCCTGGCCGGCGCCCTTCTGGTTCTTGTCTCTTTTCTTCCTTCAATTTACAAAACAATCAAGGAGCGGACGAATGGAAAAGTTTGATCTGGTCATTGTCGGAGGCGGTGTGGCGGGGCTGGTGACAGCGAGCGGCTCGGCCCAGTTTGGGGCGAAGGTGGCTTTGGTGGAAAAGGAGTCCCTCGGCGGCGACTGCCTTCACTGGGGCTGCGTGCCGACGAAGACGCTGGTCCATTCAGCGAAAGTTGCCTCACTCGTCCGGCGTTCGGAAGAATTTGGAATCGAAACCTCCGGCGCCCAGGTCAACTTCGAGAAGGTGACAAGCCGAATGCGTTCCGTTCAAGAGAGGATCGGAAGGAACGACGACCCGGAGCGGTTCCGGAAAATGGGCGTGGAAGTGATCTTCGGGGAAGGGCACTTCCTCGACCCCCGCACCTTTGAAGTCAACGGACGGCAGCTTCGGGCCAAAAAGTTTCTGATCGCCACCGGCTCCCGGCCTGTCGTCATCCCAATCCCGGGGCTCAAAGAGTCGGGAGTGTTGACCAACATCACGGCCCTTAAATTGGATTATCTCCCCCGGTCAATGGCCATTCTCGGCGCTGGGCCGATCGGCCTCGAATTCGCCCAGGTCTTCGCCCGGCTCGGGACCAAAGTCACGGTCATTGAAAAGATGGGACAGATTCTTCCCCGGGAAGACAAAGAGGCGGCGGACGTCCTCGAAGTGATTCTGAAAGAAGAGGGAATCGAGATTGTCACCTGCATGGAAGTCAAGGAAGTCAAAAGGGAGGCCGGCGGAAAAAGACTCCTCGCCGCCCAGTGCGAAATCCACGGGAACCTCAATCTGGAAGTGGATGAGGTGATGATTGCAATCGGCCGGGCGCCGAACGTGGAAGGGCTCAATTTGAATATCGCCGGGGTTGAATTTGACAAAAAAGGAATCAAGGTGGATTCGACTTTGCGGACCACTCAGAAGCATATCTTTGCCGCCGGCGACGTCACCGGGCTATACGCTTTTACCCACGTGGCGGAATATCAAGCAGGCATCGTTGTCTCAAACGCCCTTTTTCCTTTGATGAATCGGAAAGCGGACTACCGTGTCGTCCCGTGGGTCACCTACACGGATCCCGAGCTGGGGCGGGTCGGTTTGACGGAGGAAGAGGCGAAGAAACAATTCGGTGAGAAAAATATTCAGGTCTTCAGGTTCAAGTTTGACGAAGTCGACCGGGCCGTGATCGAAGGGGAAGGGCACGGCTTAATCAAGCTCGTCACGGACAAGAAGAATCAAATCCTGGGGGCGCATCTTCTCGGGCCAAACGCCGGTGAACTCCTCCACGAATTCGTGCTGGCCATGAAAGCTAGGCTCCCAATCACTCAGATTTCACAAACGATTCATGTCTACCCGACATTGTCGCAAGCTGTGAAGCGCGCCAGCGATCAATACTACCGCCAGAAACTCTTCACCGGCTGGTTTCCCAAAATTGCAAGGAGGTTGATCCGCCTTGGTTGAAACCGGGTTTCTCTTCCCGAAAACATTTTTGTGGGGCGCCGCCACCTCCTCGCACCAGGTGGAAGGGATGAATACCCGTAACGATTGGTGGGAGTGGGAACAAACCGGGAGGGTCAAAGAACCTTCCGGCAGGGCGTGCGAGCATTGGGACCGGTTCCGTGAAGATTTCAAGCTGGCGAAATCACTCCACCACAATGCCCACCGTTTTTCCCTGGAGTGGAGCCGGGTTGAGCCGGAGGAAGGGAAATTCTCCGAAGAGGCGCTTTCCCATTACCGGGAGGTGATCCGATCGCTCCGTGAAAATGGTCTCGAGCCGGTTGTCACGCTCAACCACTTCACGGTCCCCCTTTGGTTTGCGGGGCAGGGCGGCTGGCTTTCCCCCCGGTCCCCGGAATTATTTGCCCGCTACGTCAAAAGAGCGGTCGAGTTCCTCGGCGGCGAAGTCCGGTTTTGGATTACGCTGAATGAACCCGTAGTTTATGTCTTCAAATCGTATCTCGTGGGGGAGTGGCCGCCCGGCGAGCGTTCCTACAAAAAGGGTTTCCGGGTGCTTTCTCACCTTTTGAGAGGCCATGTGCTGGCTTATGACGCCATCAAGGGAGTGACGGGCGCTCTCCCGGGAAGACCGGTCCAAGTCGGTGTGGCCAAGCATGTCGTGATTTTCCACGCCTGCTCGCCGAAGTCGTGGCGGGACCGGTTTTCGGTTGGGATGCGGAATCTCATGTTCAACCACCTTTTTATCAAGGCGCTTATCCGGGGGCGGATTTTTTACCCGGGCCTGTTTCACGTTCGGCTGCCCCGGGCAAGGACGCTTGATTTTATCGGCCTGAACTACTACACAAGGGACTTTGTGCATAACGAAGGATTTCGGATGTTGGAGATCTTCGGAGACGTCTGCACCTTGAAGCATCACCGGGAGATTGGAAAAAGGAATTCCCTCGGCTGGGAAATTTTTCCGGAAGGACTTTATCAATTGGTCAAAGAATTCTCACGATACCGGCTCCCGCTCCTGATCACTGAAAACGGCATTTGCACTGATTCCGATGAAGAGCGCTTTGAATTCATAAGAAAACACCTGGCGTGTCTCGGCCGGGCTGTCCGGGAGGGGGCTCCGGTGATCGGCTATCTTTACTGGTCGCTTCTGGATAACTTTGAGTGGGCGGATGGTTTCGAGCCCCGCTTCGGCCTGGTCGAGGTGGATGATGTGACTCAGGCCCGCCGGGTCAGAGAGTCCGCACGACGATTTTCCGAAATCTCGAAGACGGGGAGGATTTCTTGGAATGAATAATTCGAGGAGACGTTTTGATTCTCCGGATACGCTGCTTTATTTCGTGAAATATCCCGAGCCCGGGAAGGTGAAAACCCGCCTGGCCCGGAGCGTGGGCCAGGAGCGGGCAGCGGAACTTTACCGGGAGCTTGCGGAAAAGAATCTGAAACTGCTCAGAGAAAAGATGCCCGGCACCGTTGCCGACTTCTCGATTATTTTAGCTTGTGAACCCGCAAATAAGATCGAGCAATTTCGGGATTGGCTTGGGAGAGATTTTGAGTATTGGCCCCAGCGGGGTGAAGGGCTGGGGGAGAGGCTTCGGGCGGCGTTTCAGCAGGCCTTCGACGAGGGGGCCTCGAAGGTCCTTGCTTTGGGGAGCGACACGCTCGGCATTAAAGCGGAGATTCTCCGCCGGGCTTTCGACGCATTGAAAGCTCACGACGTGGTGATCGGCCCAGCCCGGGACGGCGGCTATTATTTGATCGGGGCCTCTTTGGCGAGGCCGTCCCTCTTCAAGGATATTCCCTGGAGCTCACCTGAGGTTTTCTCAACGACTCTGGAAAGAGTGCGGGAGAGCAATCTTTCTTATTATTTACTTCCTGAACTTGAAGACTTGGATGAGGTAAAAAATCTTGAGAGGAGGAAGATTCTCTTATGAAGATTTCAATCAATGGCAATGGAAAGCGGGCGGCTCTCGATGTCGAAACGGTGGTCCGGAAACGTTACGCCCGGGGGGCCCAAAGAAAGGAAGCCGGTCTTTGTTGTGCGGCGGCCTATGATTCCAAATATCTCAAGGTGATTCCCAAAGAGATCCTGGAAAAAGATTACGGGTGCGGCGACCCCTCGGCCTTTGTCCAGGAAGGCGACGTCGTTTTGGATCTCGGCTCGGGCGCCGGAAAAATTTGTTATATTGCCTCGCAAATTGTGGGCCCCAAAGGAAAAGTGATCGGCATTGACTTTAACCCTCCCATGCTGGCCCTGGCCCGGAAGTATCAAAAGAACGTCGGAGACCGAATCGGCTGGCACAACGTGGAATTTAAGGAGGGGAAGATTCAGGATCTCCGTGCGGTGGAAGACGAATCCGTCGATCTGATTGTCTCAAACTGCGTCCTGAATCTTGTCAAGACGGAGGAGAAAACAAAGCTCTTTCGGGAAATGCACCGGGTCCTCAAACGGGGCGGGCGGGCTGCGATTTCGGACATCACCTCCGACGAGCCGGTGCCGGCCGGGCTCCAAAGAGACCCCGAGCTCTGGTCAGGGTGTATCTCCGGCGCCTTTCAGGAGAAGGAATTTCTCCGGGCGTTTGAAGAGGCCGGCTTTTATGGAATCCAGATCGAGAAACGGGACGAGAAGCCGTGGCGCACGGTAAAGGGGATTGAATTCCGGTCCGTGACGATCACGGCTTATAAAGGAAAGGAGGGGCCCTGCTGGGAGCGGAATCAGGCGGTGATTTACAAAGGGCCGTGGAAACAGGTGGCCGATGACGACCGCCACATTTTCCGGCGGGGAGTGCGAACCGCCGTCTGCGACAAGACCTTCCAGATTCTCTCCAACGCCCCCTACCGGAAAGATTTTTTCTTTGTTTCTCCCCGGAAGGAAATTCCGCCCTCTCAGGAAAAACCATTTAATTGCAGCCGGAACCCGGAACGGAACCCCCGGGAAACCAAGGGGTTGAAGTATCGGAAGACAACGAAAAAAAGTTCAGTCTGCCTGGAAGGAGGCGGGTGCTGTTAATGATTTGGACGATCGTCATTTTAATCACGACGCTGTTTGTCGCTTATGCCAACGGGGCGAACGACAATTTCAAGGGCGTCGCCACCCTGTTTGGGAGCGGAACGGCCGATTACCGGAAAGCGCTGCTCTGGGCCACAGCGGCAACCTTCGCCGGTTCAATCGCCGCTTTTTTTCTGGCGGCAAAACTAATTCAGACCTTCAGCGGCAAGGGCCTCGTTCCGGACGTTTTTCTTGCCAATCCCGCTTTCCTTGTCTCAGTCATTCTGGGCGCCGGACTTTCCGTTTTTATTGCGGCGAGAATCGGAATCCCCATTTCAACCACGCACGCCCTGACCGGCGCCCTGGCGGGGAGTGGCTGGCTGGCGGCCGGAGATCGACTTGGCTTCACGACGCTTGGCCACAATTTTTTTATCCCTCTTCTTTTCAGTCCGATCATTGCGATCGTTCTAACTGCAGCTCTTTACCCTCTGTTTCGGCTGGCCGGCGAACGGGCGGGAATCAGGAAAAACACCTGTGTTTGTATCGGAGAGCGAATTATTCCGGTCGGGAATCTGTCCCTCAATGAAAATGGGATGTTGTCTGTCGCCGAGCTGAAGTCTCTCGACATCCTCGTGGATGAAAAGGAAGCGTGCGAGGCGAAAGCGGTGGAACTTTATTCGGGACGGGTTCTTGGAATCGAAGTCGGGAAGATTCTGGATTTTGGCCACTTTTTAAGCGCCGGGGCGGTCAGTTTCTCCCGGGGATTAAACGATACGCCCAAGATCGTGGCGCTCTCTCTGGGGGCCGGGGCCTTGGGGCTTGGCTGGAATATCGGAGGGGTGGCGCTTGCGATGGCAGCCGGCGGACTTGCGAGCGCCCGCAGGGTCGCCGAAACGATGTCGAAACGAATTACCCGAATGAATCACAGTGAGGGCTTCACGGCCAACCTTGTGACAGCGTTTCTGGTGATTGCTGCCTCGGGCTGGGGAATGCCGGTTTCCACGACGCACGTTTCGTGCGGCTCTCTTTTTGGGCTGGGGCTCGTGACCGGAAAGGCCCGCTGGAAGGTGATCGGCGGCATTGTTTCTGCCTGGGTGCTGACGCTGCCGGCGGCGGCGCTCCTTGCCGGGATATCCTATGGGGTATTGAGGTGAACCCGACGAATCGATTTGAAGAAGTGCTGCCGGAAGGGCCGCTTCGCAAAAGCACGGTCGAGGTCCTTCAGGTGAATCTCGGCAAACTCTGCAATTTGGCCTGTGTTCATTGTCACGTCGAGGCGGGGCCGACGAAAACGAAGGAGAATATGGACCGCCGGACGGCGGAAGCCGTGGTCCGGTTTCTTGAGCGGTCGGGAGTGACGACACTCGACCTCACGGGCGGCGCTCCGGAACTCAATCCGAATTTTCGCTATCTCGTTGAAGAGGCGGGTCGGCGTGGAATCCACGTCATTGACCGTTGCAATTTGACCGTGCTTCTTCTCCCGGGTGAGATGGATTTGGCAGAATTCCTGGCAAATCATCAAGTGGAGATTGCGGCCTCCCTTCCTTGTTATTCCAAGGAGAACGTGGACAAGCAGCGGGGCCGGGGCACCTTTGACGAATCGATCCGGGCGCTTTTGAAATTAAACCAGATCGGTTATGGAAAAGAAGGGAGCGGCCTCCTCCTCAACCTTGTCTACAACCCGGTCGGTCCCCACCTCCCGCCTTTGCAAGAGGAATTGGAACGGGATTATCGAAAGAGGCTCTGGGAGGATTTCGGAATCGTCTTCAACCGGCTTTACACCCTTGCCAATATGCCGATCACCCGTTACGCTAAGGTTCTCAAAGCCTTTGGCCAATACGAGTCTTACCGGGCGCTGTTAGAGAAAAGTTTTAATCCTTCGACCCTGGACCATTTGATGTGCCGGAACACGCTGAGCGTTTCCTGGGACGGCCGGCTCTACGACTGTGATTTCAATCAGGCGCTGGGACTTTCGATGAGCAGCGGACGGCTTTTCACAATTTTTGATGTGATCCAAGAGGAGCTCACAGGTTTCAGGATAAGAACCGGCGATCACTGTTTCGGCTGCACGGCCGGGGCCGGGTCGAGCTGCAAAGGGGCCTTGGTTTGAACTTTAAAATCCTTGCCTCCTCCTACGACCGGCGCTGGAAGGGTTACACCGACCGCTCCCTCGGTTTTTTAGTGGAGCGACTTCGTTTCGGCGCCGGAGAGAAAATTCTGGATGTCGGATGCGGGACGGGAAATTTTGAATCGAAATGGCTCAGCCGGGGAGGGACGGGTTCTGTGACGGCGGTTGATCCTTGTGTGGAAATGATCGAGATTGCCAGACGAAAATGGGTTGGAAAGGACCCGGTCGATTGGCAGGTTGCCGGCGTGCAGGCCCTGCCCTTTCCGGATGAAATGTTTGATGCCGTTATTTCGGCCAACTCCTTTCATTACTATAAAGGTCCGGAGCAGGCCCTGGCTGAAATCCGCAGGGTTTTAAAGCCGAAAGGAGTTTTTTGGCTGCTGGATTGGTGCCGGGACTTCTGGACAATGAAAGCCCTCGATTTGTTTCTGGGCGTCGCCGCAAAAGATTATCACCGTTGTTACAGCCAGTCAGAGATTCAAAATCTTCTTGGAGAGGCCTCTTTTGCCGTCGAGTCGGTTGAGACCCGGAAAATTAGTCCCCTCTGGGGGCTCGTGTGCGTGAAGGGCGGGAAGGCATGAAAATTTCCGTGATCCTTCCAACCCTTAATGAGGAGAAATCGATCCATTCCACCCTGGAGGATCTCTTCACCCGCCACGCCCCCGAGGAGGTGATTGTCGTTGACGGAGGGTCCGGAGACAAAACGGTTTCACTGGCAAGCGAGTGGACGAAAGTGATTCTGTCTGAAAAGGGCCGTGCCCGTCAAATGAACGAAGGGGCCCGGCGGGCGGCGGGGGATATCTTCCTCTTCCTTCACGCTGATACCCGGCTCCCGCCGGCGGGCCTTGAGAAAATCAAAGAAGCGGTTCGGAAGGGAGCGGCCGGGGGGCGCTTCCGTATGAGATTTGACAGGAGGCATTGGCTCCTCAGCCTTTATGAATCTTACACCCGGTTTCATTTCTTCTCCTACGGCGACCAGGGATTTTTCGTGACGAGAGAGCTTTTCCTCGTGCTCGGCGGTTTCCGGGAGGAGGCCCTTTTCGAGGACATTGATTTCTACCGGCGGCTCCGCCGGCTCGCCCGCCCGGTGATTCTCAAAGACGCCGTGGTCACCTCCGCCCGGCGTTTCCTCCAAGTCGGCAAAGTGAAACAAAAACTGATCAATCTTTTTCTGGTGGCGCTTTACTACGCAGGCTTTAAAATGTCCCGGGCAAAGGAAGAACTTTACCCGGAGGTTCGATGAAGAGTAAAAGATTATTTATTCTGCTGGGTCTGGGGTCCTCCTTGCTCGTTACCTTCCTTTTTTTTGGAGTCCACGAAGCCCGGGATTCGTTTCCCGCCCGGAGACAATTTGAGGTGACCTACCAGGCGGAGATGGACGGGCCGCCGCAGGGCTCCCAGTCCGTGCGCCTGTGGATTCCGCTTGCCTCAAGCCGGGAGGGTCAGACGATTCTCAAACGGGAACTCCGCACCTCTGCCGCCTATCAAATTACCACCGACCCGGTTTACGGAAACGAGATGGCTTATTTTGATCTCCGGCCCCCAATCCCCGAGCCGTTCCATTTTGAGGCCCGTTATGTGGTTGAAATGTCGAGCGAAGATTTTCAGAAGGCGAATCAAGAAAAAGACGGCCTCGAGAAATACCTCAGCTCAACTCATCTCATGGTCGTTGACGAGGAAGTGCGGAAGAGGGCGGTGAGCGCAGCTGCCGGGAAGAAAACGTGGTTGGACAAAGCGAGAGGAATCTACGAAGATGTGATTCAGCGGATGTCCTACGATAAGACAGTCCCCGGCTGGGGGCGGGGAGACACGGTCCGGGCCTGCCTCCTCGGAAAAGGGAACTGCACCGATTTTCATTCGCTTTTTATTTCGATGGCGCACGCCGCCGAGATTCCGGCGAGGTTTAAGATCGGGTTGACCATTCCGGACGGGACCGGGGGAGAAATTCCAGGCTACCACTGCTGGGCGGAGTTTTACGAAGAAGGCAAGGGCTGGCGGCCGGTCGACGCCTCGGAGGCGTGGAAACATCCGGAGAAGAAGGAGACCTATTTCGGGAATTTCGACACGAATAAATTTCTGATCAGCGTGGGACGGGACATCGATCTTGTCCCCCGCCAGTCGGGACCTCCCGTGAACATCTTTTTCTATCCCACCGTGGAAGCGGACGGAAAGGAATGGAACGGGGTGAAAACATCGTTTCAATTCAAAAACCTGAAAACATAAGGAGGAAGTAAAAATGAAGAAGATTTTTGCTGCGTTTGTCTTTGTGCTCGTGCTGGGAACCCTGCTGTGGAATCCGGGTCTCGTGTTGGCGGGAGAACACGGAGGCAAAGAGCACGGGGGCCAGGAACACGGCGGCGCTGCCGTGGAAGAAGGTCGTTCTCACGCCGCCGTTTTGAGGGAGGCTGCGGCCGCCCTTCAGGCGACAAACCCCGAGCTGGCTGCCAAGCTTGAAGAAATTGCAGAGGAAGAAGGAAAAGAATAATCAACCTTGCCATCCTGAGTCCTCCGCCACCGGCTTCGCCAGTGCCGAGGACTCAGAGTGACACGATCAGGAGGGAAACGATGAAAAAGGGCACAATCGCTATTTTTATCCTTGTGTCTTTCGGGCTGATTCCGCTTGGCCTTGCAGAGCCGACGCCTGAAGCTCTTCGCCAGACGATCCGGGATTATATCGCCAGCCAGGAGAAGCTTCAGGGGGCGTTTGAGAGGGTGGACGAACGGACGGGGGAGCCGAGGCGTCTTGAACTGGTGCGGGTGCACGAGCGGGTCGGGAAGACCGGCGATTACTATTACTCCTGCACCGATATGAAGGATGTCAAGACGGGCGACCTCCTCGATCTCGATTTTGACATTGAAGAGACGAACGGAGAATTGACGGTGGCCGATGTCCGCTTCCACAAAGACAACAGCATTCCCCGTTACACTTATGATGAAAGCGACAAGAGGATCCCCGTCCTGGTTGCCGAAATCAAACCTACCGGGGAGGGCTCTTCCTTGTCGGGAAAGGCGGCCTTCATTGAAACGGAGGAGGGGCTCAAGATCACTGTTTTCATTAGCGGCGCTTCTCCCGGCAGACACGGGTTTCATATTCATGAAAAAGGGGACTGTTCGGACGCCGGCAACGCAGCGGGAGGCCATTTCAATCCGGAGGGGGCAGCCCACGGGGATATTCTAAAAGACGGTTTCAAACAGGCCCACGCCGGCGATTTGGGAAATATTGAAATCGGATCGGACGGAAAAGGGGTGCTCGAGAAAGTGGTTCCCGGTCTCACGTTAAAAGAGGGCGAATATGCCGTGGCGGGACGGGCGCTGATTCTCCACGAAAAAGAGGACGATTTCGGCCAGCC
>JACPCP010000007.1 GCA_016179745.1 Candidatus Omnitrophota bacterium
TCCAGCGCCACCTGGATGTCTTCGTCAATTTCGGCGAACTTCCGGAGGAGGAAGAGGAGGAAGAGGAGACCGACCAGGAATTTTTGGAGATGATCGCAAAGCCGATCAGCGAACTTGAACTTTCGGTCCGCAGCTCCAACTGCCTGCAGGCCGCCAACATCAAGACGATCGGCGACCTCATCCAGAAGACCGAGCCTCAGATGCTGAAATACAAAAATTTCGGGAAAAAGTCGCTGGCCGAAATCAACAGCATTTTGACCGGAATGGGCCTCAAGCTCGGGATGAAGGTGGAAGAGGCGGCGAAGAAAAAGGAACCAGCGGCGAGCTGAGTTTAAAGGAAACCTGCGATGTGGCACGGGCGAAAACGTCATCGATTGGGGGTTAAGACCCAGCACCGGAAGGCCCTCCTCCGGAATCTGGTGAGGGGCCTCGCCCTCAACCGGCGGATTATGACCACGCTGGCCCGGGCGAAGGAGACGTCCCGGCTGGCGGACAAGATGGTGACCCTGGCGAAAAAGGGGACGTTGGCCGCCCGGCGGCAATTGATCCGGCACTTGGCCTCTCCCGAAGTGGCCCACATTTTGATGGAGGAAGTGGCGCCGCATTTTAAGGAGCGAAACGGCGGATACACCCGGGTCCTCAAATGCCACGACCGGCCCGGAGACGGGGCGCTCGCGGCCCTGGTGGAATTCACGGTCCCGATTGCCCGGCCCGAGAAAAAAACCAGGAAAGCCAAGAAGGCGAAAAAGCCCGAGCCGGAAAAAAAAGAAGCAGAAAAGAAAGAGGCGAAGAGGCAAGAAGCAGAGAAGAAGGAAGAGAAGAGACAGACAGAAAAGCAAGAGGCAGAGAAAAAGGCCGTGAAGGACACGAAGGAAAAAACGGGGCCCGCGAAAGAATCCGACAAGGAAGAGACCGAAAAACGAGGAGGATTTCTTTCCAAGCTGAGAAAGTTTCTGAAAGGGGATTAAGTTGTCTCGACCCGCCCTCTCACGCCGCATCACGAAAGTCACACCCTCCCTCACGCTTTCCATCACCGCCAAGGCCAAGGCCTTGAAGGCCCAGGGGATCGATGTCATTTCCCTCAGCGCCGGGGAGCCCGATTTCGACACCCCTGAATTTATTAAAGAAGCCGCGATTGTTGCCCTTCGAAAAGGCGTCACCAAATACACGCCGGCCGAAGGGACGCTCGAGCTCCGGAAGGCAATCGCCGGGAAACTCCTGAAAGATCAGGGGCTGAAATACACCCCGGACCAGATCGTGGTCTCGGCGGGCGCCAAGCACTCCATTTTTAATCTCTTCCAGGTTTTGCTCAACGAAGGCGACGAGGTCCTGATCCCGTCCCCTTATTGGCTGAGTTACCCTGAGATGGTGACGCTCTCGGGCGGCCGGAGCGTTTTTATCGAGACGACGGAGGCGAGCGGGTTCAAGGTGACGCCGGCCCAGCTTGAAAAACAAATCACGCCCCGGACAAAAATCTGGGTCCTCAATTCTCCCTCCAACCCCACCGGCGCTGTTTACCGGAAAAAAGAATTGGAGGCGCTGGTTCCTGTTTTGTTGAAACACCCGGATGTTTTCATTTTGAGCGACGAGATTTACGAGAAACTGATTTTTGACGGCGAGACCCACACCTCCATCGCCCAGCTTCATCCCGAGATCGCAAAGCGGACCCTCCTTGTCAACGGCCACAGCAAGGCCTATGCGATGACGGGCTGGAGGCTGGGGTATTCGGCCTGTGCCAAGGAAATCGCCGACGCCGTTTCCAATCTCCAGAGCCACTCGACTTCCAATCCCACTTCGTTTGCCCAGTCGGGGGCGGTCGTGGCGCTCGAAAAGGGAGAGGCCGACGTTAAAAGGATGCGCGAAATTTACGAGAAGCGCCGGAATTTGTTTGTCTCGGAGCTCAAAAAGATTTCGAAGCTGAAAGTTTTTATACCCGAGGGCGCCTTCTACGTTTTTGTGAATATCGAAGCCACGGGCCTCGATTCGATCTGTTTCGCCGAGCGTGCCCTTGAAGAGGCCAAGGTCGCCGTGGTGCCCGGCAAGGTCTTCGGCTCGGACCGCCACATCCGCCTCTCCTTCGCCTGCTCCGAAAAAGACCTCCTCGAATCCTCCCGCCGCCTCACCGCCTGGATCCAAAAACTCAATTAAACCCCCTCGTCTGCTATAATTCTTTCAGCCCTTTATGGTGGACGGGCTTGAGAGACTGAGTGTCGGGCAGACTGTCGAACGGAGCGCTTTGGAGGCCCTCCTCCAGAAGCTCCGTTATCGGAGGAGAGATTTTGTGTCCGGCCCCGGCGAATATGCCGACCGGGGGGCCACGGTCGACATTTACCCTGTCACCTACCGGGCCCCCGTCCGTTTAAGTTTTGACCTCGACACGATCCATTCCATCCGTGATTTTTCCCCGGTCGACGGGAAAAGCCTTACCCGGTTTGAAGAAGTCTTTTTGATCCCCCTGACAAAACCTTTCGAGGCGCCGGTGAGCCGCCTCCGGGAACGCTTCGGAAGTTTCGACCCGCTGACCGAAACCCAAGACCTTGAGCCGGGCGACCTCGTGGTCCACCTTCAATACGGCATTGCCCGCTATCTCGGCACCAAAAAAATTGAAATCCGGGGCCAGAAAAAACTCCACCTCGCCCTGGAATTCGACCAGAACGAAATCCTTTATCTCGGGCTTGAAGAACCTCTCGAGCGCTACATCGGGGTGGAGGGAAAACGGCCCAAGCTCACCCGGCTTCATTCCAAAGAGTGGGAGCGGGCGAAAGCCAAGGCCCGCCTGGCGGTCGAAAGCGTGGCCCGGGACCTTTTAACACTGCAGGCGAGACGCCAGCACTGCCCCGGGTTTTCCTTCCCAAAAGAAACCGATCTCCAGCGCCAGTTCGAGAGCGAATTTCCCTTTGAGGAGACACCGGACCAGGCGAAGGCCGCCGAAGAAGTCAAACGGGACATGGAGGCCCCGAAGCCGATGGACCGGCTGCTTTGCGGCGACGTCGGGTTTGGGAAGACGGAGGTGGCGATGCGTGCCGCCTTCAAGGCCGCGCTCGGCGGAAAGCAGATCGCTTTTCTCGTTCCCACCACGGTTTTAGCCGAGCAGCATTATTTGGTTTTTAAAGAGCGGACCAAAAATTTTCCGATCGAAGTCGAAGTCCTCTCCCGTTTCCGGTCCGTCAAAGAGCAGAAGGAAATTTTAAAGCGGCTCCAAGCAGGCCGGGTCGATATCGTGATCGGCACGCACCGGCTGGTTTCGCCGGACGTTCACTTCAAGGATTTGGGGCTTGTCATCATCGATGAGGAGCAGCGCTTTGGCGTTGCTCATAAAGAGAAGTTAAAAAAATTGCGTGAACTTGTGGACGTCCTGACCCTCACGGCGACGCCGATCCCCCGCACGCTTTATCTTTCACTGGTCGGCGCACGGGACCTTTCCATTTTGAACACGCCGCCCCGCACCCGGCTGGCCGTGGAGACGGAGGTCATCGAGTTTGACGACCGGAAAATTGCCGAGGCCATTCGCCGCGAGCTTGACCGCGAGGGCCAAGTTTACTTTGTGCACAACCGGATCGATTCGATTGAGCGGGTCTGGAAGCACCTTCAGACGATCCTGCCCGGTGTCCGCTTCGGAGTCGCCCACGGCCAGATGGGATCGCGGCCGCTTGAGAAGGTGATGCGCGAGTTTCTCGAACGGAAGATCGACTGCCTCATCTCCACGAACATTATTGAGTCCGGGATCGACATGCCGAACGCCAACACGATTATCATCAACCGCGCCGACCGCTTCGGCCTCGCGGACCTTTACCAGCTCCGGGGGCGCGTGGGCCGGTTTGTCGGCAAGCGGCAGGCCTACGCCTACTTGATTGTCCCTCGGAACTGGGTGATGACGATCGATGCCGAGAAGCGGCTTGAGGCCATTGAGCGGTTCACGGAACTGGGTGCCGGCTTCAAGGTGGCGATGAAGGATTTGGAAATCCGGGGCGCCGGTAATGTCCTCGGCCACGAGCAGTCGGGCTTCATCTACGCTGTCGGCTTCGACCTTTACTGCCGGATGCTCCGCCAGGCCGTTGAGGAACTCAAAAAGTCCTGATAGAATATTTCCAAATGAGCAAGCGCTACAAGCAAATGCTGGACGGGATGCGGGCCAGGGAAAAGGCCCGGCCCCGGAAAGGGCGGAGGGGAAAATGGATCCTCTACATTTTAAAATGCGCCGACTCTTCGCTTTACACGGGGATCACCAAGGACCTGGAACGAAGATTCAAGAGTCACTCGGAAGGCCGGGGCGCCCGCTACACCCGGACGCGCCGGCCGCTGGAGGTGGTTCATCAGGAAACCTGCCGTTCCCGGACCGAGGCCCTCACCCGTGAATGCGCCGTCAAGGCCCTGTCCAAAGCCAAAAAACTTGCTTTAATCAACCACCGCCAGACCCTTGAAAATAAAGGGGTTCCGTGATAGAGTGCCCCGATGTTTTGGCGTTTCGTCTTTCTCACACTGGTGTTTCTCCTGCTCTTCAGCGCAACCGGATCGGCTGCTCCATCCGCTCAGGCCCAGAAGCAGCTCGTGGATCGTGTGGTCGCCGTCGTTAATAATGAAGCGATCACCCAGAGCGAACTTGATCTTTACCTCCGGCCTCTTTATGAAGAGCTCCGCAAGCAATACGAGGGGACGGAGCTCTCCCGCCAGCTGGCCGAAATCCGTTTGAAGCTCCTCAAGCAGATGATCGAAGACCGTCTTGTTTTTCAGGCGGCGGAGGCCCAAAAACTCACCGTGGATGAGGCGGAGATCGATGAAATGGTGACCGAATTCAAGAAGGGATTCCCTTCCGAAGGGGACATGGAGAAGGCGATGGCCGGCGAGGGATACACGTTGACGAAACTCCGGGAGCGCTACCGCCGCCAAATCCTGATCCGCAAGCTTCACGACATCGAAATCCGCTCCCGGGTGGTCGTTTCACCTCTTGAGATTGAGGAATTTTACAAAAAAAACCCGACGAAATTTTCCGAGAAAGAAAGCCTCCGGGTCCATTCGATCACGCTGAAGAAGTCGGACACGGCCCGGGAAAAAGGCCTGACGGACGAGGCGGCCAAAAAGAAAATTGAGGAGA
>JACPCP010000010.1 GCA_016179745.1 Candidatus Omnitrophota bacterium
TTCCATCTGGGCCGTTTTGAGTTCAATGCGAAAGCGCCGCTCACCGGCGAGGGGCTCCTCCTTCAAAAGTTCCCGAAGCCTCCTTTTTACAAATTCCCGTGCCGGGGCAGCCGCCCCAAGTTCCTGATTTTTTTTCTCCACCCGTTCCCGCCAGTAATCTTCGAGAACCTGGTGGAGAAGGATTCCCACCTGCCTTGCGTCAATCCCCTCCTCCTGCTCTTCCAGTTCCAGAAGGTGGCCCGCAAAGTAGCGGTAAGGGCAGCGGCCGTAAGCCTCCAGACGGGTGGGCGTGAAGACCTCTCCCTTCGGAAGGAAAGCGGCACGGACGGCCTCGGAATCGATCCGGGCCACGGGGTCAAAGAGAACCCTCGGAAGAAGCGCTTGAAAGGAGGGGCGTTCCAGGAGACGGTTATAAAGGGAGAGGGCGAGTGAGCGTTCCTGCTTCCGCTCAACCGACCAGCGGCCCCTTTGAAAGAGGCGTTGAATCACATGCGCCTCCAGCTCCCGTTCCTCCACCACGTCCTCCAGCCGGGGCAGGGACTGGCTCACCGAGTAGGAAATTTTCGGGAGGGGGGCCGAAAAAAGTCTCGTGACCTCGTCCACATAAAAAGAAGGAAGCGCTTCGTGCCCCTCCAGGTCAAAACGGGGATAACTGAAAATCATCCTTTCCCGGGCCCGGGTCACGGCAAGGTAAAAAAAGTAACGCTCCAGGGCCTGCCTCGGCAGTCTCTCACTGAGACCCGCCGTCCGCCGTTCCTCATCGGAGAGGACCGGGTCTTCCCGGGTCTCGGACGGAAAAACCCTTTCGAGGAGCCCAACCAGGAAAACAACCTTGTATTCTTTCTGGCGGGCGAGCGAGATGTCGTAAACCTGGACGGCATTTTTGTCCCGCTCGTGCAGGGAAAAAAGATCGACCTCCATCAATCCCAGGAGCTGGCGGCTGAAGATCTCGAAACTCATCCCCCTTCCGTTCCCGGGGCCAAGCGAGCGGCGGACCTCGTCAAAAAGGCTCCGGACCCGCTTGAGGGAGGCAAAGTCCCGGCGGACATTTTCCTCGTAAGTGAAGGGGATTCGGGCGAGGCCAAAGGCGGAAAGGGCTTCCTCGGTGAGGCGGATCAATTCCTCAAGGGTCCGGGCGGCGAGGAACCGGTCCTGAAAGCCACTGATCTTTTCAAAAAGCGGCCCGCCGATTTCCTTGAGCCAGCGCTCCCGCCCGGAGTGGATCCCCAGGTCCAGGCCCCGCATCTCAAGGCCGCAGATTTCGGCATAGTCACTTTCGAGATGACTCGATTTGAGGAAGTTAAACAGGTCCTCCCGCTTCCAGTCGTTCTGGAGAATTTTAAAGAAGCTCGTCAGCGTGCGGGCCACGGGCGTGGCCCGGAGCCTTTCCCGTTCGTGAATTTCCACGGGGATTTCAAACTCCCGGAAGACGGTCCGAAGGAGTCCCGCATAATCGCCAATCCGCCTCAAGATCACGGCGATGTCCGAATAATGAAGCGCTCCGCCCCGCACGAGACGCCGGACTTCCCGGGCCGCCATCTCCACCTCTCCCCGGGTCCCGGTCGCCTCCAGGATTTTCAAGGCCCCGTCGTCACAACGGAGGGGCGCCTCGGGCCGGAAGAGGTTTCTTTCAACGTGAGAAAGCGGGCCTGAAACGGACCGGTGATTTTTCTTCTCAAAAAAATCCACCGGCTCGAACCCGAGCCGCCGGAGGTCTTCCAGGGTCGCAAGCGGAATTGCAAAAAGCGATTTCCGTTCCGGGGAAAGCTCGGCGGTGAGCGAGAGCGTGATTCGTTCGGATTGCCCCTTGAGCCACCGGATAAATTCGAGCTGGGCCCGGGAGAAATCGAAGAAGCCGTCCAGAAAAAGGTGGCGGAACCGGGGGGGTCTGGAAGGGACGGTGCGGGATTTCTGATTTTGGAGTTCGAGCAGGGCGTCCCCAAGGTCCCGGAGACCGAGGGACTTGGTCCGTTCCTCATAGGCTTCATAAATTTCAAGGAGCCCAACATATTTTTCCCGGATTTCCGGGCGGGCCGTGACAAGTGCTTTGACCGATTGGCGAAAAGCTCCGGGAGGGACCAGGGCTTCCTTCAACTCCCCGACGAGGCCGGCCATCCGCTCCACGAAACCGGGGAATTCCCGCACGGCGGAAAAATAATTCCCGCCCTTTTCCCGAAGGATTTCCGCCAAAAGCAACCGGCGCTCGGCCCCGCTGGCAAACCCTCTCCCCTCCCCATCGGCGGACACGGTTTTCAAAACATCCTGCATCAAACGGCTCAGCGTCGTCACCCGGGTCCCGAAAAATCCCGCCCGCTCCTTTCGAAGGATGAGGTCCGTGATCCGCTCCCGGTGTTCGGCCGTGGGGAGGATGTAAAGGAGGTCTTCGGCCAGCGGATCTTGATTCTCTTCGAGGAGACGGGTGAAATTCTCGAGCAGGAAACGGGTCTTCCCGGTCCCGGCAGGCCCAATCAGGACGGAAAATTTCGGAAGGGATTCAAACTTCACGCAATCAAATTGCCCCCGTCGACCGGCAGGACGGCGCCCGTGACAAAGTCGGAGGATTTCACGAGGAAGCGGACCGCCTCGGCAATGTCCCCCGGCTCCCCAAAGCGCTTCAAGGGGGTCCGCTTTAACACCTTTTCATTCTCTCGCCGGGTCGAGCCGGCGGCCGGGAGAATCGGCCCGGGCGCAATGGCATTGACCTGAACGTAGGGCGCCAGGGCCTGGGCCAGTCCTTGGGTGACGGCCACGAGCGCCGCCTTCGAAGCACAGTAAGGAAGGTAGGCGGCCCGGGGGCGGAGGGCGGTCCAATCCACGAGATGGATGATCTTCCCCTCCTTTTGGCGAAACATCCGGAGCCCAAGGGCCTCGCTCAGAAAAAAGGGCGCCTTGAGGTTCACATCAAAAAATTCGTCCCATTCTTTTTCACGGATTTTCCCGAGCGGGGTCTTGTAGAAAACGGCGGCGCTCGTGACCAGGAGATGAATTTGACGGGCCCGCACGAACGATTCCCGGGCGAGCCGTTTCACTTCTGAAAAATGCCGGAGGTCCGCCTGCAGGAGATCGACTTTGACGCCGAGGCGCTCGGCCTCCTTTTGGGTCTGGCGGGCTTCCCGGAGGGAACGGCGGTAATGCAGCAAAAGATGCATCCCGTCCCGGGCCAGAGAGAGCGCAATGGCCCTCCCGATCCGGGTGGCGCCGCCTGTCACGAGGGCTGTTTTTCCTTGGATTTCCATGGGCTGGGGGACTTATTAAAAAGCATCTTAAAGCCTGGCCCGTGCGGGGTCAAGAAGTGGTGTCGGTTTGATAGGAGGCCAAAAATCGGGCATCCTTTAATGACATGAAGAAGAATAAAGGAGAACAAGGATTCACGCTGGTGGAGCTGATGGTGGCGGCCGCCCTCTTGGGGATCGCCCTCCTGACGACTGCGGCAAGCCTCCTCAATCTCCAGGACGTCTCAGACCTGGCCCGGGAGAAAATCGTGGTCACGAGCGACGCCAACCGCATTTTGGAAGCGATGCGGGACCAGGCCAATACCTCGCTCACCAATTTACGCAATACGGACTGGGTCGCCTGGGCCAACACCAATGTCCTGGGGCAGAGGGGCGCCAACGAAATCCGACTGGACCAGGAAGCGGTGGCCGTGACCTTGACGGGGACCGACCCGGTTCAGGTGACTCTGGACATCAATTGGTCGCACCGCCGCCGGGCCCAAAATCATCGGGTGTTGACCTTGATGACGGTGCGGAACTCGGGGCCGTGAAACCCATGAACAAAACCTTGAGCCGAAGTCGGGGTTACACCACGGTTGAATTGATGGTCTCGATGACCCTTCTTGTCGTTTTGGCCGGCGCAGCGGCCGGGGCCTTCAATCAATCCCAGGATCTTTTGAATTGGAATTATAATTTTGTCTCCCTGCAGAAGGAACTGCGGCGGACCCTGGACGTGATGTCACGGGAGGTCCGGGAGTCGAGCCCCACAAGCCCCGGTGGAATTCTTCCCGTGACGGTGACTCCGGGAGTAAATCGTTTCACATTTCAAATCCCGTCGGCCATCTCGGGAAACACTGTCACGGCCTGGACCCAAATCAGCTACGCCCTGACTGCCGACAACCGGGTCACCCGGACCGTCGATAACGGGGCCCCTGTCGCCATTGGTTCCGACGTCCAAAGCCTGACGTTTGTCTACCCCTTGAACCTGCTGACAGCGCCTAGGACGGTCCAGATCCAAATCAACGGACGGAGAACGGCGCTCGAGAGGACCGTAACGGCAGCCCTGACCGGAGAGGTGACGCTCAGGAATCCCTAAAGGCAAAACCCATGAGAACACTCCCTGGCGAAAAATCTGGGATTCGGAAAAAGAAAGAAGGGGGATTTGTCCTGATTTATTTTCTTCTCCTGATTCTTGTCCTCTTGACGGGGGTCGGATCGTTTTACGCCTTTGGTTTTGCGGACTTGAGGGCGTCCACCCGGACGGCGTGGCTCAGTCAGGCGCTCTACGTGGCAGAGGCGGGAATCGACCAAAAGCTAACTGAGCTTGCGACCGGCTCGACCGCCAACCTCACCGGCACGCTCAACTTTGACAATTTGGGAACCTACCAGGGCGCTTACGATGTCTTCTACGGAGAGGTGGGCCCCTGCCAGAACCAGACGGGTTCGTGCGCCGTCAATCCCGACAGCGGGGCCGAGAGGCTGGTCACACAATACACGACGGGAGACGCCGTCATCTTCTCCACCGGAACGATTTCTCAAAACGGGACCCTGCTCGCCCAAAAAATTGTTCGAATGACGGTCCGCCGGGACCCGCTCTTTGATCCCGACGGGGCGGTCTCCATCAACGGCGTCTCTTCCACGGCGGGGAGCATCACGGTGGACGGCCGGGAGCACGACCGGAACGGAAATCTCACCGGCGGGGCGGGAACGTTCGGGATCTCGACTTCCGGCAGCCGGTTCTCACAGGGCGGAAACTCCAAAATCGGCGGCAACGGACTGGCGCCGGCGAGGCCCGCACCGCCGGGGACCATTCAATTGAATGCGCCCCTTCTTCCCAATACTCCCGAAGCCCTTCTCGGGTTAAGCGCCGGGGCCCTGGACCGGTTCAAGACCGACACGCCCCCTGCTGCGCCCTTCAATGGCGTCGTCTATCTGACCCGGAGCTGGACCAGCGCCAACCTGGACCGTTCGAGCGGCATCTTGATTGTCCACGACGACGAGGGCGAAGCCAAACTTAAAAACGTGAGCGGGACTTTTAAAGGGGTCATCATCACCGACGATATTGAGCACATCAATTCCAACGCCAAATTGATCGGCGCCCTCTTCGGGCTCAAGTCGGAGGGGGTCACCCTGGGGAACGGAAACGCCGAGGTCCTCTTCAGTCCCGAAATCCTCGCCGGCCTCCCCCTCGCCAATTACAAGGTCACCTCCTGGGAAGACTCCCAAAACGATTAACCCCTTTTTCGTCTGCAAGAAAGCCCTCCAGTTTTTGACGGACACTCGGCTATTCCATCATAGTAGCTAGTAAGGAGAAATTCTCCGGCGCTCTCGGCGCTCAGTCGCTTTGGATTCGGAAAGGTCTAAGGGCGATCTCGCTGGGGCCCCTCGCCGTTCCCCGTCCAATCTCTGCCCGGGGCCGGCGCTTCCCCCTAGCGATCTCGCCCAAGACTTTCTCGAATCCTCCGCGATTCGCGCCTCAAGCCCGGAGAATTTCTCCTTCTTAACGTCTCAAAGCTGGGAAGCCCCTCGCCACGGGCCGAATCGGATTCCCGGGTCTAGAAAATCTTGCGAGACGGCATGGGAAAGCCGGCGGCCCCCGTCCGGGGGAACGACGGAAGGGTTTTCCCGTGCCGGATCGCTTAGATTTTCTCCCGAGGAATCCGACTGAGGCCCGGGTGAGGGGCCTTCCCGGCTTAGGAACCGAGGCGAGAGGAGATTCTGCGGTGGGTGGGCATTTTGAGGAAAGGGGTCGATAAAGGAGTTTGTGAAGAGGAGATTGGCGCTCTACAGCTGGGCCTTCTATGATTTTGCCAATACGATCTTCTCGGCCGTGGTCCTCACCTTCTATTTCCCCCTCTACCTGACCTCCATCACAGGACGGAATCTCAATCTTGGGCTGACGACCTCCTCGGCCATGGTCCTGGCCGGCCTCGTGGTGCCGTGGCTCGGGGGTTTGAGCGACCGCACCGGAAAAACCAAGACCTATTTGATTCTGACGACCCTCCTTTGCGTGACCTTCACGGTTTACCTTTCCTTCGCCCGCTCGGTTTCATCGCTCACGATGGGCTTCCTGGCAGCGTGCTTTTTCTATCACGCCTCGCTCGTTTTCTATTGCGCCCTGCTCCCGGTCGTGGCCGGGCCGAAAAATCAGGGCTTTGCCTCGGGCCTCGGGACGGCGCTCGGCTATTTCGGGGTCCTCCTGGCTGTTCCGATTGCGCACCTCGTGGATTATTATTGGGGGCGCCGCTATGTCTTTGTCACCGCAGGCATTCTCTTCTGGATCTCAAGCCTCCCCCTCTTTTTCTGGGTGCCGGAGCGGAAAGTTGCTCAACCGCTCAAGCCCTCCTTGAAACTTTTTCTGGAAGAGTGGTTCAAGGTTTTTGGGACCGTGGCCGCTTTGACGAAGCGCCGGGCGCTTCTTTTTTTTCTGGCGGGGAATTTTTTCGTGGTCGAGGCCCTGAATACGGTGATCTTCTGGTTTGTGGTCTACCTCTCCCGGGTCTTTAACCCTTCTCAGGTCCAGCTGCTCTCGATCTTTCTCGGCCTCAATGCCGGCGCCTTTGTCTTTGGGCTTGTGGCGGGGCGCCTCGCCGACCGCTGGGGCTCCCAAAAAACACTCCTCGCCAGCGCAGCGTCGATTTTCGGGACCTTGCTCCTCCTGAGCTTGATTCATCACCTGGGACTTTTCGTGACGCTCAGCCTGACGGGCGGGGCCTTCGGTCTGGCCGGGACCTGGACGGCGGGGCGGAAGCGGCTCGTGGAACTTTCTCCGGAAGAGGAAATCGGGAAATATTTCGGGCTCTACAACCTGACGACCAAAATTTCTGTGGTGAGCAGTTTGATCTTTTCCCTGCTGGCCGACCGCTTCGGCTTTGAGCGGGCCCTCTTGAGCCAGACCCTCCCCGCCGCCCTCGGTCTCTTCTTTCTCTGGCGCTCTTCGGAAAAATAGCGCCCACAGTCCTCTTTAAGCAGGCTGATAACGGGAGGCGTAGTGGTCCAGGAGCTCCCGAATCATTCGTTGATATTTCGTGTGATGTTTCCGGGCCTGATGTTTAAAGAACTCCACGCTGGAACGGTTTAATGAAAGGGTGACTTTAAGGGTCGGTTCCGGATAGGCCAGCTCACCCGGGGGCGGCAAAAAATCTTCGACGCGCCGCAGTTTTCCCATCGGCATGTCGGGGTCACGCATTTTCTTTTTCATAGTATCTTTTCCCCTTTCTCCAATACCCGGCACCAAAAATCCTGATCTTGCCGTGGCGGTAAACAAATCTGACGGTCAGAATCTCTCCTCCCGCTTTTCCGACACAAAAGTATCTTTCTTCGCCCCTGCCATGCTTGTCATCCTCGTAGATTTTTCTTCCCGGGTCCTGAAATACCCTGGAAGCTGTTGCGAAATCCACCCCGTGCTTCCAGAGATTGATGAGATCCTTATGAGCGTCCCAAACGAAACTGCTCATGGCCTGCCGGCCTTGCGAAGGTTAGCACAGAACCTTACATTAGTAAATACTATTTTATGTATCGTTTTATTGCCTGTGGGCATCAAAATACCCTCCCGACGTTTTTTGTCGCATTTGGTTTGGAGGGTGAGGCGGGGTGGCCGACTTTTACGGGGGACGTTTTACGCCCATAACCCTGTTGGTTTACGGCAGATTATAACGCACGAGGTGACTCAAGAAAAGGGCTTCGCGGTTTGGAACTACTCGCCCGGGGCGGCGGAGAAGTGAGTGACCTCGTTTCCTTCAAAGCGGACTTCAAATTGAATCGGACGGCAGCAAATCTCGCAATCCTGCACGAACTCCTGCTTCTGTCCGCCGCTCGCATCCAAACGCACGCTGAGCTCCTCCCCGCAGTGCGGACACGTGAAAGAACGGTCCTGCTCAATCATAAATCAAGCCTGAGCTGAAAAACCGGACGGCGTCCGGTGGGGACGGGTTAGCCATTCATTCGCTGACTCGGACGGCGAGGGAGTGGCTGAGGAGTTCTTGATTGACGTAGGTCTCGTCCACCCAAACATCGGCCAAGTAGCGGTCGTATTTGTCGGATTTGACGGTGCGGATGAGAATGGGAAAGGGCCTCGCAAGGAGGGTGGTGAGGAATTCCTTGGCCTCCCGGCCTTCGGCGGTTTCGATTTCGGGGGCGTCCAGGCCACGGAGACGGAGCTTTTGAGTCGTGGTGAATCCAAACCCGAGATCGATCAAGGCATAAAAGGTGTCGCCGTCGACGATGTGCCTCACGTAGGCCCGGTAGGTGAAGAGATCCTTCCCGGCGAACTCCCGGTGATTCTTCTTAACCTTCCCCTTCTCCAGCGTGACAATCTCCCCCGGCTTAAACCTGCCGAATTTTTCCGGACGGAAGAAACTTGAAAAGCCGAGGTCCAAGGCCAGTTCCTTTTTATAAGGACCGTCCACCGCCACCACCACACGGTAGGTGCCCGGCTTCCCGAGAGTTGCAGTCAGAATGGGTTCAGAAATATTTTCTTCGGCTTGTCCCTTCGCCCGCTTCCGCCTACGGACCTCTTCACGAAGCCGGTTGCGACTCCAGCCCTGGCGGACCGCCTCTTTGGCCACCGCTTCTCTTTCTTCGGGATCATTGAGCGCCAAAAGGGCGTGGTAATGACTCCAACTTAATTCGTCAGCTGGCTGACGAATTGGATAAGCCCGAGCAAATTGGAGCATATATTTTAGCTCGGTCTCGTTGGTTCCCAAATCCTGGGCGAGTCTGAGGATGACCTTTTCTCCATAATCCGCCCGCTCCTTATGCTGAAGCACGTGTTCGTCGATCAGCTTGCCGATCTCCCAGGCCTCACGCACTTTCTCTTGATTGATTGCCTGGTCAATTCTCTTCTGGCTGGCGGTTTGGACCTCACGAATTCGACGTAAAAGCTCGTCGTAGGTTTGAATCTCTGGCTGTGCCGCAAAAACCGGGAACGAGAATTGAAGGATGAGAAAGAAGGAGAGAAAAATCTTCATGAGTTCCGTTCCCCGTTTGCCTGTCCCCCCAAAGGGGACTGTCCCCTGACCTCAACCGCCGTAGTGCCAGGCGGTGTCTTTCATGGTGAGCGAATCCACGTCCTGCACCAGTTCGCCGTCGATGACCTCGGCCATCACAATGTCGTGGTCGCCGCCCGGGATGATCTGCTTCGCCTGGCACTCGAGGTGACCGATGGCTTCGTCCAAGACCGGCGCCCCATTTTTCCCGACGTGAAACGGGACTTCACCGAATTTTCCGTCTTTGGCCTCGTGGGGGCGGAAGAAACGCTCGACCAGTTTTTTCTGGTCCTTGGAGGGAAAATTGATGCTGAAAAAAGGATTGTGCTCGAGCATCGTATGGGAATAGCTCCCCTTTTTGAGGCCCAGCATCAGAAGCGGCGGTTCGAAGGAGCACTGCGAAAGCCAGCTCCCGACCATCGCATGAAGTTTCTCGCCGTCCCTCAGGCCCAAAATGTAAAGCCCGTAGGGAATTTTACGCAGGATTTTTTTTCGGGTTTCCTTTTCCATCAGGGTAGATCGCTCCTTCCCATTAAATATTCGTCCACCGCACGGGCGGCGAGGCGGCCTTCGTGAATGGCCCAAACAATGAGGCTTTGGCCGCGACGCATATCCCCTGCCGCAAAAACCCCTTTGAGACTGGTCGCAAATTTTCCGTATTCGGCTTTGACGTTGGAGCGCTCGTCGCGCTCAACCCCGAGCTCGGAGAGGACCGTGTCCTCGGGCCCGAGAAAGCCCATTGCAAGGAGGACCAACTGAGCCGGGAAAATTTTCTCAGAACCAAAAACTTGTTTTGGAACAAAGCGCCCCTTTTCGTCCTTCTGCCATTCGACCTCCACAATTTCGATCCCTTTCACCTGCCCGTTTTCATCCCCGATAAAACGCTTGGCCGTGACAAGGTATTTCCGGGGGTCCCCGCCAAAAGCCGCCGCTGCCTCCTCCTGCCCGTAATCCAATTGATACACCTTCGGCCACTGGGGCCAGGGATTATCGGGAGCGCGTTCCAAGGGCGGCTTCGGAAGGATTTCAAGCTGGGTGAGGCCCTTGCAGTGATGACGCATTGCGGTCCCGACACAGTCGGTTCCGGTGTCGCCGCCGCCGATCACGATCACGTCTTTATTCTCCGCCGAAATGTATTTTCCGTTTTTCCGGCCGTCGAGGAGCGACTTCGTGTTGGCGTGCAGGAATTCCATCGCAAAATGGACGCCCTTCAAATTGCGCCCTTCGATCGGAAGGTCCCGGGGTTTTGTGGCGCCGCACGAGAGCAGGACGGCGTCGAAGTCCTTCAAAAGTTTGGCGGCCGGGACATTTTTTCCGATCTCTGTATTCGTCACAAATTTGACGCCCTCTTGAGCCAAAAGGTCCACCCGGCGCTGGACGATTTTTTTGTCGAGCTTGGGATTCGGAATCCCATACATCAAGAGTCCTCCAATGCGGTCCGAGCGTTCAAAGACCGTCACCCGGTGGCCTGCCCGGTTGAGCTGGGCCGCCCCGGAAAGCCCGGCCGGCCCGGACCCCACGACCGCCACCTTTTTCCCGGTGCGCTTCTCGGGCGGCTCCGGCTTGACCCAGCCTTCGTCAAACCCTTTGTCGATGATGGCGCATTCGATATTTTTGATCGTGACGGGCGGTTCGTTGATCCCCAGAACGCAGGACCCTTCACAGGGCGCCGGGCAAACCCTTCCGGTAAATTCCGGAAAATTATTGGTCTTGTGGAGCCGCTCCAGCGCCTCCCGCCAGAGCCCCCGGTAGACGAGGTCATTCCATTCGGGGATGAGATTGTTGATGGGACAACCCGAAGCCATTCCGGCGAGGAGGGTCCCGTCGTGGCAAAAGGGAATGCCGCAATCCATACAACGCGCGCCCTGCTCCTGCAATTTCGCCTCCGGCAGGCGCAGGTGAAATTCCTGCCAATCGTTGATGCGCCCCCGGGGAGAGCGGTCTTCGGGCAGTTCGCGGGGAATTTCGAAGAATCCGGTAGGTTTGCCCATGGAAAGAGTCCGGCCTCAGACCTTAATTGCCGCCCACCCTTGAAAGGTCACGGGCATTTTCTTCAAAGGCGGCCATGATGGCTTCCTCTCCGCCGAGGCCCGCGCTTTTGACGCGCTCGAGTGCCTGCAGGACCCGTTTGTAATCTTTCGGAAGGACCTTCACAAATTTTGAAACCATCTCATCCCACAAATTCAAAATTTGCCGGGCCCGCCCGCTAGCCGTGGTTTGGACGTGCCGTTCAATCATGCCTCGAACAATCTCGATTTCCTCCCGGTCCTCGAGACGGCCAAGCTCCACCATCTGCTTGTTGCAAAGCGGCGGAAAAGTCCCGGCCGTGTCCAGGACATAGGCCACGCCCCCGGACATCCCGGCCGCAAAATTCCGCCCCGTGGGGCCCAGCACCACGACCCGGCCGCCGGTCATGTATTCACAGCCGTGATCGCCCACAGCGTCAACCACGGCGTTGACGCCGCTATTCCGGACGCAGAACCGCTCGCCGGCCATTCCGTGAATGTAAGCCTCTCCCGCCGTGGCCCCGTAAAAAGCCACGTTGCCCACAATGATATTTTCCTCCGGGACAAACGTGGCGTCCTTCGAGGGGTAGACAATGATCTTCCCGCCCGAGAGCCCCTTGCCGATGTAATCGTTTGAATCGCCCTCGAGCTCAAGCGTCATCCCTTTGGGAATAAAAGCACCGAAACTCTGGCCCGCCGACCCCTTGAAACACAAATGGATCGTGTCGTCCGGAAGCCCGGCCGGCCCGTGGCGGAGCGTCAATTCACTGCCGACAATCGTTCCCACCACCCGGTTCGTGTTGCGGATGGGAAGCGAGGCTTCGACCTTTTCACCTCTCGTGAGGGCGGATTCGCAGATTTTGAGCAGGGTCGTGTGGTCGAGCGCCTTCGCAAGCCCGTGGTCCTGGGGAATCTGGCAGTAGCGGCCCACGTCCGGCGCCGCCTTCGGCTGGTAAAGGATGGCCGAAAAATCGAGCCCCCTCGCCTTCCAATGTTCGACCGCCTTTTCCGCGTCGAGCCGGTCCGTCCGGCCGACCATCTCGTTGACCGTTCGAAAGCCGAGCTGGGCCATGAGCTCCCGTGCCTCTTGGGCGATGAACTTCATAAAATTGACCGCGTGGGCCGGGTCGCCGGTAAATTTCTTGCGAAGTTCCGGGTCCTGCGTCGCCACCCCGACCGGACAGGTGTTGAGGTGGCAGACTCGCATCATAATACAGCCCAGGGTCACGAGGGGCGCTGTCGCAAAACCAAACTCCTCGGCGCCGAGAAGCGCCGCAATGACAACGTCCCGGCCCGTTTTGAGCTGGCCGTCCGTCTCGACCGCAATTCGACTGCGCAAATTATTGAGGACCAGCGTTTGATGCGTTTCGGCGAGTCCCAATTCCCACGGGATGCCGGCGTGTTTGATGCTGGATTGAGGGCTCGCCCCGGTGCCGCCGTCGTGGCCGCTGATTAAAACCACATCGGCGTGGGCCTTTGCCACCCCCGCCGCAATCGTCCCGACGCCCACCTCGGCCACGAGCTTCACACTGATCCGGGCGTTTTGATTGGAATTCTTGAGATCGTGAATCAGTTCCGCCAGGTCTTCAATGGAATAAATATCGTGGTGGGGCGGCGGTGAAATGAGTCCCACGCCCGGCGTGGAATAGCGGACCTTCGCAATCCAGGGATAAACTTTCTGCCCGGGCAATTGCCCGCCTTCGCCCGGCTTGGCGCCCTGCGCCATTTTGATTTGGAGCTCCCTCGCATTCACGAGGTAAAGGCTTGTGACGCCGAACCGCCCGGAAGCGACTTGTTTGATGGCACTGTTCCTCGAATCGCCGTTGGGGTCAAGCTGGTAACGGTTCGGATCCTCCCCGCCTTCTCCGGTGTTGCTCTTGCCGCCGATTCGATTCATCGCAATCGCCAGGCTCTCGTGCGCCTCCTGGCTGATCGAACCATAGGACATGGCCCCGGTCTTGAAGCGTTTCACAATGGACTCCACCGGCTCCACCTCTTCGATCGGAACCGGCTTCCCGGCAAACTTAAAATCGAGCAGGCCCCGCAGCGTGCAATAGTGGGTGTTGTGGTTATTCACGGCCTCAGAGTATTCCTTGAAGACTTTGTAGTTCGCCGTGCGGGCCGCAAGCTGCAATTTGTGGACCGTCTCCGGATTGAAGAGATGGTATTCGCCGTCCCGCCGCCACTGGTATTGGCCCCCGGGGTCGAGGGTGCGCCCATTCACGGAACGCTCGGGAAAGGCATGCTCGTGCCGCTTCCGGACCTCCTCAGCCAATTCCTCGAGCCCAATCCCTTCCACCCGGGAGGCCGTCCAGGTGAAATATTTGTCAATCACGGAGTGATTCAGGCCGATCGCCTCAAAAATTTGCGCGCCCCGGTAACTTTGAATGGTGGAAATTCCCATCTTGGACATCGTTTTGACGACGCCCTTGGCGATGGCCTTGGCGTAATTTTTCACGGCGGTCTTGTGGTCGATGTCTTTCAAAATCCCCTGGCGAATCATGTCGTCCAGGGTCTCAAAGGCGAGGTAGGGGTTCACCGCCCCGCACCCGTAACCGATGAGAAGCGCAAAGTGGTGCACCTCCCGGGGCTCGCCCGACTCCAGCACAAGCCCCACCCTCGTCCGGGTCCCTTCCCGAATCAGGTGATGGTGAAGCCCTGAAACCGCAAGGAGCGCCGGAATGGCGGCGTGTTCCCGGTCAATTCCCCGGTCAGAGAGAACAATAATGTTGGTCCCCTTTCGAATCGCCTGACTCGCCTTTTTAAAAAGCTCCTCGAGCGAGCGCTCCAATCCCTTCCCGCCCTCTGAAACCTTGTAAAGGATCGAAAGCGTCACCGATTTGAAATCCCGGTGCTGGACATGACGAAGCTTCTCGAATTCCTCGTTGGTCAGGACCGGGCTTTTCAATTTAATTTGGCGGCAGCTTTGGGGCGTGGGCTCGAGTAAATTCTGCTCCGAGCCGATCGTAGTCTCGGTGGACGTGATGATTTCTTCACGGATGCAGTCAATGGGCGGGTTCGTGACCTGGGCGAAGAGTTGCTTGAAGTAATTATAAAGGAGCTGCGGCTTGTTGGAGAGAACGGCGAGCGGCGTGTCCGTTCCCATGGAACCCACGGGCTCCACGCCATCCTTTCCCATGGGTGCCATGATGATCTTCAGGTCCTCAAAAGTGTAACCAAAGGCCTGCTGGCGGGCGAGCACGGTCCTGTGGTCCGGCTCGTGGACGTGCGGGGCCTCGGGTAATTTCTCGAGCGAAACCAGATTGTCGTTCAGCCAGAGCCGGTAAGGCTCCGCCGATGAAATTTTATGTTTCAACTCCTCGTCGGCTACAATGCGCCCCTCCTCCGTATCAATCAGAAACATTCGGCCCGGCTGCAACCGTCCTTTTTGCAGGACCCGCTCCGGCGGCACGTCCAGAACGCCCACCTCGGAAGCCATGATGACCAAACCATCCTTCGTGACGTAATAGCGGGAGGGCCGGAGGCCGTTCCGGTCGAGGACGGCGCCGATCTTGACCCCGTCCGTGAAGGCAATGGAGGCCGGCCCGTCCCAGGGTTCCATGAGCGAGCTGTGAAATTCGTAGAAGGCCTTTTTCTCGTCGCTCATGCTTTCGTGATTCGACCACGGCTCGGGGATCATCATCATCACGGCGTGCGGGAGCGGGCGGCCGGCGAGGACGAGGAACTCCAGGCAATTGTCAAACATGGCGGAGTCGCTCCCGTCCGGTAAAATGACAGGCAGCAGCTTTTTGATATCGTCTCCGAAAAGTTCTGTTTCACACAGGGCCTGACGGGCGTGCATCCAATTGAGGTTGCCCCGGAGGGTGTTGATTTCGCCGTTGTGGGCAATGTAGCGATAGGGGTGCGCCCGGTCCCAGCTTGGGAAGGTGTTGGTGCTGAAGCGGGAGTGAACCAGGGCCAGCGCCGTTTCCACGGCCGGGTCCTCCAGCTCCCGGTAGAAGGGAACGACCTGGGCCGACATCAGCATCCCTTTGTAAACGATCGTCTTGTAGGAAAGGCTTGAGATGTAGAAGTAACGGCCGCCCTTCATTCCCGAATAACGGATCGTGTTTTCGGCCCGTCTCCGGATGACGTAAAGTTTCCGCTCAAAGGCCGGGTCCTCCAGAATTTTCGAACTGCGGCCGATAAAAATTTGACGGACCACCGGCTCACAAGCTTTGGCGGTGTTTCCAAGAAGGGCGTCGTCCGTGGCGACCGTGCGCCAGCCGAGAAAATGCTGTCCTTCTTCTCGAATGATTTCCTCGAAAAGCTTCTCACATCCCCGGCGCTCCTCTGCGTCGGGAGGAAGGTAGACCATCCCAACCCCGTATTCTTTCGGAGAAGGAAGTTTAACGCCCGATTTCAAAGCAGCATCTTTGAGAAAAGCGTGGGGGATTTGAAGAAGAATTCCGGCGCCGTCCCCGGTGTTGGCCTCACAGCCGCAGGCGCCCCGGTGCCGGAGGTTTAAAAGGACCTCCAGGGCCTGCTGGACAATCGGGTGCGATTTTCTCCCTTGGACGTCGACGACAAAACCGACGCCGCAGGAATCATGCTCATACCACGGGTCGTAAAGGCCCTGTTTTGCGGGGCGATTCGTGTCATTCATGGAGTGCTGCCCCGGCCATAAATGTATTCCTTCAGGTAATGGATTTCGTATTCCTGGGCCTCAAGCTGCGACTTGACCACGTCGCCGATCGAGACAATCCCTTCGAGCTTCCCCTCGGCCACGACCGGGATGTGCCTCACCCGATTCTGTGTCATCACTCCCATCAGGTAACTGACTTCATCTTCGGGAGAGCCGATAATCACGTTCGTCGTCATGAGCTCGCTCACCCGCTCCTCGCCGACCCCCTTGGCGTTGTAACACGCTCCCCTGACAATGTCCCTTTCCGAGATGATCCCGACGATCCGCTGGCTTTTGTCCAGGACCAAGAGCGCCCCGATATTCTGGTTCGCCAAAGTATGCAGCGCCTCCTGGACAGTCTGATCCTCCCGGATCGTCCACACCTTTGAACCCTTGATTTTCAGAATGTCTTTCAGTTTCATAAAAAGTTCCGGGACCTCAGCCCGATTTTAAATACTTGGATAATTGACCGGCGCCTTCAAGCCGAAAAAGCTCATCGGCCCCGCCAATGCATTGGTCCCCAATCACAATGATGGGGACCGTCAGCCAGCCGTAGCGCTCCTCGGCCTCCCGGCGCTTTCCGGCATTGTCTGTCACGTCGATTTCCTGGAAGGCAATCCCCTTGCGTTTCAGGAGGTCTTTCGCCCGGACGCAATGGGGACAAGTCCGGGTGGTGTAGATCGAAACGGATTTCGCCATCTCGTCAACGGACCTGAATGAGTCGCTCGATGACTTCTTCGATGACACGGTTCGGAGTCGAGGCGCCGGCCGTCACGCCGACCTGGACGGGCCCCTTCGGGAGCCAGCCCCGGGAGCGGACCGGGTCTTTCTGGTGGACCGGTTTGTGCTCAATCTCGCTTTGGGAAATGATGCAGCTTGCGTCCTTGACGTGGTAGGCCGGACAAAACTCCAGCGAGATTTCAACTAGGTGGCCCGTATTGCTCGAATTGTAGCCGCCGACCACGATCATGAGGTCCATCCCCTGCCGGCCTAATTTCAAAACGGCGTCCTGCCGGTCCTGCGTGGCGGAACAAATCGTGTCGAAGTGACGGAACCGCTTTGGAAGCTCGGCCTCGCCCCACCGTTTCCGGATCGATTCCTGAAGCAGGTTGGCAATTTCCATCGATTCGCTGGAAAGCATGGTGGTCTGATTGGCGCAGCCGATCCGCTCCAAGTCCCGGTCCGGGTCGAAGCCGGTTGAATGGGCCTCTCGAAACTTTTCCAGAAAGGCTTTTCGGTCTCCCGGTCCCTCAATGTAATCGCAGACAATCTGGGTTTCCAATTTATCCCGCACGACGAGGTATTTCCCGCCGGCATACTGGGTCGCCCGGGAACTGGTGGCCTGCGTTTCCTCGTGATCGTATTTCCCGTGAATGACGGAGGTGAAGCCCTCCCGGGCGTAACTTTCGACCCGCTTCCAGACGCTCATCACCGAGCCGCAGGTCGTGTCCACCAGGACACAGCCTTTTTTCTGGAGCTCGTTCAAATCCTTGGTGGTCGTGCCGAAGGCCGGGATGATCACAACATCCTCCTCGGTGACCCGCTCGACTCCCCCATCCGTTTGGTAGGGCCCGCTCAAAAACTGAACACCCATCTCGAGGAGCTTGGAATTGACCCGGGGGTTGTGGATGATTTCGTTGGTGAGGAAAATCCGCTTCTCGGGAAATTGGGCCCGGGTCTCGTAGGCGTAATCGACGGCCCGGTCCACGCCGTAGCAGAATCCAAACTCTTCGGCGAGACAAATCGTGAGATCGCCGGCTTCGAGCCGGTAGCCTTCCTGTTTGATTCGATCGATCAGGGGACTGTGGTAACTCGCCTGAAGCTGGGGGCGGATTTGCTCCTTGAGGCCGAAACTTTTCCGAATGATGGTTTGATTTTGTTCGGGCATGACGAGGCTAGGCGGCCAGCGGTTGGGCGATCGCCACCTGACGGATGACAACGCCTCCTTCCTCCAGGAGCGCCTTCGCCCTTTCGGCCAGGTCGTAATCCACGTTGTAGACCACTTCCCGAATGCCGGCATTGATGATCATCTTCGTGCAAATCAAGCAGGGCGAGTAGGTCGTGTAAAGCGTGGACTCCTTGATCGTGACTCCGTGGTAGGCGGCCTGCGTGATCGAATTTTCCTCGGCGTGGGAGCACAGGCATTCTTCCAGGTCCTTGCCGGAGGCGCTGAGGTTGTTGCAGCGGGGGCAGCCGCCTTCGCTGCAATTTTTGACCCCTCGGGGCGTGCCGTTGTAGCCCGTGGAAATAATCCTCCGGTCCTTGACGATGACGGCGGCCACCTTCCTTTTGATGCAATTCGACCGGAGCGCCACCATTTTGGCAATTCCGATAAAGTAATCGTCCCAGTCCGGCCGCAGTTCCTTTTTGGAAAAATCGAGGAGCAGCCGTTTGATTTTCTCGTGGAGGTCCCGGAGCGGGCCGCCGTTTTCAAGCGTGGCGTCGGCCGAGGAAATCGTGCGGTCAAGCTGCTGGTGATCGGAATCCGGGCTCGCTGCTTCTTTTGCCTCGAGGGCCAGGAACTCCTCAAAAGTGCGGGGGTCATTCTCCCGGCCCCGCTGGCGGAGCCGCTCAAATCGGAGACGCTGGGGGCCCTGAACATGGACGAGGGAGAAATCCCGGCGCCGGCGGAAGACCTGGGCCTCGGCCGGGTGACGGATCGAATCGATGATGTAATTTTTCTCGGGGTCGAGCCGGGCGAAAATCCGCTCGGCCAAAACGCCGGGTCCGGATTCCTTGCGGAGCCGGTTGCCGAGCTCCACCAAAACGTCCCGGGTCACGGGCTGGCCCGCACTGCGGGCCTCGTCCCGAAGGACATCCGAAAGGGAGAGGGGGACAAAGCCCCGCTCGGCCAGAAACTTTACGGCCTCGCCCTTCCCACCTCCATTTTTCCCGGTCAATCCGATAATCATAACGGCGCTTATTCTATGCCAAAACCGGGCGAACGGCGGAGAAACTTCAAACCCAGGACTTAGGTTTTCTCAAGGACAAGCTGGGTGTCGGTGTCCCGCACACCTTCAGCTTTTCGAATCGTATCGACGAGGCGGGCAAAGGCATGATAGGGTTCGGCCTCGATGAAGGCAATCATGTCAAACTCCCCGGTGACTTGATAAACGGAATGGACGCCCGCCATTTGACGGACGGCCTCTTCGACGTGGTCTTCCTTGCCGGGATGGACATCGATCATCACAAAGGCTTTAGGCATTACTGGACGAGCTTGTTTGTAGGCTTCCGGGGAGGCTCGTTCTTGGGCCGCTCAGGCACCTTGGGGTTGGCCTTGAATTGCGGGGACAGGTCGGCGTTGATCTTGGCGTAGGCCTGATCGTAATCTTCCGATTCCACGATGGCCCCAATAGGGCATTCCGGGAGGCAGGCGCCGCAGGTAATACAGATGGTGGGATCAATGACCATGAAAGGTTCATTCTTGTAAGGCCCGGGGTAGATGCAATCCACCGGGCAGACGGCCACGCACGACGCATACTGTTCTCCCAGGCATTTCTCAGTGATGACATAAGACATTTTTTCCTCCTCGCCGAATCTGGTTTTGGTTCCTCGTTGTTGGGGTATAGTAGCGAACAGAGGGGGGGCTCGTCAACAGCTCTCATCGGAAATCTTGAATCTTTCGAAGACGCTTGGGCTAGTTGGCAGGAATACGATTAACTGTTAATTTCCCTACCTGGCGGTTTCCTTCAACAATGAAAAAGATAATCCTGACTCTCTCCAAATTCACTCCCTTGAACTCGGAGGTGGGGATCGCCCACACTTGTTCCTTTCCCCGTTTGATCCCTTCGAGAATCACGGAGGCCTTCCGGCCTTTACTGTCGACAATCTCAAGCTTGACTTCGGAGGGATCTCCTTTGAGACCAAATACCAACCGGGATCTCCCGCTTAGATCCACCGTCTCAATCTTAGAAGTCCCAAAATGGTCATAGGTAAATCCCCCGCCTGAAAAACCGCCCGTCTTTGTATCATAGCTGAAGAGCATCCCACGACTTGTCTTTTGGGCTGAAGCTTTGACATTTTGGCCCGAGGGTTTTGTCACAGCCAGAAGCGGCATCTTAAACCTCTGACCCAAGTCCTTGACGATGGTTTGGGGCAAACGAGAAATCTTGTCCGGGGTCAGGGTGGGATGCGGAGAAATCGTGGTCGAGGGAACGCTCCTGGGACGGCCAATGCTCCCCTCATCCGAATCGAAATCTTCGTTCTCAGAGGTTGCGGCCTTTGAAAGAGGGCTGTGCTTTTCACTTGCGTCAATTGCATTGAACCTTCCCCTTTCGGCATCGGACGAAGCATTGGGTGCGTTCGAAGTGGTCTCGACCTCAACGGACTTCACTGGCACGTAATGTCCCCCATCCTGAGCCTGCACTACAACGGGAGCTTCGTCTGCGAGAATGGATCCGGGAATCGCTAACCCCATTATTACGAATAGAGGAAGGACCCTGCTCAATCTGGATATTCTATTTGTAACCATAAGCAATTTCTGTTTCTCCTTTAGCCGCCTGAAGTTAAGAATTAGTAAACTTCTTAACTGAGAGCAGTGAAATAAGCCTAGCATCTATTCGGAAAAAGTCAAATTCACCTCCGAAAGCTACCCTTTTTCCTGTGGGAAGCGTCAGGTAATGGAAAAATGCTCGGGAAATCCAAGCGACGTGTGATATACTTTCGCAGAAAAGGAGGCGGTTCCATGCCCATAAGTTGTCCTGAACCTATTGATTTGACAAAAATTCTGGAACCCTACGAAGGGGAATGGGTAGCTCTTTCTTCGGATCAAAAAAGGGTGATGGGTCATGGTCCAACTCCTCACGAAGCCCTCGAGATGGCTAAAGAAAAAGGAGAGAAAGATCCAATTCTTTTTGGTGTGCCGGACGCCTATTCCAGCCATTTCTTGTGATCCAGACTTTTCACCTTCCTTAAACAAAAATCCTCACGAAGCCCTCCGAGGCCTTGCCTCAAAGGGCGTTGATCCTCCGACCTATGCTTTCTATCTGGCTTTCGCATGGGGAGAAGAAAATCCATACGCTTGCCCTCCTTGATTCCGGTGCGGATGACTGTCTTTTCCCGGCATTACTGGGCCGCGAAATCGGGCTTGAGGTGGAGGAAGGGAAGAAACAGTTTTTCTCCGGAGTCGGTTCCGCGGGCAATGTCTCCTACTTCCATAAGGTTAAAATAGCTTTTGAGTTGGATGAGCATCCTTTTGAATTCGAATGTTATGCCGGGTTCTCAACAGCGATGGACCTCGTCAAGTTCGGCCTCCTTGGCCGGTACGGCTTTTTTGACCTCTTCAATCGGCTCACCTTTGACACCGAACACTCACTCATCGAGATTAATGCTGACTTGTAGCAGCGTGGGACGAGCTACCTCCGAACCATAACCTGCTCGGAGATTGGAATTCGCCCCCGTCTATCTTAAGAACGTTTCACTGCCTAGGTAGTCGTTCTTAAAGAGAAACGAAATCCTCAAGGTCAAGGGACGACCCTGCGGGGCGGGTCCAAAGGCGCAGCAGTGCCTCGCTCGTGGGGGTTGTGCTAGAATGAGCGCCACTTTATGGAAGCGCTCAAACGGATTTTACTCTCGGTTTACCTTTGGATCGCCGTCATCCTCGTGACCGTGGGGGTGACTACCCTGATTGTGATCACCTGGCCTCTGGCCCTGGTGGACCCTTCGAGGCGCCTCGCCCACTCCCTCGGGGCCGTTTGGGCCTATCTGCTTTTGCATGTCAACCCTCTCTGGCATTTCGAAACCCTGGGAATCAAGAAGCTCAAAAAAGACCAGGCTTACGTTCTCATCTCAAACCACGCAAGTCTTTCGGACATCGTCTGCCTCTTCAGCCTTCGTCACCCTTTCCGGTGGCTCGCCAAGCGGAGCCTCTTTTACATCCCTTTTCTCGGCTGGGCGATGAAGGCAATGGGCTCGATTCCGCTTGAACGGGGCCGCCACGGAAGTATCCGTGAGAGTTACGCCCAGTCGCTTGAGTGGCTCCGGCAGGGTGTCTCGGTCCTGATTTTTCCGGAGGGGACCCGCAGCCGGACGGGTGAAATGGGAAAATTCAAAAGCGGGGCCTTTAAGCTTGCGATCGAGTCCGGCTGTCCGATCGTGCCTATTGTCCTCACCGGAACTCAGCAAATCATCGCAAAAGGTAAATCCTCCTTCGGCAGGCCGGGACGGGCGGTGATGAATGTTCTGGATCCGATCGAAACGAGAGGACTCGACCCCAAAGAGGAAGAAGCGGTCCGTTGCCGGGTGGAAAATTTAATGCGGGCCGAGCTTCGGAGACCTGCTTAGACGCTCGAGGCGTTCGATTCTTTCTTCGACCGGCGGGTGCGTGCTGAAAAGTTTCACGATCCCTCCCCCTCGAAGCGGATTCACAATAAATAAATGAGCCGTCGTGGGGTTCGCCTCAACCATCGGAGTCCGGCGGCTTCCGGCGTCTAATTTCCTCAAAGCACTTGCCAATCCCAAGGGATTTCCGGCCAGTTGGGCGCCCCCTTCGTCTGCGCCAAATTCCCTCGAACGGGACACGGCGAGTTGAATCAGAAGCGCCGCAAAAGGGGCGACAATGGCCGTGATCAAAAGCACCAAAGGATTCGCCCCGCCTTCCCGGTCGCTTCGCCGGCCTCCGCCGAACATCAAGGCCCACCGTGCCATCGAAGAAAGCATGCTGACAGCGCCCGCAATCGTGGCCGCCACAGAGGCAATTAAAATATCCCGGTGTTGAACGTGGGCCAGTTCGTGTCCCAAAACCCCTTTGAGCTCCTCCTCCTCGAGAAGCCGGAGAATCCCTTCCGTCACAGCCACCACGGCGTGACGGGGATTGCGGCCGGTCGCAAAGGCATTGGGCGCCTCGGAAGGGATCCGAAAAATGCGTGGCATGGGCATCCCGGCTTTCTCAGTCAGTTCACGAACGATCCGGTAAACCGCCGGGGCGTCTGATTCAGAAAGCGCCTGAGCTCGATACATCGCTAACACGATCTTGTCGCTGAACCAGTAGGCGCCCAGATTCATCACGCAGGCGAAGACAAGCGCTGTCATCATCCCCTGCTGGCCGCCGAGGGCGCCGCCCGCAAAAACCAAAAGAAGCGTCAGGGCCGTCAAAAGGAAAAGGGTCTTGAAGAAATTCATTTTTTACCTCCAAAGACATTTGGTTCGGTTTCTGGTATTTTACTCGCTCTGAAATGAAAAGCAAACCGGCCCTCGCAACGGTATTTTTGGCGGTCCTGATTGACCTCATGGGCTTTGGGATCGTCCTGCCGCTCCTCCCGTTCTACGCCTCTCTTTTCAAGGCCTCGCCCGTGGCGATCGGCCTTCTTTACAGCATTTACTCCTTCGCCCAGCTTGTTTTTTCTCCCATCTGGGGAGGGCTCTCGGACCGGGTCGGGAGAAGGCCGATTATGTTGATGAGCACGTTGGGCGCCTCTTTCGCTTACCTCCTTTTCGGCCTGGCCCACACCCTCCCGCTCCTTTTTCTCTCAAGGCTGATTGCCGGAATCATGGGCGGAAATATTTCCACGGCCCAGGCCTACGTGGCAGATGTCACCCCTCCCGAAAAAAGGGCGCAGGGGATGGGACTCATCGGAGCGGCCTTTGGAATCGGCTTCGTCCTCGGGCCCGCCATCGCCTCGGTCTTGATTCAGCCGGCCTTCCTTAATTTTTTCAAGATCCCCGTGGAGCACGAGTATGCGATCCCCGGATTTTTTGCGGCGGCCCTCTCCCTCACGAGCTTCCTCCTCGTTCTCTTTAAACTTCCCGAGACCGTGAAATCCCCGGTTAGAGAAACTGAGGGGCTCTTCAAGTCGAGCGTCTTCACAAAAGGCTTTTGGGTTTCCATGACGGAACCGGGGGCCGCCGGGATGAAATTCCTTTTTCCGATACTGGCCGGCTGTGTCTTCCTGTTCTCTTTTGCCCAGTCCAGCCTTTACAGCTCCTTCCCCCTCTTTTGCGAATCCGAACTCGGCCTGTCGGCGGGGAAGGTCGGCATGCTGTATGCCTATCTCGGGTTGATCGCCATTTTGATTCAGGGAGGATTGATCCGGGGCCTCGTCAAAAAATTCGGGGAGGAAAAACTTTTTCTGGCCGGGAGTTTTCTTCTGGTCCTGGGATTTGCGGCCGTCCCCCTGGCCGGGTCGATCCAATTTTTGGTCATGGCGCTCGGTCTTCTGGGATTGGGGGGAGGCCTGACGGGGCCCACGCTGAACAGCCTGATTTCAAAGGAGGCCGATCCCCGCCGGGTGGGTCAGGCCATGGGGGCCTCCCAGGGAATGGCGGCCCTCGGAAGAGTGATTGGGCCTACCTGGGGAGGGCTTCTTTACGGCGTCCTTGTCTGGCTCCCCTTCGCCCTGACGGCCCTGATTCTTTCGGTCACAGTCTTAATTGGAAATAAATTACAGCGAATAAAGTCGCCACGCTGAAGAGAATCATCAGAAGGTCGGGCATCAGGCGATGATTTTTGTGCCAGGTGCCGAGAAACCGGGCCCCCAGTAAAAAGGCAATCCCCAAACTCGCCAGCGCTGCCGGGCGGATCCCTCTCTCCATCCCATAGGCGGAGGCGAGGAGCGCCGCTCCGGCAAGGGTTCCGGCCATCAAGGAGGCTTTGCTTTTCGCTTTGACAAAGCCGATCACGCCTCCGACGAGATTGAAGATCCCAAACAGAGCGGTGATCCAAACGGCAGGGTTCATCTCTGACCTCCTCTTTTAAATCCGGACTTTAAAACCCCGGAGTTCCTTTTTGAGCCGGGCGTTGGAACGAAATTGAATCGTATGGATCCCGAGCCTCTGGGCTGATTCGACAAAAGCCGGCATGTCGTCGATAAAGACAACTTCTTCCGGACGCAGCCGGGTTGTTTTCAAGACCTTCCAGAAAATCTTCGGGTCCGGTTTCCGGTGGCCCATCCGGTGCGAGGGAAAGGTCCGCTTGAAACAGCGGAAGATTCCGGGAAACCGGCGCCTGACATAATTGAAGTGGAGGGCGTTCGTGTTCGAGATGACGTAGAGGGGATAACGGCGGCTTAAGCTCTTCAGAATCGGACGAACGCCCTCATTCTCCCAAAAAATATCATTCCAGAGTTTCTCGAACTTCCGGAAGCTCACCTGGGTATGAAAGGCCCGCTGGGCGTGGCGGAAAAACTCCCGGGTTGTGATTTCGCCCCGGGTGTAGGCCTTTTCAACTTTGGAGGTAAAGAAATGCCTCCAAACTTTCTCCTCCGGCGCCCGGGTCTCCTGGGCGAAGCGCCGTGCGGCCCGCCGGGCGTCAAAATGAATCAGCACATTTCCGAGATCAAAAATAATGGCTTTAATCATCGTCCAGGGACGTGCTTACGTAATGCGGAGAGGGGCAAGGTCCGCTTCCGCCAGGGCCGACCCAATCTCAAGAATCCGGTTGGAACCCTCATTTTCCCATCGAATCTGAGGCGTCTCTCCGGGAAGGTGCTTTGTGTAACTTAAAATCATCCGGCCTGCCGCCTCCAGCCGTTCAAAGGTCCCGGGCCCGATCAAAAGCGCCGTGGGCCCGGCAAAGTTGACGGGTGTCATGAGCGTCGTCCCCTTCGGATGAAGGTATTCCAGATACTCGTTTTCACTCAATTCCCTTCCCAGAATGACTTTGGCCCCGGGGTCGATCCTGAGATGCCGGCCCACCTTCAAAATTTCAAACTGCCAGCGCTCCCCGTCCTGCCCGTGTTGAAAGAGGTCCCTCACCTTCTTGGCGAACTCGGGCTCGGTCAGGGCACAGCCGGTCGAAGGCTGCGGAGGATTTTCGATACCGAACTCCTTCGCCAATTTGAGGAGCCTGGCCCGGGAGCGGCCGGCAATGTCGTAAAGCCTTTCCCGGTCCACGATCCCCTCTTTCTCGGGAAGGGAGGGTTCGAGAAGTTTGGCCGAGAGGGGGCGCACAATCAATCCCGCAAGACCCGTTTCCTTTTCGATGGTCTCAAAACAATCCGAGCGCTGGGACATGGGCCTTTGGCCGAGGACCTCCCCGGACACCACAAAGGAAGCGCCCACGGTTTGCATCATTTTTTTGGCGAGGCGGAACATATAAGAGCGGCAGTCGACGCAGGGGTTGATGCCTTTTCCAACACCGTGCTTGGGATTTTTGACAAGCTCGAGGTAATCCATTCCCACGGGAATCATCGTAAACCGGACCCCCAGCTCATGCGCCACCTGGCGGGCGTCGTCCTTGCAGCAGCCGAACATCGTCTGGAAATTGATGGCCTCGAGCTCCACCCCTTGCCGCAGGAGAATTTTTGCCGCCAGCGTGCTGTCCAAACCTCCGGATAACAGGATGACGCCTTTTCGATTCATGACGGGATCATACCATAGAAGGCGGTAAGTGAAAATCAGCCCCCGTAGCCCAGCCGTTTCAGGGCCTCGGGATCTTTTTTCCAGTTTTTGAGGGTCTTGACCCAGAGTTCGAGAAAGACCTTTTTCCCGAGAAACCGTTCGATCTCAAGGCGGGCCGCCTGGCCGATCTGCTTGATTTTGGCGCCGCCCTTTCCGATCAGGATGACCTTCTGCGAATCTTTCTCCACCACCACCGCCGCCTTGATCACGACGAGCCCGGCTGATTTTTCCTTAAACTCTTCGATCTCGACGGCGGAACTGTAGGGCACCTCCTCGCCCGTGAAACGGAAGACCTTCTCCCGGATAATTTCTCCGACAATCGTGCGCTCGTTTTGGTCGGTGAGGATTCCGTCGTCAAAGTAGGCCGGGTTTTCCGGCAGCGCCTGAAAGGTCTTCTCGACCAAGACGGACAAGTTTTCCCCGTGCACAGCGGAAATAGAAAGGACTTCCCGGAAAGGGTGGAGTTTCCGCCACGCCTCCAGGAGGGGCGGCCGCTTCGGCTTCACGACCCGGTCCACCTGATTGATCAAAAGAAAAAGAGGGATGGCCCCCTTTTGGAATTTCCCGGCAAGCTCCTGATCGAGCGTGTCAGGCGGCTCGGGAAAGACCACCCAGTAGATCAAATCCGAACCCTCGAGCGCCTTCCCGATCTCCCCCATCATCCAATCCCCGAGCCGGTCGTGGGGCTCGTGAAAGCCGGGCGTGTCGAGGAAAACAGCCTGGCCCTCGGGGCGGGAGACAATGCCACGGATCACGTGGCGGGTGGTTTGGGGTTTCCGGGAGACGCCGGCCAGTTTCTCGCCGACCAGGTGATTGAGGAGCGTCGACTTTCCGACATTGGGACGGCCGACAATGGAAATGAATCCGGAACGAAAAGTTCGGGGCACCTAACGCTCAGCGGATCTTCTGGATGATTTTATTGTAAAGCTCGTTGGCGAGTTCCAGATTGGGGATGAGCTTGTAACCCTTGCGGGCCTTGATGCGCAGCCGCACCGTGCGTTCGGTGATCTGTTTGACCCGGATCTTGACCTGGGACTTTCGGACTTCGGCCACGAGATCTCCCCGGGGCCGGTCTTCCCTGCGGATGAAACCCTCAACCCTCAAAGTCTCCCGGCTCGCCTGGTAAACCTTGTCAAAGGACTTGTCGAGATTTCCTTCAATTTCATCCTTGGAGATGGCGTAGCCGCCGGCCGCCCCGGCGCCGATCAAAAAAACCGGACAGCCGGAGAAAAGAATCAGCGAAAAGAGGAGCCCGCCTGCCGTCCAAATTTTTCCCATTCCCTTCATGAGAGAGGCCTCCCTGCACGAACCGGGTTTTGAACCAGTCTTAGAATTTCATTCACGAGCTTTTCGATCCCCTGCCACGCCTCAGCGACATTTTGGGCCAGCATGTAGGCCGGGGTGGTCACAATCTTATGATCGGCATCGACCCAGATTTCGTTGACCCCGCATTCGTGGTGGCGGGAGCCGAGTCTCTCCAATTGATCTGCCGTCGAGCGGTCTTTTCCGATCGTGAGCCCGACGCCGGAACCCTCAAAAATCTTGGCCACGAGGGCCGGGGCAATACAAATGGCACCGATCGGTTTCCCGGCCTGGTGGACCTCCCGGACGAGCCGGGCAACTTCGGGGTGGACCTTGCAATCCGTCCCGTCGACGGCAAAGGTGCAGAGGTTTTTGGCGGCGCCGTAACCCCCGGGGAAAATGAGGGCATCCACATCGCCGGCCTGGACCTCTTTAATATCCCTGATCTTGCCCCGGGCAATTCGGGCGGACTCGACCAGGATGTTCCGCTTCTCTTGGGTCTCAACGCCCGTGAGATGATTGATGACGTGGAGTTGGTCCGAGTTGGGCGCCATACAAACGGCTTCGGCTTTTGCCTTCGACAAGGCGAGAAGGGTCAGAACGGACTCGTGAATCTCGGACCCGTCCATCACCCCGCACCCGGAAAGCACAACGCCGATCCTGGGCATTTTCAGTATTTCGGGACGGACGGGTCCACCTGGCTCGACCAGGCTGAAATTCCGCCGGCCACGCTCCAAACCTTTTTAAACCCGCTCTTCAGCAACAATTCGACGGCCCGGGAACTCCGGCCGCCCAGTTTGCAGTGGGCGACGATCTCCTTGTCCCTATAAGACTCAAGCTCGCTCAAGCGATCGGCAAGCTGGCCGACCGGAATCAATTTGGAGCCGGGGATTTTCGCAATCTGATACTCGTGGGGTTCCCGGACATCGAGGAGAAGAAAATCTTCCTTTCGGTCCAGTTTGGCCTTCAGGTCAAAAACGGAAATTTCAGGAATCATCGATTCTCCCCGGCTCTCTCCCCGTTTTACGCCGCAGAATTCTTCATAATCAATGAGCTTCGTGACCGTGGGGTGATCGCCGCACACCGGGCAATTCTTGTCCCGCCTCAGCCGGAGGGTGCGAAAACTCATTTTCAAGGCGTCGTAAAGAAGGAGCCTTCCGATCAAGGGCTCTCCGGTCCCGACAATCAATTTCACCGCCTCCGTCGCCTGAAGGACCCCGATCACGCCCGGAAGAATTCCGAGCACTCCCCCTTCGGCGCAGCTTGGGACCATCCCGGGCGGCGGCGGCTCCGGGTAAAGGCAGCGGTAGCAGGGCCCCGTTTTCGGCATGAACACGGTGGCCTGTCCTTCGAAACGAAAGATGGAACCGTAAATATTGGGCTTGTTCAAAAGAACGCAAGCATCGTTGACGAGATAACGGGTGGGAAAATTGTCTGTCCCGTCAATCACGAGGTCGTAACCCTGGATGATTTCTAAGGCATTGTCGGACGAAATTTTCACCGGGTGTTTGACGACCTTCGTGTCGGGGTTCATTCCTTTGATTCGTTTCTCGGCAGAATCGAGTTTGGATTTCCCGATGTCGTCATTCGTGTGAAGGATCTGGCGCTGGAGGTTGGAAAGATCGACCACGTCAAAATCGACAAGGCCGATCGTCCCCACGCCCGCCGCTGCCAAATAAAGACCGAGCGGCGAACCAAGACCCCCGGCTCCAATGAGAAGCACTTTGGCGGCCAGAAGCTTTTTCTGCCCCGCTTCCCCGATCTCGGGAAGTATCAGGTGACGGCTGTAACGGCTGTATTGTTCAGGGGTTAAATTCATTTTGAGGGTTTTTCCGGCTCCTATTATACAGCGTCCCAACCCCGGATCAAACGGCGCATCAGGAGATGGCCTTTCTCCAACTGAATGCCGGTCGAGCGGGCGTCCGCCTCGGTGTAGTTTTTCCCGGAGCGGATTTTCACATCGGAGCCGGAGAAAATAAAAGGGACGGGGTCCGCAATGTGGGTTTTCTTCGCCGTCGGCGTGAAGTGGTCCGGGGCAACAAAAAGGCGGTAGGGCCCCCGCTTCCTGAGATGATCGGTGAGGGGGGCCACAATGGCTTCATCGATTCTTTCAATCGCCTTCTTCTTTTCCAGGGCAAGCCCCGAGTGGCCCGCCTCGTCCGTGGCCTCGACGTGGACGAAAATCAAATCAAGTTCCTTCAAGGCGTTGATCGCATAACGGGCCTTGGCGTCGTAATCGGTGTCAAAGTAGCCCGTGGCGCCCGGGACGTGGATCACCTTCCAGCCGAGGTAATGCCCAAGCCCCTGCAAAAGATCGACGGCTGAAATGACACCGCCCCGGACCCCTTTAAATTTTTCGTGAAAGGGTTCGATTTCGGGCCGGACTCCGCCGCCCCAGAGCCAAATCATATTTGCTTTCGATTTTCCTTCCTTTTCACGTTTTTGATTCACCGGATGATTCTCGAGAAGCTTCCGGGATTCGAGAATGAAATTTCTGAAAACCTCGGAGCCCTTTCCCTTGGGAAGAAAAGGTTCAAATTTTTGCCCCTGAATGTCGTGCGGTTGGGCGGTTTCGACTTCGAAGTCTTCTCCTCTCCGGCAGAGAAGGAGGTGGCGATACATCTTCCCCGGAAAAAATTGGAAATCTTTTGAGCCGAACTTTTTTTGGACGGCTTCGATCAATTCCTTCGCTTCTTCCGTCGTCACGTGGCCGGCGCTGTAATCTTCAAGGCGGTCGCCTCGGGCCGTCACGAGATTCGTGCGAAAAACTTTTTGCTTGCCCTCCACCGGAATGCCGAGGCTCGCCGCCTCCAGCGGCGCCCGGCCGGTGTAACAGGTCCGGGGGTCGTAACCCATGAGGCTCAGACCGCACACGTCGCTTCCGGGAACCATTCCGTCGGGAACCGTTTTGAGCGTCCCCAAAATCCCTTCCTGCGCCAGCCGGTCCAGGTTCGGCGTCCGGGCGGCTTCGAGCGGGGTCTTCTCCCCCAGCTCCGGAACCGGCCAGTCACCCAACCCATCTGGAACTATCACCGCATATTTCATTTTAGTTTCGATAGAAACCCGTTTTGAAAATTTCGTCGCTCTCGTAAACCCGTCGGAGGACGGAGATCTCTTCGATCCGGAGCTTCGGGTCCTCGCTCGCCTTTAAATTCTGAAGGACTTGCAGCCGGGTCTTTGCGCCCGGAATCGCTGCACTCACCGCCTCAAAGCTCAAAACAAATTCCAGGGCCTCCTCAACCGGCGAAACCCGTTCTGTTTTGAGGCTGGCCCGAAGCCGGGACAGTTTTTGAAGGTCCAGCTCCTTTTTCTCCCGGGACCAGCCGTTTCGATGATCGGTCTTGGGAAAGGCGCTCACGCCCGAGTATTTCCCGGTCAGGAACCCGCAGGCCAGCGGTTCCCGGGCAATGATTCCGATATTTTTCTCCACAGCCTCCGGGAAGACCTCCAGGACCGGCCGCTGATCAATCAGGTTAAAGATCAATTGAAGGGTGTCGGCCTTCCCGGAACGGATCACGGCCAGCGCTTCGGCCGGCGTGTGCACGGAGACGCCGTAATAACGGACCTTCCCTTCCCTTTTTAATTCCTCCAACACCTGGAAAAGGCCCCCCTGTTCAAGGATTTCAAGCCTGGGATTGTGCAGCTGGTAAAGATCGATCCGGTCCGTCGCAAGACGCCGGAGGCTCTCCCCGCAGGCGAAGCGGATGTAATCCGGGTCAAAATTCTGCCTCGAACCGCCGTGATAGAAATCCCAGCCGGCTTTGGTGGCGATCACCGCCTGGTCACGCTTTCCTTTCAGGAAGCGGCCGATGAGCTCTTCGGAATGGCCATGCCCGTAAGTGTCGGCGGTGTCGAAAAAATTGACGCCGTGCTCCCAAGCCGCTTCGAGGGCGTCGAGCGAATCCTCATCCCGGGTCGGGCCGTAGCTCGTCCCTCCAATGGCCCACGCCCCGAACCCGATTTCAGAGACACTCAGCCCTGTCCGTCCAAGTGTTCGGTATTTCATTGGAGGGGGAGTTCGAACTGCGGATTGACGGCTTTTGCCTTTTCCAAAACAGCATGGATCCATTCCTCGGCATCGGTCAACGCATTTTTGGTTTCATCGTGTGTCACCAATCCGCCATATTCGTAAGTCAGCTGATTCCTCTTGCGCCGCATCGTTTCGAACTGCTCTGCGAGGGCTTTAAACCGGCTCCCGAGCAGCGTCTCACAAACTAAAATGACGGTCCGGTGCTGAGAGCCATCGGCGGGACGGAGCCCTTCCAGAAAAAGGAGGGAGCGGCCGGCTTTCAGCATGGACTGATAAGCCATCAAAAAAGGTGAACGCTCACCGACGGTGAGGACCGCCTTTGCTTCTCGAATATCCCTGAGCGCGTCCTTCAGGAGCCCCTCAATTTGCACCCATGCCACTTTCTGCTCCCGAAGTTTTCCTTCCCGTTTCAATTTTTCAATCAATTCCTTCATCGAGCTTTCCTTTTAAAATGATCTTTTTCCCTCGAGTCACGTCCGCAAGAAAACTTCCCTTTGCCCGGAGTTTCGTTCGGAACTCCCGGTCGGGATAAAGAGTAAAATTAATCTCACGACCCAGCCGTTCTTCAAGCGCCCGGATCTGGGAGGTGAACCGCCTGCGGTCGAGCTCCCCCACCACCACGAGATCAATATCGGAAGACGCACGCTCCTCCCCTTTGGCGTAGGAGCCATAAATGAACGCCAGCCGGATTGCCGGAAACTTTTCAACACACTGCCGGAGGCTTCCTTCAATCCCCTCGGTTTTAAAGATGATTTGTTTCAGCTCCAGGTAAAGCGGGTATCTCGGATTCAGCCGGTAGAATCTGATCCTTCCTTTGGGCTCTTCCTGAAAAAGCCCCTCTTCGGTGAGGCGGCGGAGCTCTTTGGAAAGATTGCCCGGATCCAGGCTGAGGAGGGCTGCAATTTCCCGGACGTAATACTTCTCGTCAGGGTGGGTGAAGTAATGAGTCAGCAGCTTTCGCCGGAGCTTGGACGAAATCACGTAGGGGAGCATTTTAGGGTTCCGCTTGATGTATCAGATACATCAATTGTAGTATCCAACTCCCCCAAACGCAAGGCCTGTTTGGGCCTTCCCGATCCCGGGTCGGGCCGTAGCTCGTGCCTCCGATGGCCCAGGCCCCGAAACCCATTTCAGAAACCCTGAGCCCCGTGCGTCCGAGTGTCCGGTATTTCATCGGCACGGCGGGTTGTCAGACGGACGGGAGATGTTCGCCCTTTCGGCTTCTCAGGCGGGCCACCAAAAATTCCTGCTCTTTAAGAAGCTCCCCGGGAAGCCGGGTGCCGAAAAGCGAAAAGAATTCGGTTTGTTCCTCAGCGGCCTTGAGCCACTCTTCCGGGTCCACCTCAAAAAGCTGACGAAGCCCTGCGGGGTCGACTCCGACCCCTTCGAGGTCAAGGTCCTGAAGCAGCGGCAGGCGGCCAATCGGCGTCTCAAGGCAATCGACCTTGTCATGACATCGGTCCATGATCCATTTCAAGACCCGGATGTTCTCCCCAAAGCCGGGCCAGATAAATTTCCCTTTCTCGTCGGTCCGGAACCAGTTCACCCGGAAAATCCGGGGGGGCCGTTTGAGCTGCCGGCCGATCCGGAGCCAGTGGTCAAAATAATCGGCCATGTTGTAGCCGCAAAAAGGAAGCATGGCCATGGGGTCCCGCCGGACCACGCCCACCGCCCCGGCCGCCGCCGCCGTTGTTTCCGAACTCATCGTGGCACCGAGATAGACCCCGTGCTGCCAATGGAAGGATTCGCAGATCAGCGGAACAATCGTGGAGCGCCGGCAGCCGAAAATAACCGCAGAAATGGGGACCCCCTCCGGCCGGTCCCATTCCGGGGCGTAAATCGGACACTGGCGGATCGGCGCCGTAAACCGGGCATTCGGGTGCGCCGCCTTCCAACCCAGGGTCGGGTCCCACAGCCGGCCCTGCCAGTCCAAAATCTCCCCGTCCTTGGGGAGCTCCAGGCCCTCCCACCAAACTCTCTGATCGGAAGCCATCGCCACGTTGGTAAAGAGCGTGTTTCTCGAGATGGTCTTCATCATATTGGGGTTTGTCTGAAAGTTCGTGCCGGGCGCCACACCGAAAAAGCCCGCCTCCGGGTTGACGGCATAAAGCTGTCCGTCCCGCCCCGGCCTCAACCAGGCAATGTCGTCCCCCACACAAAAGATGCGGTATCCTTTGAACTTTCCGTCCGGCTGAAGCATGGCCAGATTGGTTTTCCCGCAGGCGGAAGGGAGTGCGGCGGCGATATAAATTTTTTCTCCCTGAGGGTTCTCAATGCCCATGATGAGCATGTGCTCGGCCAGCCAACTCTCTTCCCGGCCCAGCCAGCTGGCGATCCGAAGCGCCGCACACTTCTTGCTGAGAAGGGCATTGCCCCCGTAACCGGAATTGATGCTGTAAATCGTTTTGTCCTCGGGGAAATGACAGATGTATCGTTTCTGAGGATCCAGATTGCCGGTCGAGTGGAGCCCCTTGATGAAATCTCCGGATTCGCCCAGCTCCTCCAGGGCGGCCTCCCCCATTCGGGTCATAATCCGCATATTGACGGCCACGTAAAGGCTGTCCGTCAGCTCAATCCCCACCTTGCTGAAGGGAGAATGCCGGGGCCCCAGAAGAAAAGGAATCACATAGAGCGTCCGGCCCCGCATCACCCCGTCAAAAAGCCCCTTCAAAAGGGTCTTCGCCTCGCCGGAGGGAAGCCAGTTGTTGGTCGGGCCGACGTCTTCCCGTTTCTCCGTGCAGATGAAGGTGCAATGCTCGGTCCGGGCCACATCCTGAGGGTCGGAACGGTGGAGGTAGGAGCCGGGGTGTTTCTGGGGATTGAGCGGGATCAGTTCGCCGGACTCACAAGCCTGGGCCAGCAGGCGGCGATTCTCGGCCTCGGACCCGTCGAGCCAGACGATCCGGTCCGGTTTCGTGAGGCGGGCCATCTCGTCGACCCATTCCCGGACCTTTTGATTTTGCATTGCCATTGGAAATCTCCCGAATGGACCTGATCAATCCTCTACGGCTGGCAGCAACCCTGCCTTGAAGTTTTCCCTGCCGATTTTTGGACCGGGCGCCCCGCCCGGTCGACGACCTCGATTTTTTCCCGGCCGCCATAAAGCGAAAACCACGGCTGGGCCCCCCGATTGAGAGTTTCGTTCAATGCCTTGATATTTTTAACGCCCCGGTCCCGGAGCCAGTCTTCGAGGGCCTTCACACCTTTCTGGCCGTAGACGGGGATCCCCTCTTTCCACGTGGCCCGGCCGCAGAGAACGCCGGCAAACGTCACACCGGCCTCCGCCGCAAGCTCCAAACTTTCACGGAATTCATCATCTCCCACGCCGGCGCTTAGATAGATAAAAGGTCTCTTGGCCACTTTGGCTGTCTCTTTGAAAAACTGGAGGGCCTCCTTGCGGGTGTAGGCCTTGGAACCTTTGAAGGCCTTCGTGCCTTCGGTAAACTGCATATTGACGGGGATCTCGACTTTTAAAACGTCGATCCCGTAGCGGGGCTTTGAAAATTCTTCCATGCTCTTCGAGACGACCTGGGGCTTCTGCTTCGCAAACTCCAGATCGCTCAAGGAAGAGCCGTCCAGTGGATACCCCACGAATTCGAGAAAATAGGGCACATCGTGCCAGGCGCACTCCGCTCCGATCCGCTCGACAAAGGTGTGTTTGATCGTGTTGACTTCCTTTTTTTCGAAGGGATTGTAGTAGATTAGGACTTTGATCGCATCGGCGCCGGCCTCGATGAGCCGCCGGACGGTCCATTCGTCCAAAAGGTCGGGAATTCTCCCCGGCCGGGTGTTGTCGTAGCCGGAAGACTCGTAGGCCAGAAGCACGCCGGCCTTTTTGTCCTTCGCCTTGACGGCCTCCAGGCCGTATTCGGGATCGAGAAGAATAGCGCTGGCGTGAGGAGTCAACACCTTCGTCACCGCCACTTTGAATTCCGACATCATGGCCGGCGTCACCTGTTTCGGGTCCACGCCTTTGGCCTTCGCAATCGATTTGGCCAGGGACCCCCGCTGGTCCATGGCCGCCGCACGGATGATTCCCTTGGCATCTGAAACCGCTTCCAGTCCCTTCAATTTTCCTTGAGTCATTTGAATCATTTTGCCACCACCTGTTCAACGGCCTGCTGGATCTTCACCTGAGACTGGAAACCCACCATCTGATGGGCCACCTGGCCCCCTTTAAAGAAAAGGAGCGTCGGGATGCCCTGAATCCCGAATTGCTGGGCCGTCACCGGGTTTTCATCCACATTGAGTTTTGCCACTTTGATTTTGGACTGATTGGCCTCGGCAATCTTTTCCAGGACCGGCGCCAGCGCCCGGCAGGGGCCGCACCACTCCGCCCAAAAGTCCACCAAAACGGGCGTGCCCGAGGAGAGAACCTCTTCCTTAAAATTGCCGTCTGTGACAACTACTTCCTTGCTCATCGCTGAATCCTTTCTTTTAATAGATGGAAACCGATTTCTTGCTTGGCAGGAAGGGCATACTATACAATACCGTCGAAAGGCACGCAACGGCCCATTCCAATTCATGCAGACCCTGGCCCCCAAATCGATCAATCGGCTCGGAAAAGAACGAAGCCCTTACCTTCGAAGCGCCGCCCACCAGCCTGTTCACTGGTTTCCCTGGTCCCAAGAGGCCTTTGACGAGGCCGAGCGGCTCGACCGGCCGATCCTCCTCGATATCGGCGCCGTCTGGTGCCACTGGTGTCATGTCATGGACCGTGAGAGCTACGAAAGTGAGGAAATCGCCAGGGTCGTCCATGACCATTTCATCGCCATCAAGGTGGACCGGGACGAACGGCCGGAAATCGACGCCCGCTACCAGCTCGCCGTCAACGCCCTGACCGGTGTCTCCGGCTGGCCGCTTACCGCCTTCCTCACGCCCCGAGGGGAAGTCTTTTACGGCGGCGCCTACTTCCCTCCCGAGGACCGCTACGGAAAACCGGGATTCAAACGCATCCTGAAGCAAATCGCCGAACTCTACCGCAACCGAAAACAGGATATTCTGGAGGACGCCCAAAAAATTTCCGGGCTCTTCGAATCGGACCAGGCCCACGTCTCGGTCCCCGGGAAACTGGACGGCGCTCCCCTCGAATCCTGTCTCGCCCACCTCAAACAGCAATTTGATTTCGCCTACGGGGGTTTCGGCAATGCGCCCAAATTTTTCCACCCGAGCGCCCTCGAATTCGCCCTCCATCAATATTCCCGCTCCGGGCAGGCCTGGATCCGGGCCGTCATCGAGAAAACATTGGATGCCATGGGAAAAGGGGGAATCTATGACCAGCTCGGAGGCGGCTTTCACCGTTACTCTGTTGATGAGCGCTGGGTCGTCCCCCACTTTGAAAAACTGTCCCCGGACAACGCCTCCCTGCTTCTTGTTTACTCCAGGGCCTTTCAGCAATTCGGAAAGCCCTTTTACCGGGAAATCGCCCAGGGCACCCTCCGCTGGGTCCGGGAAAACCTTTCGGACCGGGAGCGGGGAGGCTTTTACGCCAGCCAGGACGCCGATACCGACCGGCACGACGACGGGGATTACTACACCTGGACCCGCCGGGAGGTCTCAGGCCTCCTCAGTCCGGAAGAAGCTGCGGCAGCCCTTCCTCATTTTGATGTCGAGGCCCAGGGCGAGATGCTCCACGATCCTTCCCGGAATGTCCTCTTCGTGGCCAAAGAGCCCGAGATCCTGGCCCGGGAACTGGAGCTGAAACCCAGCGAAGTCGCCCGACGGATTGAATCGGCCAAACACAAACTCCTCGAGGCCCGCAAGAAAAGGAGGGCCCCTTTCGTGGACCGGTCCCTTTACTCCGGCTGGAACGGTCTTTGGGTCCGGAGCGCTTTGACGGCCTCCTCTATCCTTCAAGATCCGGAACTCAAAAAATTTGCGTTGAAGACACTGGACCGGTTCCGGGCCGAGGCCTGGGACCCCGAAACAGGAATGACCCGGTTTCTCCCGGAAGGAGGTCCGGCCCCGGAGGGTCTTTTGGAAGACCAGGTGGAAATGCTGGCAGCGGCCTGGGAGGCTTTTCAGGCCACGAAAGAAAAATCATACCTGGATTTCGCAGAGGCCCTGGCCGGGATCCTGAGGGACCGTTTTTGGGGGACGGAGGGCGGGTTCTTTGACACGCCGGACTTTAAAGAAGAGGGGCATCTCCGGATCCGGCACCGGGGCATTCAAGACTCTTCCTCTTATTCGCCCAACGCCACGGCGGCAAGGATTTTCCTCAAGCTATTTCACTCGACTCAAAACGGGAGATACCGGGAACAAGCGGAAACGCTGCTGCGATTCTTCTATGAGAAGGCCAAGGGGGTGGGTTACTTCGCCGCCGCCTACTGCCTGGCGCTCGATTTCTACCTCCGGGGCCCTGAAGCGCCCGGTCCGAAACAATGATTAATAAACGAAGGCAGGGCTTTCGGCCGCCTTTTTAACCTGGCGGGCAATCCGGGCAAGCCGGTTCCGGTCGATCGGCTTAACCCTGGAATCGGCGGGCGGGCGGCTCACGGTATAAACGTAGACCGCTTTGGGCCCGATCTCCCGGACGGTTTCAAGCCAGCGGTCGAGACTTTCTCCTTCCGAATTGTCCACCGGAGAAGTGATAAAAAGACTCTGGAGGGTCACCTCCGGCAAGGCCTTCAACCCCCGGACCAACGCCTCCCAATCGATCGGCACAACCGGATTGTTGATCCTGGCATAAGTCCCGGCATCTCCGGCATCGAATTTCATATACCGTTCGTCCAATTCACCCAGGGCGTCCCGGACTCCCGAAAGATGGACCCGTGTGGAATCGGAGAGAATGGCGAGACGGGCTTTCGGGAAATAACGGTCCCGCAGGGGCTTGATCTCCCGAATCAACTTTCCCAGCTCCGGATGAAGGGTGGGCTCGCCATTGCCGGAAAAGGTGATGGAATCAACGGGGCCTCCCCGGAAGGAACGGGCCGAAAAATCCCGCTCAATTTCCTCGACGAGTTCCCGGGCAGGACGGAGCTTTGATCTTCTCATTTCGTCCCGGTCCGTCCATCCATACTGGCAATAGAGGCAGTTCGAGAGACAGAATTTTGCGTCGGTGGGCAGCAAATTGATCCCGAGGGAACTCCCGAAACGGCGGGAGGCCACCGGGCCGTAGACCACAGAACTCTGCAGAGGGATGGTCATGTCCGGTCACCCCCCATGAAAGACCGACTCGTAACCCTGGGACGATACTTCCCTTTCCACTTCCCGGAGGGGCCGGTGGTCCCTCAGATCAAACTGCCCGCCCCGTTCCTCCGGCTCGACCGTGTAACCGCCCGGCTGGGTGGAAGAGCCGGCGCTCAAGTGGGTCACGCCGATCCCGAGTTCAATCAATCTTTTTCTCATCGCCGGGGTCTCCCGGGTGGTCAGAACGATTCCGACCGAGGGCATGGCAAGCCGGGAGACGGCAATTATTTTTTCGAAGTCCTCGTCCGAAACCGTTTCCTGGGCCGCCCAGGGAACGGAGACACCGTAAGCGGGCTGAAGCCTCGGGAAGGAAAACGTGGCCGGAAAGAACCCGAATTTTTTCTTAAACGTCCAGGCATGCCCGACCAAACCCGCCAGATCTTCCCGAAAGGAATGAAGGCCGAGAAGGATACCGAGCCCCACCTTCCCCAGGCCGGCCAAAACCGCCCTTTCCATGGCCTCGAGACGCCAGTCAAAATTTTTCTTGGGGCCGTCGTGCACCAGGACGTAAGAGGGCCGGTGATAGGTCTCCTGAAAAAGAAGGCACCGGTCCACGCCCAAAGCCTTAAGGGTCCGGTAGCCGGTGAAATCCAGCGGCCCCACTTCGACGGTCACCGAAAAAGCAAGGTCGGCCTTCTGAAGGACCTGCAGATACCCGGCAATCCTATCAACGCCCGCATAAACGGGGTGCTCCCCGGCGATCAAAAGGAGGGAACGATGGCCCTCCTGCCAAAGAAATTTCGCCTCTCGAAGGAACTCTTCACACGTGAGGGCCCGGCGCTTGGCGAGACGGTTTGACCGCCGGAAGCCGCAGTAAAGACAGTCGTTCACGCAGTAACTGGAAAAATAAAGCGGCGCAAAGAACCTGATTTTCTTTTCGAATTTCTGTTCGTTAAGGACCCGGGCGCATTCGAAGACGGCGGCCCAGTCTGCGGGCGTGGCCTGACTCCACAAGGAGAGGACCTCCCCGGGCAAAAGCCCCTCCCCCCGGCGGGCCTTCTCAAGCAGCGATGCCGGGTTCTCAAATTCTCCGATCATGCCTCAGACTCCATTTCGTAACACTCGCTGAGGCCGGGCAAAGTAATATCCCTGCGCATAGGGAATGCCGGCCCGCTTGATAAAATCAAGATCCTGCCTCACCTCCACGCCCTCTGCAATCAGAAGTGTGCTGTATTCCTTTCCGAGACGGACCAGGCGCCGGATAAAGGACTGCTGGAAGCGGCTCGTGGCGACCCCTTTGACAAAACTCATGTCGATCTTGACAAAATCCGGCCTGAGCGAAAACAGTTTGAAAAGTTTCGAACCGATCCCCGAAACATCGTCGATCGCAAAGCGGAACCCCAATCCCCGAAGAAAGGCGACGCCCTGCTTGATAAATACAAAATCCCTGCCCTTCATCCCTTCGGTCAGCTCGAAAACGATCTGGCGGCGGTCCACGGCCAGCCTCCGGACCAGGAAGGCCGCCTCCCGCTTCCTCCGGACGAGGTGACTCAAGGTCATGGGCTCCACATTGACGAAAAGCAGGTGCGTCCTCCCAAGCTTTGGGAGGATCTGGAGAGCGGTCTTAAGACACCTGAAATCCAGCTCCACCGTGGTCCCTTTTTGATAGGCCGACCGGAACAAGTCCTCCGGCAGGCGCCATTTCCCGGTCCCCCGGGTCAGGGCCTCGTAACCGATCACCTTCCTCGATTTCAACTCCACGATCGGTTGATACAAGGTATGAAGCGGACAATGAGGAAAATTTTTAGGGCTCATCACCGGTCCCTTTCACTTGTAAGTGGCGGATTCCCGAGGTTGGAAATCCGTTGTTTGGCTTCGTCGTGGAAACGTTCGAATTCTTCCTTGTTCGGAAATCGAAAGAGGCGGGGCAGGGCGAAAAAGAGCCAGCCCCCGCCGGCCAGAAGCCACCCGAGGGAGGCCGCCCCAAGCAGGCGAAAGTAAGCATCCGGAAAAAAAGGCGCCAGAAGCCTGAGGCCCAGGGCCGTCGAAATCCCGGCCAGAACAATCCCCAGGACAGGGAGCGGCCGGCGAAGCTTCGGGGCCTCCCCCGAATGGCTCAAAGTCACCACCGTTGCCACCGCAAAAGTCATCAGGCTAAAACCTCCGAGAAAGACAAGGTGCAACAGGGCCGTCCGATGTTTTGAAAAAACAAGCACCGCCCAATGTCCCAAGGCCGTCATCCAAAGCGAGACCCACAGGAGTTTCGCATAAAAATCGCTTACCCGGGGAGGAAAAATTAACGAGCAGGTCCAAAGCAGCTCCCCCGTCACGACAACGGCCCTCAACCCGTAACCGGCGGCAAACCTCCCGAACCCCTCCAGCCAGAAACTTGTAAAAAGAAGAAGGCCGGCCAGAAGATGAATCACGACACGGCGCTTCCGAATTTGCAGGCTTTTTTCTACGGAACAAACCTCGGAAGGTTTGATGACTTGAAAACGCCCCATCAAACGGGGCGCCAGAAAACCTCCCACCCCGACGACAACGGCCAAAAGAAACCCCTGCTCCGCCATCGGCTTTCCCACTCCCACGGCCCAGCTCCCCATCCATTTCAGTTCGCCCGTCATCATCAGCAGGGCCCCGACAAGGCCGTGCAAAATCGCTACGGGGATCCAGACAAATTCGGCGGGCGGAGAGGGGCTTTCCCCGTTTTTCTTCACCCGAAGGACCCGTCGAATGGCAAATCGGGCCAACCCAAGAAGCCATCCGATGAAACAAAGTTCGGAAAAAAACTGACGGCCCAAAGCGGAAAATCCGAAGATTCCGAAGGTCCAAAGAAGGAAACCGGCCAGTTCTCCCGCCGTGGCCGGAGGCGCCGAAGCAAACCGGGGCATGGCGGTCAGCAGGAACCCAATGACAAAACAGCCGAGGTATCCCTGGGTTTGAACCGTCGAGTGGAAAAGCCCGGAATAAGCCGGGATCCAGCCCACGGAATAAAAAAACCAGTGTGTGGCCCCGACCGCACCGAATAAAATTCCCAGGGGAAAAAAGACCCGGTAGGGTTCCCCGGCAATTCGTTCGATAAACTGAGTGATGTCGTTGCGCCGAGTCAAGGTTGTTTGAGCGTCAGAGTGGCTGAAGCCGGTTCCCCCTCCTTGACGACGATCGGCTCCCGGTGCGTTCCGAGCCATTCGTGCCAGACTTCGAGTTCGTAATTCCCGGCCGGGACCCCTTCGATCGTAAAATTTCCGTCGGCGTCCGTCACGGCGAAGAAAGGCTCTGAGAGCACCGCCACGTAAGCGCTCATCCACGTGTGGCCGGCATCGCATCGGAATTTGAGAAGACCGGCCTGGCCGAGCTTCTTTGAAATTTCCATTCCCATAATGGGCACGGCAATGTTAAAGGCCGTAGTGCCGTCTTCGAAGAAGGCGTGCGAATTGTGAAGCACGGGGTCGCTGCTCGTGATCTTCAACGTGGCGCCCATCGACAAGGCCTGCACGTGGGGAACAAATTCGCATTTCACTTGATCGAGCTTTCCCGTTTGCGGCACGGCCGCCCCCGGAGCGCCCACAATCTTGACCACGGCATGGGCCACGCCTTGATCCTGGCCGAGAACAATTTTCTGCACTTCTTTGACAGCGCCACAGGTGGGCATGTCGCTTTTCACATCCACTTTTTCGGCGGCCGGCGCCGTCCCCTCAAAGAGGACACGCCCCTGGACCGTCCCCTGGGCGTAGCCCCAGCGGGGCCCTGTGACAGTAATAAAGGCTGCGATCAGGAAGAGTAACTTGATTTTTTTCATCATTGCTCGGCTCCTTTCAAATTCATTGAATCTTGTTAAGGATTTCCGGATTTTCGGGCCCCTCGACATGAAGCGTCCCGAGGGCGCCTTTATTGATCCTGAAAATGCTATGGTCCACCAGGGTGAAATCCCCGGGGACTTCGATCTTAAACTCCACCGTGCTGGCCGCCCCTGCCGGGATCAGAGTTGTCTGCACATTACGATTGGGGTCCAGAAGCGACCCTTCCCGGTAAACCCGGTCAAAAATCTCGCCAATCACGTGGAAGGAGGAAACCAGATTGGGGCCAATGTTACCGACAAAAAGCCGGACCGTTTCTCCGACCTTCGCTTGGAGCGCCCCGTCTCCTGAAAGGGCCGCCACCTTGCCATTGAAAACGACATAAGTCGGATTTTCATCCATTCCCTTCTGAGAAGAAAAAGCGGCCAACCCTTGGGCCCCAATGGACCCCTCCGTGTAGAACTCACTTTGCATCACGTAATACTCCCGATCTACTTTTGTCAGTCCTTCCTTCGGTTCCACCAAAATTAATCCGTAGAGACCGTTGGCAATGTGGACCGGAATCGGCGGGGCGGCGCAATGATAAACGTAAAGGCCGGGGTTGATCGCCTTGGCCTGGACCACGGACTCCTTGCCGGGTTCCGTCATGAGGATGCAGGCAGCTCCGCAAGGGCCCGTCATGGAATGAAAGTCAACGGTGTGGGTATTCTTGCTCGTTTCGGAATTCTTGAAGTGGAATTCGATCGTGTCGCCCTCCCGCACCCGGACAAAGGGGCCCGGGACGTGGCCGTTGTAGCCCCAAAAATCATATTCCACGCCTTTTGAGAGCTCGCCCCGAAACTCCGTGGACTCAAGCCGCACAATGACCCGGGCCTCATAATTTCGATTCAGGGGCGGCGTGACACGGGGTGCAAAACCAAGCTCCGCTTCAATCACCGGCAGCTCCTGGGCGTGAAGTTTTCCCACCCAGGCAAAAAATCCGACCGCTGCCAAAAGCATGAACGCAACCGAAAACAAAGTTTTCACTTTCATCGAAACTTCCTTCTTAGCGCACCGTTCGATAAATCTGTGACTGTTCCGGTTTCTTCATTTCACTTGGTTAACAGGCTTGCGAGACAAAAAGGCCCGGATGTTTTCGATGGTTGTGTCCAGGATCCTTTGGACCGCCTCCCGGGAATAAAAGGCCATGTGCGGCGTGTAAACGACATTTTCCCGATGCAGGAGGACATGGTTCTTCAGGGTTGTCTGAAGTTTTTTCCAATGCTCCTCATTTTCCGTTCCCTCGAGGAGCCGTTTCTCCTCCAGAATAAACTCTTCTTCCTCCAGCACATCCAGGCCCGCTCCGCTTAGAATCCCTTTGTCCAGCGCTTCAACCAGGGCATCCGTGTCCACCAATCCTCCCCGGGCCGTATTGATCAGGATCGCCCCCTTCTTGATGATTCGAATGGCCTTTTTGCCGATGAGGTGCCGGGTGCCGGGAAGAAAAGGGACGTGCAGGGTAAGGATATCAGAACGCTTCAGGAGTTCTTCGAAGGAAACATAATCAAAATTAAGCGCCTCTGAAAGAATCCTTTGTTCTTTGGCATCGCTGGCAATCACTTTCATCCCGAAGGCCACGCCGATACGGATCACGTGCACGCCGATATGGCCGGTCCCCACCACCCCCAGGGTTTTTCCTTTTAAGTCGAAACCCATCAGGTTGTCGATTGAAAAATTATTTTGAAGGGTCCGAAGGTAGGCCTTTCTCAGGTTTCTGGAAAGCGAGAGGATGAGGGCAAAGGCGTGTTCGGCAACTGTGTTTTCGCCGTAAGCCGGGACATTCGAAACGACAATTCCCCTCTCTCTCGCCGCCTCCAGGTCAATGTGCTCGAAACCGGTGGATCGGGTCGCAATGAAGCGAAGCTTCGGGAGGCCGGCCAAAAGGGAACGATAGACCTTTGATTTGATGAAGACAGAAAGCACCTCCATCTCCCTCAACGCCTCCAGGGACTCCTCGACAGTTCCCTGAAAGTAGGAAAAACCGTCCTTCTCCGGAAGTTCGTTTTGGAGATAGGCTTTCTGCCATTCCTCTTCCATCTCAACAAAAGCCGCTTTCACAGCCTTCACATGCCTCCTTCGGGGTCTTCGTGGATCGTCACATCCGCATTGGAAAACTTTTTTTTGATCTTCTCAATCAGAGATTCTGTCACCTCGTGGGCCGACACCAGACTTTCTTTGGGCTGTAGCACGAGATGGAAATCGATGAAGGTCTTATCGCCCGCCTTCCGGGTCCTCAATTCGTGGTAGCCCAGAATCCGCCGGTCGTGCCTTCGAATGAGGGTGCCCAGCTGATCCAGGACACCCTGGGGAAGCGAACGATCCACGAGTTCGTTCGCTGCCTGAATCAGAATCTGACCGGCGAGAAAAACAACATAACCGCCGACAAAAATTCCGCCCACGAGGTCCCAGTTCGGCCATCCGGTCACTCGAACGAGAACCAGGGACACGACAATCACCGCATAGGAAAGAATGTCCATGAAATAGTGGGCCTTCTCGGTCTTCACAATGAGGGACCCCGTCCTCCGCTCCGCCCTTTGCAGAATGGCGGTGATCAGGAAATTGACCCCCATTGAAAACCCGACCGCAAGAAACGCCAGCTCGGAACGGTGGATAAAACTTCCGGCCAGGGTGCGTCGGAAACTTTCTCCAAAAAGCAGAAAGGCAAAAATCAGAATCAGGACCCCTTGGGAATAAGAGGCGAGACTTTCGATCTTCTGGTGCCCGTAGGCGTGGTCCTCGTCGGGCGGTTTCGAGGCCTTGTAGACGGAGAGAAGATTCACGGAGGAAATTCCCATGTCCATCAGGGAATCCAGGGCCGAGGCCAGAAGGGCCTGAGAGGCTGTGAAAAGGGCGGCCAGCCCCTTCACGAGCGTAAGGAGAAAAGAGAGAGCGATCGCCCATCTCAAACTTCCGATCTTTTCCTTTAAAAGACCCGCTTCAGTCATTTTTAAGGCCCTCCCCATATTCCGCCGGCGTGTTCAGGTTCATGAAAACCAGCGGCTCCTCTCGAGATTCCTCGTCCCAGGGGACCACTTTGATTCTCAAATCCTCCAGGGCGTCCCGGACGCTCAAAGAACCCCGCCGAATTCGAGCTTCAAAAACGCCCAGGGCGCTTTTGCGGTAAACCGCACAAAGCGGCTCCAGGCCGTAGGACGACCTCGGCAGGACGGCGTCAAAATCTTCCATGGACTCGCAGAGCCGCTTCACGACCCTCATCTTAACCTGGGGCATATCGCAGGCAAGGACAAAATTAAGTTCTGTCCGGCTGTAGAAAAGGCCCGTGGCGATCCCCACGAGAGGGGAAAAATACGGAAAGCGGTCTGCCACTAAGAGAGTTTCCCTTTCGAATTGAAACTTAAACTTCTCCTTCTCCTTGGCCACGACGATGATTTCTGAAACGTGCCCCGCCAAAGATTCGACCACCGCCTGGATCAAGGGCCTTCCCTGCCAGTCAAGGAAGGCCTTGTCCCGGCCCATGCGGCTTGACTTCCCGCCCGCCACCACAATGCCTGTTAAATCCCGGATCCTCTCTGTCATTTCGTCCCAAAAAATTCCCTTTCGATGAATTCGGCGAGTTCATCGATCCGGGCGCTTGAAAAAACGGGGACGCTCGTCTTGACAGCGTCTTCGGAATAAACTGCCAGCAAATCGGGGTCTTCAGCCGCCACAAGATTCTTGCCCAATTCCTTTCGGAAGACTTCAACTTTGGGAAGACTCGATTTCTTAAATCCCTCCACCAAAACCAAATCCTGAGATTCATAAAGCTCCAAAAGTTTCACGAGCGTCAGCTCGGATTTGAATTCCCGGACGAAGACCGTCTTGGTCCTCGAAGAAATCGCCACGGCCTCGGAGCCGGCCGAGCGGTGGCGGGAGGTGTCCTTGCCCGCCACGTCGATCTCAAACCCTTCGTGGCAGGTGTGCTTGATCGTCCCCACCCGAAGACCCCGGGCCTTCAAAATTGGAATCAACTTCTCAATGAGCGTGGTCTTTCCGCTGTTGTGGACACCCACCACGGAAATCGCAACCGGTTTTCTTTTCATCCCAATCCCCTTATCAGTTTGAATGAAGCGGCCGCCAAAACCAGGGCCAGGATCCTCTTCAATCCCCGGCCGGAAAAGTGACGGGCCCCCAGGCGGGACCCTGCCCAACCGCCCAAAAACGCAGCCGCCATCATCAAGCCCAGGGCGGGAGAGAGATAGAGTTCAAAATTTTGTCTCAAGTGGCGTCCGAAGATTCCGGCGAGGGAATTGACAAAGATAAAAAGCGCTGAGGCCGCCGCCGTCTCCTTCGGAGGGGCCCACTTTGAGAGGAGAATCAAGGGACTCAGAAAGATCCCTCCCCCGACTCCCACGAGGCCTGAGAGAATTCCAACGCCGCCCCCGACCGGAAGAGCCACTTTTAAACTCGGGGGTTTTAAAATTCCCGGGATTTTTTCCGTTTCAAAGTCGAAGGCCAAACGAAGGGCCGCATAAAAGAGAACGCCCGCCAAAAGGAGCGCATAAATCCCGGACGAAATTTCCAGAAATCCTCCCAGAAAGGCGGCCGGGACCGAGGCCGCAAGAAAGGGCCAGGTCAAACTCCACGAGAAGTAACCGGCCTTTCGATAAGTCCAAAAGGCCGTTCCTGCCACGAGTAAATTTAACCGGAGGGCGCTCATGGCCATTTCCTCGTGGGGAACGGAAAAAAAAGAAAGGAGGGCCAGATACCCCGACGCCCCTCCGTGCCCGACCGAGGAATAAATCAGGGCCACTAAAAAAATAAGAAGGAGGACCGGGGTCATCTGAATCAAACTAAGTCCCATTTTTCCGCCTCCCCTTCCTCTCATCGGTTCTGCAATCCATGACCGTCCCCCGAATCAATCCCACCGCATGCGCCAGAAGGGGCCCCAGAATCTTGAAGGCCTCTCGAACCGCTTCCGGGCTTCCCGGAAGATTCACAATAAGACTCCGCTTGCGGACGCCGGCCACTCCCCGTGAAAGGACCGCTCGGGGGGTTTGTTGCTGCCCCACCTGTCTCAGCGCCTCAGACACGCCGGGGATTTCTTTCTCCAGGATTTCGGAGGTGGCCTCCGGTGTCACATCCCGGGCAGCGATCCCGGTCCCGCCGGTCGTTAAAACCACTTCGCAGTCGAGGTCATCGACCCAGGAAATCAACACCGCCTGAATCCGGTTCTTCTCATCGGGAACCACCTGGCGGGCGACGATTTCGGCCGGAATCTTCCTGACCAGTTCCGCCAGTAACTTTCCGCTCAAATCCTCCCTCAAACCTTGCGAAGAACGGTCGCTCACGGTCACAATCCCGACTCTCATAGAATCTTTTCTTCTCCTTCTCTCAGGTAGGCGCCGCTCTTTCCGCCCGTTTTCTTGATTAAACGAATATTCCCAATCACGATCCCCTTGTCCACGGCCTTGCACATATCGTAAAGCGTAAGACCCGCCACAGCGACAGCGGTCAGGGCCTCCATCTCGACCCCGGTCTTGGCGGAGGTCTTCACGGTCGATTCGATTTCAACTGTCCGGCCGTCATCGAGAAAAATAAATCGAAGGTCAATCGAATCCAGAGGGAGCGAATGACAGAGGGGAATAAGCCCGGCGGTCCGTTTGGCCGCCAAAATTCCCGCTGTTTTGGCCACGGCCACGGCATCACCTTTCACCAGACGATTCTCTTTAAGCTGCCGAAAGGCCTCGGGTGACATCCGCACCTCACCCCGGGCAATAGCGGTTCTTTCCGTATCTTTTTTTGAACCCACATCAACCATCTTGAGTTCACCTTTGGAATCCAAATGGCTGAGTGAAACAGGAGACCCGTCCCCTGTTTCTAGTTTTTTCTTCATAAAATCAGCGCCTCGACCTCCTCGCCTTTACTCCTCTTTGAAACATTTTCTCCTAACCGGAGCAAGGCATTAGCGTGGGCCAGCGAACTCAAACAATGCGAACCCTGCATGCCGCTTGAGCGGATTCCGGGGGCTCCGTGATTCCTTTCACAGACGGCCCGGATAAAATCAACTCTTCCCGGGGCGTGGGTCAGGTCCTGGGCGAGCCGGGCTTTTTCGAAGACCGGCAGCGCTTCACGGGCCCCCATCCTCTTCCGGAGGGCGGGACGGACAAAGAGTTGAAAGGAAACAAAACTCGAGGCGGGATTTCCCGGCAGACCGAAGACCAGCGTTTTCCCTTTTTTCCCGAAAAAGAGCGGTTTGCCGGGTTTCATTCGGACCTTCCAGAAAAGTTCCTTGACGCCTTCTGCTTCAAGAATTTCCTTCACCAGATCATGGGTCCCGGCCGAAACGCCTCCGGCCACAAGCAGAAGGTCCCGGGCCAGGCCCTTTCTGATTTTTTTCCTGAGGCTGGCCCGGCTGTCTTTTGCGATCCCGAGACGGACCGGGTTCGCCCCCGCTTCCCTCAAAAGGGCTTCTAAGGTGTCAGAATTCGAATCTCGAATTTTTCCCGGAGAAAGCTTTTTTGAAACCGGCACCAGCTCATTGCCGGTCGAAAGAAAGGCAACGCTGGGTCTTGGAAAAACAAGGGGTCGGCTGAAGCCCAGGGCCGCCAAGAGGGCCACTTGCTGGGCATGGATAGCCGTTCCTTTCTGGAGCACGGTCTTTCCCTTTCGGACATCTTCGCCCTGATAACGGATATTTTCTCCCGTTGAGACAACCCTCTTGATTTTTATTTCGTCCCCCACGGACTCGGTCTCCTCCAACATCACCACCGCACCGGCCCCTCTCGGGAGAAGCCCCCCCGTCATGATCCGGGCGCAGGTTCTGGCTGTAATTTTCCTTCTCGCCACTTTGCCTGCCGGCAAATCTTCAACCCTTTGAAGCCGGCAGGGAGATTCTTCGGAAGCCTGTGCCGTGTCTTCGCCCCGAAGGGCATAGCCGTCCATGGCAGAACTCGTGAAAGGAGGAAGATCGACGGAGGCAATAACGTCTTCTGCGAGAACGAGTCCGAGCGAATCCTTAAGCGAGACCCGCCTCGGGGGATTCGGCCTCGTAGAATCGAGGATAATCATTTGTGCTTCTTCTACGGAAATCATTGATTTCCCCTCACCCCAACCCCTTCCCTGTCTCGATTGAAGCAACTGAAGCAACCGGTTCCTCCCGGGTTCCTGCCCCTTCCGTGATTTTAATCCGGTCGCCCACTTGGATTTCCCCGCCCGAGAGGACCCGGGCAAAAATCCCTTCGGTCGGGAAAATGCAGTTCCCCACCTGATAGTAAATGGCGCAAGGGGTGTGGCAGACCTTTCCGATCTGAGTGATCTCGATCAGGGCCCCCTCCCCCAGGAAGAGTTTCGTTCCCACCGGAATTTCCAAAAGATCGATTCCATCGGTGGTGATATTCTCCGCAAAATCTCCCGGACCCACCCGGAGGCCCTGATCCACCATTTTTTGAATGCTCACCAAACTCATCAGACTGACTTGTCTCGTCCAATTGCCGGCGTGGGCGTCCCCCTCGATCCCGAAATTTTCAATAAGACGGGCATTCGGAACATTGGTCTTTTTAATCCTTCGATGACGGCTGATTGAAATCGCAAGAATGCGTCCCGCCTCTTCCACCTTACCCTCCCACCTGGCACATGTAGGTCACCGGCTCATCTTCTGGCAACCCCTTGAAGGCGTGCCCCTTCGGTTTTCCCTGGACGGCCTCGTGAATTAAATCCATCAGTTCCGGACGGGAAGCGCCCAGACGCAACGGCGTTCTTAAATCGAGAGTTTCCTCGCCGTGAAGGCAAAGCCTCAAAATTCCGTCCGAGCGAAGCCGGATCCGGTTGCAATCGGAACAAAAAGCATTGGTGATGGAATTGATAAAACCAATCCTTCCCCTTCCGCCCCGTAACCGGTAAGTCTCGGCCACATCGCCGGGAAGCCGCTCCTCTGGAATCAATTCCGCATAGCGGCTCACTTGCTCTTTAATCTTGCTACTGGGGACAAACCGATCCCGCTCGACAAGAAAACAGTTCTTGGTCGGCATAAGCTCGATAAAGCGAAGCTCGATCGGACACCGCATGGCAAAGGCTGCAAACTTTTCGATCTCATCGTCATTCACCTCTTTGAGGGTCACCACGTTGACCTTCACGGGATCCAATCCCGCTCGAAGGGCCGCTTGAATGCCTTCAAGAACTTTCTCGTGACAATCAAGGCCGGTGATCCAACGGAATTTTTCCCCGTCAAACGTATCCAGGCTGATATTGATCCTTCCCAGCCCCGCCTGGCGGAGCCGGGCCGCCTGCTCGGCCAGAAAAACACCGTTGGTGGAAAGAGAGAGGTCTTTCACGCCCTGAAGCCGCCGAATACCGGAAATGAGAACGTCGAGATCCTTACGAAGGAGGGGTTCGCCTCCGGTGATACGGACCTTTTCGATGCCGAGCTCAACGAAACACTCGACAAGACGGAGGATCTCCTCATAGCTCAAGATTTCTTCCCGCTCAATCAAAGGAAATCCGCCGACCGGGACACAATACCGGCACCTTAAATTACAACGGTCGGTCACCGAGACCCGCAAGTAATTAATGGCCCGGCCGTAACGATCTTTGAGCATGGGCTTCCTCTTTAATTTTTACGCCAAATAAAAAAAGCCAGCCTCAAATAAATAGAGACTGGCTTTGGCAGCTTCTCCTTTCCAAGTCCAGCCTCGTCTGAGGCGGGTCCCACTCCTGCCCCGCCACGTTTCGTGGCAGGGCAGGGCAGGACTCGAGGAGGTGCCTTCGTTTCCTAGCGGCACCCGAAACGGCCGGCGCCGCATGTCCTCCCAAAGGGAGAGAATGAGGATTTAGCGGTCCGGCTCGGAGATTAAGTCAATAAATCTGAAAGAGCAATGTTCTGTCCGGCTTTTTTAACGGCTGACTCTACTCAGTTGCAGAATTGATGTCAGTGACAGAGATCACACGCCGGATTTCCTGCCTTCTCAACCTCTAGCTCAATACGCAACCTGTATGGCGCTCAGGATTTGATTATCGTCCAAGCTACCCTGACCCTCCCGCCGGACGTAATTCAGCTGGAGCTTGGCGTGATAACTATCAAGAAAGTAATTGAGTCCAGCGGTCAAATCGTGAGCCCGGTCTTCGGAGGCCCGCTCATTCTGGTCGAAGCTGTCGAACTTAAGCACTCCTTGCAATTTGTCTGGGAGTAAGAAATAGCCGCCCTGGGTATACCATCCCCAGAGGGGGGCAGCGGCCGTCTGTCCGTAGGCGGCTTCTCCCTTCAAGGAGTAGCGGCCGTATTCCCACCTTGCTTCGAATCCCATCCGCCGTTTCTCTGTGAACACAGAGGAATCGTTTGAATTCCGATAATATTGACTGATCCCCAACTCAACATTCTTGAGGACTTCGTGTTGGGAACTCCCTGAGCGGAATGGACGAAGAACAGCCCGCCAGGCAAGGTCTTTCTTATCATTCACATCCAGATTGTTTTGTTCTTGACCGTTGAAGACGCCCGCTTGATACATCAACCAGTCCCAGTCTCCGGTCATCATGATGCCGATATCCCGTTTGTCGCCAAAAGTGCGGGTGATGAAAGAACGTTCAATCGTCTCCAGCTTTGCCGAGGAACGGAGACCCTCCTCGGTGTGTGGAATTTTAAATTGTCCGATGTCAAACTTGTGCCTGGGAACATATCCCAGTGTGAAGTAAGCATCCTGAAGGGAGCTTCGCCTCGTGGCGTCCTCCCGGAGTTGAGAAGGATCAAACATAATGGTCCATCTAAGGTCCTTATTGACCTCGCCCGCAAATTTCAATTCTGTCCGTCGAATCCTGGCCGTATCATCCGCATCGTTGGACATGGAATACCAGCCCTGAAAAAGCCCTCCCACGGTGAGCTTCCCGTAGCCAACGCCCACTTTTTTCTCCAACTCTTCCTTGGTCGGGAGATAGACCGTCTCATTGGGTTTCTTCTCGGCAACAACCGACTGAAGGGCCTGGATTTGAGAAGTTTGTTCTTTGATGACCGTCTGCTGGGAAGCAATCGTTTTCTCGAGGGCCCCAATCCGCTGCTCGAGCTTGGACATATTCGCAACCTGGTCCGACGGAGTTTCAATCCCGCCGGCAAAGGCCTTCGAAGTTAAAAAAACAAAGAGCATTGTCAGCATCACTTTTTTCATTGTTGGGTCTCCTCCCTTTGGATAAATCGTTCTAGACTGAGAGCCACCTTTTGGTAAAAGTTTGAAACGGTTTGTTTCGTAAGATGATTCAGAAAAACAAAAATCCATCGCCCGAGGTGTTCCTTAAAAAAAGCCTCGGCGGCGTCCTCTTTCCCGGCTTGAAGCATTCGCCCCATAAACTCGAGTTCGCAGGCCGCATGGTCCGGAAGTTCATGGAAGGCCGTCACCTTCCGAAATCCCTCGGCCTCATAAATCGTCTGCACCTGGACGGCTGATTCTCCGCCCAAGAAACCCTTCATTCCTTCGGGCAGGGATTCCGACCTGAAATAGCAGGAGTTTGCCGTCGACGTGTCAATGGTCAACCGATCGCAATAGTAAGACTCATAAGGGGAGACCGCTTTCTCCCCGGGCGCCACAAAAAGTGAAGTATATTCCACAGCAATGTCGTCGACCCTCGCCGGCCAATCCGGATCTTCCAAGATCGTAGTGTTGCCCGGAACCGCATCCCCGCTGAAACAGAAGGCAAGTGTCAGGAGTTTTTGCTCGGTAACCGATCGGAGGAGAGCGCCATCAGGCGCTTCCCGGAAAAGTCGGGAAAACAAAAAATAAACTGCGGTCTTTTCCTCAAGCTCGGCTGACACGCACGCAGATTTCCTTATTCAGGGACTGGCCGGAGAGCGGACAGGCGATCGTCTTTGCAAGAAAGCCTGTGTGAGCGCCCCGGCCCTTGGCGATCTTTCCCATGGCCCAGTGTCCCCATCCGTGCTGTGTGCCGACAACTTCTGGGTGGATCCCTTCAGTGAGTTCCGCCCGCATCTTGATTTTGCCATAAGGAGACTCGACCCAAACCCAATCCTTATCCTGAATTCCAAACTTTACCGCTGTCTTGGCGTTGATCCTGAGTCCGTCCGTTGCTTTGAGTTCCGCAAGAAAGGCGTTGTTCTGAGTGCGGGAATGCGTCTGCGATGCCTCTTTCCAGTTGATCAGGAAAAGGGGATATTCTTGACTTGGCTGCCACTCCCGTGGCTCGTAAACGGGAAGAGGGGCGAGATCATGTCCGGCTGCGTCTTTTTTCCCGACATGCTTCGCTGCGTAAAGTTCAAGCTTGCCAGAAGGCGTAAAAAAGCCATGGATTGCCGTCCCATCGGCTTTTAACATTCCCATCGGCTTGTCCTTGGTGCCATCCTTCTTCTTTGAAAAGGCAAGGTTTCCTTCGATCAAAGCATCCTTCAGCTTATCTCCCGGGACGGGATCAAGATGTTTGTGATACTTCGTCCCGTTCGGGCTAACCCACGTAGCGCCGGGGAGCGCCTTGAGCTCTTCCAGGGTGATCTTGGGTTCGCCTTCCTTAAGCTCTCGGCTCAGCCACTCCTCATACCACCTCTTTTTGTCCTCAATCCGCTCGCCCGACGTCCGTCCGACCCAGAAAACGTCGTTGCCGTTCGCTTCCTTCAAGCCAAGCCGGCGACCGAGTTCTGAGACAAACTCGTATTCCGCCGGCTGACCAAAAAGCGGTTTCACCACCGGTTGGCGAAGTCCCACCGCCGGCCATGTCACCCAGTGGGTATTTAAGTCGTAGCGTTCTAAATAGGTCGTCCCCGGGACCACGATATCGGCGAACTCAGCAGTTTCGCTTAACATGGTGTCCACGACGACAACGAATTCAAGATTCTTCAGGGCCTTCTCGGCATTCTTCGTGCCCGCCACCGACATCAAGAGGTTTTGGAAAACGATCATCGCCATCTTCGGCTGGTAGGGGCCCTTGCCGTCAACGAGTCGATTGATGATCTCCATGTAAACACCCGATTTGTGGAAGTAGGGCCATTTGTCCTTGCCGCCGTCCAGGCGGGGTTCCTTCAAGGTTTTTGCCGCCACGGCGTCTGGCTCTACTTCAATGTGCTTACCGCCCTTCGCATTGGGGAGCACGAGGGTTCCCGGCTTCTCGATATTCCCCGTAATCGCAGCAAGCGCCCCAATCGCCCAACCGGCATACACTCCATTCGTATGATGGGTGCCTGACCAGACGTCGACTAAGGCGGGCTTCGTCGTGGCAAATTCTTTTGCCAGTCGTTCAATTCGCTCGGCGGGGACGGTGGTAATTACTTCAGCCCATTGAGGCGTTTTATCCTTGACGTATTCCTTAAATTGATCAAACCCCACAGTCCACTCATCAATAAAGGGTTGGTCCTGAAGATTATCACGAAGAATCACGTGCGCCAGGGCCAGCGCCAGCGCTCCATCCGTGGCCGGCCGAATCGGAACCCACTCATCGGCCCTGGAGGCCGTGTAAGAAAAGTGAGGATCTACAATCACAAGCTTGGCGCCCCGTTCCCTGCCCCGTGTGATGATCCGTGGCAAATGGGAAAATTTTGTTGCCGACAGGGGATTCCAGCCGAAGATCAGCATGTATTTGGAGTTGAGGGCGTCGATCAGGGGGCGCTCATCTCCCATCAGGATCTTGAAGGAGGCCTTCCGCCCCGTATCACAAAGGTTGGAGTGCATGCTGTAGTTCGGCGTGCCGAAAAGTTTGCAGAAGTCGCCCTGAGGGTGGGTAAACGAGTGGTCCTCAGAGAACCAGAGAAGTTTGTGCGCCTCGCCGCCGTCCCGCAGTTTCTTGAGACGGTCGACAATTTCCGTGTAAGCCTCTTCCCAAGAGATCGCCTTCCACCGGGGATCCACACCAATGCCTTTCTTGGAATTGGTCCGCCGCAAAGGCTGCTTCAGGCGATCAGCATCATAGAGCGCCATGATCCCGGCGTTTCCCTTCGGGCACATGACGGCCCCCTCTTTCGCTGCATTGGCAAAGAAGTCGTCCGAGATGTTGGAAAATCCAATGGGGTTGTGGGGATTGGGCTTGATCCGAAAGAGGCGCCCGCCCACCACCTGGCACAGAATCCCCGTCTGCCCCCCGCACATGTTGCAGCAGGAAGGAATCCATTCGTCCTTATCATAAGGGCCCTTGAGCATCTCCTCTTGGGCCAAGGCCTGTGCGGTCTTGGTCAGCGTCCCGACACCCAAGAGACCCGCTCCGCTGAGTTTCAAGAATTTACGTCGATTAAGTTTCATGATTCGCTCTTACAACAAGTAGTAGACATTCGGCTCGGTTCCAAGTTCCTCTTTCAAACGAGTCCACTTCCGATGGGTGATCAATTCGTTCAAATTGCATCCATGCCCGATACACCGCCCTGTGAGAAAATCGCCGAAGTGAATGGCTTTTCCCATGCAGGTTTCAGCGCATGCTGTCGGACGGGTGTATTGCCCGCTGGCATCCTGGAGATGAAGGCAAAAGGTGCATTTGCGGGCATTTCCGATCGGGGCTTTCGCCTTTTCACGCAATCCATACTTGCTGTGAAATTCCGGCGAAGGAATATTCCCATATTCTGTTTCCTGGGCAGGGTAATTTTTCCCCTCATCGAAAATACGAGCTCCATAGGGACAGGCGGGGATACAGTCGCCGGCACCAATACACTTGTCATGATCGACGAGAACAATTCCGTCTTCCTCCCGTTTGTAGGTTGCACCGACCGGGCAGACATCAATACAGGGCGGTTTCTCACAATGAAAACAAGGCCGGGGGAACCAGCGGCGTTGGACATCGGGAAATTCGCCAACCTCTTCTTCAATCACAGGATTGTAAGTAACGCCCGGGGGGGTTTTATTCTCAAGTTTACAGGCGGCGGTGCAGGCCTCGCAGTTCACACAACGTTTGAGATCAATCGTCATCCCGTAACGAAACTTCTTCTTGGTGGTGAAGTTCTCAGCGGCCTCGACGATCTCGGCTGGGAGGGCAGCGATCGCTGAGGCGACGACTCCGATACCGGCCAGCTTTAAAAAGGACCGTCGCCCCAACTCCTGGTCCACTGTCTCTTGGAGGGTTAATCGTTTCTGGGCCATTTGCGGTTCATCTTCGGTCACGGGAAACGCAAATTCAAATTGATTCTTTCCATCTAATTGATTAGAATTCCCTATCTTCCATGGAAATCCGGGAACTCAAGATCTTTAGAGACATCGCCCAGGAAAAAAACTTTGTCAAGGCAGCCAAGCTGAACTTCCTCACCCAGCCCTCCATCAGCTCTCACCTAAAACACCTCGAAGAAGAGCTTGGGGTGCGCCTTTTTGAGCGGGTCCCTCGAAAAGTTAAGCTGACCCACGAAGGCGAGCTCCTGCTGCCCCACGTCGAGGAAGTGCTCCTGAAATGCGGGAACCTGAAAACCTTGATTTCACGATTAAGCGGCATCCCCAAGGGCGATATCCGGATTGCAACGGTTTACAGCATCGGAATGTATGAATTGGCCCCGGCCCTCAAACAATTTATCCGCACGTATCCGGACATTCATGTCCATCTTCAATACCGCCGTTCGGATATCATCTATGATCTGCTTCTTGAGGATAAAATCGACCTCGGCATGGTGGCTTACCCGGAGGACCGGGTCAAGATCAAAGTCACGCCTTTTGGCAATGACCACCTCGTTTTAATTACCCCTCCCCATCATCCCCTTGCCAAACAGAAAAGCATCCGCCTCAAACGGATCGAGGGAGAGAACTTCATCGCCTTCGATTCGGGTATTCCGACACGAGAGACGGTGGATCAGACGCTCGAACAGCGGGGAATCAAAGTCCAAGTCCGGATGAGCAATGAGAACATTGATACGTTGAAACGGGCCGTCGAGGTGGGACTGGGTATCTCGATTGTCCCCAGCAAGACCATCACCGAAGAGGTTCGGAAGGGAACCCTGAAGAGTGTTCATCTCAGTGATGTCAAGCTGAACCGGCCTCTCGGTATCCTCACCTTAAAAGATCGCATCCCCAGTTATCCCCTTCAGCTTTTTATGGAAGTGCTAACGGACCACGCTTCGAGAACCTAGGACCGGCTGATAGGCACAGCAAGGATCTTCCTCCAGATAATCCCCGGTCAGGGCATAAGCCCGGGAGCGGGAGCCCCCGCAGATTTCACGATAGGGACAAATCCCGCAGCGGCCTTTTAGGAGTGAGGCGTCTCTCAATTCCTTCAAGAGCGGGGAATTTCGATAAATTTCCTTCAGGGAATTTTCCCGAACATTTCCGGCCGCAAGCGGAAGAAAGCCGCTCGGCATCACCTCGCCCCGGTAGGAAATAAAAATAAATCCCTTGCCGGCATTGACGCCCTGCGGGGCGTGGCCAATGCTCCCCCGGGGTCCGGCATCCCGCTTGAGAGAAGCCGGCAACGACACCTTGTCCCACTCGACCCGGTCCGAACGAATCCCCTGGCGGGCCAATTCCTTCTCAAAACAAAAACGGCGATAGTGCGGGGCCTCGGTGATTTTAATGACCGTCTGGACCCGCTGGCTTAGGGCGTAAATTTTTTCAAAGGCCGCTTCGAATCTCTCGGCGCTCATCAGGGGCAATTCTTTCCCCCGCCCCACCGGCACTAGAAAGAAGACTTCCCAGAAGACGATGTCGAGTTTTTCAATCAAATGAATGAGTTCATCCAGCTGGGCCGTATTGTGGACATTGACGAGGGAATTGATCTGGACGGCGAGGCCGCATTCTTTCGCCTGACGGACACACTCCAGGGTGTGATCAAAGACCCCGCTCGTTCTCCGGAAGGCGTCGTGGTCCTCCGCCTTTGCGGCGTCCAGACTGAAGGCGATTTGATCAAGGCCCGACGCTTTGAGCGCTGAAATCTTTTCGTAGGTCACCGCCGGTGTCACGGCCGGAATGGCCCCGGTCCGAAGCCCCAGTGATTTTGCCTCACGAATCAAATCGGGAAGGTCTGTGCGCTTCAGGCAGTCACCGCCGCTGAAAACGATGATCGGCGTCCCCATCTCCCGAACTTCCCTCACCAGACGAAGCGCCTCCTCAGAAGTCAGTTCGTCAGGGGCGGGGTTCGGATCCGCCGAGGCCCGGCAGTGAACACAGGCCAGGTCACACGCCCGGGTCGTCTCCCAAATGACGAGAAAGGGTCTTTCGGAAAAGTCGAAACCGTGAGTCATGCCCGGAATGTATCACTTCTCTGAATAGCAATCAGTGATCAAGATCACAACTTCACGTAAATAGCAGAGGCGAGCCCCCGATCGACGGAGAACTGGCTCCAGCCGATCTGGAAAACATAGGAAGGAAACCGCTGAAGCAGGGTGATCGGAGATCCCGGCAGAACTCCGATCGCAATCAGCTTTTTGAGCCGTTGGGGATCCTGCATTTCCAGATGGGTGACTTCGGCCTTCTGATTCACCGGGAGGGATGAAAGCGGAAGGCAGGTCACTTCTCCCGAAAAGGGGACAGGCCCCTGGGCCATTGGCGATCCTGGACCTGTCCCCTTTTCTGTGCGAAAAAGGCCGAACAGTTTTTTCATCCATTCCGGCTGGGGCACTATTTCGTAATAACAGTAAGGGCAGCGCACCCCCTGACAGCCCTTGACGAATCCGCAGGCCGAACAGGTCTGACGCCCCTGGCTTTCCTCAAACTCCCGTTTACAAAGATCGCAAATCATAACACCGCCCCCAACCGCACCAGGATTTGATTCAGCACAAAGGCAAACCCGAAAGAAAAAAAGAGGATGAAAATGGAAATCCCGACCCCGGTCTTCCATCCCCGCTCCTTGACATTCATTAGGAATTGCGCAATGCAGGGCAGGAAAAGGGTCAGAGCCACACAGGCCACCAGCATTTGGACGCCGTCCAACCGGCCCTTCGACACGAGGTCATAGAGGCCGGCGGCCCCGTAATCCCGCCTGAAAAAGCCCATCAAAAAGATCGAGGCCGCCTCCGCCGGAAGACCGATCGCCCGGACCGGGACCGCCAGGCCTCGAATCAAAAAACCGAAAAGGCCCGTCAACTGCCCGAGCCAGATCAAGGCGCTCGCCACAATGAACAAGGGGAGAACTTCCGTGAAATACCATTTGACCCGGACATAGGTTTTTGTAAGCACATGAGAAATTTTGGGCCAGCGGAGCGGGGGCAATTCCATGTAAAACGAGGGCCGTTCGCCCGGCAGGATCTGCGCCGTGAGAAATCCGATGAAAAGAAAGACAAGGCCCACGACGAACGCCCAAAGAAGAAGCGCCCGGTCGTGACCCGCCAAAACGGCAAAGATCACCCCGAGCTGCGCCGAACAGGGGATGGCCAGAGAAAGAAGCAGGGTCGAGATGATCCGCTCTCTCACCGTCGGCAGGGTGCGGGTCACCATCGTGGCCATCGTGTCACAGCCGAATCCCAGAACCATCGGTATCACGGCCCGGCCGCTCAGCCCGATTTTCTTAAAGGTCCGGTCGAGGAGCATGGCGAGTCTCGGGAGGTAGCCCGTATCCTCAATGACGGCGAAGACGGCAAAGTAGAAGGTGACGATGGGGAGAATAAGGGCCACCGCATACCTCACTCCGAGTGTCAGCATTCCATACTCGCCGACAAAGAGATCCTGAAGGAGCGGCCAGGGAAGGATCCTTGAGAAGACCTTGACGAAGAAAGGGTTCAGGAACCCTTCAAAGACCGTGCCTTCGAGGAAATCGACGACGGTCCCCGCCCCGAACACACCCACGAATTGGTAAAGTCCCCCATACAGCACAAAGAAAAGGATCGGAAATCCCGTCAGGGGATTCATTGTAAGGCGGCTTAAGAATTCCCCCCACCTCCCGGAACGGACATCGGACCTCCAGGACCGTTTTTTGGTTCGGCATACATTTTCCGAAATCCGGGCCGCCCGGCGTTTGAGGCTTGATGCGATTTCAAATTCAAGCGGGGCCTGAAGATGGTTTTTTAATTCGCTGGCAAGCGCCTCCGCAATCTCCAAAACCAGAGGTTCCTGTTTCTTAACCAGCGACCGCACCTCCTCGTCCCCTTTGAGGAGAAGCAGTGAGAGAGACCGCTTTGAAATCGGATACTCGCCCGCCAGGGACTCGCCGATCCTTGCCAGAGCGCCCTCCAGCGAGACCGGCGCCCGGCCGTCATAATTCACCGTCGTTCCACGGAGGGAGGGTGATTCCGCTTCCAATCCGGTTAAGTGACGGACAGCTGTCTTGAGCTCTTTGAGGCCCTCGCCCGTCGTCAGCACGGTCTCGAGAACTGGGATGCCCAAGTCCTGAGTCAGGGCCTTTTGATGGATTCCGATCCTCAGGCGCCGGGCCTCATCCATCATGTTGAGGACCAGGATCGTCGGGAAGGCGGCCTCGATCAATTGAAGCGTCAAGGGAAGCAGCCGTTCCAGATTCTTTGCATCCACCAGGTGGATCACCAGAGAGGGCTTTTCCTTAAAAAGGATTCTTCGTGCTACGCCCTCCTCCTCCGTCAGGGGCGAAAAGGAATAAATGCCGGGCGTGTCGATCACCTCGAAAGAGACGCCGTCGATTTTCGCCTTTCCCCGGGAAACTTCCACGGTCGTGCCCGGGTAATTGGCCACGGTGACATAACGGCCTGTAAAGTGGTTAAAGAGCAGGCTTTTCCCGACATTGGGGCTGCCGACAATCACCACCTTCTTCAATCCCGAGCTGGTTTTATCCTGTTTGTGATCGCAGCAAGCTTCCATTGAGTTTATCTTTTAGCTTTCTTTTTCCAAAAGTGATCGAAACTGATCGAAAGGCCGGCAATAACGGCCTGTTCGGGCTTCTCATTATTCGTAAGGCCGGCCCTCCAAGCCAGATCCAATAAGACGTTCGGGCTCACCTGAAAGGTCAAACCCACGAGCGGATTCAAACGGTGGTGGTTTGAGGCGTCCGCATCAAAATGCCCTCCCTTTTCTCCGTAGAGTTCTCCCGCAACCTTCCACCGGTCCGAGAGTTTGTATTCAGAGGCAACTCCATAGATCAAGTAGTCCCTTAAGGCCTCGTCTTTGTCATCTCCTACAAAGGCATACCCGGCATTACCGTGCACGGTGAGGTTTTTAATCATCTTCGATACGACCCCCACAAGTTGGACGTCTTCATCGCCGCTTCCGAGGCCCTTGGCTTCGTTCCCGTTTGCAAATTTTACCACGATCTTCAGAAGCGCAGCCGGTATAAACTCCTTCTCCGGAAAAATCTGGGTCTTTGTAATTAAACTGATATCCGACCAGCCTTCCACATTCTTCCCCTCTTCAGGCCGGAGGAAGCTTGCGGGAAAATCGGCCGAAACCTCGAGCCGATCCGTAAGGCCCAGGATGGGGGTCGTCGTTAACGAGAATTCCTCATCTTGATTCTTGTCCGCATACTGGATTCCTTCTTCCAGCTGGAATACCCAGCGGCCGGCGACTCCGGCATCCTCGGTTGCGAAAGGCCGGCCGGCATACCCCGAAGGCATCTCAAGGCCTCCTTCCCCGAAAAGGAGAAAGAGCCCGGCCGCCCCCCAGCCCAGCCACCCGAGGGACCTCACCCCGCTCCAAGGCCTCAGTTTGATATTGAGAATCATTCTCAGAATGATGACTCAAGAGAGTCCCCTTGTCTAGTCGTTTCTTCGAATCAATCGAATCGGGAGAGGTGATTGATCTTCCGGCTTACCAGCCGAGGGTAAATTCTAACGAGAACAGGTGGGCGAGGTAATCCCCTACTTCCGCATCGGCATTCGCCTTGTAAAGGGAGTATCCATACTCGGGCGAGAGGGTCAGGCGCTCATTCACCGCCCATTGGAGGCCCAAGGTCAAGTCGACCCGGTCAAAGTCGGCCCCCATCGGGATTCCCCGATCCGAAAAATCGTCGAAGTTCCGGGCGTGGGTGAGAAGAAAGGAAGTGGTCGTCGTCAGGTTGGGCCGGGGAAAATAATTGACCGAAAAAAGCCAGGTGTTGGAGTCCGCCGTAAAACGAGGAATGGCAGTCGTGGCGTTGGAAGCGGCGGCCGGGGAAACAACCGAGAGGAGCTGCCGGGAGAAAGCGGTCGTCAAAAGAAAATCAGCAGAGGGCTGGTAGGAGAGATCCAGGGTCACTGTTTGTGAATTGGCATCCGAATCGACAGCAACCTCATTCTCTGCCCGGGATCGGTCGTCCTCAAGGCGAAGCTGGTAGCGAAAAGAGGGGCGAACCCGGATCCAGGACGTGAGGGTGGTCCGGAAGGCATATTCCGTAATGTCGACATCCAGCTCATCGTAGAAAGCAGACCGGGCCGTGCTCCCTGTGGGATCGGTTTCACGGGTATCGTCATAATCATTGTTACTCCAACGCTGCCTCACGTGGGTCGTCAAATCCAAGTGATCCGTGGGAAGGATCCGGGCGCCCAGGGTCCAGACTCCCCGGCCGATATGAGTGATGGTTTCACGGCTGAAAGTGTCATTGGCGCTCGCAGCGGATTGGCCCGCAAGGCTTAGCCGGTCCTCACTCAGCCAGTTTCTGGCCTGCTCAAATTCGAGCTCTCCATAAAGGGCGGTGCGGGAGATTGAGGTATTTCGGAAGGAAATACTTTCTCCGAAGCGGTAGATATTGCTGTCAGTAACGCTTCGTGCGGTGGTATTGATGATGCCGTCCGGGGCGCCCGCCGTGGTGTCATCGGGGTAAAGGGAGTTTCCGTGGCCGATGATCCTTTCGGTCTTCAGTCTCCCCACCAGATTGGTGGATGGCCAAAGATTCCAGAGGTAACTGGCCACCCAGGTGTGGGAGTCGTAGTCATTGTCCGCACGAGCATTCCGGATCTGCTTCGGATTAGCGAAATTGGTCACCACCCGGTTCTCATTCATCTCAAAGATATTTTCCATTTCTTGATTGTTGAGATGGACATAGCGGTAGGCGACGCCGCCGAATTTCTTTTCATCCTTGGACCAGCGTTCCGCCTCAAGCGTGGTGGACATAAACCGGGCCTGAGGTTCCTGGATCTGGTTTCGGATCTTCCGGTCAGCGGCGGCGGCCGTCGTGGAACGCCACCTTTCCTCCCGCATCAGTTCTGATTTCGAAATTTCCCACTTTTGTTCTCCCTTGACATCGAAACCCTGAATCTTTTGTTCCATGCGGAGGCCAAAAATATCCACCACCTCCTCAATCTCCTGAAAGGCCGGGGCAATGTAACGGATAATGCTGCCTTCGGTGACCCCGGCCCAGGTGAGACGGGACTTGATACCGTCCTTAAACTCTCTTTCATAAAAGAAAACCGTGTCCGGGAGCTTTCCCAGATCGAGCCCCACCTCCAGGGCCAAATGCCCGATCTCAAGCTCAAGCTCCCGGTCCACATTGGCCGATTTGAAGGTGGTGAATCGCCGGTAAGCGCCCCCCGTGTTGTCATAAAAACGGCTAAATTCCTTGTAGTCGAGATGGAGAAAGCCAAAATCTTCCTTTTCGATCTCCAGCTCCCCCTTGAGATCGTTCTCGTCAATGAAGGCGTGGCCTTCGGAAACCATGGAAATTTTCTCTTCGGGATTGGCGGAGTAAAGTGAGAACTCTTTGATGCCCCCTACATAGTTGTCCTTGATCCAATGGTGGGCTTCGAATTTTCTCTCGTCTCCGCTCACGGAAGTGAATCGAAGAGGCGCGGGGGTGATCGAGACTTCACTTTCGGCCGCCAGGGCCTGAGAAGCCATAAGCAATGCGAGAAAGGAGGAAAATATAAAGAAAATCACGGTGCTTCCTGCGGGCCGTATCGTGTTTTTCTTCCCGGAATTAATCATTTTTAATAGCGCAGATGTTCGTCGAAATTGGAACCGTGCATCCCCGTGTGGCACCCGGCGCTAAAGCAAGTTCCCTGCGGCAGTCGGGCGGCGTGGCTTGATTTTCCGATCGTCGGAAAATTCACTTGGGTATGGCAGCGAAGGCAGAGCGTGCTGTCCCGGGCCATCAGGAGGCTCGGATGGATGGAGCCATGGACCTTGTGGCAGGTCGTGCATCCTTCCCGGACCGCCTCATGTTCAAAGACAAAAGGGCCCCGCTGTTCTTTGTGGCACTTGAAGCAAGCTTCATTCATATCGTTCAGGGTGGTTGCCGACCAGGGACGGACCTCGGCACCGTGAGCGCTGTGACAATCCGTGCAACTGACCTTCCCCTCCAGAACAGGATGGTGGTAAGGGAGACGAAACTCGATTTTCTTATCCAAGTGGCAGTTAAAGCAGGCGCTGGGATCCCGTTTCGGATTGATAATCGTCTGGCGTTTCCCTTTTTTGTCTGTGTCGCTCGCCTCGACGTGCAGGCTGCCCGGCCCGTGACACATTTCGCAGCCTTGGGCCTTAACTTTTTCACCCGGGACGGAAATCCGGGAATGGGTGGAGAGACGGAATTCCTTCGCCTCTTTCTCGTGGCAGAGGACACAAGTGTCCGTCCCGACATATTCAGCGGTAACAGATTCCTTTGCCTTGATCGCCTTCGGCGCTTCGGAAGGAGGACCTCTTTCACCTTCGGATTCCGGCCAAACGGGGCTTGGGAATAGGGCCAGGAAAAGCGTCAATGAAAGAATTGAGCAAAACGGCAAGATCCAACGGCGGGACGGGAGCAGCGGAAAAGACTTTTTGGGGATCATCTCGGCTATTTTTGTTTGCTTAATATTACGGCCGGTTGCCGTTTTGCCTCTAGTGACCCGTGTCACAGATCTGACGGCCTGGTGCATTATGCCATTGGGCTAAATGCTTCGGATGAGATTATCGCAAAGGATAGTAGATTTAATAAATTGATTTTTCTTCTCTAACCAATCAGTTTGACTGATTTATCTCGGGTATGAAGAACGTCTTTCAATCTCGCCACGGCCTAATCCGACCCGCCGGTGTGGCAATCGGTGCAGGCCATTTCCTTCCAGGTCTCGCCGATGTCTTCCGGATGTTTAAATTCAAGCCCCTCCGAAGCCCGCTCCGGCTGGGCGGCCGGCCCCTGTTCAATGATGCTGTGGCAGACGGCGCACTCGTTCCGGATCACCTTCCCCTCCTCTGTCTGATGTAACCCATCGTGGCAGCGGAAGCAGCCCGGAAAGATAAAGTGGCCGATGTTGTTCGGGTATTCCTTCCACGAGACTTTCATATTGGGAAAAAAGTTGGTCCGGTAAATTTCCTGGACCGCCTTGACGGTCCGTTCGATCCTTTTTTCCTTCTGGGCCCAGATTTCGGGATACTTCGTTTGGTAAAAATTTTCCAGGTGACTCCGGACCCCGGCCAGGGCCGCCTCCGGGGACGGGTAATCGCCCAAAAGCGCCTTCACCGCCTCCCGTTTGACGTAGGGAAGCGAACGGTCGATGACGCCGTAACTCATCGCTTCATTGACCGCCTTGGAAGGAGACTTGAAGATATGGCTCGGGCGGTTGTGGCAGTCCATGCAATCCATCCGGCGCAATTCGCCCTTCGGCAGATTCGTGGCTGAAAGACCCGATCCTTTCTCGACAAAAACCTCCTCTCGGCCATCCGGTCCGATCTTCTTGACCCAGGGGATGACCTGCCGCTTTTCGTCGGTGGCCACGTAATAAACCTGGTTATTGATGTTCATGTGCCAATGGATCCCCTCTTTCCTGCCGTAAGGAGGGATGCCGCCCCCGACAAACATCAGCATCCGGGTTTTCCATTCCGTATTGGTCTCGTCGGGTAAAAAGTATTCCCGGTCCTGCTCCACAGCGCCGAAAAATTGACGGGGCCAGTGACACTTCTCGCAGGTCTCCTGCGCCGGGCGAAGGTTTTTAATGGGGGTCTTGATCGGCTTCGAATATTTTTTTGTCAAGACAGAATAAATTTGATAGGACGGGTCCGATGTGACATTCGGCGCAGGCCACCCGGGCATGGGGAGAATTGTGATACGCCACATATTCCGGCTGCATGACTTGATGGCAAAGACGGCCGCAAAAGGCCGTCGATTCCGTAAACTCGTAGGCCCGGTAGGTCCCAACCATCGTAAAGAGCAAAAAGAGGGTGCAAACCCCAATGGTGGTGAAAGCCCACTTTTGATGGATGGGATTGTTGAAATCGATTTGCGGAAACCGCCGGACGTAACCCCGCTTAAAGCGCCTCTTCCTCTCCCTCCAGGCACCGAGAGGAATGATGATGAGGCTCGTGACCAGAAACCCCGGCAAAATGAGGTAGGTGATGGCCCCCAAATAGGGGTTGGTCTCTTTGGCCCAGAAATCCAGGACAAAGAGGAAGAGGAGGACGGCAAACAGGAAAACCGAAAGAATGCCGCCGATGACACTGATCCAGTTTTGGAAATAGTTTTCCTGCTTCGGGAAAGAGTCCATCCGTCACCTTTTCTATAAACTATCGGCATCCCCTAAAGAAAAGGGGACAGGCACCTTTAAGGGGACACCCATTTTTGCCTGTCCCCCTAAAGGTGCCTGTCCCCTGAACTGACTGAACTGGCCTGAACTTTATCCCTGCGGAACCGGGTGTTTGATCTTTTCCCAGTATTCTGCGTAATTAAAACTTTTGAAGGTCGGCGCTTCCGGATTGTGACACTTCTGGCAGGTCTTTTCATCCGGCACAACCAGCCCCGCCTCAACGGCGGCCGCCTCATCTTCCATCACGCTTTTCTTCATATAATCCTTCCCCGGGCCGTGGCAGGATTCGCAGGAAACGCCTTCTTCAACAGGAATCGCTGCCGTGACGACCGCCTCGGTAAACCCATAAGCGGTGGAATGACACTTCAGGCACTTCCCGTCCGTCTGGGGATTCTCAACGCCCTTTTGAGCACCCTGCGCTTTCGCCTCCGGGGTTCCCAGGGTTTCAAAGGCCTTGGCGTGCCCGGATTCCTGCCAGATACGGACCTGTTCCCCCTGTTCCGGTTTTTTATGGCAGATGGCGCACTTGGTGGAGCCCACAAACTCATGTTCAAACTGGGCACGTTTTCTTTGATTCCGACAAATAACCCATCATCCCAAGCACCAGGAGTGAAAGCACCACAAGAATCCCGATCGTCATCGCTACCGGCCGCTTGAGCGGATGACGCTCCTTGGAACGGTCGATAAAAGGCCAGATAAATAGAAAAAGGGGCGCCAGCGAGACAATAAAAATGCCCACGAGCTTCGGGAAATATTTGATCACCTGATACATGGGCAGAAAATACCACTCGGGCTTGATGGCAAAGGGGGTCTGGAGCGGGTCGGCCTTTTCGCCCAACTCAAAAGGGGCCAGAATGGCCAGGGTGACCAGAAGACCCAGCAGGAGATAAAATACCATCCCTTCCTTCGTGACATGATGGGGAAAAAAGGGGATGCCTTCTCCGGGCTTGGGCTTTTTCTCCTGGCCGACCGGCTCCAGGGTGGCAATCCCCTGAAACCGGACAAGGACCAGATGAAACAGGACAATAAAGAAAACAGCCCACGGAAGGACGATGACGTGCACCACAAAAAACCGGGAGAGCGTCTCTCCGCTCACACTCTCTCCTCCCCTCAAAAGGGTCTTGATCCACTCACCGGCCCCGGGAATGGCGCCGGCCACCTCGGTCCCCACGGTCGTGGCCCAATAAGCCAGCTGATTCCACGGCAGGAGATACCCGGTAAAGCCGAAGACCAGGGTCAAAATGAAAAGCATGACCCCGAAGACCCATGTCAGCTCCCGGGGTTTTTTGTAGGAGCCCGTCACAAAGGTCCTCAGCATGTGCAGAAAGACGATGATCACCATCAGGTTCGCCCCCCAGGCATGGATCTGCCGGTAGAGCCATCCCATGGTGGCCTTCGTCATAATGAACTTCACGCTCTCAAACGCCTCACCTGGTGTCGGCCGGTAATACACCAAAAGCAAAATTCCGGTCAGCACCTGGCTCACAAAAAGAAAAAGCGACATGCTTCCGAAGGTGTGAAACCAGCTCACATTCTTCGGCAGCGGCTTTTCGATCTGGGCCTGGAGAGGCCCCTTGATTTGCTCCAAATCAAACCGTTCGGCGAGCCAGCGCCGGAGAGTGTCTTTGACCATTTAAATTTTCACCATGACACCCGTCCCTCCAAATCAAAGAAGCCGGCGTGGCACGGGCAGGCAATTTCCTTTCTCAGGCTTTCCCAGAAGACAATGCAGCCCAAATGGGTGCAGATGGCGGAAAAGGCTTTAAATTCCTTCGGCGTCCTCACCACCAAGAGCGCACTTCCGCCCAAGACCACTTTCTTGGACGCCCAAACCGGAATTTCATCCTCCCGCCCCACCTCGACCATTCCGCCGATCGGACCCTGACGGGTCACGGGCCAAAGATAGGACAACGCAGGGACCGCCATTCCGGCCAGCGTGGTAAAAAGTCCGCCTCGAATCAGCCAGCCCAGAAAGTCCCGGCGGGAAACTTTTGGATTATCCACGGGGCCCTTTTCCCTCATGATCTTTTTTCAGACGGCGGTATTGGACCCCCAGGGCGACGATCATGATCCCGACAAAAATCCAAAGGGGGACCAGCGAGATTTTCCGCCACCGGAGGGCCTGCCGTTTCCGCAGGACCCGGGTCTGAATGTCACGGGCGACTCCTTCAAACTTTTGGTAGAGCTCTGAAATTTTTTCGATTGAAAGGCTGTGCTGCAGGGGCGCCATCGAGATCACATTGGTCTTCGCCTCTTCCAGGGCGCCCATTTCCTCCTCGACAAAAATTCCTTCAATGGAGGCCCTCCTCACCAGCTTTTCGGCGCTTCTCAACTCCTCATCCGATTTTTTCAAGACTTCAAAAATCTCCCCGCCTTTCTTTGCCGCCGTGCTCCCCGCCTCGTGGCACTTCACGCACGCTTCCCGGTAAAGGCGCTTGTCGGCGTGCTGGACCCCGTGATTGCCGTGGCAGGAAACGCATTCCGAGAACTTCCCCTGCTGCATCGGCTGGGCATGGACGCTCTCCAAAAAGTATTTTTTCTCATTCACGTGGCATTTCCCGCAGGTAGCGCCGATCTCCTTGACCCCGGGCGGCACGGCGCCGTGGCTCCCGTGACAGCTGGCGCAATGGGCAACGGAAAGATCTTTCTTCTCGAAGAGGGCCTTCCCGTGAACGCTCGTCTGGTAAAGCTTGAAGGCGTCCGAAGGAAGATGGTAACGGGACATCAATTTCTCATTTCCATGGCAGTGGTCGCAGGTCTTCGGGACATTCAAGGGATAAACAGGACTGGCGGGGTCACTCACTGCCACGACATCGTGATAGCCGTGGCAATCACTGCAGCCCGCCACCCGGGTGTCCCCCTCTCCAAAAAGTTTTTTACCGTGGTGGCTTGTTTTGTAACGGGCCAGCTGGTCAGTGCGAACCCCGTAGAAATTCATGACCTCCACATTCGCATGGCAGGCCCCGCAGGTTTCAACGAGCTGTTTTTTGTCCGGGATCCCGACGTAACCGGTGCCGGGGGCCTTGGCGAGTTCTTTCGTGGTTTGGGCGGGGTCGCCGCCGTGGCAGCTATTGCAGTAAATTCCCTGCTGGGAGTGGACGCTCGTTTTCATCTCTTCCCACAGATCCAGGTGGCAGGTCACGCAGGAATTCCCCTGGGGGGCTTCGGCCCAGGCAAAAGAGGATCCGCTGAAGAGGGCAAGCGAGACGAGGAAAATACGAGAGATCACTTCACTTCTTTTCTGCGGAAAAACATACTCTGAATGCCAACAACCATTTTTTCGATCACCCTTTGAGCGGCCCTGTCCTTACTGCGAATTTTTCAGCTGGTTTTCAGCTTCGAACCAATCGGACCAATCGTTGCCGTCCGTCCCGCCCCGCTTGAGATAAAGCTCGTAAGCGAGCTTGGCAACCTCTTGCTGATCGACTGCCGAACACTGCCGCTGGGACTCCCGCCTCTTTCCGCTTTTGAGCTGCAATTTGGCCATTCCCATCACCTCCTTGACTTGTCCCGGGGATCTCAAATCCTTCGTTTCCGGTGTGGCCCCTAAATACCATAAGCGGAGGGCAGTCGTCCAATTGGTTGGAATCATCAAACTGATTGATAAAGATAATCATTCCGGACCCCCCGCTAGGCCGGCGCCACGGAACGTCTGAAGAAGCAAAGGAGAAATTGGCAAAAGAGAACGGCCTCCCGGAGGCTCATAAAAATAAGCTTGTGATAGGCAATCTGAAGAACCTCCCCCTGTTTGAAGCGTCCCCAGACGTTCTTCCAAAAACGTTCCATCGGGGCCCGGGTGAAGGTCAGCGAGTCCTGGAAAACATTCCATTTCCGAAACCAAAGCTGAATGCGGGAAGGAATGCGCAGGGGCAGGAAATCTTTTCCCTTGGACGACGCCCGGAGGGCCGAAACGGCTTTTCCGTAAAGAAGCTGGAGCTCTGTGAGACGAAGGCTCCGCCATTCGGCGGCCCGTTTTTGAATCCCGGCCAATTCGAAAACGACCCGTTCCTCCAGGGCGCTTCTCGGCCGGGTCGCCAGCCAAACCTCCTCCATCTCAAGCGCCAGCTTCACCCATCCGAGGAGGGTCCGTCCGACGTCCCGGACCCTGCGTTTCAAATATTCCAGCCGGCCCTCGACGGGATAACCGGGGCGCCGCTCACGCCGTCCCTTGAGCCGGAAGAAACCGTGCACCATGGGATGACCGCCTTCCACCTGAACCGCATTTTTATACCAGACGAAATTCGAAAAAATTCCCCAATACCTCCGGGTGGCCGCTCTTTTCAGGATGCGGATCATATTTTCCACACTGTAAAAAATTTTCCAGGCCTCCTGATAGGCCCGGGTCCACTCCCCCGCTTTCATCCGTGGATGGGAAAGCGTTTCGTGAAAAGAATCGTAGTTATTCAGATCGTGATCCAAAATCGTTTTCTGGTCCTGAAGGGACCGATAGTCCATCGAACCGGGAAGCGGGGTGAGCATGGGGTGAGCATAAAAAAGGAGGCCTGCTCCGTCCCCAGCACCGTCTGAAGGCGATGGATGTCCGAACGGACCGATTCGGGACTGTCGAAGGGGAAACCAATGATATAAGCCGAGTGGGTGACAATCCCGGCCTCCTGATAGGCTTCGATCATTTCCTTAAAGCGCCCGGTTGAATTTTGTGTTTTTCCGGCCGCCTTCAGGTTCCCCTCATTGAGACTTTCGACGCCGATAAAGACCTGGCTGCAGCCTGCCCGGGCCGCCTTCTCGATAAAATTCGGAATCCGATACGATTGGGTGTCCACCTGCATCATAAAGGTCACCCGGATGTTTTCCTCTTCACGAAGACGGGCCAGGGCCTCAAAAATACTTTCCCAGTTCTTGTTGCGGCTGAAGTTGTCGTCCGTGAAAAAATAGTGCCGGATCCGGTGGCGGCGGAAATTCTCCCGGACCAGGTCCAGGATGTCCTCCACCCGGCGAAAGCGCATCCGCCGCCCCTGCACGTTGATCACGGTGCAGAAACTGCATTGATAAGGACAGCCCCGGCCGCAATCGAGGGTTGCAAAATGGCGGACAGCGTATCGGTTCAAAAGTCCGTGGGCCATTTGAGGCATCGGCGCCGCCGAAAGGTCAGGGGGAGAGGCGAGAAAATTGTAAACCGGCCGGAGCGTCCCCTCGAGGGCGTCTTTCAAGATCCCTTCCCAACGGCCTTCGACCTCGCCCGCCACCAGAGTGACGCCGTGATCCCGGAGCAATTTGATTTCCGGAGACAAATCAGAGAGCGTCGCCAAAATCCCGCTCACATGAAATCCTCCGATGAGAACGTCAAGCCCGGCCTGCCGGAAGCTGAGCGCAAGGTCCCGGGCCCGGGGGAACTGATTGGATTGAACGCCCACTAAACAGACAACGGTCTTTGTCTCTTTCCCCTGACCGGAACGCACGATTTTTTCGACATCGACCCTTTCCACGGTTTCATCGATCAGCTCGATCTCCCATTGAAGGTCCGGCCCCAAGACCCGGCGTTTCCGGACGTCTTCACTTAATCCATAAAGACAGGCAAGGGAGTTGCTCGGCAGCACGCCCTTCCAGTGCCGGATCACGTAGCCGTCGTCGTCATATTTGGACGGTTTGATGAGGTAAAGGCGGAGCCGGCGGACCCGGGGCCGTTCGAGAGCGTCAGTGACCGGCATAAAAATGTCTCTCGGGTTTGTTGAGTCCAAGGTCGGGAAAGCGTTGATACAGATTTTCGTGGAAAAGGAAGTCCAAGTGATGATTCCCTTCCGGTGAAAAGCCCATTGTTTCCTTCCACACTACGTCATTTTCCATACAGAAGTAAATAAAGACTTCTTTCCAGGGTTCCCGCATCCACGAATAAATCTTCTGATACATCGCCGTCCGGACCGGCCGGAAATAACGCATCTTGCCGTCCAGCCCCGGGACCAGCTCTCCGGTGGCGACACCGCTCTTTGGAAATCGTTCGTCGATGACCCCCTTGAGCGCCGGCGGAAAACGGAGGCTTCCGAAGCTGATCCAGGCCACGTCTTTCTCCGGGACGGACCGGGTCAGTTCCCGGATCAGCCCCTGATAACTTTTTTCCCATTCGGGAATCTCAAGAATGGGATCCAAATGAAAGCCAAGCCGGTAACCCTTCGCCACGGCCCGCCGGGCGGCCTCGAGACGGGCCTCAAGCGGGGCCGACTTGAATTCTTCCTCCCGGATAATTTCCGAAGGATTCACAGACCACGAAAGGACCACGTTTCGTCTGGAAAGAGAAGGGAGATGGCCCACAAAATCGGTCTTGGTCTTAAATTCAAGAACCACATTTTTTGCCCGGACCCGCCGGGTCAGGTCTTCAGTGATCCCGGTAAAGGGATTCAGAGCCAGGCTGTCTGTTAACTCCCCCGTCCCGATCCGGAAGAGGCGCCGGGGCCGGCTCGCCGCCAACGTTTCGATCTCTTCCGACACCTCTTCCAGATTGGCGTAAAGGGTCAAGAGGGGCTGGTTCAAATAAGTCTGCAAAATGCAGTAGGTGCAGTCCAGGGGACAATTCGTCTGCGCATTGATCACCCAGTAGTTGCAGCAAAGATAATTCCGGTCCGTCCCCGGACAGGGCTTCAGCAAGGGCCCCTTAAATTCGGTGAGCCACAGATTTTTTTTCCCTTGAGTCAGGGAAAACGATTGGGTCTCCTTGAGGAAGCGGTCCCGGTCCCGGACCTTCTCCACCGGGACTCCCCTCAATCGTTCCAAAACCCGCCGTGAGAGCGGGGCCTCTTCGACAGCCTCGTCGAGGTAAATCTTTTCAATATTCATAGCCGGCTTCCTTCAGATTGAGAAGGTCTTCTTCAAGGGGACTGCCGGGAGTGGTCAGGAGTTCGCCCACAATCAAACCGTTGATCCCCGCCCGAAGCGCCAATTTCTGGAAGGGGCCGAGCTGGAGCCGGCGGCCCCCGGCCAGCCTCAAGGGGGCCCCGGGAAGAACCAGCCGGTAAACGGCAATGGTTTTGACAATTTCCATCGGCCCCAACAAAGAATGTCCGGCGAGCGGCGTCCCGGGCCGGGGATCCAATAGATTAATCGGAACACATTCAGGGTGGAACTCCCGGAGTTCGAGGGCCGCCTCGACCCGGGCTTCCCGAGTCTCCCCCAGGCCTAAAATCACACCCGAGCAGATTTCGAGTCCGGCTTCCCGAAGGGCCTTCAAGGTCGCCCTGCGTTCTGAATAAGCGTGTGTGCTGACAATCTGGTAATAGAACTGTGACGAGGTTTGAAGATTGTGGTTCACCCGGCGGACACCGGCCTCTTTCAGGCGGAGGGCCTGGGCCAAGCTGAGAAAACCAAGAGAGACGTCGAGATGAATTGAAATTTCCTTCCGGAGGAGGCTGAGAATTTCGATCAACTTCTCAAATTCGACAGCCGTGAGACGGGCGCCGGAGGTCACCACGCAAAATTCATGGGCCCCTCTCTCTTCCGCCTGTCTTGCCCGTCCGAGGATCGTCCCTGAATCGAGGAGAGGGTAACGCTTCACCCGGGTCGAAAACTTCACCGACTGGGCGCAGAAAGAACAGTCCTCGGCACAAAGACCGCTTTTGGCATTCACAATGGAACAAAGACCGGCTTGGGGGCCGTGAAGAGACCGGGTGATTTCGCCGGCCGCCTGAACCAGTGCATCGATCTCGCCGGAATCCTCAAGTTGAATCAACTGCAGGGCTTCCTCCCGGGAGGCCGCCCCGCCCTTCAAAATTTTTTCCTGGAGAGTCCCAAGAAATTCCACGGCTAGCCTGTCTCGCTGGGCGGCCGGGAAATAATTTCAAGAAGCGCCATTCGAGGTGGAGACGTTTGTGTCACTCTCAGCGCCAAGGCCGTGTCCGCCCCGGTCACTCGCCCGGCAACGGCCACCACCGCTTCTCCCGTCCGAACGATCCCTCTCTCGATGGCCTGCTTGGCAATCTTAAAACAAACCCGCCCGCCCGTTCCGAGAATCTCCTCCAGGGCCCGGTCCTTGCCGGTCAAGGCGGCGATCCCGAAAGTTTTCGTCACCCAGCGTGCCAGGGCCGGGGGAATAAGCCCCGTCTTGGCGGAAAGGACCGTGTGACCGGCGTCTCGCAGCTTTTTCCGAATGTCGGGCCTGAACCACCAATCCTTCGGAGCGCTCGGGCCGTCGTGGTTGACCACGGTCAGCGGAACTTTAGAGTCTCGGAGGAGACTCAAGATTTTTTCTGCCGTGACGCCGGACGTGGAGGCCAGAAGGACGGGGGCCTGGCGCTCCCGGGCCCACTCCACGGCCTGCCTCAACACCTCGGACGTTGAATCGTTCATCAGGAGGGCATGCGATAGGCCAGCCGGGTCAGGGGGGGATGCTGAAACCAATCGAATTTAAGGCAGAGGGCGGTCCAGCAGGCCATTCCCAGGGCGGCGAACGATTTGAGGTGCGTCATCAGGGAAACACCGCCGATCTTTTTCTGGATCTCATTATAAAGTTCCTGAGCATACTGCTTCGCCCGCTCGGAAGGGCCGAGGAGACGGGCTGTGAGAAAAAGAGGGAGGGCATTCAAAATATCTTTCCTGTAAGTCTCGGCCCGCTTTCTCAAGATATCGCTCTTCTCCTGAATCAAATGTTGATAACCCAGGAGCCAGTTTTCGACGGCCCGAACGATCGAGGGGCCCAAGTGCCGGAAGTCGGTCCGGTAGCACTCCTCCTGAATCCGTTCAAGGTCCTCACTGGTCAGCGTCGGGTGTTTCACCATCCCGTAATAGCCCGTGCAATGGTGGAAATAGTGGTCTTTATCTGCCGCATATTCCGGGGCAAACCGGCCCTCGCTTTTGATCCGTTCGTAGAAGGGGGTGCCGGGGGTCGGCCCGTAAATCAAAATCTGGGTAAACGTGGGGCAAAGCGACATGAGCTCCTCGAGCTCCTGCCGGATGATTTCCGGCGTCTGGTAATCAAATCCGATGATCATCGAAGCCAAGATGTTAATTCCGTATTCCCGGAATTCCCGGAAAAGCTCGCCCGGGTCCCTCCCCTGCTGCTTCGCATAACCCGACCGCTTGCCTTCATAACCGATCCAAAGCCCCGTGATCCCCATCTCCAAAAGCTCCCGGATGTCATACTGCGAAAGGGCCTTGATGCTGGAGAAGACAAACATGCAGGGCGGCGGTTCGCCGGAATTCCGGACGAGTTCGAGAAACCGCCGTGCCCTTTTTTGGTTCAGGAGGAAATCTTCGTCGAGCACCGTGAATTTCATCCGGGGGTCCCGGCGGCGGTATTTTGCAATCACGTTAAAAATGTCGTCGCCTTCGGGAAGGAGGCGGATGTGCTTCCGCTTGAAAAAGTAGGACGTGCAGCAAAAGTCACAGCCATTGGGACAGCCGAGACCTCCAAACACCATTCCGTTATTGCCGATCGGGATGGAAAAAACCTTGAGTCCGTTGATAATCAGGGGATGATCGTAGGGAATGGGTATTTCGGGTTCTCCCAGAATTTTTCTCAAAAACCCGACGCCTTCCTCCCGGCAGAAGAAATCGCCGTAAGGCGAAAGCTCCTCATCCTTCAAGACCGTCCCGTAGCCGCCGAGGATGATCTTTGAGCCGGGGGAATATTTCCGGACCAGGCCTGCCATCCTTTTCATCCGTCGAAACGTGCTGAGGACGAAGGAAATCCCGACAAAGTCGTAGCCTTTCTGAAGCTCCCGGATAAATTCCTTCTCAGAGGGATACTGCAGGACCACGGCCGGGGTCTCGAGATTGTGGGCGATGTATTCGAGCGAGAAGTGATGAATGTTCGACCGGGGGCTGAAGATGCCCTGCGCCCGGGTGACCTGGCCGTGCAAGAGTTCGTAACCGACCGATTTGGCATCGCCATACTTCAGGCCCATCGGCCGGCAGACGGAGGTCAGGAGCAGCTTTTTCACTTTGAATGCCCCGGCGAACAACATCCGAACTCCTGTTCCGGGTAATTTTCCATCTTCTGAAAAACCCCTTTCCGGTCTTCCTCGGAAGCGAGCTCGTCAATCATGGGATAAAGGATATGCTCTTCCTTGTGGTTGTGTTCCTCAAGAACCGCCAAGAGACGGCTTTCTTCAGTCCCTGTCTCCGGGTCCTGATTTCTGACTTTTTCATGGATCTGATCGAGGGTCTCCCGGATCTCACGGTGCTCGAGGCGCATCACGGCCGTCGGTCCGCCCTGGGTGATTCCGGTCTTCGCCTCAAAAAGCGGGAAGAGAATCTCTTCCTCCCAGACGATGTGCCGTTCGAGGCCCCGTTTGAAATCCCTGAAGTTTTTTTGGGCCTCCGGAAAATGGGCCCGCTTGTCCGCCTGGAATTTTTTGAAGAGTCCGTCCAGCCGGTCGTGGTCCGCCTCGAAAAAATGAGCAATTCCTTCCTGGCTCATTCTGATTTCCTTTCTCGTCCTTCTTTTGCCAATTGTAAAAGCCCCTCTTGGGTCCAGGCCGCTTCTCCTGCAAGCTTCCGGAAGGCGGTTTCTCGTTTCTGCTCCGTCCAGAAAGAAAAGGCGCCCTGGAACTCCCGCCGCCGTGCCTCCAGAGGAACCAAGGTCCGCCAGCCCCTGCGATTCATCCGCCCTTCGGCGTAAATATCCCAAAGCAGGCGGAAGCGCTGACGAATGAGCTCATCCTGGGCCACGTTGTCTCCCCCCAAAGGCAGATCGGGAGAGTATTGAAACACCGGATCCAGCATGTCTTGAATATGAAGAAGCTCCTGCCGGAGAAAAGACTGAAGCAAGACCGGGCCGTTCATCCGGGCGGCGGACAAACGAATCAGCACGGTCTTCTGTGAACCCTGGCCATAAAGTTCCGCCCCCTCTTCTTTTCGTTCCCACGCCCGCTTCACAAAAATGAGCGGATTCGTTTCAAGGATCCCGGGGAAATCATCCAGGGCCCCACGAAACAGCGCTTCGAACCCAACCTCGGCAAACCATTTTGCGTAGAAGTGATCCCGCTCCTGATAAAAAAGCTTCACGAGCAGGCGGTCTCCTTCCTCCTCTTCGGCCTCCATTCGAAGCGAGACCATTTCCTCCACAAAACGGGGATCAAACTGAAGCGGGATCGTTTCCATCGTTTATCGGGCAGGCGCCGCAGGCAATCTCCCTGGGGGTCCCCAGGGCACGGAGCGGCAGGTCCGGGGGGCCGGGTTGGATTCCCAATTGGGCGCATTCTTCGGCCATAAAGGTAAAAGCCAAATCGGCGACCGCTCCGTAAAGCCCTCCTTGAGCATGCTTCGCCAGGCGGGTTGTAAACACGGGAAGCCATCGGCTCAAGTGGTCCCGGAGAAAATGCCTTCTCCCCTCCCGGCAAATCCCGCTTTTCTCCTCCCCGTGATGTTCCAGGGCATGGGCCTCCTTGAAGGCGAGGAAATTGAGGAAATCGCACTCCACGGCCGCATGATCGACCCGCTCACGAATATTTCCTGACAGTTGAAGACCAAAGGCCTGATAAAACGCTGCGATGTCCCCCAGCTCCTGGGGTTCCCGGTGGCTGTGCTGCTCCCCATATTCCAATTCATAGGGAGGAATGGCGCCATGGGCGGAGTGGCCGAACAGACGTTCGAATTCCTCCGTCCATTGCCGGAGAGAAATCGTTTCAAGATTCCTGGCGACGGCTTCAAAAGCCTTTGCCAGTCCGTTGGGTCCGGCCTCATTCAGAATTTGGACAGCATCCCGCCATTCTTGAATCATTTTACCGGTGAGGAGTTTCAAATGTTCCTTGCCGGGATGGCGGAAGAACAGGGCGAGGGCCTGATAAAGAACGCTTCGGGCCTTCAGTTCTTTAGATTGAGTTTTGATGGATATTGGGTCGGACATAAAAAGGCTCCTCAACCTGGGTTCTAAAAATCTCCCGGTTTGCTTTGTTGTAGGCAATGACCGTGTCGTTATAGAGCGTGAAGGGCCTGCCGTGAATTTGGGTCTCGAAAACTTTTGGGCCTTCTTCAATCTTATAGCGGTAAATAATTTGTTTGGAACGGCGGTAAAGCTGAAGCACGGCCAAGAGTTCCCGGTCCGGCACCGTATAGGTCTCGATGGCATGATCCACGCTCGGGCCGAACATCTGCTTTAAATAATCCCGGGGGACCCAGCGGGGAGGAATGTAGTAACCGTTCGGCTCGGTCCCGAACTGGGGATAAAGCGGAAGCGCCACCTTGGCGACTTTCACCAAATAGTAGAGCGGGTTGGTGCGGTCCTCGACCCAGCTCCCGTCTTCCGCCAATTTCACAAGACCCTGAAGACGGATTTGACCGATACAGGAAGTCATACAGCGGGTCTCGATCGGCATCCCTTCGCTCTGAGGGTCCTTCCCCTCGAGACGGGGGTAGCAGGCAACGCATTTTTCGCTGACCCGGGTGCTCGGCCGATACATCGATTTCTTGTAGGGGCAGGCGGCCACGCATTTCCGGTAACCCCGGCAGCGTTTTTGATCGATCAGCACCACGCCGTCTTCGGGACGCTTGTAAATCGCATTGCGGGGACAGGCGGCCAGACAGCCGGGATAACTGCAGTGATTACAGAGACGGGCCAAATAAAAGAACCACGTCTTATGTTCCGGAAGTTTCACTCCCTCCGGGTCGAAGCTCATCGGCTCGCCTTTTTTGCTTACGGCCGTGTCTTCGTAAATATTCGGGAACCGCCACTCTTCGTCCGTGGGAAGATAACCCAGAACCCGCTGGGGTTCCAAACCGATATGTTTCTCCGCCGCCTCAAAAATTGTTTTTCCCTGAAAGACTCCGTAAGGTTTCTTTGGGTCTTGCGTGGGACCGCCATTCCAGCGCTGCCCGTCGGGATTTTCCTCTTCAAGCTTCGCCAGGATTTTGACGTCCCAATGCTGCGGGTAGCCGCCGTAGGGTTTGGTCTCCACATTGTTCCACCACATGAATTCCTGCCCTTTGGAAAAAGTCCACGTCGACTTGCAGGCCATCGTGCAGGTCTGGCAGCCGATGCAGCGATTCAGATTAAAACAGAACGCAAACTGCCACTTTGGGTGCGCCTCGGCATGCGGATACGTCATCGCCCTCCCAATCTGCCAGTTGTAAACTTGGTTCATGGCCGCCACATCTGCTTGGCTTGCTGAATCATTTGGTTCACGTAGACCTCTCCCTTTGCCTGCCAAACAAGGTAGGGGCCCTGGTAAAAAGGATTTTTGAACATCGCCAGCACCCGGTCTTCGCTGAAACCGCTCCGGATAAATTCCTCCGCAAAGGTCAGCGCCATTTCCCTCAAGCCCTCTTCGCTCCCGGCCGGAAGCTCAACCCCCACCAGTTCCATCGGATCTTCCGGATCGAATTCATCCTTGGGCATGGATGAAGCCTCCCTTCAAATACTTCGCCATAACTTCATTTTCTGCTCGAGGTGTGAAACCTGTCTGGGCCGGGGCCCAGACACCCTTCCCACCCAGACCGCCGTCCTCGGCTTTCGTAATTTTCACCAAGGTTTCCTTCGGGACGGTGTTGACGGCGTGGTTATCGGCTTCGCCGCCGAAGATGAAGGACATGAAAACCTTGGCTTTGTGAAAGAGAGTATCGGTTTGATGCATCGGCATGTGCCAGTTTCGTGTGATGCTCTGCTGCGATCCGTAGCGGAAATTCGCCTGATACATTCCGCCTTCAGAAAGCGCCCGGCCGTCGGTCCTCGTCTCGTGGGCCTTGACGGATTTTTCCGTCGCAATGTAAGTGCCGTGTTTCATCATGGTCACGTTGTAAGGATAAGCGGGGTTGTATTTCACTCGAAGCATCAGACGGGCCACCTTGTAGAAGGGGTCATCGGGTTTGGCGCCGATGTAAGGCCGGTCCGCCGGATTGGCATCGACATACACGTAGTCGCCATCCTGGATCCCAAGGTCCCTGGCCGCCTCGGGATTGAGGTGAATCTGATGCTCGCCAACCCCCGGCGAGCGTTTGTCCATCCGGTAGGGATCGCCGAAATTGGAGTCCCAAATTTGGTGCCAGTCGACGTTGCTCCAGAGCGAGTGGACCCGGTGACGGCTCTTCGGGGTCAGGCAGTAAAATTTGAATCCCTGTTCCCAGAGGAAATTTTTCGTGGTCTTCACTTCCGGCCAGGGCAGTTTCACGTTTCGAATCGTCCGGTCGTCCCAATGCTCGGCATTGAGAGGAATCCCGTAATCGTTCGGACGAATATAGGGATTGCTCGAAACAATGACATTCGGCAGATAAGGCGTCGCCTCCGGTCCCTCCCGATGCACGATGAAATTCTCGCCGTATTCGATCGCCTCCGGAATATCCGTATAAGCCTGAAGGCGGCCGTGGTCCGTGTGAAAAGGAATGTCCTCGTGAACCTGCTCCCAGAAGGGAATCCGGGGATAGGTTCTGAAAAGCATGAGGGCCCCTCCGGGCGGGCCGTATTTCCCGGCCATGATGTCACCCAGTTGATAGCCCACCGTGGTCGTAGACGTGTCAAGCAGCCGCTGAATGTAAACCTCCCGCTTCCCCTCGAGGGCAAACTTCCAGTAATCCCCGATCCTGGGATCGCCCGTCAATTCAGCGAGCTTGTCAGCGATTCCTGCCAGAATCATCAAATCATCCCGGCTGTCAAAAATGGGCGGGATCCCGCCTTTCCAAATTTGCAGGAAGGGGTTCGAGCAGGAGGCTGTGACTTCCAATCCTTCGGATTCCATCCAGCTGTTGGCCGGCAGTCCAATGTCGGAATACTCGATCGAGGCCGTCATCTGAATGTCAATGGAAACCAGCATTTCGATATTGGGGTTCACGTTCTTTAACATTTCATAGACATGCTTCGCATTGTTAATCAAATTGACATTGGTGTAGAGGATCGCCTTGGTCGGCGTCGGCATGTGGGTCTTGCCCGTGAATACTTTGCGGCCTTCTTTGGGGGTCTCCACAATGAGAGGTTTTTCGCTGTGGTTCCAGTAGGCGGGCTCCTCATCTTTCGTGTAGGCCTTGGCATGGATCTCTTTTCCGTGCGCCTTGGGATCGAGGTTCGGATGAAAGGGGTCTTCGGCGACCCAGCCTTTGAATCCGTATCCGGTCCAGGGGGACCCTTGAAAGAGCGCCGCCTTGTAATTGCCGGCCCAGCCGTAGGCGCCCGCTCCCCGCTTGCCGATATTTCCTGTCAGCATGAGCGGCAGGTAAGCCGCCCGGTTCATCTCCGTCGCATGAAAATAGTGGTTGATGCCTTCTCCCTGATGGATCGCAACCGGTTTGATCGTGGCCATGTCCTGGGCGAGGCGGCGGATCAATTCTTTTGGGGCGTTCGTGATTTGGTGGACCGTCTCGAGGTCGTAATCCCGGAGGTGGATCCGGTAGAGTGAGAAAAGGGTCATGACTTCGATTTCTTTCCCGTCCACCGTCTTCACTTTAAAAGTCCCTTCAAGGGCGGGTTGAATCCCCTTTTGAATCATTTGTTTGCCCACATCGTCCCGTGTGATTGCGGCCGGACGGGCCGTCTGCTCGTCCCACACCACGAAATCCCCCAGTTTCTGATACTGTTCGTCCGTCAGCCCCTGAATCTTATAGCTCGGGCCTTCCTTGGAAAGCTGAGGCTGGTAATCGGAAAAAATTTCTCCGGCCCTCAAACGTTTGAGGTTGTCGGTGCGGACCAGGAGAGGGAAATCGGTAAACTCGAGGACAAAATCCCGGTCATATAAATTATGGTCGACCAGGTATCGGGTGACGCCGAGAAACAATGCAGCGTCGGTCTGGGGGCGGATGGGGAGCCAGTAGTCGGACTTGGTGGCCGGCGGGCTGTATTCGGGGGAAATCGTCACCAGCCTGGCCCCCCGTTCCATACACTCGATGAACCAGTGGGAATCGGTGAGTTTGTTCTCCACCAAATTTTTCCCGTCCTGGATGATCAGTTTGCTGAAGCGAAGATCGTTGAAATCGCAGTCCGCATTCTGGAGGCCGTGGACCCACGGATGGCCGGGCGCCTGGTCGCCGTGCCAGGTGTAATTGGACCAGGTTCTGCCGGCTTTGGCCTTGTCCTCTCCCACCCCCCGCAGACCGGCATCCAAAAGCGCCATCGTGTTGGCGAGCCGATACATCCCGTATTTTCCAAAAACGCCGAGGAGTCCCATGCCGCCACGAAACTTGAGCGTCCGGGTCCCGGCCCCCTCCATCGGCGCCAGCATTTCCTCCGGGTATCCCTGCTCCAGAAGTTTTCTCTTCCCGTCTTCACCGCTGTAACGCTTTGAAATGGCCACGAGCCCCTTGGCAATGTAGGTGTTGACCTCCTCCCAGGAAATTTTTTCGAAGGTATCCGTTCCACGGGAATCAAATTTGAATTTTGTTTTATTTTCCGGCGTGAGATCGGGAAAGCCGGCGTCCGCCCATTCCCGCCAGCCTTTCCGAATGATGGGGTGCTTCAGGCGATACGGGCCATACATCAGCCGGTGAAAGGTGTATCCCTTGGCGCACTGGCGGGGGTTCCAGTTCGGCGTGGCGTTGTTGCCGTAGAGGTCGGAATAGGTTTCGTAATTGTATTCGTTCCCGAGCCGGACCACGACGCCGTTCCGGACATAGGCCTGCACCCGGCAAGCGTGGGTGTCGTTCGGGGAACAGACCCACGAGAAAGTGCTGTCGTATCGATATTGGTCCCGGTAAATTTTCTCCCAGTCCCGGTTCGGATAAAAGGCGAGCGGATTCTCAATGGCTTCCACCGGCACAAAGGCCCAGAGGTTGAGTTCGTTCAGCGCAAGATAAAGTCCGGCACTGCCCGCCAGGGACCTCTTCAAAAATTCACGCCTTGTCATTCCCATGGTGCGATCTCCCTATTCAATCTTTAACTCATTCCAAATCGAGACACTTTTTTGACCGTCCCGGTCTCCGGCGCTGCCGTCCCAAACCGCAAAGGCAACGCTCAGAGAATCGCCCGGTTTAAATTTGATGTCTTCGGAACCCCCTGCCCTCATTTCCCGCTGGAAGACAAGCTGCCATTGGCCGTTCTCCCAAATCCCCTTTGCTTCTCCTCGGGACGGCTCTGCCTGCTCCGCCGTCAACGAACCGATCCCCTGAGCTCTTGCTTCTTCGAAGCCTGATTTCCTCGCCGGCCCCGACAAGGGGTTCCGGGCTCCCCACGCTGTCATAAAAAGAGGATCGTGGAATTCGGCCTTTGACTCACGAGTTTCAAAAGGCTTGCCATGCTCGTAACTTCTGTCTGACTCATACCAATCTGTCGCCGTATGGGGATACACGGTTTCGATATCTTCCCAGCTCTTGGTTTCCTCCTGCCACGAGGCTTTCCAATTCCAAATGTGGACAGCCCCTTCGGCCCCGCCCATTCCAAAGAAGGGAGGATCTTTCTCAGATGAGAATTGAACTGCGGCCCCGTCGGAAAAAAGCTGGGGCTTGGCCGTGGACCGGTCCTGAGTGGGGTCCGCCCAGGACAATAGAAATGCAATTTGCTTTCCATTATGAAGGGCCCGCACCTCAACACCGACAATCCGGTTATCCCGCCACCAAAGCGGCGTGAGCGCTACAAAGAGGGGCTCGACCGCCTGCCATTCTTTTCGAGACGGGTCGAGCGGAAGTTCACCTATAATTTTTTTAGCCTGAATTTGATTGCGCCGAAGACGAAGGCGCTCCCCCGTGTTTTTTTCAGAAAGCGTCTGGACGTAATGAATGAGCTCCCAAATTTGCTCCTGGGTCAGCGCATCTTGATAAGAGGGCATGGGCGTCCCCGGCAGACCGGCCGTCAACCGGTCATAAAGCGCTTCGCTCGTGGATTCCCCTTTAAAAAGTCCGCTCGTCAAGTCACGGGGCTTGAGCGGGAAACCCTGGTTATCTTTCATAATTTGTTGCCCGTCGCCCCTGCCCTCGAGGCCGTGACAGGGGGCACAGGCCTTGACAAACATTTCCCTCCCCCGAGCCAGTGATTCCGGGGTCACGGCCGGCTCTTCGGGAACTTGAATCAGGAATTCCGGCTTGATCGGTTCTGAAATTAATTTCTCTTTTACGGACCAGGGAATTCCTTGTTTCACCCTTTCTTCCGTCACTTCACCCCGGCGTCTGGCCTTCTCCAGTTTTGTCAGATAAGAAACGAAAACCACCAGGCCCCAACGGTCCTTTTCGGACAAGTGCTCCCAGGGCGGCATGGCCGAACCGAGCATCCCACGGCTGATCGTCTTAAACAAATCTTCCTCTGTGGGGACCATGTCCGCTGTGGAAATAAGACGAAATTCTCCCGTCGTGAAATCTCTCGGTCTCGGAGTCAGAAGGTAGGCGGCCTTGCCGTCGCCGGCCCCGTTCGGACCATGACAGGAAGCGCACTGTTTTTGATAGAGCGCCTCCCCCTTCGAGAAGAGATCCTGAGTCAGGGCGGGTTTACCTCTAGTCTCCCTGTCCGAAACCGCTCTCGCCGAGGCCTCCGGCGGAAGACACCCGAGGGCCCCTAACAAGAGGGCCCCCAGAAAGATTTTTAAAGGGGTCCAACGGCGGATTAACACGACGTCTCCAGATCTTCCGTTATTTTTTTTCTTCCCCTTCTGATTTTCCCTCCGTGCCGGTAAACGTCTTCTTGAACTCCCGGATCGCCTGCCCCAGCCCTTTTGCGATTTCGGGAAGCCGCTTGGCCCCGAAGAGCAAAAAGACAATGAGGAAAATGAGGAGGAGTTCCCCCGGTCCCGGCAGGGTGAAAAATAGAAGGGGGATGCTGGATGGATTCATTTTGAGCCTCCGTGGGTCTTGCATTCGGTGATTCTCCGTGCCAATTCTTTTTTTTCATCCGGACGGAGCTCAGAGTGAATCACCTTGTAAACGCTCTGATGTTCCGCCCGAATATGATTCCGGAGAAGATAAACCAGGTAAGTGCCGGTTTCCTGCGCCCTTTCAAGGGTCCTGCCAAAACCCAACCCCGCCTTCGCTTTGGAAACCGCTTCCAGCTCAAAGCAAAAATCTTCCACGTTCTTTCTAAACTCGTCGTGCTCGCCCTCAAGGAGGTGGATCACAGATTCCAGCTTGGGAATGTGGGCGCTCAGAAAAGGGAAGATGACCTTCTCTTCGATCCGGATGTGCTTCATGAGCTGGTTCCTCAAGAAATCGAGGACCTCTTCGGCCTGCCGGAGGTTTTTCCCGAGCGAGGGTTTTCCCTCAAAACGGAGATTGAGAAGGGCCTTCTCAAGCTGGGAAATTTTCTGAAGGGTGTCGGCATGGCCTCTTTCGAGGAGGCGGACGACTTCCTTCGAGGTTTGGCTTTTTTCGGGATTCTTTTTGAGCTGAACCACGGCGGTGACTCTATCGATCGCCGGGTCCCCCGTCAGTGACGGGCGTCACAAAAGCAGTTTTTCGAGGCCTTCCTTGTTGCGGATGACGATTTCGTAGGGCTGGATGTCGATGAGTTTGGATCGTTTGAGCTGGTGCAGCTGACGGGCCACCGTCTCCCGGGCGGCCCCGATTCTTTGGGCAATCTCCTCCCGGGTAAAGGGAATGAAAAGCACTTCCTCACGGCTGGGGCGGAAACCTGCCGCTTTCTTCCGTCCCCCTTTGGCGGCCAGCATTTGCAGAAGAAATTGGACCAGGCGCTTTTTGACGTCCTTCAAGGACACTTCTTCAATGAGATTGCTGAAATTCTGAATCTTTTCGGCGAAGAGCCGGTTGAGGGTGTGGGTCAGTTTGGAACTCGCCCCCACCATTCGGACATAATCGTCCCGGGAAAGAAACCATACCTTGCACGCTGTGACCGCCTCGGCCGTGGAACTGCAGCACCAGACGGGAGAACCGGGATTGCAGGCACACGTATCGCCGGAGGCCAGGGTCTCCAGGATTTGCTCCCGGCCCGAAGAAGAAGTCCGGTAAAGCTTGACCCGTCCTGAGAGAACAATAAAGACCCGTTCGCAGGGCCTTCCCTCGTCAAAAAGGATTTCTCCCTTTTCGTAAGTCTTTTCCCTCAAACAGGATTGGACCGAGGCGAGTTCGCTTTCAGACAGGTCGTGAAAAAGCGGAATGTCCCGCAGTTTGGGTGTAATGGCTCTCTCCCTTTTTGAAAGGAGAGATTATAGCTCAAGTGACGGCCGAGGTCACTCCGGATGGCCGTTGGTAGTCGCAACATGAGCGGGCCGTGGCAGCGCCGGCACATTCGTATTGTCAAAGCACGGCTTCGTATGGCAAGCTGAGTGTGCCATGAAACAAATCGGTGTGCTCACCAGCGGCGGCGATTGCCCGGGTCTCAACGCCTGCTTAAGGGCCGTGGTGAGAACCGCCCTCGCTTCAGGTTTAAAGGTCCTCGGAATCCGCCATGGCTATGAAGGTCTGATGACCGGGGAGGTCTTCCCCCTCGATCACTCTTCGGTCAGCGGCATCATCAACCGGGGCGGCACCTTTCTCCACACGGCCCGGAGCGAAAACTTTACAACCCGCAAGGGGATGGAACAGGCCTGTGCGGTGTTGGCCGAATACAAAATCGAAGGCCTCGTCATCCTGGGAGGGAATGGTTCGCTCAGCGGAGCCTGGGAACTCGCTCAAAAAACCAGGGCCCGAATCCTCGGGATTCCAAAATCGATTGATAACGACGTGGGCGGAACCGACTTCTCGATCGGTTTTGATACGGCCGTCAATACCGCCGTGGAGGTCATCGACAAGATCCGTGACACCGCCACTTCGCACGACCGGCTCTTTTTGGTTGAAACCATGGGCAGGAAGCACGGCTTTCTCGCCCTCGCCACGGCCCTGGCGGCCGGCGCCGAGGCGGTGCTTCTACCGGAAACGGCGACGGAGATTGCAGCGCTCTGCGAAAAGTTAGACCGTGGGAGACGGCACGGAAAAGTTTCGAGTATCGTCGTCGTAGCCGAGGGTGATGAACAGGGCGGAGCGATGGAGATCGCAAAAAAATTGAAAAGGTGCTCCGATTACGATATCCGTGTCTCGATCATTGGGCACCAGCAGCGTGGAGGGGCGCCCAGCGCCTTTGACCGGATCCTCGCCTCCCAACTAGGAAATGCGGCTGTTGAAGCCCTCCTCCAAGGCAAGAGAAGCAAGGTGGTGGGGATCCAGAGAGGAAAGATTGTCCTTTCTCCCTTGGCCACGGCCTTCCGTTCGAAACGCCCCCTTGATCCTTCCCTTCTCCGCCTTTCCGAAATCCTTTCCCGCTGACTCTGCGTTTGCCAGCACGACAGCGGCGTTGCGGCGCATCTGTTTGCGGTTAGCACGGAGCAGTGCCGATCCTTCAAATTCTCTCTCGTAAGCACGATTGGAAGGAATTTCAAGAAGCTTCACAAGATCCAGCCGTCTCCCGAATCCGGATTCCGGCCGAAACTCCGGCCATTTCGTCTCTTTCGCCTTTGACGTAAAGGGACAAACCTCCAGGCAAATATCGCAGCCGAAGACCCAGTCGCCGATCAAAGGCCGAAGCGCTTCCGGAATTTCTCCCCTGTGCTCGATCGTGAGATACGAAATGCAGCGGCGGGCGTCGATCCCCCCCTCCGGGAGAATCGCTTCCGTCGGGCACTGGTCGATACAGATCCGGCACGTGCCGCAGCTTCCGATAAAAGGAATGTCGGGTTCCAGCTCAAGATTGGTCACGAGCTCTGCCAGAAAAAGCCACGGCCCGAATTTCGGATTTAAAAGCTGGGATTGTTTGCCGATAAAGCCAAGCCCGGCCTTCTCGGCGAGAGAACGCTCGAGCAAGGGCAACGTATCGACGCAGATTTCAGCCCGGACCGGACGGCCGGCGGCTTCACTCAACTTTTCCCGAAATTCCTCAAGCCGTTTTCCGATGACCCGGTGATAATCTTTCCCCCACGCATATCGAGCGACCCGGCCAACGGGTTTTGTCTCGGATGCACAGCCGGCGTTTGAATAATAATTCACCCCCACAACGATAACGCTCTTCGCTTCCGGGAAACTCTCCCAAAATCGCTTTGCCCGCCGTTCAAAATCCTCCAGGTATTTCATTCCGCCGTGCCGGCCCTCTTTCACCCAAAGCCCGAGCGCCTCCTCCGCCTCCGGAAGCGGGCCGGCTCCGGTGATTCCGCAAACGTCGAACCCGAGGGAGAGGACAAGCGATTTGACCTGATCGGCGGTGAGTGTCAACGATCTTCCCTCGAAGGACACAAATCGTTAATCGTGCAATGGGCACAATCCGGCCTTCGGGCTACGCACCGCACCCGGCCGTGATGGATGATGAGATGGGAGTAGGCGGTCCACTCCTTTTTGGGAACAAGCGGCGTCAAATCAAATTCGATTTTCACGGGGTCCGCATTTTTCGTGAGCCCCAGCTTCCGGTTGATTCGGATCATGTGCGTATCGACGCAAATCCCCGGCACCCCAAAGGCGTTTCCCAAAACAGCATTGGCGGTTTTACGCCCGACGCCCGGGAGCTTCACGAGCTCCTCCATCGTCTCCGGAACTTTCCCATGATGCCCCTCCACGATCGCCTTCGCACAGGCCAGAATATTCCTGGCCTTATTTTTATAAAATCCCGTGGAGCGGATCTCTGCCTCGAATTCTTCAGGCCGGGCCTTTGCGTAATCCCCGGCCGTCCGGTATTTCTCGAAAACGGCCGGCGTCACCAGATTCACCCGCTTGTCCGTGCACTGGGCGGAAAGAATCACCGCCACGAGAAGCTCTAAGGGATTGGAGTGACGGAGTGCGCACCCTGCCGGGCCGTAGGCTTTCCGGAGGCGGGCGATGATCTTTTGGGTCCTGGATTTCTTCTGCTCGAGAGTCTCTTTCATCGTTTCCGGTTGAGGAACTTTTCGATAGTCTCCGCTGGCAGGGTGTTCACGACATCGTCTTTTTCCAGCCCGCCCTTACGGGCAATTCCGACACCGTAAGCCATGTCCTGCAATCCCTCCACAGAGTGGGCATCCGGGTTAATGCTGATTTTGACGCCGAGCCTTTTCGCAGTGGGACAAAACCGCCAATCCAGGTCGAGCCGGTGCGGATTCGCATTGAGCTCTATGACCACGTCTCTTGCCTTGGCCCCTTCAATCAACTTCGGAATGCCGACAGCGTATCCTTCCCGTCCCAGAAGAAGTCTTCCGGTCGGGTGCCCGACGAAGGTGAGGTATTTGGAGTCCATCGCCCGGAGGATTCGGGCCGTCTGTTCTTTCTCCGGCAGATTAAAATTCGAATGGACGGAGCCAATGACGAAATCAAATTCGGCGAGAATCGAATCCGGATAATCGAGTTTGCCCGTCGGCAGGATATCCGACTCAATCCCCCAAAAAATCCGGATCTTGTATTTTTTCCGGAGGCCTTCGATTTCCTTTTGCTGCTTCCTGAGCCGTGCCGGTTCCAAGCCCCGGGCGTATTTCGCCGATTGGCTGTGATCCGAAATCCCGACATATTCGTAACCGAGACCCTCGGCTGTTTTCACCATCTCCTCAAGACTGGAAACGCCGTCACTGTAAGTCGAGTGAACGTGAAAAACTCCCCGGATATCTTCCTCCTCCACAAGCCGGGGGAGCTCTCCTCTTTTTGCGGCCTCGAGCTCCCCTTCGCCCTCCCGAAGCTCCGGCGGAATGTAATGGAAACCGAGTTTCTTGAAGATTTCCGCCTCGTCCCGGCAGGGAATGAGCCGGTTTCCCTTGAAGAGTCCGTATTCATTGATCTTGTAACCCGCCCGCTTCGCAATCGTGCGCAGGGCCACGTTGTGGTCCTTGGAGCCGGTGAAGTAATAAAGCGCAAAGGGAAACTCTTTTTCCGACACCGTGCGGAGGTCGCAATGGATTCCAGACCGGAGGACGATGCTGGATTTGGTTTCTCCGTGGGCAATGACGGATTCGACCGGGGGATATTTCACAAAGGCCTCGTGAATCTCCGGAGGCCTCCGGGCCGTGACAAGGATGTCGATGTCCTTGATGATTTCCCTGTGTCGCCGGATCGAACCGGCCACCTCCGCCCGTTCGACCCCTTTCTGTTTCTGAAGGTAACTGAGAAGTTTTTCCGCCTCGGCCTGGCCGAAAGAAATCAGGAAGTGTCCGGCTGATTTTTTCAGGTGCCGGATCCCGTGAAGGATATTTTCCTCGGTCTTCTCGCCGAATCCCTCCAGCTTCAACAGACGATTTTCCCGGCAGGCCTCCTCAAGCGCCTCGATGGATTTGATCTTGAGCTTGTCATAAAGGACCCGGACCCGTTTCGGCCCGAGGCCCGGGATGTGAAGCAGCTCGAGGACCCCGGCCGGGATGGATTTCCGAAGCTTTTCGTAATACGGAAGCCTGCCCTTTTGAACGAGCTCGTGGATCTTTTCGGAAAGCCCGGGACCGATGCCCTTCAGCGCCTCCAGCTTTCCCGTCTCGAGGAGCGTTTTGAGATTCTCCGGCTGGCCTTCAAGGACACGGGCGGCGTTGTGGTAGGCCCGGATTTTAAACGGATTGTCACCCTTGAGTTCGAGAAGGACCCCGATCTCCTCGAGAATTTGAACGACGGCCTGCTTCGCAATCATCGATCAAATTATATTCAGTTTCCCCTTGCTTTTGCAGGAGAAAATCCGGAAAATCCAATTCTTATGATGAAAGCGGTTTTCTTCCGGCAGCACGGCGGTCTCGACATCCTGGAATCGGGCTACCAGCCCGAACCCACGCCGGGGCCCGGCGAGGTTCTCCTCCGAGTCAAGGCCTGTGCGTTGAATCATCTTGATCTCTGGACCCGTCAGGGGATGCCCGGCATCAAAATCCCCCTTCCCCATATCCTCGGTTGTGACGTCGCCGGTGAGGTGGCCAAGCTCGGTCACGGCGTCCGTGGGGCGAAGGAAGGGCAAAGGGTGGTTGTGGCCCCCGGGATCAGCTGCGGCCGGTGCCGTTTCTGCCGCCAGGGGTGGGACAGTCTCTGCGACGACTATAAAATCCTCGGCCTCCAGACGAATGGCGGCTACGCCGAATACGTCAAGGTCCCGGCCCGCAACCTGATCTCCGTTTCAAAAAAACTGACCTTCGAAGAATGGGCCTCGATCCCGCTTGTTTTCCTGACAGCCTGGCACATGCTCCACACCCGGGCCCAGTTAAAAAAGGGTGAAACGGTTTTGATCCACGCCGCCGGAAGCGGGGTCGGCAGCGCCGCCCTTCAGATCGCAA
>JACPCP010000005.1 GCA_016179745.1 Candidatus Omnitrophota bacterium
CATCTGGTCGATGCCGCTTGTTTCATCATTCCCTTCCAGGGTGAGGGTCACGTCACGGGAAGTGGCATAGGGGTCATTGTCATTGATGGAGACCGAGCCTGTGGGGAGGGAGCGGTCGAGGGTGACTGCAAAAGTGTGGGCTGTGCTTTCTTCGAATGTGTTTTTAAACCGCCGCTCAAGCAGATTTTCCCCTTCCAAGGCGAGCTGAATGTTTTCCGTCCTGACGAACCCGTTGACCGTGTAAGTCAGCTGGTAGTCGGATGCATTGGTTAGCAATGGAGAAGTCTGGACAATGACCGGCGGAAAAGTCCCCTGAAAGACCGGCTCGTCTGAAAAATGGAGCGATCGAACCTCAAAGTCACTCGTGGGATCCGCAAAAGCAATAAAATTGACGGTCGGAGTGTCCTTGGGAAAGAAAAACTGAAACGTGTGCCAGCCGGTCCCGTCGAACCGGAGGGTCTCCTTCAAAAGAAAATCTTGATTGTCTTTGAGTTCAAGGCGGACCTGACTTGTTCCCGCAGCAAGGCTTCTTGCTTCCAGAACGACGTAATCGAATGAATCCCGGTCGAAAGCCGGATTCACAAATCCGCCGATCCAGCCTGAAGGAGCTGTTTTTATATAGGTAAAAATTCCGGGCGCTGTTTCCTCGACCTCGATGCCATTTCCTGTGATGTCGTCAAAATCATAGCCCGCTTCGTAAAGACTCGCCGAATCGCCGTCACGGGCGTCGATCTCCTCCTGAGTCATCGCTGGTTCCGGAAGCCCAGAAACGGCCGACTGAATATTCAAATCAAGATCTTCATAATGCGACTCGTATCCCGTCCAGGATCCCCGCCGCTCAAGAAAACTTTGAAAGTCGCCGGCCCCGGTCCCGAGAAGGCCAAGCAGAAAACTCCCCTGGTCAATGGCGTAATAATTCTGACTCACTCCCCCGTCGATCCGCATCGAATCATAGAAACCGAGGGGCCCCGCCGTCAGGCCCGGAAACGCCTGCTCAATCTCCTGGATCTTTGAAAGGACCCACGCCGGATTCAGCCGGTAGGCGGCGGCGAGCCCATAGACCGAGGCCACCGTTTCATCGATGCTGTCAGACGTTTCCTTGAGAAAATCGATTCCGAGCTTCCCCGAATATCCGCCCTCCGGCAAAGAAGCGGCTGAAGGAAAACCGGCAAGAACCTTCCGCTCCAGAAAATCATTGAAAATGAGAAGGGCATTCTCAAGGGCTCCTTTTATCTTCGGAAGAGACTCCTCGGGAGACACCAAAAGGGGCCAAAAATATTGAAAGGCGCCGCCGTCAAAAGCGGAAAAGGTTTCTACCCGGCGGCCCTGCCGGGTGGGATAGGCGCTCGTGGAGCGAATCAATTGGGTCCAGATTGTTTGAGGCAGATTGAAATATTCAATTAGAAACGGGATCGAGGCACGAATCTCGCTCCCGAAGCGGTCGGCGTAATTATCGAAGGACTGCGTGACGGTGTTGTAAACTCCCCGCAACACGCCAAAGACCGGATCCACAAACGACTCGTAACCTTCCTGCTGGGCGTCGATAAAATCCTTCGCCTTTTGATAAAGAGAGGCGGCGATCGTCTTCTGGAGATTGCCCTTTTCCAGGAGCCCCAAAAAGGCGGCGAGGTGGTGAGTGAGATTGGCGTTGTCGATCGAGGCGACTTCCGAACGGTCAGGGCGGACCCCGCCGTCGAGACGAAGCCACGGAATCAGCCCCCTCCAGCCGAAACGGGACTGGACATCGAGAAGCGTCGTGAGGGTTTTCTCCGCAGCGATAACTGCTGCGCCCTGCGAAAGATCCGGCAGAACCAGCCTCTTTGAAATAATCTCCCCGAGAAAATGAAGATAGAACCCGATGGAAGTGGGCTGAGTCCAGAAGACCCCCTCCGGGGCGCTGGGGCCGATGAGATCGATGGGAAACCCGCTCGCCGGATCGATGCCTTCCGCTTCCGTAAAATATTTCGAATTCTCTTCCAGCCACCTTTGGCGAAGCGATTTCTCTTCGTCGGTCAAACCCCGGTCGGGAGGAAGATACTCGATCGTGACTGTGGTTTCTGTTTCATTCCCGGCAAGGTCCCTCGCCTGCAGGGTAATTTCATTCTCTCCTTCCACTAATTCCTTCGTGACAAAATCTTCGGTCAGTTCCGGATTCACGTCATCGATTCGGAAGGGGACCACCAGATACGGCAGGTCTACCTGGTTTCCTGCCGGCAGGTCTTCCGGGGTAATAACAGGAGCTGTCGTATCAAGCGTAATCTGGGCCGTGAAGGAGTCCGACCACCTTCCGGTCCCGTCTTTGAATTGGACATAAACCTGTTTGTCGCCGTCGCCCGGATTGAGGTTGAAATCTTTTGACGTGGCGTAATCTTCCTCGTCCGTCCAGATTTGCCCGTCCTGGGAAAAACGCATCTTCTCGACACCGGTGCCCTCGTCGTCGGCTGTGAGGTCAAGCGTGACGGAGGCGCTCTTCGTAAAAGGGTCGCCGCCGTTGATTTCAACCAATCCCGTGGGAGCTTCGAGATCAAGAATAAGGGTGTCTGAAAAGAATTCCTCGTTGCCGACTTCATCCCGAATCGCCGCCCAAACTTCTTTTTCGCCGTCTCCTCCAGGAAGTGTTATGTCTTTCGTAACGTCAAAGGTTTCCCAGTCACTCCAGGTGGCTTTGCCATCTACCGAAAATCGCATCCCACTGACACCCGTCGTCTCGTCCTCCCCTTCCAGCTGAAGCGTCACATCCTGGGAGGTGGAGAACTCGTCACCGTCACTGATGAGAAGAGAACCGGTGGGAGGCGCCGTGTCCAGAACGATTTCGACTTCGACATCCACTGCCTTTCCGCCGTAGCCCGCCACGGTGGTCTGATAGACGTTGGAACCTTCCAGCAGGGCCTCGCTGCCCGGCGAGAATTGCGTTTCATACTCCTTGCCGTCCACCTTGTAGCGGAACGTGTAATTTTCATCGGCGGTGAGGATAGGTTCCGCATAGTCTACGGGCTCGGAGCTTGTCTCATTGCCGTCGGCATCGAATTCCGAATAGTGGTTCCCCAAGAGCTGGTCCCCCGAGTAAGAATAATCTCCCCGGGTCTTAATGCTCCCGTCGTCATCATAATAAGTCTCATACAGATGCCTTTCCCGAATCCCGGCAGCTGCGTATTCATTCCTGCGGCGTTCTGTTTTGACACCCTTAGTATAAAAGAGTTCATCGGCGGCCTCGACCCACTTCCCGGAAACATAAGTCTCCGTGAGGGAGCGGGTCAGCTGACGTTGGGAATTGTAAGTGTTGTAAATGCGCAGAGTTTTGTCCCCGCCTGAATAGCGAATGTCGTTGGAAAATAGAACCTTCCTGCCGTCAGCGGAGTAACTCTGGGAAAGATATCGAGTGAGTTCGCCTTGTGAATCAAAAACTTTGTAATAACGGTTTGTCCGTATGCCTTTGCTGTTGTAACGGTAATCGTTTGAAATTTTAACTGTCGTTCCATTGGGGTAATAATCCTGGGTGAGGGAGCGGGTGATTTTCCCCTTCGTGTTGAAGGTCTTGAAGTAACGCTTGAAGAGCTTTTTTCCATTAAAGCCTCGCTTGTCCCAACTCTTCAGCCCTCCGTTGGAATAGAATGTTTTTTTAATTGTATATTTGATCGCCGCCCGGGTGACCGCACGCTCCTCGGAAACCGATTCGCCGTTAGGGTCTTCTGCCTCGGAGGTTGCCCGGGAAAGTGGATGGTCGTCCCAAAGATTTTCCGGAGAAGGTGAGGAGTCGAAATCGGGCGCACTGCCTCTTTCGTCTGCCGGCGTTCCCCCGGTGACGGGGCGCACGGCCTGGTAGGACCCCGTCTCGTTTTGAAATTGAAACTCCGCCTGACCATAGACGTTTTGAAAGGCCGCAAAATTAAGGAGGAGGGCGAGACTGGCGATCCGAAATGTCGTCGAACGTCGCCACCGTGCAAGAGATAGGGGACGGAGCTTGCCTTGCTTCATCTTGGGATCAATTCAGATTTCTCTGCAGCGTGTTGACAAAGTTTTCAACCTCAAAAGGTTTCAGGATGAATTCACGGACCCCCAGGGCCTTCGCTTCCTGAATCACCTGAGGGTCCTCATAGGCCGTAAGAATAATCTCGGGCAAAGGTGGTTTCCCGAACTGACTCCGCAAGTTTCGGATGGCCTTCAAGGTCTCGAGGCCGTTCATCCTGGGCATCCGCACATCCGTCAAAATGAGATCGAAAGCATCCTTGGAAAGCAGCTCCAGGGCCTCCTCCCCGCTTGCCACCACAACTGCTTCGAACCCGTTACGCTCCAGAAGATTCTTGAGTGACTCACGAATCAAAAAATCGTCATCGATGGCAAGGACTCGCTTTTTTCGGGGAGGTGCCCCCTCACGGTCTTTTTCAACCAAGGCCAGGATATCTTCGGGATGAAAGCGAATGGTGCCTCCGATTCGAACTGGCAAGAGGATTCCTTTTTGGATCCAGTAATAGACGGTGCGGCGGGAGACATTGAGGATCGAAACCACCTCAGGCACGGACAGGAGAGACTTTTTAAGATTCATGACCTTGTGGGGCAAAAAATTTTTTCAACTTATATGCTTGATTCATTTATCTGCTGAACGGCGATTCGCCAGTTTCCCTTATCGGTTGGATTGCATAAAATATTAACAGTTTTGTGCAATCTAGACACATAATATTCCCTTGCATTTTTTAGTCAAGTTGAATTTTTATCCTGCTCGGAAGGTATCTTGGCCAGACTTACCAATATTGGTCTTAGCGGCCGTATAGGACTTCCGTCAAAGTCAAACCGTAGGCGGGAGCCGTTGGACCCCGACTTCCCTTTGCCGGATGCCTCCCCCGACCGATTTCGAGGAGCGTTCCAACGATATTGCGGACCATGTGGTAGAGAAAACCGTCCGCTTTGACTTCGAATATGACAAGCGGGCCCTTCTGCCGGATGGAAAGGCGGTGAATGCAACGAATTGAGGTTTTGGCGCTTGAGCCGGAAGCTTGGAAGGCTTTAAAGTCGTGACGGCCCACGAGACGCCGGGCCGCCTTCTTCATCCTTCTGAGATCCAATAGATAAGGAAACTGGTAGACCCGGCCGTTTAGAATCGGAGAGCGGACGCCGGAATTAAGGACCCGGTATTCGTAAGTCTTGGAGCGGGCGCCGTAGCGGGCGTGGAAGTCCGTCGGCACCTCCTCGATTTCTTTGACCGCCACTTCTCTCGGGAGAAGGGCGTTCAACCCTTTTTGAATTTTTCCCGGGGGAAACCGGCTGTCGGTCTTAAAATTCACCACTTGCCCGGTAGCGTGCACCCCCGAGTCGGTGCGGCCGGCCGCCGCAGAAATTTTCATCTTCCGGTTGAAGAGTTTCGAAAGCGCCGTCTCCAGAGCCGCTTGAATCGTCGGCCGGTTTTTCTGGCGTTGAAATCCAAAAAACTTAGCGCCGTCGTATTCGAGGGTGAGTTTGAGGTTACGAAAAGAGGATTTCTGCGATTTGGACCGCATTGAGGGCCGCCCCCTTTCGGAGCTGGTCGCCCGACACAAAGAAGGCCAAGCCATTTTCTGACGACGGGTCCTTGCGGATCCGCCCGACAAGAATGTTGTCCTTTCCGCTCGCCTCAATCGGCATGGGGAAATAATTTTCCTTTCGGCGGTCGACCACTTCCACCCCGGGGGATTTTTGCAAAATCTTTTTCGCCTCCTCTTCGGAAAGCGGCCGCTCAAACTCCACCACGATGGATTCCGAATGCGCCCGAAGGACCGGGACTCGGATGGTGGTCGCCACAATCTTCAGTTCGGGAGTCCTGAAGATTTTCCGGGTCTCCTGAATCATTTTATATTCTTCTTCCGTGAAACCGTCCTCTCGGATCGCTGAGTCGTGCGAAAAAAGATTGAAGGCAATCGGATGGCGGAAAACCTTGGGGGCGGGCTTTTTCCCGGCCAGCACCTCCCGGGTCTGCTCTTCAAGTTCCCGCATGGCCTTCATCCCGGCGCCGCTTGCCGCTTGATAGGTGGAAACAATCACCCGGCGTGCCCGGGCAGCCTCGTGCAAGGGATAAAGAGGCACGGCCATAACGATGGTTGAGCAATTGGGGTTGGCAATAATCCCCTTGTGTTTTGAGATTTCGGAGGCATTGATTTCGGGAATAACGAGCGGGACCGAAGCGTCCATCCGGAAAGCGCTGGTGTTGTCAATCACCACGGCCCCGGCCTTCACGGCCTCGGGGACCAGGCGGCGGCTCACAGTGGCCCCGGCGCTCGAAAGAACAAGGTCGATCCCCTTGAAAGATTCGGGCGCAGCCGCCTGAACGGTCATCCATTTTCCCAGGAATTTTACGTTCTTGCCGGCCGATCTTTCTGAAGCCAGCACCTTCAGCTCAGCCAGCGGAAATTTTCTTTCTTCCAGAATCGAAAGGAATTCCTGGCCGACGGCCCCGGTCACCCCCAAGATTGCAACCCGTAGTTTTTTATTTTTCATTTGCGAATGTGCCCCTCGACCAGACTGCCCATTTCCAAACAGCCCACTAATTTTGTCCCCGGCCGGTGAAGATCAGCGGTGCGATAACCTTCGCCCAGAACGGTCTCCACCGCCTTCTCCACTTCCCGGGCCACATCGTAAAGTTGAAAGGTGGATTCCAACATCATCGCCGCCGAAAGGATGGCCGCCAAAGGGTTCGCCTTGTTCTGGCCGGCAATGTCCGGCGCCGAGCCGTGCACCGGCTCGTAGATCGCATGATGGTTTCCGAGCGAGGCTGAGGGAAGCATGCCGATGGAACCCGTCACCACCGCCGCCTCGTCGCTCAGGATGTCGCCAAAGAGATTGGTTGTCAGAATCACGTCGAACTGCCGGGGGTTGGAAACAAGCTGCATGGCGCAATTGTCGACATACAAGTGTTCGAGTTTCACATCGGGATAACTTTTTCCCACCTCACTCACCACCCGACGCCAGAGGATGCTGGATTCCAGGATGTTGGCCTTGTCCACGGAAGTCACCTTGCGCCGCCTGCGGCGGGCCAAATCAAACGCCTTCACCGCAATGCGTTTGATCTCGGAAGTCGAATAGACCTCGGTATTAAAAGCCCGCTCCTCGCCGCCCGCCTCTCTTTCAATCCCCTTGGGTTTCCCAAAATAAATTCCGCCCGTGAGTTCCCGGACCACGACCAAGTCCGTCCCCTCCGCCACTTCCTTCTTTAAAGGAGAGGCCTCCAGGAGTCCGGGGTAAACCCGGGCCGGCCGCAGATTGGCGAAGGCCCCGAGTTCCCGGCGCAGGGTGAGGAGCGCCTGCTCTGGGCGTTTCTCATATTCGACCTTCTCCCATTTCGGCCCGCCCACGGCCCCGAGAAGGACACAGTCCGAATCCCGGGCAAGTTTGAGCGCCTCGTCAGTGAGGGGCGTCCCGAATTGGTCAATCGAGGCGCCGCCCACCGGCGCTTCTTTTAATTCAAAGCCGAGATGGAAGATTTCGGCGACACGGCGGACGATTTTCACGGCCTCCCGAATCACCTCGGGTCCGATCCCGTCTCCGGGCAGGACTGCGATTTTATACATCACGGCTCAAGCCATTCCTTTCGTCTTTGCATATTTAAAAATGTCTCCCGCCTCCAGGATCGGAAGAATTTCCCCGAGGGGCTTCAGGCGGAAAATTTTCCCGCTCGAGACATCCTTCAATTGATGATGCTCCAAATCGATTTCCAGCTCGTCCCCCGTCTTCACCGTTTCGACCAGCCTCTCCTCTGTTTCAAACGGAATCAAATAACCGCCGTTCACAGAATTGCGGAAAAAAATCCGGGAATAAAATTCAGCCACGCAAGCCTGGATTCCGGCCTCCCTCAGGCAAATGGAGGCGTGCTCCCGGGAGGAGCCGCAGCCAAAGTTTCTTCCGGCAATCATAATCTGATACTCCGACTTCTTAGCCCCTTCCTTCACAAACGGAATATTCCCGTGGGGAAGTCCCTGTGATTTCTCCGGAAGTCCAATCATCGCAAACCGGCCGAACACCTTCCGCTCTTCCGGAATTGCCGGGTTGTAGGTCAGATACTGGGCCGGGATGATCTGGTCCGTGTCAATATCATCGCCGACCACATAACATTTTCCCCGAATGGTTTTAATCACAGAAACTTCCTCGGGTCGGTGATTTTCCCCTCGACAGCGGAAGCGGCCGCCGTGTAAGGCGAGGCCAGGTAAACCTGGGCCTCCCGGGAACCCATCCGGCCCGGGAAATTCCGGCTGGTCGTTGAAATGCAGACCTCGGCCTGATTCAAACGCCCGAACGTGTCCTTGGGTCCGCCGAGACAGGCCGCACAGGAGGCCTTCCCCAATTGGGCACCGGCCTGAACAAAAATTTCCCGCAACGTTTGGCCGCCGACTTTCTCCCGGTCCAGTTTCCGGTCAATCTCGGTCGTCGCCGGGACAATGAAGGTGTCGATTTTTGTCCGGCGGCCTTTGAGAATTTTTCCGGCGGCAATGAAGTCTGTAATCTTGCCGCCCGTGCAGGAGCCGATGTAGGCCCGGGTAAGAGGCGTTCCCTCCACTTCCCGGACGAGCGCCCGGTTGTCCGGAGAATGCGGCTTTGCCACGACCGGTTCCAACTTGTCACATCGGTAGACCCGTTCGGAATGATACTTGGCATCCCGGTCGTTTTTCACGACTTCAAAAGGTTTGGAGGTTTTGCTTTTTACAAATTGGAGGGTGACCTCATCGGGCTCGATGACACCGTTTTTGCCGCCCGCCTCAATCACCATGTTGCAAAGCGTCATCCGCTCTTCGATGTTGAGCGAGTGGACCCCCTCGCCCGCAAACTCCATGGCCCGGTAAACGGCGCCGTCCACACCGATATCGCCGATGACCCAAAGGATCAAATCCTTGGCCATCAAATAAGGGGGCAGTTTTCCTTCAAAAACAAACCGCATCGTGGGCGGAACCTTGACCCAAAGCTTTCCAGTCCCCAGAATAAATCCCGCATCCGTATTTCCGATCCCCGTGGCGAATTCCCCAAAGGCGCCCGCCGTGCACGTGTGGGAATCCGTCCCAAAAAGAACTTCTCCGGGACGGGTATGTCCTTCTTCCGGGAGCGCAATGTGACAGACCCCTTTGTATTTCTCGCCGCCGACATCGTAATAATAAGGAAGGTCCTGCTCCTTCACGAAATCCCGGAGGGTGTCGACATTGCGGTGCGCCTTTTCGTCGGCTGTAAAGATGTAATGGTCGGGGATAATGACCACTTTCCGGCGGTCCCAGACTTTGGCGTTCCGGCCGAAGTGTTCTTTAAACACGCCGATGGTCCCCGGACCGCACACGTCGTGCGTCATCAGGATGTCGACATCAATCCAGATGTTTTCAGCCGGCCTGACTTCCGTGCGGCCGGCGTGGCGCGCCAAAATTTTCTCCGTGATTGTCATTGCCATAAGTGGATTCTCAGGGGACAGGCAAACCGGCATCCTTTGACTGGTTTGCCTGTCCCCTTAAAGGGGACTGTCCCCTGCTTTCGAATCTTTCCTGGGGGCTTGAAGCCGAGCCGTAATCCTTCATTGGAATCCGCCCCGCCAAATAAGCCTTTCGCCCCGAAGAAACCGCCTCCCGCATCGCCTCCGCCATGAGAATCGGATTCCCGGCCAAGGCAATAGCGGTATTCATTAAAACGCCGTCGGCGCCGAGTTCCATGCAAATGGAAGCGTCGGAGGCGGTCCCGACACCGGCGTCCACAATCACGGGGCAGGAAACGGCCTCCAGGATAAATTTCAAATTCAACCGGTTCTGGATTCCCCGTCCGGAGCCGATGGGCGCCGCAAGCGGCATCACGCAAGCCACCCCCAGCGTTTCAAGCTTCTTCGCCACAACCGGGTCATCATTCGTGTAAGGCATCACGACGAACCCTTCTTTCACGAGGATCTCTGTGGCCTCGAGAAGCGCCATCACGTCCGGCAAAAGCGTTTTTTGATCGCCCAAGACTTCCAATTTAATCAGGTCGCCCAAACCGGCCGCACGGGCCAAATGGGCAATTCGAATCGCTTCTTCCGCCGTGTAAGCGCCGGCCGTGTTGGGAAGGAGTGTGTATTTTTTCCGGTCAACGTAATCCAGCAGACTCTTTTCTCGCCGTGCCGGGTCTAAATTCACACGGGCCACGGCCACGGTCACCATCCCGGCGCCGGACGCCTCGTGGGCCTTCACCATGATTTCGGGCGTGGGATACTTGCCGGTCCCGATAATGAGCCGGGAATCAAATTCGTGAGCCCCGATTTTTAATTTTTGATCTTCCACTTCGTTACCCCTTGTCAAACCGTCACCGGCCGGCGCTCGGTTTTTTGGTAAAGCTCAGCGTATTGTTTGGCGGAGGCCTGCCACGAGAAATCGCATTTCATTCCGTTCTTAACGAGCTGAGTCCAAACTTTTGGATCTTCATACGCCCGGAGGGCCCGGTCCACGGCCTCCAGAAAGGCCTTTGTCTCATACTCCTTAAACACAAACCCGTTTCCCCCGCCGCTTTGGGAATCAAAATTCACGACGGTGTCCGCCAGCCCGCCGGTCTCCCGCACCAGGGGAACGGTCCCGTAACGAAAGGAAATCAACTGGCCGAGGCCGCAGGGTTCATAACGGGACGGCATCAAAAAAATGTCCGAGCCGGCGTAAATCTGCTTGGCCAACCGGGCATCAAACTTCAGATGCACTGCCAGCTGGCTCGGGTATTTCTTCGCCAGGTTCCGGAAGAGCTCGTGATATTTTTCCTCTCCCGTTCCGAGGAGCACCAGCTGGATCCCCAGCTTCATCAATGGCTCCATGGCCGGCGCCAGGAGGTCGAGACCCTTTTGGTCGGCGAGGCGTGTAATCATTCCAAAGAGCGGCGTCCGGGCCTCTGCCTTCAAATGATTTTCCTGCTGAAGGCCGGCCTTGTTCGCCGCCTTGCCTTTCAAATCACGGGCGCTGAAAGGGGCCGGAAGCTCAGGATCTTTCTCCGGATTCCATTCCTCAGGATCAATGCCATTGATGATTCCAACGTAATCTTCCCGCCGGAACTGAAGCACCCCCTCCATCCCGCACCCGTATTCTTTGGACTGGGTCTCCAAGGCGTAGCGGGGGCTCACGGTCGTCAATTTGTCCGAATAAACGAGCCCGCCCTTGAGGAAGCTCACCTTGCCGTAAAACTCAAGCCGCTCCAGCCGGAACTCGTCCCACGAAAGCCCGGTGAGCGGCAGGGAATCCGGCGGAAAATTTCCCTGGTAGGCGAGGTTGTGAATCGTGAAAACCGTTTTCGTCTTGAGAAAGAGCGAATCCCTGGCGTAAAGCGTTTTCAAATAGACCGGCACGAGGCCCGTCTGCCAGTCGTGGCAATGAAGGACGTCCGGCTTCAGCCGAAGCGCCTTCAAGGCCTCCAGGACGCTCCGCTGGAAAAAGATAAACCGCCGGTCATTGTCGGGATAATCTCCGAGCGGCGTGCCGTAAAGCTCGTCCCGGCTGAAATACTCCGGCTGGTCGATCAAGAAAACCCGGGCCCCGCCCGGGTCGTTATAGCTGTAGACCCTCCCCAGTTCCATTTCCGAACCCATCGGGATCCGGAACCGGTCCACTTCCACTTTGAGCGGCCAGCGGCTCACGTCGATCTTTTTATACTTCGGAAGAAAGCAGAAGACTTCGTTTCCGAGCCGTCGGAGTTCCCGGGGAAGCGTCCCGGTCACGTCGGCCAGACCCCCCGTTTTCGCAAAAGGGGCCATTTCCGGTGTGACGAACACAATTTTCATGTTTTTGGACGGCATGGTGAAGGCTCGAAATTAAAGGACGGTCACAACACAATTCCAGGAGCCGAAGGCATTCGGAACGCACTCGACGGGACGTTGGTCGTTTTCCCAGACGCCGTCCACGAAGTAGCGGTATTCATAACGCCCCGAGGGAAGCGAAAGGGTGAACTTCCATTTTCCGTCCTGTTCCCGTTTTAAGGGACAATTTTCCATATTCCATTCGTTAAAGGTTCCCGCCAAATAAACCCTTTGGGCCAATGGGGCATAATACTCAAACACCACTTTTTTGGGCCCCAACTTCCACGCTGACTTTGACTTAGAATCAGGTTCTTCGGGCATCTTTTCTCCTGGATTCTCCTGGGGCGAGGGCCGGAGGGGAATGACGGAAAATATTATAATAGGGCCTACTAAAATGCAAGGGAAAGGGGTATAATGCCGCCCCTATGCGACGCTGCGCCATTTGCGGAAAAGGGGCTTTGAACGGAAATGTGATCGCCCGCCGGGGTTTGGCCAAGAAAAAAGGCGGGGTGGGAAAAAAAATCACCGGCATCACCCATCGGAAGTTTTATCCCAATCTGCAGAGAGTCAAAGCCCGGTTTCAGAACGGAACCATTCGAAGAGTCCGTGTCTGCACAGGCTGTCTCAAAGCCGGAAAAGTTTTGAAGGCCCTCTAAGGCCCGGCCGGCTTGGCGTCTTTGGCTTCCAGAATCACTCGAGACTCCCCTTCCCAGCACCGTTCCGAAATCGTATAAACCAAGTCAAAGTGTGCCCCGGCTTCAAAATCAAAAGGGAGCGGATTCCGCCCGGAAGGGGCCGCCTCAAAAATGAGTTTCCCATCCGTGACCCACCTTTGAGACTTTGACCCGGAAGCTGCGCCCAAATTTTTTAGAGCGAGTTTCCGGGTGAGAAAAACGGGTTTGGGATTGCCGACTCCGTGCGGTCCGAGAAGTTGAAACTCCTTCAAAAACTGAGGCGTCAAATCGGACAGGGAAATTTCAAGGTCAATCTCGATCGATTTTAAAAAAACCTCGGGCGGATAAACGCTGAGTGCGTGCTCATTCAATCGGTTCCGAAGGGCTGGGATTTGCCGTCTCTCAACGTGAAACCCGGCCGCCTGCTCGTGGCCGCCGAATTCGCCGAGGCACTCCTGAGCGGCCTGAAGCGCCTTGAAGAGATGAAAGGAACGAATGGAACGGGCCGAGCCTTTTCCTTTCTCTCCTTCCAAGGCAACCACAAAGGCCGGCCGGTGGTAGCGCTCCACCAGGCGGGACGCCGCAATACCGATGACACCGGCATGCCAGCCTTCCCGGGCCACCACCAAAACTTTATCACGGGAAAAATTGACACTCCGCTCCACTTCATTCACGGCTTCATTCGTCACCTTCTTTTCTTCCTCCCGCCTCTGGCGGTTTTCTTCTTCGAGAATTCCGGCCAGGCTCCGGGCCTCCCGTTCATTCGAAGTGAGGAGGAGCCGGAGTGCGGTCTGGGCGCTCGACATCCTTCCGGAGGCGTTGATCCGGGGGGCAAGGATAAATCCGACGTGCCTCGAATCAATCTCACGGGCCCTCAGACGGGCGGACTCGGCCAACACCTTGATGCCGATCCTTTTTCTTTCCGAAAGACGGCGGAGCCCTTCCTTGACTATGTTTCGATTTTCCCCACGGAGCGGAGCCAGGTCCGCAATCGTCGAAAGGGTGGCGAGGTCGAGAAATTCAAAGGCCTCGGCCCCCACCAGGGCCTGCGCCAGCTTGAAGGCCAAGCCGCCGGCTGAAAGTTCCTTAAAGGGATAGGCGCAATTTTCCTGGAGAGGATTCAGGATGGCGGCCGCCGGAGGAAGTCCGGAGGCCGGAATTTGGTGGTGGTCCAAAACAATCGTTTCGATTCCGATTTCCCGGGCCCGCTTGATTGCTTCGCCGGCCGTGATGCCGCAATCAACGGTCACGAGGAGCCTGACGCCCCGCTCCCGGGCCTTTTGAATGGCCTCGCCCGACACTCCGTAACCGTCCCGCTTCCGCTCCGGGAGAAAGGTCTCGTGGGGAATTTTTAATTTCTCGAGGGCGAGACTCAGGATGGCGGCGCCCGTGACCCCGTCGACATCGTAATCCCCGTGGACCATCACCTTCTCGCCCCGGACTTGGGCCTTTTGGAGCCGCTCCACAGCCTCGGCCACGCCCTTCATTAAGAAGGGATTCAGGAGGCTGGCCCGGCCTCCATAAAGAAACTCCTCAATCTGGGAGGATGATTGAAGGCCCCGGCGGGCCAGGAGTTTTAAGAAAAGCGGGGTGTATTCAACGGAGGCTTTCGGAGTTGCAGCCGCCGGGTCTGGGAGACTCCGGACCGCCCAGACCGTTTGAATCACAGGCTCAATGCGCCTTCCAATCGACGATGAGGGCGTTGGCAACAAACACGGTGGAGTAAATTCCGATCGAGAAACCAATCAGGAGTATAAAGGCAAAATCGTTGATGGCCGCTCCGCCAAAGAAGAAAAGTGCGGCCGTGGCAAAAAGCACGGTCAGGGAGGTCAAAAAAGTCCGGGAAAGGGTCTGGTTGATGCTGAGGTCGACCAGTTCCTGGAAAGGCATTTTCCGGAAAATCTTCAAATTGTCCCGCACCCGGTCAAACGTCACAATCGTATCGTTCACCGAATAACCCATAATCGTCAGGATGGCGGCAATGATGGGAAGATTAATCTCCCGGCCGGCCAGGGCATAGACGCCAAACGCAAACAGAGTGTCGTGCATCACGGCCACCACGGCGGCCAGCGCAAATTTCCATTCGAACCGCCAGCCGAGGTAAACCAGAATTCCGAGCGAGGACCAGAAGACCGCCCAAAGGGCTTTTTTCTGAAGGTCCCGGCTCACGGCGGGTCCGATGGAATCCACCCGGACGATCTCAAAACCCGCCTCTCCGGCCACGGCCTTGAAGGCATCTTCCAATTTCTTCGTTTCCCGTTCCAGGGTCTTCACCACAAACTCGTTACCCGACTCTTCGCCGTAACGCTGGATCAATTCCCTGGCGAGCCCGGTTTTCCCGAGCGCCACCCGGATTTCCTCCGTCGAGACCGGCTTTGCGAAACGCACCTGGACCAGCGTCCCCCCGACAAACTCCACGCCGTAATTCTGCCGGCCCCTCAGCGCAATCGTCCCCACCCCGAGGGCCAGGACCATCACCGAAAATCCGTAGGCCCAGAAACGGTTTTTGAGAAATTTAAAATTGGGCTTTTTGAAGGCCTGAAACATCTTGAGCTGCAGGTTGGGGTTTTTTCGGGTCAGAAAATCAAAGACCACCCGGGTCACGACGATGGCGGAAAACATGCTGGCCAAAATACCGATGGTCAGTGTCACGGCAAAACCCTTCACCGGCCCCGTCCCGAAAACAAAGAGGATGGCCGAGGTCACGAGCGTCGTAACATTCGAATCGAGAATGGCCGAGAAGGCCTTGTGGTAGCCGGCCGAAATGGCGGCCCGGCTGGTTTTCCCCGTCTCGAGTTCCTCCCGGATCCGCTCAAAAATCAGGATATTGGCGTCCACCGCCATGCCGATGGAAAGAATGAAACCCGCAATGCCGGGCAGAGTCAGCGAGGCGTGAAGAAGGGCCATGACCCCCATCGTCACCAGGCCATAGACAAGAAGGGCAAAGTCGGCGACCGCCCCCGCCAAAAGATAATAGAAAGGCATGAAGATAAAAACAAAGAGAGCGCCCCAAAGACCGGCCTGAATCCCTTTCGTGACCGAATCCCGGCCGAGACTCGGGCCCACAGTCCGCTCTTCCTCAATCACGACGGGGGCAGGAAGCGCCCCGGCCCTCAGCACGAGGGCAAGGTCACTGGCCTCCTCGGAGGAAAAATTTCCGGAAATCTGCGCCTGTCCGCTGGGGATCCGGTCCCTGATCACGGGCGCCGAATGGACTTTTCCGTCAAGGACGATCGCAAGGCGCCGCCCGATATTTTGAAAGGTGACCCGGTCAAAAATCTTGGCGCCGTCGCCATCGAGTTGAAGCTCGACAATCGGCTGGCCGTATTGGTCAAAACCCACCGAGGCATTGACCAGCCGGTCACCCGTCAGGACAGGCTCTTTTTGGAGAAGCAGGGTTTCTGTTCGGCCCCGGTCGGAAATAATTTTAAGCTCGTAGCCCTCGGGAATGCCCGCCACCGGCACGACGCCAACCGGTGCCGCTTCCTCCTTGTTAGGTTCTGTGGCTAACGCCGCCTGCTCGGCCTTTTGAATCAAATCGGAGTCTTCCGAGACGAGTTTAAATTCAAGATGTGCCGTCTTGCCGACAATCTCTTTCGCCCGCTCCCGGTCGGTAATGCCGGGAAGCTGGACCACCACAAGGTCTTTGGCCTGTTTGGTAATCGTGGGTTCCCGGACGCCGAATTCGTCAATGCGGTTACGGATGATTTCAACCACCCGGTCTGTGGCGTCCTCCCGGGCCTCGGCCGGGACCTTCTCAAGCTCCACCCGGAGCAGGATCTGCATGCCCCCCTGAAGATCCAGGCCCAGATGAATTTTCTCTTGGGGCGGATAGACCTTCCAAAGAGAAAACCCGACAATCGCAATAATGAGGAGAACTTTCCATTTGTAATATTTGTCCATCGGTCAGCGTTTCCCCGTGACGGCGCTTTTGAGGACCTCGAGCTTGGCTTCCCCTTCCCCGGCCTTGATCACCAGATAATCGTCCTGAATCCCTACGATGGTCCCGATGAGCCCGCCGGAAGTCACGATGCGGTCGCCTTTTTTGAGATTCTTGACGGTCTCATTTAATTCCTTCTGGCGTTTCTGCTGCGGCCGAATCAGAAGAAAATAGAACACGGCAAACATCAAGATCATGGGAAGGAAAGAAAGGATCGGGTTGGGCTGGCCGGACGGCGCCTGCGCCACGAGCGAAGTCAAATTTAACATGAGGGCTCCTTATCGGTGGTTCGAGTCAAATTGATTTTTGAAATTTTTCTTGAAGGCCGGAAACGTCCCGGCTGCGATCTCCCGCCGGATTTCATTCATGAATTCCAGGAAAAAATAAACGTTGTGAAGCGAGACCAATTGCGGCCCGAGCATCTCCTCGCAATTGAAAAGATGCCGGAGGTAGCTCCTTGAAAAATTCCGGCAGGTGTAGCAATTGCAGGCCTCCTCAATGGGTTTAAAGTCGTGAGTATACTTGCCGTTCCGGACCACGACAAGCCCTTTTCGGGTGAAAGCGCTGCCATTCCGGCCGTAGCGGGTGGGGTTCACACAGTCGAAAAGGTCCAGGCCGGAAGAGACGGCCTCCAATAATTCCACGGGCGTCCCGGCGCCCATCACGTAACGGGGCCGGTCCGAGGGCAGTCGGGGGCCGGTCCGGGCCAGGACCTGAATCGCCTCTTCCTTCGGCTCGCCCACGAAAACCCCGCCCAGGGCGTAACCGTCAAATTCAAGGGCAATCGTTTCTTCTAGCGATTGAAGACGGAGGTCTTCAAAAGTGCCTCCCTGGATGATTCCAAAAAGCGTCTGGTCTTCCCGGCGGCGGCAGACCTTCGCCCTCCCCGCCCATTGAAGGGTCCGTTCCATCGACTCCTTGATCTGCTTCCGGTCTTTCGTGTAGGGCGGGCACTCATCAAAAATCATGGCGATGTCGCTCCCGAGTGCCTCCTGAATCTTGATGGCCTTCTCGGGGGTGAGGAAAATTTCCCGGCCGTCGAAATACGATTGGAATTGCACCCCCTCTTCCGTCACTTTTCTGAGACGGCTCAGGGAGAAAACCTGGTAGCCGCCGGAATCCGTAAGGATCGGTCGGGACCAGCCCATAAATTTGTGGAGCCCGCCCGCTTCCTTAATAATGTCAATCCCCGGCCGGACGGAAAGGTGGTAGGCATTGGCCAAAATAATTTCGGAACCGAGTCCCTCCAAGTCCCGGGGCGTGAGACCTTTGACCGTTCCTTGCGTTCCGACCGGCATGAAGGCCGGCGTGTGAAATGAGCCGTGGGGCGTATGAACAATTCCGGCACGGGCGTGGGTGGCGGAATCTTTGGCGAGAACAGAAAAAGGGGACTGTCCCCTTTTGGGGGGACTGTCCCCTTTTTTGCCTTTTTTGGCAATTGTCTTCATACGATAAACATCGCATCGCCGTAACTATAGAAACGGTAACGCCGTCGAATCGCCTCCTGGTAGGCCTCGAGAAGGAGTTCGTGTCCTGCAAAAGCGCTCACGAGCATCAGGAGCGTGCTCTTGGGCAGATGGAAATTAGTAATCAGGGCGTCGACGACCTTAAATTCGTAGGGAGGACGGATAAAAAGTTTGGTGGTCCCCTGGAAGGGACGGATCTTTTCGCCGAGCGTCTCAAGCGTCCTCACGGCCGTGGTCCCGCAGGCCACAATTCTGCGATGCTCCTTCAAGGCTTTCTGAATCTTGACCGCCGTTTCCGCCGTGACCTCCAATTCTTCTTCAACCATTTCGTGTCTCGACAAATTCTCGGTCTGGACCGGCTGAAAAGTTCCGTAACCGACGTGAAGCGTCACAAAGGCGATTTCGATTCCCTTCTTTCGGAGCCCGCCGAGAAGTTCCTCATCAAAATGAAGACCGGCCGTGGGAGAGGCGACGGCGCCCTCGACTTCGGCAAAGACTGTCTGGTACATTTCACGGTCAATCGCTTCGTCGGGGCGGTCCAGGTAGGGCGGCAGAGGGATTCGGCCAATCTGATTCAATTTTTCTAAGACTGACCTCTCATTTACAGCCTCTCTAAAGCGAATCTTCCGAACACCGGTACGTTTATCGGGTCCGTCGAGGACCTCCCCTTCCAGCGTCGTTCCGTCTTCTCCAAACCGGATCCAGCTCCCCGCCTTCACCCGGCCGCCGGGTTTGAGAAGGGTCTGCCAGGTCGTTTTTCCCAGGAATTTCAAAAGGAGCGCCTCGACCCGGCCGCCCGTTGTCTTCCGTCCAAAGATTCTCGCCGGAAGAACTTTTGTATTATTGAGAACGAGGAGGTCGCCCGTCTGAAGGAGATCGGTGAGGTCCCTAAAAACACGGTGCTCGATTTGCCGGCTCTTCCGGTCCAGAACCAGAAGCTTCGCCTCACTCCTCTTCCTTTCCGGGTAAGGCGCAACCAATTCCCGGGGCAGAGTGTAATCAAAGTCCTGAAGGGTCAAGAAGGTTGAAGTCACAGCCCCTGCATTGTAGACACGGTGTCCGGTGAGGGCTACGGATTTTTTTTGGAGAGGTTAGGCGGGGAAGAGGCGATTAAGCTCTTCAAGAAAGACGTCACGAAGGAGACGCCTTTGGCCGTCCGGAAAAACGAGATACATAACCTTTCCCTCGTCGGGCGTGCGGTAGAGGTAACGCTGGGCCCAAGCCTGTGCGCCTTCGCCCCGATAGCAGGAAACAATGTAATGCCTTGCCCGGTCCACCAGCTTTCCGAATTCAAAGGTGTTCCCGTTGTAAACAATCTTGCAGGGGCTCTTCTGATAAAGGGCCACGACCTTGAAAAGCTTGGCAATTTCAGTCGGCGTCTTGGGCTGGAGAACAATTTCCCGGCCGACGAAAATCCCTGCGGTCGTCAGCCCGACGGCCAAGACTCCGGTCATAATCCACTTGGGCAGCACCTTCACGGTTCCCTGAAGCATTGCAGTCATAGCCGTGAATCTATCCTAAGAACGGAAAGTCGGCAAGGGATGGGATAAAAGGCCCTGGCAGGTGTTCTTGATTGCTAGAAAGTGCTAGTTTTTCAAGAGGCCCAAAAGCTGCGATTCTCTACAATTCGCTCCGGAGCTTTCCCAGCAGGGCAGAGGCCTTCTTTTTCGCAACGCTCTGGACCCCGGAGACGGCCCCTTCCAATTTTTTGGAGACCTCTTCAGGCGTCTGGCTGAGAATCTTCCCTCCATATACAAGTGTTTTGTCCAGCGGCTTGCCCATGGTTTCCTTTAATCGGGTCTCAAGCTGGCCCGGGTCCAGACCGAGTTCGCCCAAAGGGGCACCCGTAATGACTTTCATCAAGATGACATTCACAATCGAGGCCGGGTCCGTGATCCCTTCAAAGACCTGCCTCTCGATTTCGAGGTCAAAAGCAAGCTTCTTCGGGACAAGGCTCGAACGGTCATGGTAGCTGACCTTCCGAAGCGAGAGCTCAAGACGGTCCAGGTAGAAAGGGGGTGCGGACTTTTTCACGGAAGGCTTTGCGGGAGAAGGCTTCTCTCTTTTGGACCTTCCCAGGGAAGTCAAAAGAGAGACGTTGGAAATCCCCTGACGGTCCTTCTCAAAGGGTCAGGCCCTTCGCCTGAAACACCCCCTTCGCAAGGTCAAGGTCGAGCTTTTGAATCCGGGCCTCAAAGCCGGTGAGCCTCTGAACGGCCGACGCCAGGGCCTTTTTGAGAATGACTTCCCGGGCAAAAAAAAGGACCGCTGCGCCTGCTGCCAAGAAAAGGAGAACAGCCAGAAAACGGTTTTTCATAAGACCTCTTTCTTGGCTTTCCCCCCTTTCTTCCCTTTTTCTTTCCAGAGGCCCGGCGGGACCGATTCTCCGCCCCAGCCTTTCTTCTCCCCTTTCTCCCAGCCGGGAGGATGGCCCGATTCTCCCCAGCCTTTCTTTTCTCCGTGACTGAACCCGGCAGGCATGCCCGAAGACCGGCCTCTTCCTTCTCCCTTCCCTTTGGCAAACGCCAAAGGCAATCCCACCAAAAACAAAAGCGACATCCCGAAGAGACAAAAGCCGACGGCTGCCCTCCTTAAAGGTTTCATGACCCATCTCCTTTCTTCTGGTTCGCAAGCTTCATCGCACCGTCTCAATTTCTAAATCTTCCCAGCCAGGCACAATGCTCGCAGGCGGCCCCCGAGGCGGGCAGGGGCCCGTTTAAAAGCGCCACGGCCTTTCGAAAGATTTCCCGTGCCTTTTCCGGGTCGGTCGGGATCCGAATCGCCTGCAGCTCAAAAAGAACCCTCCCCTTCTCGCCCACACTTTTCGGTGAATAATAAAGAAGGAAGCCAAAGCCCGTCGTGGGCATTTGATTTTCCTCAAGGAGAAGGGCATAGCAATTCAGCTGATTTTGATAATATTTGACGGCGTCCGCCTCGGTCGTGACCGAACCCTTTGTTTTGTAATCGAAAGGGAGGTAGCGATCGCCTTTGACGAGAAGGTCGTCGATCGCCCCGCTCAGAATCGACCCGTCGCCATCCCGATAGACAAGCCCTGTCTTCCAGCTGCGCCACCGTTCGAGCCGGTCTTGATCCTCGAAAAGTTTCACTCCTTCAAAATGGTCTCCGTCCAGTTCCGGCGGGAGGACGCTTTTTGTCCGAAAGGTGTCAAAGTGCGCCTTGATGACCCGGTCCATTCCGCCCGGCAGGGACGGGAAAATTCCCCGGGGCCTTCGGACATTTTTCACCTTGTCGAGCCAGAAACAGCGCGGGCATTCGAGGAAAAGATTCAGCGTAGAGGGCGAAAGTTTGACGGCATTCATCTTTAGAACCTCAATCGGCACGGCCATTTTACCCTATCCCAAAAATTTTAGATACCGGTCTTGCATTTTTTCAAAACACCGGGTAGTTTTTACTCAGACCGAAAAAGGCAAATCCGCCGTAAGACGGAGACGCAAAGCCGCGGGACCCTGAGGGGCCAGCCGGGCTGCCGGTGACAACAACGAAACGGTTTAAACCCATTTCCGGCAAAGATGCCTTTGTCGGCAATGGGTTTTTTGTTTTCGGAAAGGAGAAGTGGAGTGGTAACTAAAGCAAACAATTTTACAGCCGCAACCGCAGCTCTTTTATTCGTAGCTTTCAGTGGAATCCTGTTTAACCTGATGCCCCCTGCCTTCGCCGATGACGACGCAAGACGGGAGTATGAGAGGCTGATGAAAAGAGAGGAAGAATTGGTAGGCTACGAGCCCCAGTCCATGTTTACCCCCAAGGGAGGGTCACACGGCTGGGACAAATTCGAACAGGATGAACTCAATCGTGCAAGCGGAATCGATGTTCCCCCGCTCCCCCCACGAGACGTAGGTGACTTGGAAGGATGGGGAAATTACATCAAAGAAGCAGAGCTTAAGCGAATCCGTGATAGAAAAAATGAAATCCGCCGGGGGGCTTTTGGCGGTGGTGACGACGGGCCGGCTCCAGCCCCAAGACCCAGTCCCAAGCCAAAACCCGAATACGGGCCATTCCGGGAAGGGGACCCTCGAAATAAACCGGCTCCGAAAAAGAGTCCGCCTCCTCACGGGGTCGGGCCCACTGGACCTGAGCCGCTTCCCGCTGAAGATCCCAACCAATTTCAGGCAAAGGCCCCATTGCGGTTCGACGGTCTTCTTGGAAAATGGGGAATGAATCGAGGTGCGGGAAGTCAGGTCCTGGGGCATGCTTTTAAACAGGACACTTCGGCCAGCTCTTCTTCTTCGTTAAAGGCCGATTGTAATTATGGTTAAAAAAAGAGAGGGGTTATGAAAACAATAAAAAACAAGATCGGGTTCGTCGCAATAACAACTTTTCTGTGCCTCGTTTCACTGGGCTCACCGGGGAGTTACGCCGCACAAACCTCGGAATCTTCTTCGGTCGCTCCGGCGCTGGACCATCTCAAACAGGGACGAATGCAGGAGGCGATTGCCTATCTCGAGGACCTTCTCAAAAAGGACCCGGCAGATGTTAAAGCCCGGCAGGTCCTGGCTAATGTCTACTTTTCTTCAAACGAGATCAAAAAGGCGGAGAAGGCTTACCTTGAAGTTCTCAAGATGGAACCGAATGCCGAGGCCTACAACAATCTCGGCGTCGTTTACCTCAAAGAGGAAAACGCCGAGAAGGCGGTCGAGAGCTTGCAGAAGGCCGTTGAACTGGATCCTAACTTCACACGGGCCTATTTCAATTTGGGGGAGCTCTCCCTCATTTCCGGCAAGTTCCCCATGGCCCTCGCCTTTTTCAAGAAGGCGGAGACGATCGACAAAAACCATCCTCTTGTCCACTACAAGCTCGGGGTCTCCCTCGCAAAAACCGGACGCCTCGAGGAGGCCTTGAAAGAATTTGAAGAGGCGGTGAAACGAGATCCGGACAATCTGCGGATCAAGAGTGATTTCGGGATGACTTACATGGCGGCCCGGAAATTTGACAGGGCCCAGGGAGAGTTTCAAAAGGTGGTTGCCAAAGCCCCTCGAAGCACCATTGCTCATTTCGGAATGGGACTTGCCCAGAAAGCGATGGGCCAGAGGGAAAAGGCGGTCGAATCATTTCAGAAGACTTACCTATTGAGTCCGGAATTTATCGACCCTTACCTGGAGGCCGGGGACCTCCTCCGGAAACTCGGACGTGCGCCTGAAGCGGTCCAAGCCTACCAAAGGACGATTCCACTTTACGAAAAGACGCTGAAGCAGGACCCCAAAAATTCTCTGGCCCATTTGAAGTTTGCCAAGGTCCTGATCCACACCCGGCATTTCAAAGAGGCGAAGAAGCACCTCAAGGAAGCCCGAAGCCTGGAAAAAGACAAGGGCCCGCTGGCCGCTCAGGCGGCGGTCCTGACGGAGCGAATCAAAAATGAAGCGTAAGCCGCTCGTCAAGGTCCTCTCGCTGGCAAGTGCGGTCTTCCTTGCGATTTCCTTCCCTTCTTTTTCTTTTCTGACTCCCTCTTCTTCAATCGCCTTCGCCTGGCCCTGGTCTTCCGGCTCTGACGAAGATCCTGAAGGTTTTGGCGATGCAGATTCCCCGGACGCCTTTAATGACTCACAATACGCAGAACTCGACAACGAACTGCAGGAATGGGAATCCTCGGGTGAACCCGATTATCCGACTGAAGATTTCGGCGATCTGGATTCCCCTGAGGGAAATAGTTCCTCTTACAGTCCTTCTTACGGAACCGCCAGTAACTTTTCAAGTGGTCCAACCTCTGCTGCTTACCAAGGCGGGGGGGCTCTCTCCCTTTCTCAGGGAACCCTTCTTGACACCGGTTATGACGGCGACTATTTCGATGCGACAGGAAATGTCAGCTACTTTGTCGGCACGCAGGCTCAAGGAACAGGCCAGGCCTCGTTGGGGCTCTCGGGCGCAAATTTAGGTCTTCAGGCTAATTTTCTTGCGGGGGCTCAGACGTCCGCAAGTTTTCACAGCACTCTCCACCTTGGACTTTTCGACATCGAGACTCAAATCACCGGCTCTCTTACCACCGGATACAACGCCTCATTCAATGCTTCTCTTCAGCTGGGCGGTGACGGCATTACTTTCACTCAGGGAAGTTCCGTAGCCACCGGCTACGGGCCAGGCTATCAAGCGCAAGTCAACATTAAACCCGGACCTATTTTACATAATATCGCTGATGCGATCGGAGGGATAACCGGGGCGGTGATTAATGGTTTGGGGAGTCTCTACCAATGGGCAACGGGCTCAGGCCCTCCGGTTCTCCATAACATCCCAACGAATACACCCCTCTTCGGCGGACAAAACTCACCGGATTACTCAGCCTATTCGAGTTCGTTTAATCCAATGTATGCCGGAGAATTGGGCAAGCCCACCGGCAATCCCACTCCTCCGCCCAAGCCCGTCCCTCAAGGCCCTCAATTCTCCAGTGCCATGACTCAGAACTTGCCACCGGGAGTGATTGTGGGATGGACCCCTGAAACAGGAGTCGCCGTTTATGACCACCAAACCGGCGTCACTCATACCGGATTGCCGGACAATTTATCGTTCGGTGACGTCGCCAAACTCATTCATGCGTGGAGGGAAGGTTTTACGGGCTGGAGCGGAGGAGGTGCGGGACCCGGCGGCGGACCAGGCAGCGGTCCCGCCGGCGGAGGCACCGGCGGCACAGGTGGCGGAAAGGGTCAGACAGGCGGCGGCAAAGGCAGCAGCAAAGATGACGACGACAAGGGCGGGGACAAAGGTGGAGATAAGGGAGGCGACAAGGAAGGCGAAGGAGAGGGTGAAGGCGAAACAACGACCGAACCTTCTGAACCGTCCGCTGAGCCCTCTGAACCCTCGGGTCCTTCCGAACCTTCAACCGAGGAGATGGAGGTTGTCGAGGCCGAGGCGATGGCACCGACTTCGGGCGCAGACTGGGATTTTCTTCCCGACTTTGATCCGTCTTCAAGCAACCTCACCTTCATTGGCTCGGAGTATGCCGATGCCATGAGTAACCTTCTTAACCGTGCGGAAGAGTTTCTCCCGCCAGAGTCTATGGTCTTTGACCCCCAACGGGGTGACACCTTCTATAAGGTAGGTGGAGAAATGCTGACGAGCTTCGATTATACGGTGAAGGCGCTTGAAAAAGGAATGTCCGATGCGGCCTCCGAAGCGGGCGGGAAGGTTGCGATTGCGCGGACTTATATTGACGTTGCCGAGAAAAATCTAAAACAGGATCAGGCGGAGCTTGAGCGGGTGAAGATAGAAAATCCCGAGCGCATCGGAGAGATCCAACGAAATATCGCCCACGACGAAAAAAGTCTTCAGGAGGCAAAGGCTCAGCATTCCGAGGCTATGAGCGAGATCCGGACCTTTGAGGCGGCGCTCGACCAACAAGTCCAACAGGGAGGGTTTGATTCCTATCAAGACTACAAAACGAAAACTTCGGCCTCCGGCCCAACCCAGCAAGTCGGAACAAAGGCACCCGAAGGGGACGAGAAAAAGACCGCGCAGGCGGAACCGTCCGATACCTCAACCACCGACTCTAATTTAACGGAGCCGGCTTCGGAACTGGCGTCCGGATTAGATGTAGACACCAACTATTGGGCCATAACAAGCGGAGTAGGGGGGTCACTTTCAGTAGGTAGCGGCTCGAACAATGTTAATTTAGCTCAGCAGCTTGGGTACGCTCAACTGCTTGATGCATCTTCCTCAACCCATCCTGTTGACAGCCTAGGGTTCGAAGTCGGTCTTGGAGCTCAGTACTGGGTCAATCCACAGGTCTCTGTCGGTTTTGAGATGTCAGCCCTTTTCGATTCCGATGCACCGGATGGTCAAAGCATGGGTTCAAGCGCCGAGGATAAGCCGTGGGAGTGGGCTTCAGGGGGCAGCTTTCAATTCACGGTTGCTCCTGAGCCAGTACCAATCTCCACAGGTTTAAAAGGGAAGTTAAAAACCGCGTTGAGCCAGGACGTGAAGCGCGACGCCACTCGGGCTCTGGAGCGGACCGCATCCCCGGCACCACAGGATAAACCCCTCCAATTCGACGGCTTCCTGGGAAGGCAGTTTCAAAATTCTGCCCTGTCGACACAGCTCTTCCAGGATACCAGCTTCAGCCAGGGGACATCGGGCGCAAGTCAGGCTTCCCACTCCAGCTCAGGTTCTGGTGGGGACTGTTAACAAGTTCAAGCTTCGCAAAAAAAGGGGACAGGAAAAAAGAGGAAGTCACTTTTCTCCTTTTTGCCTGTCCCTTTTTGGGGACAGTCCCTCAAACCCTCAAACCTCAAACCTTCTCCCCTTTTAAAATTTCCGGCACGGGGCGGGTGTCGATCCGGAGGCCGCCGTCGTGTTCGATCTTGATCGTGTAAATAGTGCCCGGCAGAAACATCGACCCCGGGGCCTCAATTTGCGCATTTTTGATTCCGGACCGCTCTCTCGCCCTGGGATCGAGGGCGTAATTCCAAAATTCCTCCCAGAGCTTCTGTTCAAATTCACTTTTGATGCCGGGCACTTTGTAGCCGGCCGGGATCGTGTTGGCCTCCGTGATCGGAAACACTTGTGTCTTCGTCTCATCCAACACAAAGGCCTTTAGGAAGAGGTAAGCGCTTTTTCCCCGGAGGCTGTCGCCCGCTTCCACGAGGCGGTCCTGAAATCGGATCACGAGAGACTGAAACTGGATGATGTTGCCCTGAAAGGTAAAGTAGCGGGGTTCGAGCGGTTTTCCTTCGGCGTCGTATTCGAGGAATTTGATGGTGGTCTCAATCTTCTTCGTCTCTTCATTAAAGCGGCTCTGGGTCACAAGCACCTCGGCCACCCTTGAATCCGAGGAAAGCCTCGTGATCACTCCCTTGAGAATCTGGTTTTCCTCAATCCGTTTGGCAATCCAATAGATCCCCTGACCCACAATGAAAAGAATGGCGGCGACCAGAATCAGATTGAGAATCCGGATGAGTCCCTTCATTGGGAAAGGGCCGAGGGGCGTAAAATAACCTTGAGAGACGTGCCGGCGCCCGAAGCCAGATGGAAACCTTCCTGGATATTTTCAAAAGGAAGGCGATGGGTAATCAAATCTTCGACATCCATTTTGCGGTCCCGAAGAAGCGCCAGGGATTCTGCCAAGTCCCGGGGTGCGGCGCCGTAGGAAGAAGTGACCGTGACCTCGTTTCTCCAAAAATCAAGGGTCGGGATTTCAACGTTCACGGAAGGAATGGCGAAGAGAAGCACCACCCCTTTCCTCGCCACGCACTCAAAGGCCTGCTTCACCGCTTCCAAGGCGCCTGCACAGACAATCACCCGATCTGCTTCCAGGCGGAGCGGCTGTCTTGCGTCCAAGACCTCGTCAGCCCCCGACTCCTTCGCCTTTTGGCGCCGAAAGGGGTCGAGGTCCGTGGCAAGGACCCGGGCGCCCATCAGCTTGGCGACACGAATATTCAGAAGGCCCGAGATGCCGCTTCCCAGAATTAAGACCGTCTGCCCCGCCTTGACGTTGATCACCCTCTGAGCTCTCAAGGCACAAGCCAAGGGCTCAATCAGGGTCCCGGCTTCGTAGGAAATCCCTTCGGGCAGGACGTAAGTCCCCTTCTCCACGTTCAACCGGGGGACCCTCACAAATTCACTGTAGCCTCCCGGGTCGTAATTGCCCTGGTGGAGGGTTTCACAGGCGGTGTGATTTCCTTCCAGACAGAATTTGCAGTGGTCGCAGGGAACATGATGGCTGACAAAGACCCGCTGGCCGATTTTGTATTTCGGTGATTTCGACTCGGCAATTTCACCGGTCATTTCGTGGCCGAGAACCCGGGGGGCCTTTTTGATTCGATACCACTCCATCAAGTCCGTGCCGCAAATTCCGGAGGCCCTGACCTTGACAAGAAGTTCCCCTTCGCCGATCTCGGGACGGCGCCTCTCTTCAAGGCGGATATCGTTATTCTTATAGTAAACGGCCACTTTCATGGAGGGGTCCCCCGCAGGGAAGGCTTCAGGCCCGGGAGCCGGAAAGTTGCTTGCCGCCTTCGTAGATTTGAAGGGCCCGTTCGACGGAAGCCTCTTCGTGGACGATCGCCCTCACGGCTTGAATCATCCGAATAGGATCCTCGGACTGGAAGACATTTCTCCCCATATCAACGCCGGCCGCACCGGCCTTCACTGCATTGAACGACATCTCGAGGGCCTCTTTCTCTTTGATCTTCTTGCCGCCGGCAATGATGACCGGGACTTTTCCACACGCCTCCACCACCTTTTGGAAATCTTCGCAGTAGTAGGTTTTAACCATATGAGCGCCGATTTCAACGCAGATTCTCGAGGCGAGCGCCAGGTAGCGGGCGTCCCGTGTCAACTCCTTCCCTACGGCCGTCACGGCCAGGACCGGGATGCCATACGCTTCTCCTTCATTCACGATCTTTGCCAGGTTCGCAATCGACTCTTTCTCATACTCGCCGCCGACATAAACAGAGCAGGTCATTGCAGAGGCGTTGATTCGAATAGCGTCCTCAATCGAGGTTGTGATGACCTCATTGGAGAGCTCTTTCAAAATACTCTGCCCTCCCGACACCCTCAGAACGACCGGCTTCGTCATCTGAGGCTGAATCCAGTTCCTCAACGCCCCCCGGGTAATCATCAGGGCATCGGCGTAGGGAAGCAGCGGATTCACCGTCTTTCCCAGATTCTCCAAGCCGGTGGTCGGCCCCTGAAAATAACCGTGGTCGACAGCCAGCATCACACAACGCCCCGTCTTCGGATTCACAATCCTCGAAAGTCGATTCATCATCCCCCAATCCATAACAAATCCTCCTTTGCTATTTTAACCGGACGGCGTCCCGTCGGGACGCATTTCTGCGAAGCCCCGCCGCCTTTCGGCGGGGCGAAGCAGAACGCGCCCGAGAGGACTCGAACCTCCAACCCCAGGCTCCGGAGGCCTGTGCTCTGTCCGTTGAGCTACGGGCGCACGTCTCTCTATAATTCACTACCTCTCGTAATTCGTGTGAGGGACTTTTCTACGCAATCCCCTCAACCTAGCAGCCCCGTCGAAGACGGGGCGGGCGCAGAATACAATGCACCCTCCCGGCATCTTTTCGCCGGGGCGGGCGCACGTCTCATGATATTAAACCACCTCTCACCCTGCGTGAGAGGAACTTCAACTGCCCACTCCCCTTGACCTAGCAGTCCCGCCGCAGGCGGGGCGGGCGCAAAAATTTTACTACAAATCCTCCACGAACGACTGCAGTTCCCCCAACCAGCGCTTGAAGACATTCCCTTCTGAAGACTCCTGGGAGGGCGCCGGGGCCAAGCCCGAGAAATCCTCCAAATTCCGAAGATCACTCGCCGGATAATAGTAGCGCAAAATATCTTTATAGCGGTAGCCAATCTCGGCCAGGTGCTTGGCGCCGAATTGGCACATCCCGACGCCGTGCCCCCACCCCCCTCCCTCGAAAACAAAATCGTCCCCCGCCCGTTGGATCCTCACCCGGGTGCTCCGCATCCGGTCACTGCCCACGGCCAGGCGAAACTCATTGGCCATCAATTTGAGCGACCCCCCGGCGTGTTCAATCACGAAAAACCGGGGACGGCCCGAGGAATCCGGTTTTTCCGACCGGATTTCCTTGATTCCGTTCACCCGATGCCCTTTTTGGGCCAAACGATTTTGAATTTCCGCCGCCGTGAAACGATTCTCCCATCGATAATGTTTGGAGGCCCGGCAAAAGGGGCACTCCACCCCCGCCAGCGAAGGGTGCGGTTCCACCCGCCACTCATAGTCGGCCCGGGACGTCCGGCCGGCGCAGGTGGAGTGAAAAAATGCCGGAAAGATTTTTCCCCGGGCGGTCAGAATCTGACCCCGGGTCTTCTCGACCGCCAGGCTCGAGCGGGATTTTTCGATCGTCTTGCCGCCGTAAACCTGGCTTCCCACATCCGAACCGAGCGTGAAAGGAAAATCCTTGTTCTCAATGTTTTCAAAAATAGCGTAAGTCCGGGAGGCGACGGCCTGCGCCTTCAGGGCCTCCTCCGGCCAGTCGGGATTCGACTCCCAGGGCAAAACCCCCTTGAGATAGTCCTCCACGTCGATTTCGTTGACCACCGTAAGGCTCCCCGCCGGGTTTTTTAAAATCTCGACGGCGTTGCGGTATCTCTTTTTGCCGACTTGGATCTCCCTCTGCTTCGCAGTCACCCGAATTCCGGATACCGGATAAACGGCCGACCCGACCTGAATCCCGGTAGGGGTCATTCGGACAGCGGTCACCGGCAGGCGGCCCCCTTCCTCCAACACCCGGTCCGACGCCAGGTCCTCAATCCGATACCCGCCGTCCGCTCCAATCTCCACGCTGGATTTTTCATAAAAAAGCGCCACCCGCAAAAGCCGGACCTCGGAAGGGCCCCGGGGAATCTCAAGCGAAGTCTTTTTGATTTCGCCCAAGTCCTTTTCCCAGGGCCAAAACGAGACAAAAAGAAAAAAGATCCACGTCACAGGGAGACTCAGGGAAGACATAAGGGGGGGTATTGTAACACAGGGTGAAATTTAAAGTTTAGACAAGAAAACCGAGTCGTGATGCTCGAGGACTTCCTTCGTCTGAGTCAGGGAACAGTGCTGGATCGGGTAGGCGCAAAGGGCAACGGCCTCGAGGGCTTGAATCATTTCGTCAATTTTTGTTTCATAGGATTGAAATTTCGACCAGTCCCGGCCGTCCAGCCAGGCGAGGTCGGCCGCCCCTCGAAAATGGGTATACCCGAGGGCCATTTTTTCGTCCACAAACCGTTTGAGCCGCTGCGTGACTTTCCTCTCTGAAAAGCGTCCCCGCTCCAGATACCACCGCTCCGCAGGCACAATCAAAAGCTGCCCCTTTTCAATAAAACGGCTGATGTCGAACGAGCGCTGAAGCGACTCGACCGCCTCCAGGACCCCGACAGCCTGCGACACGACCCAAAAAACGGCCTCTCCGGAACGAAGCCCTGAAAGCAGAAAAGGGGTCACGATGCGGAAAAAATCCTCCCGTCCCTTGTAAAACTGATAGAAGTGTTTTCCCAGGCGAGGCGGCGCTTCCCTCTCCAAGGTTGTTGTGATCTGCATTTCAAGGAAAGCCTAACACCCGTCTCGAGGGGCTTCAAGGAAAGCAGAAAAAATACTTGCGGGACTTACTAAAGGAGGTCAAAAAGACTACCGCCTCACCGCCGGACCTCTTCCGAAAGGAAGGGAGCCGGCGATGAGGTGGTAATCAAATCATTGCAGGCGTGGCGAATTTTTAGGCGAAGCTCTTCAAGCGGGCCCACGTCTGACGGCCGCAGACACCGTCGGTGGTCAGCCCCTGGTCTCGCTGAAAATCACGAATGGCCTGCTTGGTCCCGGAACCGACCTTTCCGTCAAGGGCCCCCTGGTAATAACCGGCGTTTTTAAGCGCCTTTTGGATGGCCGTTGCCGGAAGCTCAAACCCGGAGGGTGTGCGGTAAACCGGTCCCCCGTCCGAAGCACCGAAGATAGAGCCCGTGCCCGTGGGAGCGGACCCTGTCTGGGCCGCCTTCAAACCCAATTCCGTATCTCGAAGGGTTTGGTCCAGACGAGCCACTTCACCCTGGAGCGCCCCAATCTGGGATTGCAGCTCGGTGATATCCCTCTGGTGCCGCTTTTTGGTCGTGCAGCCCGTGGTGAGAACCATCATGCCCAAGAGAACTACGCTCAATGTGTAAACTTCTCGTTTCATCCTAAAGTCTCCTTGTCGATTGAAAACATCGTCCGTTAAACTGCGTCCAGTTTATCGGCTGATTTCAGGCAAGGTTTAGCCGCTTCGAGCGTCCCCCGCCCGCTTTGCGACAATGTCCAGAAATTCATTCATATCGAACGGTTTGTGGAGGTAGGCCGTGACGTTCAGCTTCAGGGCCTGAAGGTAGGCGCTCTCATCGGCGTAGGCGGTGATGAGAATTTCGGGGACGGGCTTTCGTCTCTGCTCGGCATTGATCTCACGGATCTTTTTGATGACCTCAATCCCGTTCATGCCGGGCATGCGCATGTCGGAAATGATGATGCAAAACTCCTGAGTCTGGACTTTCTCGACCGCCTCGAACCCGTTCCGGGCCCGTTCGGTGGCATAGCCCTGGGTCTCGAGAAGCATTCCCAGGCTCTGGAGGACTAGATCGTCGTCATCAATGAGGAGAATGGGTTTGGGCATTGGCTTTGGTCGCAAAAACGAGAAATTCGGTGTGCGAAACCATCCGTTGGACAGGGCGGGTCTTTCCCTCCCGGGCCAAAATCGGACGGAGCAGTAATTCGCACGATTCGATACGGATAAAACCCGTCTGCCGAAGCGCCTCCGCCATTCTCTCAATCTGATTAAAGGTAGGGTTCAAACTCACGAGCGAGCCGCCGCCCCCGAGGGCCTCCCGAACCACTTCCACTTCCTCCCAGGGGGTCGGGATGTCGAGGATCACCGCATCGAAGACCTTCTCAGCGAAGGGCTCCCGGGGCTCCCGCTTGTTAAAGGAAACAAAATCAAGCAGTTTGGCCCGCCGCAAATTTTTCCGGGCGAGCTCCATGAAATCTTCGCGCCGGTCGTAGGTGAAAATTTTTCCGGTCGGCTGAACGGCCTTCGCCAAAACCAGGGTCAGGGCGCCGGAGCCGGTCCCGATCTCAAGCACCTTGGAGCCGGCGTGAATCCCGGCCTTAAGAAGCATGAAACCCGCATCCTTGGGGTAGATCACACCGCTCTCCCGGTTGGCCTTCATCATCAAATCTTCCGTCGTCGGCCGGAGGAGATAGGCCAGGGCGTGGCCGCAGTCGAGCACGGAGCCAAACTCCAAACCGATCCACGCCTCCGTCTCAAGCGGCCGTCCCCGGTGAATCGATATCTTTTTCCCACGGGCCACCTCAACGAGGTAGCTCACTTCGTCCTCAAACCACACCAGCACAAGGTCCCCTTCCTGAATCAAACTCAAGGACTCCGCCGGTTTCACTTCTTCAAGAGTGGACATCGGGTCAATTCCTCCAAATCGTTCAAAAGAATATCCGGTTGGGCGGACTCCAGTTCGGAGCGTTTCCCAAACCCGTAAGTCACGGCAACGGTTTTCACGCCGGCGTTGCGGGCGGTTTCCACGTCCGTTTGGCTGTCGCCGATTAAAAGGGTTTCCTCCGGCCGGACCTCAAAGTGCCCGAGAAGCTCCAAGACAGGTTCGGGGGCCGGCTTCTTCGGAAACCCCTGGTCCCCGCCGATGACCCGCCCGAAATAAGAATCGATGCCGAGTCCCCGGAGAATTTCACGGGTAAAGTCTTCGGGTTTGTTGGTCACGACCGCCTGGTTCAGGTCCTTGAAAAATTCGAGCACCTTTTTCACCGAAGGATAAAGGCGGGTTTGGTCCAGGAGGTGCTCGCCGTAACGGCGACGGAATAGTTTAATGGAACGTTCAAGAGGTGGCAAGGAGGAAGGCGAGGATGCCTTGAGTGCCTGCTGCATCAAATTTTTGACTCCGTTTCCCACGAAGCTGCTCACCTGCTCCACCGGAAGCGGACCCCGGCCGAGTTCCTTCAAAGTCCAGTTCACGGCATAGGCAATGTCAAGCCGGGAGTCGATCAAGGTCCCGTCCAAATCGTAAATGAGAAGTTTAATCATTTTGAATCAGGAATCAATCTTTCCACCCCCGCCGGAGGCCGGCCAGGCGCACGTCTCTCGATAATTCGCCAACTCCCTATATTCGTGTGAGGCACTTATCTGCGCACTCCCGTCTAACCTAGCAGTCCCGCCGAAGGCGGGGCAGGCGCCTTTTTTAGCTTTTCTATCCCCCCTTGTCAAAATTAAAGATTTGAGTAGACTAAGGGGCCGTGACACGGGACCAGTTCATATCGGTTGTCTTCCTGGCCTTCCTGGCCTTTGTGGTCGTCCAGATCTTCCTGATTCTCGCCCCCTTCTCACGGGCCATCTTTTGGTCCGCCATCCTCGCCTTTGGGTTTTATCCCCTCTACGAAAAACTCAGAAAAGAGTTCAAGGCCAACGAAATCCTGACAGCCGCCCTGATGACCGGGGTGATCTTTCTCCTCGTGATTCCTCCCGTGGTGGTCCTCATTCTGAACGTCGCCGGCCAGGCCATCGAGCTTTACCAGTCCGCCGTGCTTTACATTCAAGGGGGAGGCCTCGAAAAACTCATTGACCAGATCCGCTCCTTCCAATTTGTCCAGGGCCTCGAGGCCCGCCTCTTTCAGTGGGACCCTGTCAAACAGGCCGCCACGGATTGGATCCTTCGCTCGACACGGGCCATCGGAGACTTCGCCACGTCCCAGACCGCCCAGTTGACGAAAAACGCCTTTCTGGTGGGGCTGAACACGGTTTTAATGACTTTCCTGATTTTTGTTTTCTTGAAGGACGGGGCCAAGATTCACGACTTCATTTATCAGATCGCCCCCTTCGAGGAGAGGACCAAGAAGTCGATTTTCCGGGAACTGAACGAAACCTTTTCCGCCGTCATCAGGGGCCAGCTGCTCTCGGGACTGATTCAGGCGCTCCTGACCGCCGTCATTTTCTGGGTGCTCGGCCTGCCCCTCCCGATTCTTTTCGCCGCCCTCACCTTTCTGACCGCTCTCATCCCCGTGGTGGGGGCCTCGGCGATTTGGGTGCCGTTTGTCATTTATCTCTTCCTCCAGGCCCACACCGTCAAGGCCGTGATTCTTTTCCTCTTCGGCCTCCTCGTCATCAGCCTGACGGACAACATTGTGAAGCCGGCCCTGATTGGTGAGAAAACAAAGCTCCCGTACTTTCTGCTTTTCTTCGGAATTCTCGGCGGAATGAAACTTTACGGCTTAATGGGAATTTTTATTGCCCCGGTGATCCTCTCGCTCTTCTTCGCCCTCGTCAAGATTTACCAGGAAAAATACCTGTAGCCTCCGCTGTCCCACGAACTGCCCTTTCTTTCCGGAAACGAAGGATCTCTTTTTGGAGATCGGTAAATTTCCCGGAGAGCTTTTCAAAATCAAGACCCTGAAACGGGATGGAATGCGTCAGGCCCGGCCGGAGAAAATGGATTCGGCCCTCGACGGGGGTCTCGCCCGAAATAAGACGGAACGCCAGGGCATAAAGCTCCATCTGGACCCGGTAAGCCTCGCCCCACTCGGCCAAATTGGACTCGTCTGCCCGGGACGTTTTGTAATCCAGAATCCGCCACTCCCCTTTCTGATTCCGGGTAAGGAGGTCCAGCGTTCCGTGGACGATCCCGTGGGGAAGCCGGAGCACAAACGGGAGCTCGGGCCGGATTATTTTTGATTTCAGAATTTCCTTCCCGGTTTCGCTTTTCAAAAACCGGAGCGTCATCTCAAGAATCTCCTCCTGCTCGGGGGCCGTCAGTTCTTGAGTCATCCTTCGAGTCAGGAGCTCCGCCTCCCGGAGGGAAGAGCGCCGAAGGAGGATCTGCTCCAAAACCTGGTGGACCTTCGTCCCAAATTCGGCAGGCGTTAAGACCCCTTCCTCTTCGGAAGGCGCCTCTTCGAGGGCCTCCGCCGGCTTTTGGAAAGCAAGGTCCGAGGTGGCTCCGATTTCGTAAACCCGGAAATATTCCTCCGGGTCTTTCTCGTAGAGGAGAAACGCAGAAACCGGGAGGTCGATCCTTTGAAAATAGGCACGCTCGGGAAGGGTTGTTTGCTCAAGGATCCCGGAAGTTTCCTCGGGCTCCCGTCGAAGCGGAAGGGGTCTTAAATTTTCAAGCCGGCTCCGGACGGCCCGCCGTTCGGCGAGCGGCCGACGCCCGCCGTAGGGAAAAGGCCGGGGAGGGACCTCGGAAAGTTTCCTCACTTCAAGGCCGCCCTCCTCCAAAATCCGGTCCACCCATTTCGCCCAGCTCGACATCTCGTGAAACGAGCGCTCTCGCTTCTCTTCACTCTCGGCCGGGCCGGAAAGGACGAGCCGCTCCTTCGCCCGGGTCACGGCCACGTAAAGGAGCCGTTTGGATTCCTCGGACTGGACCCGCTCGAGCCGGGCCTTTGTCCGGCGAAAGGTCAGCGTCTCTTCAAACTTCCAGGTCTTTTCGTTGCGGACTTTGATTCCGAACCCTTCTTCCTCGGAAACGAGGAAGGAATTTCCCTCCGCCCTCTCGCCCCGCCCCAGGTCCGGAAGAATGACCACGGGAAATTCGAGCCCCTTTGCCATGTGAATGCTGAGGAGCCTCACCACGTCGCCTTCCTCGGCCTCCGCCTGCGCCTGGGACTCCCGGACCTCCCGGGTTTCAAAACCCACCACGGCCCGGACAAAATCCCCCAGGTGGAGGGCCCTCTTGGATTCCATCTCACGGGCAATCTCCACGAGTTTCCTCAAATTGGCGTAACGGCGCTCCCCCTGTCTCAGCTTCAGGACATACCGGTCATAGCCGGTCCGGTGAAGGAGCTTCTCGATGACCTCCGAGATCCGGAGCTTCTCCTTGGCCTCCAGGAATTGCGAAAAGGCCTGCGTAAAAAATCGAAGTTTCTCCTTCTGGGGGCCGGAAATTTCGGCCATGGATTCAAACGCCCCGAGTCCCTCTGCCAGAGGGGCCTTTTTGTTTTTTTCCTTCACGCTGCGGGCGAGCCAAAAAAGTGTCTCGTCGGAAATCTGGAAAAGGGGCGAGCGGAGCGACGAGGCGAGCGGAATGTCCCGTTTGGGATTCTCAAGCACCGAGAGGAAACTTACGACGTCCCGGATTTCCGGCTGGGTGTAAAAGCCCCGGTTTGAGACCACAAAATAGGGAATGTCAAGCCGCCGGAGCTCCTGCTCGTAGAAGTGGACGTTTGTCATGGCCTCGAACAAAATGGCGACGTCCCGATAATGAAAGCCCTCCGTCTTGACAAGCGTCCGGACGTGGTGCGCCAGCGTTCTCGCCTCCCGGACCCGGACCTCTTCCAGACTCTCCCCCTTTTCCACGGCGAGGGCGAGCCGCTCCACCCTCGGGCCCTCCCCTTCCTCGGGCCTTGCGGCCTCGAGCGGCTCAAAAGGGACCCCGTCCTCCCGCCAGAGAGTTTCAAAAAAGGAATTCACGAATTGAATCAAACGGGGACGGCTGCGGTAATTTTCGGCGAGTGAAATCCGGGCCCCGTCCGGACTCTGGGCATTCGTCTTCTCCCGTTCGAGAAAGAGCTTCACCTCGGTGCCCCGGAAGGCGTAGATGGATTGCTTAAAGTCTCCGACCACAAAGAGATTGTTTTCCCGCCGGACGAGCTCCAGCAGGCGGTCCTGCAAACGGTTCGTGTCCTGATATTCGTCCACGAGGATTTCGGCAAATTTCTCCCGGTAGATTTTTCGGAGCGTTTCGGCAGCCGGAGTCCCGGCGCCGGGCCAATCGCCCGGTGCCGGCTGACCAGGCGGCCAGTCGCCGCTTGACCGACCGGCCCCGAGGAGACGGACAGCCCGAAGCTGGAGATCGTCAAAATCAAGCGCCCGCTCGGAACGCTTGGCCTCTTCGTAGGCCTTCTCAAATTGGAGGGCGAGACGGATAAAAACCTCCCGGCTTGCAAGGCCCGCCTCCTCCCGGAGAAAAGCCATGAAATCAAGCAGTGTCTCCTTCACGGAAGAAATGGCCTCCTTCTGGCGGCCGGCGGCCCGGAGGCTCGAGCGAATTTCCGCCAACTCCCGAAGCGTCTCCAGCCCCAAACTCTTTTCCTTGGAAATCCGCTCCAGGGCCCAATGGGCCGCCTCCGCCCCCTTGACCTCCTGGATTTTCCCAAGCCCCTGCCTCAGCTCCGATTCGATGGATTTTCGGTCGGCCCGGAAACGCCGCTTTAAAATTTCCTCGAACGGGCTTTCCCAATTCCGGGAACGGGCAAAGGCTTCGAGGATCCCTTCCCGGACGGCCCTCTCGCTGTAAACCTTGAGGAAATTGAAAACCCCGGTGTCGGCCGAGGCTTCTTCCAGGAGTTCTTCCAGCGCCCGCTCCTTGAGAAACTGCGCCTCCTCCGCCTCGTAAATCACGAAATGGGGATCGATCCCAGCCTCGATCGGGTGCTCCCGAAGCAGCCGGGCCGCAAACGAGTGGATGGTACCAATCACCGCACTTTCCACCTCCCGGCGGGCCTCTTCCAGTTTTTCCTCCCGGAGCCTTTCGACAATCCTTCGTTTCATCTCGTTGGCCGCCCGCTCGGTAAAGGTGATGGCTAAAATGGCGGAGGGGGAAATTTTCCGCTGGGACACCAGATAAAGGAAGCGCTCCACCAGGACCCGGGTCTTCCCGGAGCCGGCCCCGGCCGAGACCAGGAGATTTTTTCCCGTTGTCTCAACTGCCTGTTTTTGATTTTCGCTCAGATGGACCATAAACAACCCCTCCCCCTCACTTAACGTTTCTCCCTTTTATCTTCTTCTCGAAGGTCCTGATAAATAAAAGGGAGGCGCCACTTTTCAATGCGGCAAAGCGAGGGAAACGGGCAGTGCTTGTCGCAATCCCTGGGGCGGACCGGGATTTCGGCCCTCCGAATTCCCTCGGAAAAGAAATTCGAAAACCGGACGGCCCGCTCCAGGACTTCGTGAAATTCTTTTGGGTCGAGAACATTTTTGGAACGGCGGGCCTCGGCACCTGCCTCTTCCAAACCCTTCTCACTGTAAAAACCGCCCGTTTCAGCGTCTGAGATTTTAACAATCAGCCCCGCAGCCGGTTTCAATTTCAAAAGCTTCTCAACCGCCAAAAGGTAAAGCGGCAGCTGGAGGGCGGTCCCGGATTCCAGGTCCCCGGCCTTGAACGTGCCGCCGGTTTTGTAATCAATCACCACGGCCGCTTTTCCCGAGGGGTCCACGTCGATCCGGTCAATTTTCCCCCGCAGTTTCAAATTCTCCCGGAGGGGATCGTAAAGTTCGAGGGCCTTCGCCCCTTCGCCTGAAAAACCAAATTTAAATTCGAGGTGGGCGGGGCGGAAGGGCTCCACCGGGCTCCCCTCCAGAATTTCCTTTTCCACCAGACGGGCGAACCAATCTTCCATCTGGGCCGTTTTGAGTTCAATGCGAAAGCGCCGCTCACCGGCGAGGGGCTCCTCCTTCAAAAGTTCCCGAAGCCTCCTTTTTACAAATTCCCG
>JACPCP010000006.1 GCA_016179745.1 Candidatus Omnitrophota bacterium
GAAGGAAAAGGCGCTGGAGCTGAAGAACGGCCAGGTTCAACGTTACGAACAATATAAAGGTCTTCGGGATGTTCGGATCAAATTGCAGGCGGAACTGCTTAAGAACCCCGCAAGCGAATCGGCGAGAAAGGCATTCCATCAGGCGCTTCTGGCAGAGGGAAAAGCCATCAAAGGGCTGACTGAGGGGGTTAAGGCAATTGCCGAATATGACGCAGCCTTGGCGCTAACAGTGGCAGCCGCTGGTAAATTTATTCGTGGGCCAACGGACAAAAAATTGGAGCAGTCCTTCAAGCGTCAGCTTCGACAACTAGACAATCTAATCAAATCTCTTCCTTCGGAAGCCTCAGTGCAGTCCCGGGCCCGATACGAAAAGGCCCGAATTGAAAGCAATATAGAGCAACTTCTCAGCGTCAATAAACGCCTCAAGGACCCCACGGTTGCTCTTGGCCGGCTCGAAGAAGTTCTGCTTGCTGAACAAAAAGCGTTGCAGGCGCTCCCGGCCGGTGAACAGATCCGGGCGCTCCAGTATTTAGACACAAGAGACGTGATGCTGCCTCTGCTTTACCAAGATCTAGGCCGCCAGTTTGCGGAGAATCCGAAAAACCCTGGCAGCTTGGCTTTGATTTCGGGCGAACCGGAATCCTCCGTGATGCGGCTGAGGGCAATACCGAGGCGCCCCGGGATGCCCACACCTTCCTCGAGCTTCTTGCGGAAGGGAATCTTTCACGGGATTACCTCCGAACCCTTTCGGACGTGGTCGGAAGACAGTTTCTCCAACGGCATATCTTTGATTCGTTCAATCAGCACTTTGCGGCTCTTTCGCTCCGAAGAGGCGAGGACGGGCGCACGGCCCGGGCCGAAACCTTTAAGCTCCTTAACGATTTGATTCGGGGAGATTCCAAGAAATACGAAGGGAAGGAATTAAGAGAGGTGGTCAGAGAACTGGGTCTTTCCGAAGAGGCCTTGCCCGAGCCGCTTCGTGACTATCGATTTGATAAGGAGGTAAGGAACGGATTTGCCTTGTCGCTTGCCCTCACCAGTCCGATGCCCTCCATCCAAAGACAGCTTCTTGGCCAGGAAGCCCTCCCTGATCAGGAAGGGCTCAAGGCCGGAGAGACCCGGGTTCGGACGGTTACGGGAAATCTCGTTCTTGATCCTTCTGCGATTGATGTTCTCCATAAATCAAGCGGACGGATCGCCAGTTATGAGGCCTTGGTTGTGAATCGGATCCTGGGCGGGGTTGAGAAATTCGACTCAGCGGCAAAAGTCGGCGAATTTACCGGCAGATTGAAGGAGCTTGCCAAACTCAAAAAGGAGCGTGGTGAAGATTTGGATCCGGCCCGTTTTGAGGGGGTCGATCCGGACTTGCTCTTAACGGGTGTTCGTGAAGAGCTCCCAATTGAACTTCTGGGGCAAGAAGGCTTGAGGATTCTTCCCAAAGACGCCCGGCTCAAATTAATTCTGGATGGGCATGAGGCCTTCCAGATCGATAGTCAGGAAAAGAAATTTAAACTGACTCCTCAAGAAGTCGAATTCCGTGACGCCTATCAGAAGCGAGACGCCAGGATCCGCCAGCTTGAACAGGAATTGAGGGTCCCGGAGATCCAGCGTCAGGCAAAAATGCTTGGGGACTTGGCAAAGATTGCGGAACTTCATCTGAGTGGGGAAGATCAGCCTGTGAAAATCTTTGCCGGGAAAGAATTCCGTGGAGAGCTCGTTGATTTGTATGCCGGAGTGGGCGAGAGCCTCGCAAACCAGATGTTCCACCTTTATGAGGCGTTGTTTGAGGCAGGGGTGGTCAAGTTTCGGGAGGGCACCAAAGACGGAAAGACAGTGTTTGAGGTTGTTGACGCTAAAACAAACAAACCGGTTGACCTTTTCGGCGACGGAGCGTTTGGCAAAAAAGAAACACTCGATTCCTTTGCGGATTACCTTGACTTCAGAAAAAGGGCGATTGTCCGAGAAGAAGCGGACCGGTTAATCGAGCACCTCCAACCCATTCTCCAAGTTCAGACGGCTGAGCTTAATTCGGTAGAAAAACTTGCTCCCGAGAAGGCAATCGAGACACTCGTCGAAGCGAAACCTGCTGATGCAGCAACCTTTAAGGCAGATTTCCTCAGAGAGCTTGGAGCATTAAAGGCTGAGGTCGACGAACAAAAACGGATGGCGATTGCGAGAAAATTGGTCAACGTTCTAGGTCAAGGGAACCTCTCCCTCTTTGGAGGCCACGAAGGGGATATGGCGGTCCGGAAGATCAATCTTGCCCGTTCGCTGATCGAAGATGCTGTTACATCAAAGGGCCGTATTGATAAGTCACTACTCACCGTCACAGATCAGATTCTCCAGCTCTGCAGTCCGTGTGTGAGGAGTGTTGTTGAGCGCCTCATGCAGGATGGAAAGGGAAGCCTTCTCAGTTTGATGGTTCTCGGGAGCCTGCTTAAGGAAGCGAAGGTTGAGGCAGACGTCCTTCAAGAATTCCCGGCGCTCCGGGCCGCCCGTGCGATTTCAGAGGTCGGCTTGGGTTCGAAGGGGGTCGAGAAAGTTCTCGGAGGGAAGGTAGTCGAGGAGGGGTTCGAGCGGCAGATTGCGGAGTATCTCTGGCAGAAGGTGGTGAATGGAGAGAGCCTTAAATCCGGATCGGATGACGCCGGCAGTCTGATTAAGGACATGGAAGGTCTGGTTGCCTTGGGTGAGCGCCTCGCCAACGACGCTTACAACGGCGGCTATCAAAACGTCGGGGCAGACGGAAAACCGGTGAGGGTTGCCGAAACTAAATTTATCGCAACCAGATTGGCGAGCGAAGCTGCTAAATTGATCGAGCAGGGAATTGTCGATCAAGAGATCACCGTTCGTATCAACGGGCTTCGTAAAGAACTAGTTCAACGTGTCAATGATATTTATGAGGCATTAAACGCCGCCACGGCTCCAGCAGCAGAAAAAATTAAAGGGGCTGAAAAAGTTGAGAAAGTTGAAAAGGCGATGAGGATTTATGAAGAGGCCTTCATCCAGGGCGAAAAGGACGGGACCGTTCCGGCAGGGAAACGGGCCGATTTCTTCAGCCTGATCCGTGAATACATCGCCGCAAAAGAACTTTCAGGCGAATGGCAGACGGATCTTTATCTCCGGCTCTTCGGCTACACCGAAGGGGGCTTTAAGATTTTCGATCCCCGGCAGTATTTGACCAAAGAGCAAATGGCCCAGAACTGGGATGTGATCCTGTATGCTTACATCCTGTATGAAAGCACTCGAAAGGTGAATGCAAAGGAACCCGGCGGTGACGGGATCTGGATAAAACCGGATCAGCGGAAAATGTTTATCGAAATGAAGGTCCTCGGTGATCAAGCGCCCAATGCCAACCTCTCGATGGGAGGAGGCAAGACGCTTGTCTCGGCCGGTCTGGCCGCCATTCACGGGATTAACGTGATTTTGGTTCCCAATGCCTCGCTCGTGGAGCAATGGATGAAGGGGACAGAGAAAAGGTTCTTCGAGGAACTTTCAGGGAAGAAGGTGGTGGATGCCGCCACCCTGATCAAGGAATTTAGGGAAGGGCGCAGTGAAGAGGCCCTGGATAAATTGATTCAAGGGTTAAAGAATACAAATCCTCATGACAAGAGCGGAGCTCTCTTTATTATCGACCGCAATTCCGTCGGTCACTTGATGGGGCATTTGCGCACGCAGGGCCACCGGCGTTACGCCGAATTTATGGACGCCTACGCCCGTTCGAACCGCCTCATTGACGAAGTCCACCAGGTGGTGGATCCCATGCACTTTATTGTCGGCGGTGATGTTCAGCTCGCCCGGCTGGCGCTCAAGAATTTCGCCGTCCTTGAAAAGGCGGCCGAGGTGGCGTCTGAAATCCTCGTCTTCGAAAACGACCCTGAGGCTATGAAGAAATATGAGGATGGAAAACACGTTCTTGTGACCTCAAATGAGGATACCTTTAAGAGATATCGTGATTCCAAAGACAACAGGGCCGCCCTTCTGGTTCGGGACGGCGAATTGGAGAAGTGGACAGGAGACAATGTTATCGACGTCTTCAAAAAGAATCCGGCCATCGAAGCACTGAGCAAGCCCTTGAGCGAGAAGGAAATTGAGCCCCTTTATCCGGTTGAGTTGTGGTCTATCTTGAAAGCCCGGGTGACCGATTTCCGGAATCCTGATCAGATTTTCGAGAAGATCCTGGTGGCCGGCGGGGTCTGGCTCGTGGACGGGCAATACAAGCCTGTGAGCCGGGAGGGTCAGGTGGAGCGTGAACTGATTATCGAAGATACCCCGTGGCTGATTGGTATCGCCAAAACCGTGGGCGATGCGGTGAGACACATTGAATCAAGTCCCGAACTGCGGAGCCGGTATAGCGCCATTTTGGAAACCTTGAGAGAGAACGTTCTGCACGATCCGGGGACCATCGAAATTACCCAAACGACGACGGCCACGCCGATCTTTGATCTCGCAGTCACCCGGGGTGAAGAAGGAGGGTTGGTAATCGGGCAATCCGGAACTGCCAAGGGAGTGGCGGTGCCGCTTGAGGTTTACACAGGAAGAAAAACAGCGGCGATTGAGACGGCCGGCAAGACGGGCGCTTTCATTTTGGAACACCTGAGATCGGCGGGCGACCTGAAGAAATACAACTCGTTTGATATCACGGAGGTTTCGTCTCGAGGAAGCGTTGAAGAGGTGGCCCTCCAGCGCCTTGCGATCGTTAAAAAGTCTGCAAAGGGCGCCTCAGACCTTAAATTTAAAAATGGGGCGCATACGTTCGTGGCGCTCAGAGGGCAGCATGAGATTAATCATCTAAAGAAAGCTCTCGAGCTCGAGAAAGATCCGGGTCTGATTATCAAGGTCATCGACGGAAATACTGAAAACCCAAGGTCGGTTGTGGAGCAGTTCAATCAAGAGGTTAAAGCCTTGGCAGAGAGTAAAGATTCGAGAAAGATCGTTCTTTTGACCAACCAGCGGGGATTGACGGGACTTGATTACCAGGTCGAGGCGAATTTCCTCCTTTTTGATCCGACACTGCCCGAGATGCAGGTGATGCAGAGCTTGGGCCGGGTTGGGCGAACGGTCGCCAAGGGAGAAGAGGCAGGAACTACGTTCAGGAGTCACGCCACGATCTTTCTCGATTCGGATTATGTGACGAGGCAGCTTCGGGTTTTTGAAGGGAGTGAGAACCGGGCCCGATTCGACAAATGGGTTGAATTCTTCCAGGAACGGCTTCAAAACGACACGACCCGGGAGGGGCTCGAATTTTGGGTGCGGCAAGAAGATGGCAGACAGCATTTTGACCTGAGGAAGAAGGGGGAGGTTGCGAAGACGGGTTGGGAAAAGTCGGACATGATCGAGCTTTTGAGAAAGGCGCAAGGGGGCGTTGAGAAACTGACCGTTGAGGAAAAACTGATCCTTTCGATCGCCGTCAACACCGCAAGGGCGAACAGCGATTCGGTCAAGTCCCTTCTTGAACAGTTGTGGACCTTTCGGCTGATGATGGATCCTGTGAACGCCGCATTGTCCGAGGCCCTGCGGCTTAACCGGCAGGAGGATGTGAAGCTTCTCGGGGAATTCAGCCAGCATCTCCACCGGCATTGGAAGGGCTCGGTGGGAATGGAGCTTGCAGATAATTTCTCAAGCGGTAAGGAGTATGTGAAAAGCGTCACCTTTGAGCGGGTTGAGACGGCGGCCCGGGAGATCGAGGCCTTCACAAGCGGCAAAGGGTATCTCAAGGGGGACAAGCTTACTCCGGAAGTCAAAAAGATTCTTGAGGAAGCCATTCAGGTCGCCCAGACGGTGAAGGAGCAGGTGAGAAGCGACTTTGACACGATTCAGTCGAACACGCCGGAATTCGAGAAGGCTTTCCAGGGAAGTCTTCCGATGGAATCGAAGGCCCGGGCCCGGGCGATGATTGCCATTGCGAAGAAATTTGCCCTGGACATTCTGCCGATTGAAACAACCCGGGGCCCGGAAAAAGGGAGCTTTGAAGGGGTGCGCCGGCACGCCGAAGTCAAACTGGCGAGCGGGGAGCAGCGGCGGTTCGTTGAGGCGAATCGGGCGGTGAAAGATCATCTCAAGCCGGGCGAGAGAGGAATTTTCCGAAGTTCAATGGGTGAGAAGGGGCTTGAGGTGAAGTTCCGGGGTGAGACGGTGAGTCTTGCCGGTTTGAGTGCGCAGGCGCAAAACATTCTTGCCGTCTTTCCGGTGGTGGCCGGCCAGATGTCCGATTCGGGACAACTGTCTTTGGCTCCGGACTTTGATGCGATCATCAAGGAAGCCGGAGACGACCTTACGCTTCCCACCCTTGCCTTACTGGCCGGGCAATACCCTGCCTTTGCCCAGGTCTTTGGGGCCGGGGACCCCGCCCAGTTGGGTCTTGCCTTAAAGGTTCAGGATTTGATTCAAGCCATGAATCTGGATGAGAAGGATTGGAACGTGATTGCCCCCTCCTTGGTTCGGAATGTGGCGAAAACCGTTACGGGACACAAGATCGATTGGAACGAGATCAACGAGGCATTTGAAATGGCGCCGAGTGAGGAGCAGCGGGTCAAAGTATTGCTGGAAAAAGTCTCGGGTCTCAGTGCCGAAGGGGCCCAAAAGATTGCCAGACAATCTCGTGAAACGCCGAACCTTCTGAATCAACTCAAGAACTACGCCAAGCAGCATGACCAGGTTCGAAAGGGAGTGGCGGCGGTTTTGGGCAATCAAGGAATCGGGGAAGGGTCCCTGGTGAATCTTGATCTTGTGGCCGTCTGGATGGCGGCCAAGAGCTTCTCTTTACGGCCTCAGAGCGAAAAAGAGCCGGGGAAACTGAATGAAGACTACTTGGCAAAACTGATGGCGGCTGCCGTCGTGGCTTCCGACCGGATTGACGTGAGCGTTCGTCAAAAGGCGGCGGTGAAATTCGGTCAAGATTTTAACGTAGCCCCCGTCTCCGGACTTGCAGGGGGCTGGGAGGATGTCTCGAAGATTGCCTCTCTCCGGGCCCTTGCGACGGGAAATGTTGCGGGTATCGCCTCTCAAGTTCAGGAGGTGAGATCTCTGGTTAAGACACATCGGGAGACGCTTGAGGCAAGCCCCATCCCGCTCAGCGATATTGTGAAAGTCCGGATTCATTGGGGTCTTGGCGTTGATCGTATCACCGAACAAATTGAGATTTACAAAAAGTTGAGCCGTCTCCTCAAGATCGATTCTCTCGAAGATATGGTCCTCCTTCCGGAGAAAGTGAAGGCAGCCGAGCTTGCGAAACGGATTGAGAACTCCATTACGTTTTTACAAGGGAGTGGATTCAAGATCGAGACGATGAAGGAATACATTGAAATCGTAGAGGCCCTCAAGATTGATCTCACGAAGGATTTCGAGCCATTCAATGTGGTTGAAAGCGTAAAAACCCGATTCTTACATTTTGACGCAAAGCAGACGGCGTGGACTCTCACAGGAATGGAACAAGACGAAAGGGTTGTTTTGGAGAAGGTTCCAGAAAAAGCGGAGTTGAAGGTTGGATTTGAAAACGGGATGTGGCTCGTTCGTCTTGCGAAAGAACACTCCCTGCGCTTTAACCCTGAGGTCGTTGAATATGAAAATCTTCAAGGTGACCGGAGACTCCTCTCCGGCCGGATCAAACGCCGGGAGGCAATCTTCGATAGCGTCGTGGGCGGAAACGGGGAATTTGCCAAGATCAACTGGATGGGACCCGAAATTCCCTTGCGAATTCAGACGGGCTCTTCGGTTAGCGGGAAGAAACTTTTCCGTTTCGGGACCGAGCTCTCAGAGATTGAATCAGGCCGGCTTGAAGTGATTGTCGATGAGGCAAGCGGAGCCAATCATCTCTCTTACGGCTTTAACATCCTCGGCTTGGACAATCTAGACGCTGGAACCGTCCTGCGTGACGGAAACGGGAAGGCCTTGGTTTATAACGGGAGAGAAGTTGTCCTGCCTCCAAACTCTCAATTACTACCCTTGATTGGCGCTGAAGCCATTCTGAAATCGGTCAACGCTCGGGGTGAGCTGAAGGATGTCGCTCGGATTGCCTTGAACACTGGCGAAATCACTGAAATTGACAGCGGACTGTCGCTCGATCAACTTCTCAATTTTGCCCACTTCGAAGAATACAGGCAGGGAATGACCGATCGTGAACGGGAAAAGATTATGCTCCACCGTCGGACTGCCTACAAGCAGATGGTTGCTTCACAGATTTACATGGATCTTGAGACTGACGATCAACGGAAAAAGGTGACCGAATGGTTCGACCAAAAAGCGCCGCTTCTCAATGAAGTTTCTTTAGTGAACAAAATCGAGGAGTTTATTCAGAAGGAAAATATTTCTAACGACACACTGATGCAGACAATCAATAGACTCAAAACAAGATTCCGGATCGCTCAAGAAAGATTGGTTGAGTTGCTCAAGAAAGCTGAACTTTCAGAATCGGCCAGCACGGTTCCGGCAGTCCTGATGCAGGCGATGGAAGAGATGCAGTTTGATGCTCCGGAGACACAAGAGATCGTTATCGCCCTTGCCGAAGCTTATTCCAAGGGGAATGAGGAGCTCAGGCGGATTCTCTTGACCGAGGTTCCGCATACCGTGATCAGCCGGCTTGCCAAGGAGCTTGTGAAGAAAGGACCTGCGAAAGCTGAGTTTGAGGAATGGCGCAGCAAGAGAGTGACAAAAGGGCAGTCGGCAAGCAAATTGAGCGAACTTGTCTGGCTAAAATCAAAAGCAAGCAAGCTGACTTCAGGAGAAGAGATTCGGCTCAAACATATTCTGACCGTCTTCGAAACTCCGGAGTATAAATTTGGGCATAAGGATCTAAAGATCCTGAAGACCCTCAATGGGGCGCATGAGTTTGTGGCAAGCGACGAGGGACAGAGTGAGATCTTGAAGCGGATTGAAGAGACAAGATCGTCCGCCCTATCGGACTCTGAAAAGATGCAGTTGTTGGGCAATATCCGCCAACTTGCGAGGAAGGCGGGTATTTGGGATCTCTTTGCCTACCAGCGGCTCTTTTACCTTGCCGATCCAAAACACAATGCGTTGCTCGCCGCTTATGAACAAAAAGATTACGAAGCAGCCGCCGAGATTTTTGTAATCGAATTGATGCAGACCGATGACACCGTCCGGGGAATGGCGAAGGACGACCCACGCCGGCCGCAGTTCGTCAAAAAGATGGCCAGCCTTCTTAGAAACCGTGATGAAGGAAAGGCTGATTTTATTGCGCTTCATTTTGGACGGGGTTCTGAGATGGCCAACCTGAAGGTGGCCCAGGACCGTATTGCAGAACTCGTGAGTCAGGGATGGTCCGAAGAGATGGCCCGGATCCAGGCCAATCAAGAGTGGCGGCGGGAAAACGGTTACCGCGACGTGCCATTTCCCTCCATCGTGTTTCATGGCGATGCGGCCCGCAAGCTCGGACAATTCTGGAACTTCGTCGGCAATGATTGGGGACAGATTTCCGGAGCGGAAACCTTTATCGCCGCCAATTTTACCAAGGCCCAGGTAAAAGGGGTGAAGAAGATTTTGTCCCGGACCGGCCTCTTGGTGATCGACCAGCGGTGGGTGGACCAGTCGGCTTTCCACGAAGAACTTCACCTGATCTATCCTCGCCCCGAGATGCTGAATCCCGACAGTGACCCTCGAAGTGAGGAACAAATCAACTTCCTGGCCCAGCTTCTCTCCCGAAGTCTGGACCGTGAGACAGGGCGGGCTTATGACCTTCAGATGATCTACAACAAATGGGAAGAGTATGCGAAGCAGAAGCAGATGGATCTCGACATCATGCGGGGAGCTTTTAATGGGGTGGTTTATCTCTTGCAAACCTTGAACAACCCGGCGTTGATTCAGAACATTTTGCGGAATACCCCTTCCGTAGAGCATCTCCTCTACTGGCACCTCTATTCGCCGAAGCAGTTGCGCGATCTTGTCGCACGGAGTTCTGTCTATGGCGCCTATAAGAATGCGAAACCGGAAGATCGCAAGAAGATCGCTGCGAAGAAGGCGGCTGAGATTTCGAAGGATCCCCCGAATGCCCCCAACGAATTGCGTGAGTTGATCAGAGGGGCACATCAGGCGCTTGATTACGACACATTTTATACGTTCTTTTATGACGTCACGAGCGCTTTCCTCGAAGGGGTAAAAGATAAGACGGACGAGAAAATCCTCTGGGTCGGGCAATTTCTTGGAGATCTCCAGACATTCTTGAACGATACGCTTAAAAAGAAAAGTGACGGACTGCCTGAGGATGAGGTGATCAGCGAAGGGGACCTAAAAGAGTTCCATCAGCGCTGGGAGAAATGGTCCGTAGAGAAACAGAAGAGGGTGACGGAACTCTACCCTGAATACGAGCGGCTCGAAGAGTTCGCCTCCCGAGCTCTCCACGTCCTGGAGTGGAACTCTGCAAAGAATGTGGTGATCTGGAACTATGTTCGGGAAAACTATGTTGCTAAGAAGGGAGAACTCGTGTCCTTTGGGGATCTGATGGAGAAACCTGACGAAATCTTGGACCGCAAAAAAGGTATTTTCCTAGCACAAGTCGCAAAGACTGGCGAGGAAAAGGTTCGTCTGGCTGACCAAATTAAGCATGCGAGACAAAAGAAGGAATTCAGCTTGTTCGAGACCAAAGCGGCGTGGATCCAGGGACTTTTTGTCAGCATCGGAGCGAGGAGCAGTGAGTCTTCAATGCTGGGAGAATTCCTGAAATACATGGAACATAACCACCCGCCACATTCGGATGGCAGCGTCCAAGTCCTGATCAGCTGGCGGGATACCGGCATTGATGGAGTCCTCAATGCGGATCAGCTGCGAATTCCCCATAAACGCGGTCTTACCCTTTACCACAAAAAGGATGGGATTGAAGAAAAGGACTTCAAGGATGGGATTGGAGTCCGGGTGAGTTATGACGAAGGAGAAATGACCGAGCTTGATCGGGCAGAGTATGACCCGGTCACCGAGGAGGGATTCAGCAAAATCAATAGCTTTATGGAAGAGCAGATGAAGAAGGGGCGGCATGTGAAGATGGATGTTGTCGTGCCGAGACCGGGAAAAGAAAACGAGAAGGTAAAATTCGAGCTTGAACTCGTGCCTTGGCTCGCGGTTCACAAGGCGGCTCAAGCGAAAAACAGTGAATTTCTGAAACGGGTACTTCCCAGAGAGGACCTTAATTTCGACACCGGAGATCTTGAGGCCCTCGCCTCTATCGCGGGCGTGGGGGAGCTTGAGGACCTTAAAGTAAGCGAGCCGGAATCCGCAATACTGGGGCTCAGCTCAGATATGATCAAAGCCCAACAAAGAGTGAAGGAAATTCTCGGCAATCCAGACGAACTGAAGAGACTCCTCGAGACTCTCTCACAGCTACGGATTCGTTATGATCCCAAAAAGATCGCTGACTCGGCACTTACACCTCTTGAAGCTGCTCAGCGGCTCAAGGCCGCCTTCAAGTTTACTGAGGACATCACTTTGATACCTACGACGGAGTCTTTCAAAAGGCATATCCTCGCAGTCACGGTCGGGGAGGGAAAACAGGTTTTCGTACAAGTCAAGATCCCGGGCCGCGAACGGGCCCTCGTGAGTCGGAACGACTACGACATGGCCCTTCAAGGTGTTCGGGCCTACGGCCCCGAATCTAATTTTGAGAAACCGCTTCTTATGGCAGAGGCCCAGGGAGGCATTACCCTTTATGACGGTGAGGTCCGCCATCAATTTTCGAAGGATGAACCTTTGCGTGTCCTGGTTTTCGAATACCACGATGCGAAGCGATTCATTTCCACGGGGATGACTACTGTGGGCACGGCTGAAGACAAGGTCCGAATCGATGACGAATTCCTGAAGACAATCCTCGAGGAACGTAAGCAGCCACCGACTCCCGACAGTTTGAAGACTCTCAAAGAAGAAATCCTGAGAAAGCTAGTTAGATCCGGTTCGATGATTTTGGACATAGGTATTAAGCCCTATCACACGGACGAAAAAGGGCAGTACAACACGGACCTTCATGCCGGAAACTTCGCTTTAACAAGAGACGGAAAGATTATCATTGAAAACGATTTTGAGAATTCAGAGGTAGTTGGATTGAAAGCGAATGATAACTTGAGTATCAAGCATATTGAGGTCACACATGACAATGAAGACTTGAAGCATTCCCGGGCGGACGCGCTCGCCTTCTTTATTGAGAAACTCCAGAAGGCTTATGGTGTTGGTGAGACAGGAAAAGAAAGTGGGAAATTGACCGCAAAGCTCCCCAATGAAGAAGGAGAGCTGGTTGACGTTGGGTCTGCCGATTTCTCGACGCTTGAAGCTGAAGTCCCTGAGCAGAAGCGGCCCGAATTGCGGAAGACCGAGAAGCTTGGCCCCGAACCCCGAGCGGAGTTGCGCGGGGAAGTCAACTTGGTCCCGTTCGATCGGCTGAAGCTTACACCGGAGCAGATCTTGGCCCGAATCGCGGAGATTCACGCCACGATCCCGGATTGGCAGAGATACAGTGACCCGAATCATGAGCTTTCTCTCCCAAGTATGTTGGAGAGCGGCCGCATCAGTTGGAAGGATTTCATCTTCGCCGTGAACCCAGAAGGCCAAGTGGCCGGTTACCTCATCCTCGAGGCGAACGGATACCTCACGTTAATGGCGGTCGATCCGAATCAGCGCCTCAAAGGAATCGGGGCTGAGCTGGTGATGGCAGCCTTGGAGAAAGCAGGGCAGAGGGGAATTCGCGAAGTAAGGTTTGAATATCGTGACAAGACGGATCAGGCGAAATTCTGGGAGCGAATGCATCAGAAGCTTGCAGGCAATGGCTTCGGGGTTGAGGTGACCAAGTCTCCGAGTGAAAAGTATGACAATGGTGATCAGGCGGTCATTGTCAGTTATGTCCTTCCGGAAGAACTCCTGTTGAAGAACCTCCTCAAAAATCGGGCGCGTGAAGCTTTCCCGGGAGAACCGCGGGCGGAAGTGCGGTTTGTTTCGAGAGGGGTCAAAACGGAAGAGCGAGAAGAAGAGGCGATTGGGGAGGAGCCCGCAGCGATGGGTGGGGCGGAGGTCGAGTTTTTAGACCGCCATCGCGGACTCGTTGAAGAGGCGATGAGAGAGCTTGAAGAAGCGAAAACTAAAGAGGAGCGGGGGAAGATTTTGATCGAAGCGGCGGCCAAGCTGGCCGAGGCGGCGGGAATTGACGGATTGGAAGGCTCCATCCTGGCCGGCCTTGCAAGAGGGGAGGTCCGTCTGGCGGAACCGGACGGCCGGATTCTCACGGACGAACGGGGCTATGTCAATGTGAAGACCGGTGAGATTGTGATCAATGCCGCCAGCCTTCCCTTCGCTGGAGAATTTCTGGCTCCGGTCCGGTCCGCCGAGGGACGGTCTGAAATCCGAACTGCCCGGTCGCTCCGATTGGCTGGGCTCCTGAAGGATATGGGTGTGATTCTGGCCCACGAAACAGAGCACCTGACGCAGGAGATTAAAGTCCCCGGCCTCGGCCATGTCGAGTCTGAAATGGGGGCGATTCGGGCTGAGATTCTGGCGATGCGAGTGATCGACCCGGTGGGTTACGGGCCGGCCCTCAAACTGCGTGAAGCCTTGCTCAACATCCTGGAGATGGGGCCTCAGCCGGACCAAGGGATTACCCCTGATATCATCCAGCTGACTCAGCTTATTATCACCGGCGGCGTGGACCCCATCCGGGGCCTTGAAGACCCGTCGTCCCAGCTCAACGCTCGGGTTTACGTGATGGATAAGGATTTTGTCAAAGTGCCCGGAGCCCGGGTCTTTGAAACTCTTGAAGTCCTTCGCCGCATAAGAGACGAAGTGGCCAAGCTGCCGAGCCGGCAGCACGTCTTCTTCCTTGTCCCGCAGAACCGGATTCTGACACCGGCTGTCCGTCAAGTCATGGACCAGATCCAGACCCGTGGCGCCGGCATCATGGTGATTCCGGATGCCGGGCCGAGCCGTGCGGACGTTCGTGACCTCCACAACCTTGCGCTGATCGCAGCCTATCTGGGGGTTACGGAATTTGAACGGATGATGCGGGAGGAGCTTGGGATTCGAGGCCGGGATGCCCAAGGTTTCTTCAAAGTCATGGAGTATTACCGCCATCCCACGATTCGCATCCTCCTCGCCGAGATGAAGGCGACCGAAGAGTTCGCCTCCGCCGCCTAAATACGGGAGGGTGCCTGGCCGATAAAATAACATGAGTCCTAAAATCTCAATCAACCAAAATAAGATTGCTGACTTTTGCCGCCGGCACCGCATCCGCCGGCTGTCGCTCTTTGGGTCTGTTCTTACCGAGGATTTCCGTCCCAAAAGCGACGTGGATGTCCTGGTTGAATTTGAACCAGGGACGAGCGCAGGGTTCATCCGTCTTGCCGGGATGGAGCTTGAGCTTTCCGATATTCTGGGACGGAAAGCCGACCTCAGGACCCCTGCCGAATTAAGCCGCTATTTTAGAGAAGAGGTTCTCCGGTCTGCAGAGGTGCAGTATGCCAAAGGATGACCTTGTCCGCATTCGGCATATGCTTGATGCGGCGAAGGAAGCCGTTTCATTTACCCAGGGCAAGACACGGAGCGCATTCGAGAAGGACCGTATGCTTGTCCTTTCCCTGATGCGGCTCATTGAGGTGATTGGCGAGGCTGCGAACCAGGTGACCGGAGAATTTCAAGCGGCTCATCCGGATATTCCGTGGGCGGAGATCGTGGCGATGAGAAATCGCCTCATTCATGCGTATTTTGACGTTGATGTGAGCCGAGTCTGGGATACGGTCAGGGACGACCTGCCGGCGCTTGTCGCAAGCCTCGATAAACTTCTCTGACCTTCGCCCCTCCTTGCCGAGAGGGTTGCTTCCTCCGGCTGCCCAAGCTGCAGCGTAAACTAGCAATCAATACAGATTGTTCAATCGACTGAATAAATTGTTGACGCCGTTGTAACCCCTTGTATCCTAGGGCGTTGACATCTGCTTGGACATAGGGGGCGAATAGCTCAGCCGGCTAGAGCACTCGGCTTACATCCGAGAGGTCACAGGTTCGAATCCTGTTTCGCCCACCATGGAATTATGGTTTAATACTTCCATGGAATTATGGTTTAATACTTCTCCTTTTTTGGGGCCGTAGCTCAATTGGTTAGAGTATCGGACTGTCGATCCGAGGGTTGCGGGTTCAAGTCCCGTCGGCCCCGATTTTTTCAGCCGAGCGTTGTTTGCGAGGCTAGAAAAAATCGCCCCAGGAGACGTCCCGAAGGGACGACGACGTGGGGCTGCCCACGAATTCAGCCGAGCGTTGTTTGCGAGGCTAGAAAAAATCGCCCCAGGAGGAGTCCCGAAGGGACGACGACGTGGGGCTGCCCGTAAGTTCAGCCGAGCGTTGTTTGCGAGGCTAGAAAAAGATCGCCCCGCCAAGTCCAAAGATAGTCTCCACCCCCTAACACCTTCTAGGTCAATCAATTATGGCTATTCCGTGCCATTTAAAAATTCTTTTTGATAGCTATTGCTATTTATTAGATCATTAAGTATCTTATAGACAGTTTTGACACGATAACAGCTGAAGCCAACCAAAGGGAGATCACGGATGAGACAGAGCATGAACCTGGAGCAAAGGCCGGAGGGATCGCTTGTGGATTATCTCTTGAATCTGACCTTTCTGGTATTTAGTTCCGAAGACGAACTCAGATAACAAAAAGGAGTCTAAGAAAGTGGGTTTAAAGATCCTGCTTGCGGATGCAGAGCCCAATGTTGCCCTTCTTCTGGAGAACTGTCTCAAGGCCAATGGTTTCGAGGTTGTGAGCGCTATGGACGGCGTTACGGCGCTTGAAAAGGCAAGGGAGGAGAGGCCCAGCCTTATCGTCCTCGATCCGATACTTCCGAAGATGGACGGCTTCCAGGTTTGCGGGCTCTTGAAGGCAGATGCCCAATCCTTCCGAATTCCTATTGTCATGCTTACCGCCCGTTCTCCCGAGTGCGGGGTCCAGCGGGACGGGAAGGCCGACGCCTATATTGCCAGACCCTTTGAACCCCGGGCCCTCCTGGCCGCCATCGAAGGGCTGATTTCCCGCTGTTCCCAGGCCCCTTCCCCTGAATCAAACAGGACTTCCGGACGATAATTGATGCAGGAAACCATGAATAAGAAAAGAATCCTGGTCGTGGATGACGAAAGGGACCTCGTGGACTCCATCAAGACGGAGCTTGAGGAAAATGAGTATGAGGTCCTGACGGCCTATGACGGCCACGAGGGCCTTGAGAAGGCGAGGAAAGAGAGCCCCGACCTCATGATCCTTGATTTGATGCTCCCCAAAATGGACGGCCACACGGTCTGCGGCCTCCTGAAGCGGGACGCCCGTTATGCCAAAATGCCCATCCTGATGTTCACCGCCAAGGCCCACGAGGACGATCGCAGGCTCGCCCAGGAGGCCGGCGCCGACGCCTACCTCACCAAGCCCTTCAATCCGCAAAGTCTCATGGATTGGATCCGAAACCTCCTAAGGTCATGCTGAAGGTAAGGCAGTCACTCGGGGAGAGCCTGGTTGAGGCCGGGATGATCACGGCAGACCAGTTGGCCAAAGCCCAGGCCGAAGAAAAGCGGACAAGCCATCGCCTCTTGAAGGTCCTCGTCAAAATGAATCTCGTGACGGAGGAGGATCTCGTCGTTTTCTTGAGCGGAAAATTGGGCATTCCCCGCATCGAACTCGCCAATTACCTGATTGACCCCGCCGTGATTGAACTTGTTCCCGAGTCCTTTGCCCGGAAACACGACCTGATCCCGGTCCTTAAGATCGGAAACCGCCTCACCTGCGCCTTGGTGGACCCTTGGAATGTTTTTGTCCTGGATGAGCTCAGGATAAAAACAAAGCTGACGATTGAGCCGGCCGTGGCCACCGGGGCGGAAATTAAAAAGGCGATTGAAGAACACTATGGGGCGAAGGAGACAATGGAAGAACTCCTCCGTTCGATCGGTGACGAAAAGCCGGGGCTCGAGACCGGCGGGGACGAGACTGACCCCAGGAAATTGGAGGGCATTGTTAAGGAGCCGGCCGTGATCAAACTGGTCAATCTGATCATCCTTCAGGCGGTCAAACAGGGGGCGAGCGACATTCATCTGGAACCGGAGGAGGACCGGCTTAAAATTCGCTTTCGGGTCGACGGGATGATGCACGAGGTCCCGTCTCCGCCGAACCATTTGAAATCGGCGGTGGTCTCCCGGATTAAAATCCTGGCGAATCTGAACATTGCCGAACGACGACTCCCCCAAGACGGCCGGTTCAGTCTCAAAATAGAAAGCAGGGAAATCGATATCCGTGTCTCCGCCATGCCCACGATTTACGGTGAAAACGTGGTGCTCCGCCTCCTCGATCCGTCAAGCGCCCTTCTTTCTTTGAGCCAGATCGGATTTCCCAGGGAAATCCTGGAGAAATATGGGACGCTCATCCGGCGTCCTTATGGAATCATCCTGGTCACGGGCCCTACGGGGAGCGGAAAGACCACCACGCTCTATGCCTCGTTAGACAAAATCAACTCGGTTGAGAAAAATATCATTACGATTGAAGACCCCGTGGAATACCGGCTTTCGGGGATCCGCCAGACGCAGGTCAATCCCAAAGTCAATCTCACTTTCGCCAACGGACTGCGGTCAATCCTTCGCCAGGATCCCGACATCCTCATGGTGGGAGAAATCCGGGACCGGGATACCTGTGAGATCGCGATCCAGGCGGCCTTGACGGGCCATCTTGTTTTTTCCACCCTTCACACCAACGACGCCGCAGGCGCCATCACCCGGATGATCGATATGGGGGCCGAGCCCTTTCTGATCGCCTCCTCGGTGATCGGAATCTTGGCCCAGCGGCTTGTGAGGAAAGTGTGTCAAGATTGCCGGGGCAAGGGTTGCCCGAAATGCCTCAAGACCGGTTACCGGGGGCGAATCGGGATTTACGAACTCCTGATTCCGGATGAAAAGGTGCGAAGTTTGACGGTCGCCAAGGCGGGCGTGGATGAGATCCGGAAATATGTCCGCTCAACCGGCATGACAACTCTCAAAGAAAACGGCATGCATCAAGCGAAAGCGGGTGTTACCACCCCCGAAGAAGTCCTTCGGGTGACTCAGGAGGAATAAATGCCCGCCCTCTTGGAACTTTTTCAAAAGGTGGACTTGGAATCAAGGGTCGTCTTCAGCGTCCAGCTTTCCAACCTCTTAAATGCGGGGATCCCTCTCCGGGCAAGTTTGGGCACGCTTGAGAATCAAACTGAAAACAAGCGCTTGAAAAAGGCCGTGGCGGAAGTCTCACGGAGCGTGGAGGCGGGTGAGAGTTTTTCGGAGTCCCTGGCCCGGCACCCGTCGATTTTTTCGAATCTTTTTGTCAGCATGGTCCGGGCCGGCGAGGCGACGGGCCGGCTGGACACGGTGCTCACTCGTTTGGCCGTCCTGACGGAACAAGAGGCGGATCTCCGACAGAAAATTCAGGGAGCGCTTTTTTACCCCGCCATTTTGCTGACCGCCGGCCTTCTCGTGTCGCTTTACATCGTGACTTTTTTGATCCCCCAGTTTGCGGAGATCTTTCTTCGGGCCGGGATCGCTCTTCCGCTCCCGACGGAACTTCTTTACCGCTTCGGGGCCGGCGTCAGACAGTTCTGGCATTTCGGTCTTTTGTCGGCCGCCCTCCTCAGCGTGGCGGCCAGTCTTTACGGAGGAACCGCTCAGGGAAAGATTCACTTTGACAGATTCAAGCTCAGGCTGCCGCTCGTGGGTCCTTTATTTCGGAAGGCTGCGATCACCCGGTTTTCGAGGACCCTGGGGCTGCTCGTGGAAAGCGGGGTGCCGATCCTCGAGTCCCTGGAAATCGCCAGGGAGATGATTTCGAATGAAGTTCTGGGGCGGGTGATCGGGAACGTCCGTCAAGCGGTCGAAAAGGGGGAAAAGATTTCCGCTGCACTCAGGACGAGCGGGGAGTTTCCACCGGATGTGATCCAGATGATTGCCGTAGGTGAGGAGACGGGAAGTCTGGACCCCATGCTGGCGAAAATCGCCGATTTCTATGACCGTTCGATCGGCTATACCGTCCGGAAATTGACCACCGTTTTGGAACCCTTGCTGCTCGGGGTCCTCGGCGGTCTGGTCGGTTTTATGATGGCTTCGATGCTGCTCCCGATTTTCGATATGATGAAGATCCTAAGGCGCCCCTGAAAAGAGCCGATAAAATAAGCAATCATTGGCGGCTTGCCAAAATGGGAAGAAAGGAAAAAACGTGAAAAGATCAAAGGGATTTACCCTCATCGAACTCTTGATTGTGATTGCCGTCATTTCCATTTTGATCGGGATCATTTTGCCCCGTTTCAAGTCCATGCAGGATGAAGGCAACATTGCCAAGGCCAAAGGGGAGCTTCGGACCCTCCAAACGGCGGTGGAGAGTTTTTATATCCATAACAGCAACGCCTACCCCTCTGCGCTCACTTCGTTGACGAGTGCCACGCCCTTGATTGTAGCCGCCATTCCCGCAGACCCCTTTGACAGCGCCGGCGCCGCTTACGGCTATGTGCGGGGCGGGACCAACAACAAGTTCTACGTCATTTTTTCGGACGGCCCCGGCGGGAATGGAAGCGCCACGATCACAAGCGACGCCGTGGTTGAGACCAACGGCTCAAGCTGCATCTATGCCTCCAATGCCGGGACGGACACGCAGCCTTAAAGGAAACACCCGCCCGTCTTTTCTCGAAAAGGGTTTCACGTTACTCGAGATCCTGATCACCACCCTCGTGTTGGCGTTGGGGGTATTTGCCCTGTCTCAGGCCTTCAATGCGGGCGTTCTTTCTTCAACCGACGCTGAAAATGCCGATCTCGCTTTGAATATCGCTCAGGCCAAAATGGAGGAGCTTCGAAACACGAATTTTACCAGTCTGGCCTCGAGCGGGCCCACCGCCGATCCCGGCTTCCCGAATTTTAATACGACCGTCACCGTCAGCGGAAGCGATCCCAAAACGATCACGGTGGCGGTGGCGTGGAATGTGCTGGGTCCCGCCTCCACGACGAACGTTACGCTGACAACCTTGAGAGCGAATTACTAGCGGTGCCGGACCGTCGAGGCTTTACGCTGACCGAACTCATCATCTCGGCCGGCCTCTTCGCACTGCTGGCCGTGATCATCACCGTGGTGCTCAGGACGATTCTGATAAGCTGGGACCTTCAGGAAAAAAGATCGGCGATCGACATTAATTTGGACCGGGGGATCGAAGAAATGGTTCGAGATCTGAGAAGGTCGAAGCAGATTCAATCGGCCGCCAATTACGATGAGATTCGATTTTGTCAGGGGACGACGACAACGAGCTGTTACATTTTTTATCTTTACAACGTCAGTGATTCCTACGGACCCCCGCCCGCCTTCAATCAATCGTCTTACCAATTAAAGAGGGCAGCCTTGACGGGGGACCTCAACGGGACTTTTACTTACGGGTCAGGCGATGTCGTCGTCACGGACGTCCTGCCGCCGCCGACTTCCGATTTGTCCTTGTCGAGCAATCTTCTCACCATCGATCTCAGCGCCAAACGGGGCGATGAGACGATTCATTCAAGGACCCAAGTAAGGCCGAGGAATGTATGAATCAGGAACGGGGTGTCATCCTCATCTCCACCTTCATTGTGATGGCGACCCTGACGGCCATTGCGGCGAGCTTTCTGGCGATGCAATCAGTCCAGATGAAAAGTGCGGGCTCAGACGTCGTGAGCCATCAGGCGCTTTGGCTGGCGGAGGCCGGGATGCAGAAGGCGATTTGGAATTTGAAAACACCGACGGGATCCGGAGGACAAGGGGAGAACTGGACGACGACAGGCACGACCGAAAACCTTGGAGCCGGGAGTTACACAATGGTTCTTACGAGATATGATTTTGCGCTGAATACAAACGGAGGAACTGCCTCCGCCTCTTCGCAATCAGCACAAGGACAGCGTGCTTCAAAAGCGATTGATGGGGATGATGAGAGTCGATGGCAATCAGCCAACGTGCCAAGCTCGACCAGCCCCGAGGAAATCATCGTGAGTTTTCCCTATCCGTTGACTCTAAACAAAGTTCGCTTTTTAGCTCACACTTCCAATCAGAGACCCGTTGATTACACATGGGAGATCTCGACAGATGGTTCAACCTATACGGTGGCGGTCAGCGTCACCGGTAACGCAGACATTGACCGGACCGACGCCTTTAGCGCACAGTCTAATGTGAACCATCTAAAACTCAAGGTGACTGCCATCGGGGGCGGGAATAAGGGCGTGGCGATTTCCATTCTGGAGGCGATTGGGAGTAAAATCACTTCGACCGGGACCGTTGCTTTGTTGAATCGGAAAATCGAACAAACGGTGGCGGCCGATGACGGGTCGCCCCAAAATCAGGTGGCTTACAATGAAACAGACTGGAATGAAATCGTTCCTGCCTGATTTTTTGAATCGTCTCCCATGGCTGGGAAAGAAGACCCTGATCGGATTAGACATCGGCTCCTCCTCGATCCGGATCCTGGAGGTGGCCCGCCGGGATCACGGTTTGGCCCTGGTCCGGGCGGAAACGAGGGAAATTGGGGGACGAGATAATTCGGGCCAACGGGAAGAAAAAATTCTGTCCGCCCTCAAAGAGCTCGTGAAGGGCACGGCGCTTGACCGGTCCAGAGTGGTCGTGAGCTTTCATCATCCCGAGATGGAAATGAGGATGATGACCCTCCCGCCGATGACGAAGAGAAAATTGATTCAGAGGATTCGTCGGGAGTCGAAACCTTATTTCTCTTTTCCCATTGAGGATTATTATCTGGACCCCGGGCCGCCGGCCCCGGTTTGGGAGGGAGGAGTCAGAAAGATGAGGGTGGCCGTCGCCGTGGCGCCGAAGAAGGCCGTGTCTGAAATACTCCAACTCCTCGCAAAAGCCGGTGTTCGGCCCGACGCTTTGGTGCCTCCCCCCTCAGCCTTGCAGAAATTATTTGAAATGTCGGAGACGAAGGCTGAAAAGGCGATCGGCTACCTGGATATCGGCGCCGAACATTCCGACCTTTTGATTTTTAAAGGCCGGGACCTGGTTTTTTGCCGGAAGCTTCCCGTGGCCGGCCTCCATTTTACCCGGGAGATGACGGGTGTTTTGATGTCTGATGCGGGCAAGGCCCAGCTGACTCTGGAAGAGGCGGAAAAATTGAAACGGCAAATCGGAATCCCGGGCGCCGGAGAATCCGTCAAGGTCACAGAAACCCTTTCAACTTCTCAGATCGCTTCTATGTTACGGGGTCCTTTGGAAACGCTGGTGAGCGAGATGGACCGCTCCTTCAGGTTTTACGGGGAGCTGACGGGCGGTGAGGCGGCGGAGAGGGTTTATTTGTTTGGCGGGGGCGCTCTTTTAAAGGGCTTGGCCCCGGCTTTGACACAGTCCCTCTCGGTGGAGGTCCGGCTTGGCGATCAACTGGATGGCTTGAAAATTCAGCCTCAGCTTGTGGCACCCGAGGAGGGTCTTGCTCCTTTTGCCGTGAGTCTGGGTGCAGCCTTGACGGAGGGGAAGGGCATCAACCTTCTACCCCCGGAAATAAAGGAAGCTGCAAAACAAAGCCTGCGCCGAGGCGGTCTGGAATCCGCTGTCCTTTCGGCTGTTCTTCTGTTTGTTTTTGCTTATGCAGGGATGAAAATCGAGCTCGGCAACTTCCAAAAGAGGACAGCCGTGGCAAGGCTGGAAATGTCCGGGCTTGCCACGGAGCTTTCGGAATTGAAAACCCAGATTCAGGCCCACAACCTGATTGCCCGGGAGCCCTACTGGGACGATGTCCTTCAAGAAATCAGCAGGCTTATTCCAGGCGGGATTTATTTGACGGAGATGGCGTGGTCAGGCGGGAAAATGGTTTTGAAAGGAATCATCGTTTCAAAGGAGAAGCAGGCTGCGCTTTCCGAATTTATTTCCGGATTGGAACAGGGAGGACTCAACCGGGTGAAGCTCGTTACGACGAAGGAGAGAGAAGACAAGGTTACCAGCGAATTTGAGCTGGAGGCCTTGCTCGACTCATTTTCCGATGGCGCTTGATAAGAAGACGCTCATCAAGTTTTCGGGCCCCTCGGCTGTTTTGGGGGTTCTCCTGTTTTTTCTATTTGTCTATGCGCCCCTGAGGGGCGAGCTGAAGCGTCAGTCTGTCGACTGCCTAAAGATCGAACATGAAACAGCGCAGGCGAGAAGTCAGGCGGCCAGCTTCCGGTCGCAGGAGGTCAAAAACCGATTCATTTCCGAAGCCGAGGTTTCGGTGGCCCTGGACGAATGGGCACGGCAGGCGAAGCTTTACCGGGTCCAGTTTCTCTCCCTAACACCGGGCCCCCCTCAAAAAGAAGAGGGGGAGAACTACCGGGTCCTGCCGGTGGAGCTCGTGACCGAGTCCGGCTACGAGGGGCTCGGCCGTTTTCTGGGGGCGTTGGATGAAATTCGGAAGGGGATCGTGACCGTGGGGGATTTTGCCGTAAAGTCCGGTCAAAAAGATCCAGCCCGCCTCGAGGCCCGGTTGACCCTTCTTCTCCATTTGGCGGAATAAGATGCGAGACAAAAAAATCATCCTGTTGGCTGTTTTGGCCGTGGCTGCGGTGATTTCGCTTACCTACGGTTTGAAATCTTCATCGCAAGCGAGGGAAAAAACTGACATCCGCCTCTCTCGGGAAAGCCCGGAAGTCACCCAGGAGTTTCACAGCCTGGCCCCGTTGGTTCGCCCGGCTCGGAAAGACGAATTTGCTTCCTGGGAAAGAAATCCCTTTATGCCTTGGGGGTTGCAGGGCGGGGCCTCCTCAGCCGTGACTTTGAACGGGATTGCGTGGGACCCCAAGAATCCGAAAGCCGTGATCAATGACCGGATCGTGGGAGTCGGCGACGAAATTGCGGGCTACCGGATCGTCGAGATCAAGCCTGCCAGTGTTGTCTTGTCGGGCGAAGAAGGGAACCGGGAATTAAGGGTCTAGCGTCCTTCCTTGATTTCCGGGCCGCACGGCTCGCAAAGCTTTTGACTTTCACGGGGACTCTCCTATAATCTCCGCAAGGTTTCACAAAAAAAATACCTTCCCTGAATGTCAATCCTTGGGGCCGGGTAGCTCAGTGGTAGAGCGAGGGACTGAAAATCCCTGCGTGGGGGGTTCGATTCCCTCCCCGGCCACAAAGCAATTAAGAATTAAGAATTAAGAATTAAGAATTAAGAATTAAGAATGAAGAATCGGCAGGAATAAAAAACCAATCGAGTCGGGATGAAATATGCGTTAGGCGTTGATATCGGAGGAACGAAGACTTCTCTTACCCTCGGCAATTCCCACGGTAAAGTTCTCGCCAAAAAAATTCTCCCTACCCTGACGGGCCGTCGCACGCTTGAAGGAATTAAGCAAATGAGTGAGGGACTGCTCTGTCTTCAATCAGATTGTCCGGCCGGCCGGACAATTCAAGGGGTGGGGGTCGGGGTCCCGGGGCCGATGAATCCGAAAACGGGGCGGGTGGAGCGCTCGCCGCATTTGGCGGGCTGGGAAGGTTTTCCGTTGAAATCCTTCCTTGAGAGGAAGCTCAAACGGCCCGTTTGGATCACCAATGATGCCAATGCGGCGGCCGTGGGAGAAAAGGCGTTTGGAGCGGGACGGGGCGTTAAAAATTTTGTTTACCTTACGATCAGCACCGGAATCGGCGGGGGAATGGTTCTTGGCGGAAAACTTCTGATCGGAAGCTCCTTCGGCGCCGGAGAGGTGGGGCACACGATTGTAGTCCCCGGCGGGGCGAGGTGCGGTTGCGGCCATCTCGGATGCCTAGAGGCCTATGCTTCGGGGACGGCCATCGCTGGGTTTGTTCGAAGCGAGATTCGGAGAGGAAAGAAATCAAAAGTCAGTCGGTGGGTGGGCTCCGGCCGTCGGATAACCGCGTAGGGCGTGGCCCAGGCGGCGGCGGGAGGAGACCGATTGTCTTTGCTCGCCTTCCGCCGGGCAGGCTATTTTCTCGGGATCGGACTGGCAAATCTCATCAATCTTCTGAACGTTGAAAAATTGATTTTGGGCGGCAGTGTCATGAAATCTTCCAGCTTCCTTTGGCCCTCGATGATGACCTCCGTTCGCGAAAATGCCTGGCCTTCGCTTTATCGGGCTTGCCGGATTGTCAAGACGGGGCTGGGCGATCAAGTGGGGGACTTGGGAGCGCTTGCCCTTGTTTTCTCGGGGTCTCTTGAAGGGTGAAAAGGTATATAATTACCCCGTTCTGCCGATATGCTTTCGTGAGCGCCCAGCATTCGGAGGAACGGCTAAATGCGTTCTGCGCCCGCCCCGCCTGAGGCGGGGCTGCTAGGTTAGACGGGAGTGCGCAGTTAATGTTCCTCACACGTATTACGTGAGGTGGTTTAATATCACGAGACATGCGCCCGTAGCTCAGTTGGATAGAGTGAGTGGCTTCGAACCACTAGGTCGCAGGTTCGAGTCCTGCCGGGCGCGTTCTACTTCGCCCCTTCGGGGCTTCGTAGGAATGGGCGAAGTAGAAGCTCTGCGAAGCGCCCGGGGAGCTTTGAGAGAAGAGGCGCGAAGCAGGCATCGAAGATGGTCTGAAGCAGGACTCGAGGGGAGGTGACTTGCTGAGAATCCTTGGGATGAGAGTCATTGCGTTCTGCCTGGCTTTTTTAATGGGTTGTGCCCGGACGCCGGCAGGGGGTCCCAGAGCGGTGGCCGTCTCGGATTCTTTTCCTGCTTTTGTCGATCAGCGGGAGCAGGAGATGGGGAGGCAGATCCATCAAGCGATCGTTTCCTCCTTTCGGGTTTACACCGAGCCCCGGGTCGTGGAATATATGTCCGACCTTGGGCATTCGATCGCCGGCGCCGCCCCTCGGAGGGGTTTGAATTATCAGTTCACGATTCTCTATGACCCGAGGGTGTACGCCACCGAGGCCCCGGGCGGTTATGTCTATGTCACGACAGGATTTTTAAATTTTTTGCAGAACGAAGCGGAGCTTTCGGCCCTCTTAGCTCAGGAAATTGCGCTGCTTCAATTTCAGGACCGGCGGTTTTCAAAGTCCAAACAGGTGCTTCGGAGGGTCGCCCAGGGCGGTGCGGTGGTGGCGCCTTTTTTTGGGCCCTTCGGGTCGCTCGCCGCAACGGGCCTTGTTCTTTTAAATGCTTTTTCGGAATCCCGGGAGCCCAATCCGTCGGAAAAAATAGAGAGGGCCGACCGGATGGCGCTTCGGTATTTGGCCGAAACCGGCCAGGACCCGCAGGGGCATTTGGATTTATTGAGCCGTCTTCTGAATCCGGATCCGGCATGGGTTCCTTATCTCCACGATTACCTGATGTCCCATCCGGTGTCTATGGAGCGGCTGCAACGCTCCCTCCGGGAGTTTGAGACGCTTCCGCTCGAGGGCAAGTCTTTTAATGTGAACCGTGAGCACTTCCTGGAAATGACCCATGGGGTGCGGGAAATTTATCAGGGATAAGTGACCGTTTGTGCCCCCTTAGCTCAGTTGGTAGAGCAACTGACTCTTAATCAGTGGGTCGAAGGTTCGAGTCCTTCAGGGGGCAGCGAAGCAGTCCCCGCAGGGGGCAACGCGCGGCCGTGGCGGAATTGGCAGACGCTTTGGACTTAGGATCCAATGTCGAAAGACGTGGGAGTTCAAATCTCTCCGGCCGCAGATTTGATGACTCGGGTGACGGAGAGAACGAGGAAGTGAAATGGCGAAGGACAAATTGACGCCGAAGAAGGTGGATCAGTTTTTGGCCAAGATCAAGCCGCATCCGGTGGTGGCGGTGGTGGACGACGATCAGGCGTCCGTGGATCTTCTTCACCGGACTTTGCACGATGAAGGCTATGAGATCCGGACGTTCAAACGGGCCGAGGATTTGATCGCCAAACTGGGAGAAATTCAGCCGGACGCCGTGATTACGGAAATAGTCCTCTCGGGGATGAGCGGCCTCTCCGCCCTCGAAGATCTTCGTCCGGCGAATCCGGAGGAGATCCTTCCGGTCCTGATTCTGACCCATAAAAATGATCCCCGCTCCAAGGTCTTGGCCTTCCGCCGGGGCGCTTTCGATTATGTCACGAAACCCTTCGACGCCGAGGAAGTAGCGGCCCGAATCCGGTCTTTGGTCCGGGCCAAACTGGTGCAGGACGTCCTCCGGGCCTCTTCACTCTCCGATCCCTTGACGACCCTTTACAACCGGCGCTTTCTCGTAAGCTGGCTGGATCGGGAGATTGCCCGGGTGAAGCGATACGCCCTGCCGTTTTCCTGCCTTGCCGTGGACATTGACGGCTTTGATGATATCAACGAGAAATGCGGCGAGAATTTCGGCGATTTTGTCCTCAAAAAATTTGCCGGCTTGATGACCGAAAATACCCGCCAGTCGGACATCGTCGGGCGCTTCGAGGACGATGAGTTTATGATTTTTCTTCCCGGCACCTCCCGGGAGCAGGCCACGGTCGTAGCGCATCGGCTGAGAAAAACGGCCGCTGAAAAAGGGTTCCAGCAGGGCCGCCAAAAGACAACCCCTTCCTTCTCGATCGGGATTGCGGGATGCAACCCCTCAGAGCCGGTGCCCCCCGCCGCCGCTTTCCTTGAAAGGGCCCAGGAAGCCTTGGGCAAGGCCAAGGCGATTGGAACTGGGGAGACCGCTGTTCTTGGAATGGATTGATCGGTGGCGCTCCTTACCTTCTGCCTTCTTCTACTGGGGATTGTCATTGCTGCTGCCCTTTTAAGTTACGGGGCCGAAATCTTCGCCGAGCGATGGGGCGCCAACTTTGTAGGCAGTATCGTCCTTGGGCTGATCACGACCCTCCCCGAATATTTCTTCGTGATCTGGGCCTGCATCAAGGGGCAGTATCAAATGGCGGTGGGTTCGGCCGTGGGCGCCTGCAGCCTTCTGGTGACCCTCGGCTATGGGATGGTCATTCTCGTTGCGACGTCGCCGATCAGCCGCAAACCGGTGAAGGAGATCGAGCTTTCAAAGACGACCCAGATCGACGCCCTTTATCTTTTGGTGACGGCGGTCGTGGCCTTCTTTCTGGCCTGGGAGAAAGGCGGGTTCGACCTGAAAGATGCTTTTATCCTCATCGGTTTGTTCGTGGCTTATATGGTCCACTTGTCTCACACGGCCTACAAATTTTCCGAGGCGGTCCCGGACGATAAAACTTTTACGGGGAGCCTTCTCAAGGCCGGTCTTTCCCTGGGGGTCGGGGGGCTGATGGTCTTCTTCCTTTCCGAGCCTTTTGTGGATTCGATGATTGAGATCGCCCATGAGTTTGGGATCAGCCCGGTGACAATTGCCGTGGTGCTGGGCCCTCTGGCTTCAGAAATGCCCGAAAAATTGACAGCCTTCATTACTGTAATGAGAGATGCCAAACTCGCCGAAATTTCCATCTGCAATTTCATCGGCTCGAAGGTGAATCACAATAGCCTTCTCCTCGGCACCCTTCCGATCATCGCCGCTTTTCAGGGCCAAGCCGGCGTGGGTGGGATTCTCAGCCCCTCCTTTGTTCTGATGACCCTCCTGACGGTCATTGCCACGCTGAGCCTGGCCCGCCGGAAATTACAGCGGTGGGAAGGGTTTGTGTTCCTTTTGTTTTACTTTGTTGTGATCTGGGAAGCTTTTCAGCGAGTCTAATCCCCGCCCGCTTGCCAAGCCGGCATTTTCCCCCTTCATTGACATCCCTTTACGAAGGCTCTAAAATACGGGGCTTCTTTGGGTTAGGAATAATATTTTAGAAATATAATTGTTTTTGCGAGCGTCCCGCCTTCGGCGGGATTCTGCGAGCGTAGCTCAGCGGTAGAGCACAACCTTGCCAAGGTTGGGGTCGAGGGTTCAAATCCCTTCGCTCGCTCGGTCGTTTTATCGGGCCTTTAAAAAAAAGTGAGCTCAAGCGTGAAAGTCTCAATTAAAGATTCAGCCCCCTGCGAGAAAACTCTTTCAGTCGCCGTTCAAGGCGACCTGATTGCCAGGGAGTATGATCAATTTTTTCAGGCCATCGGGAAAGAGGCGAAAGTCCCCGGGTTCCGGCCGGGAAAGGCCCCCCGGGAGGTCTTGGCCCGCCATTACGCCACCGAGGCCCGGGAGAAGGTCCTGGAAAGGCTGATTTCGAACTCTTTGCATGAGGCCGTGGAAGAAAAGCAGCTTCGCTTCCTCGGGCATCCAACGGTTCGAGGGGTCGAATTTACCGACGAAAAATTGACTTACGAGGCACTCCTTGAAATGCCTCCGGCGATCAGGCTCGGAAAATACAGAGGGCTTTCGGCCGTGAAGCCGGCCGTGGAAGTGAAACCGGAAGAGGTGGAGAGGGCGCTCCGTCATCTTCAAGAGTCCCACGCCAAATTTCAGGCGGTCGAAGACCGGCCGAGCCAAATGGGCGACTCGCTGATTGCCGATTACCGTTGCCTGGTGGAGGGGAAGGAAGTCGAAAAACGTGACGGCGACTGGATGGAACTCCGGGAGGAGGAATTTCTCAAGGGGTTTTCGCCCGAACTCGTGGGCCTGCGTCCCGGAGAAGAGAAAGAAGTGCGCCTCCCGCTTCCCGAAAAATTCGGCCGCAAGGAATGGGCGGGGAAAATCGGGGTTTTTGAGGTGAAGGTCAAGGAAATCAAGACGAAGACGCTTCCGCCCCTGGATGATGAATTGGCCAAGGAAACAGGCGAGTTTCAGACTCTCGAGGAACTGAAGACCCGCCTCCGGCAGCGGCTTGAGGAAGACCAATCCCGGAGGGCCGAAGTGGAATACGTAAAGGGGCTTCTCGACGCCCTGCTCGAGGAAAATGTTTTTGAGGTTCCCAAGGGGGTGGTGGAGCGAAGGCTCAGGGCGATTCTGGAGGAGGCCGTTCAGTCCCTCTACCGGAGCGGGATTCCCGAAGAGGCCCTCGAAAAACAGGCCGAGTCCCTGAAAGAAAAGCTCCGTCCCGAGGCCGAAAATCAGGTGCGCCTCGCCTTCCTTCTCGAGGAAATTGCGAAGAAGGAAAAACTCGAGTTTAAAGAAGAAGACTTTCAAATAAAATATCAGTCGCTGGCCTCCCGCCACCGGCAGACGGAGGCGGCGGTCAAAAAGTATTACGAGGAACATTCCGAGGCGAAGGAATCCTTGGGCGTTCAAATCCTGAATGAAAAGGCGATTCAACTGATTAAGGACAACGCAAAAACAGGGAGGGTTTCATGAGCTACTTGGTTCCGATGGTCATTGAAACAACCGGCCGGGGCGAGCGGGCCTATGACATCTACTCAAGACTCCTGAAGGACCGGATCGTGTTTATCGGGACGCCGATTGACGATGTGATCGCAAATCTGATCATTGCGCAGATCCTCTTCCTCCAGATGGAAGATCCGGAGAAAGACATCAACGTTTACGTCAACACGCCGGGCGGGTCGGTTACGGCGGGCCTCGCCATTTATGACACGATGCAGTTTGTGAAATGCGATGTGTCAACCTACTGTGTCGGACAGGCGGCCAGCATGGGTGCTTTGCTTCTGGCGGCCGGCACAAAAGGAAAGCGTTTTTCCCTGCCGCATTCCCGGGTGATGATTCACCAGCCCTGGGGCGGTGCCCAGGGGACGGCCTCGGACATTTCGATCCATGCCAAGGAAATTCTCAAACTGAAAGAGGACCTGAACAAGATCCTCGCAAAACACACCGGCCAGCCGCTGGATCGGATCGAAAAAGACAGCGACCGGGATTTCTTTATGTCGGCCCCGGAGGCCAAGGCCTATGGTTTGGTGGATCAAGTGGTAACCTCCCGGGACGAAACCGGGAAGCGCTGAGCCCGAAGGGAAACAAATTTTTTGATGCCGCCACGCAGGCTTCTTCTGACTCCCGGCCCCACGCCCGTGCCCCCGGAGGTGCTCCGGGCGCAGGCGGAGCCTCTCTTCCACCACCGGACGGCGGAGTATCAAAAACTCTTTGAAGAGGTCAGCCGGGGGCTCCAGCGGATTTTTAAAACCCGTTCTCCGGTTTACACCTTTACGGCCTCGGGGACCGGGGCCATGGAGGCTTCGCTCGTCAATTTTCACTCGGCGGGAGACGAAATCCTCGTGGTCGATGCCGGAAAGTTCGGCGAGCGCTTTTGGCGGATCGCAAAGGCCCATGCTCTGAAGGCCCAGATTTTGAAGGTGCCTTACGGCAAAGCAGTCTCTCCGGCAGAAATTGAAGAGGCCGTCTCGAAAAATCCGAATCTGAAATCCGTCTGTCTCCAGTTGTGTGAAACTTCAACGGGGGTCGTCTTCGACCTGAAGGAAATCGGCCGGAGGCTCCGTGGAAAAAATTGCCTCTTGATCGTTGATGCCATCAGCGGCCTTGCCGCCGACCGGTTCGAGATGGATGCGTGGGGGATCGACCTTGCGATCTCCGGCTCCCAGAAGGGGCTGATGCTGCCGCCCGGTCTCGCCTTTTTGGCGGTGGGGGAACGGGCCCGCCAGCAGATGACCGGGGCCATGCTCCCACGATTTTATTTCGACCTGGCACTTTACGAAAAAGCCCTGAAGGATTGGGACACGCCCTTCACGCCGGCAATTTCTCTGGTGGTCGGGCTCAAGGAGGCCCTCCGGCGGATTGAAAAAGAGGGTCTCGAAAAAATTTTAAAACGCTCCGAAACACTTGCGGAATATACCCGGGGCGAGGTCCGGAAAATGGGGCTTGAGCTTTTTGCCGAGCGGCCTTCAAACGGGGTCACGGCGATGAAGGTGCCGGCCGAAATCGACGGCGAAAAGATTCTCTACGAAATCCGTGAGAAGGAAGGCATCACCCTGGCGGGCGGGCAGGGTGAAATGAAAGGCGAGATTATCCGGATCGCCCATATGGGCTTTATCCAAAAAGAGGACATTGATTGCGGCCTTCGGGCCCTCGAAACAGCCTTACAAAAAAAGGGGACTCAACAAAGATGAAGGTTTTGGTGGCAGATCGTCTTGAAAAAGATGGGCTGGCGGTTCTCGAAAAGGAAAAAGGACTCGAGACGGATGTCAAGCTGGGGCTCAAACCGGAAGCCCTCAAGGAGATCGTCGGCGCTTATGACGCCGTCATTGTGCGCAGCGGGACCCGCCTGACCAAAGACATCATTGAGGCGGCCGGGAATCTGAAGGTGATCGGCCGGGCCGGGGTGGGGGTCGACAACGTGGACCTGGAGGCCGCCACCAAGCGGGGCATCATTGTGATGAATACCCCCGAAGGGAACACGACAGCCACCGCCGAACTGACGATGACGATGATTTTGGCGCTGGCCCGAAAGGTCCCGCAGGCCTATCTGTCGATTACGCAAGGCAAGTGGCAGCGCTCGGAATTTATGGGGACGGAGCTCAACGGAAAAACGCTGGGCGTGGTGGGGATGGGACGAATCGGCCGGGAAGTGGCGAGGCGGGCAAGCCAGGGGTTCGGGATGAAGGTCCTGGGCTACGACCCTTTCATTACCGAGGACAGCGTGAAACAATTTCCCGTCACCTTTTGTGACCTGAAGAAACTTTTCAGACAGGCGGATTTCATTACGGTCCACACGCCGCTGACGCCCGAGACGAAACACCTGGTGGATGAGAAGGCCTTTGAGATCATGAAGCCGGGGGTCCGGGTCATCAATTGCGCCCGGGGCGGGATTATTGACGAAAAGGCGCTCCTCAAGGCCATCAAGTCGGGGAAGGTGGCCGGGTGTGCCCTGGATGTCTTCGAGAAAGAACCGCCTGGGAACCATCCTCTCTTGAAATGTCCCGAGGTGATTGCGACACCACACCTCGGAGCGGCAACCCACGAGGCGCAGGAAAATGTCTCGGTGGCCGTGGCCCATCAGGTGATCGATGCTTTAAAAAACCGGGCCATCCGCAATGCGGTGAATCTACCGTCGCTTGATCCCGAGACCTACCGGGTGCTTCGTCCCTGGATCGTCCTGGCGGAACGGCTGGGGCTGCTCCATACCCAGCTTTTTGGCGGCAAGCTCCGGGAGGTGACGGTTCGTTACTGCGGAGAAGTTACGCAATACCCCGTGGCTTCGCTCACGATCGCCGTTTTGAAGGGACTCCTGGCGCCCATTTGCGGCCCTCAGGTGAATTTTGTCAATGCGCCGGCACTCGCCCAGGAACGGGGGATCGTGGTCAACGAGTCGAAGACGACGGAGGCGAAGGATTTTGCCAATTTCATTGAGATCGAAACGGGCGCCAATCACGAGAAGAACCGGATGATGGGCATCCTCTTCGGGAATCAAGAGCCCCGGCTCGTAAAGATCAACGAATTTCTCCTGGACGCCGAGCCCAAGGGCTATATGCTTTTTATCCACAATGAAGACCGCCCGGGCGTCGTCGGAAACCTCGGGACGATCCTCGGCCGGAACAGCGTGAATATCGCCGAGATGACCCTGGGCCGGATCAAGAAGCAGAACAAGACAATGGCCCTCACCGTTATCAACACCGATCAGGAAGTGCCCGCCAAAGTCCTCGCCGAAATTAAAAAACTGGCGCCCATCATCGACGTCAAACTTGTGAAGCTGTGACGGTGCCGGGGTTGAGGGGTAAAGAGTGAATCGAATTTTGATCGGGGCACAGTGGGGGGACGAGGGCAAGGGAAAGATCATCGACCTCCTTGCCGAAAAGTGCGACATCGTGGTCCGCTTTCAAGGCGGAAACAATGCCGGCCACACCGTGCGGATCGGCGACCGTAAGTTTGTCCTCCACCTGATTCCCTCCGGGATCCTTCACGACGAAAGAGTCTGCGTGATCGGCAACGGGGCCGTCGTGAATCCCCGGGCGTTTTTTGAGGAAATTGAGATGCTCCGGCGAAACGGTATTTCCGTCAAGGACCGCCTCTTCATTTCAAGTCAAGCCCACCTGATTTTTCCTTACCATACCCTGATCGATGGACTCAAGGAGGACACCGGGAAACGCTCCACGAAAATCGGCACCACCAAAAAGGGGATTGGCCCCTGTTATGCGGACAAGGCGGCCCGGCTGGGGATCCGGGTGGCCGATTTGGGGACGCCTGCCTATTTTCGAGAACGGCTTAAAAGCGTGTTCGAGGAAAAAAACCAGGTTCTTCAAAAAATTTACGGACACCCGGGACTTTCCTTTTCAAAAATTTACGAGGAATACCAGAGTTACGGTCCCCGGCTGAAGCCCTTCGTGAAAGACACGACCCTTTATCTTTACGAGGCCGCCCGAAAGAAAAAGAAAATTCTCTTCGAGGGGGCCCAAGGGACCCTGCTGGATGTGGACCACGGGACTTATCCCTATGTGACTTCCTCAAATGCCTCGGTCGGCGGCGCCATGTCCGGGAGCGGCGTTTCTCCGGCCTTGATTGACCGCATTACCGGGGTTGTGAAGGCCTACACCACACGGGTCGGCGAGGGGCCCTTTCCGACCCAGTTCCCGCCCGCCCTGATGACGGCCATTCAAAATAAGGGCGAGGAATTCGGCTCCACCACGGGCCGGCCCCGGCGCTGCGGCTGGTTTGATGCCGTCATCGGCCGCTACTCGGCCCGCATCAACGGCCTGGATGACCTGGCGGTGATGAAGCTGGATGTCCTGAGCGGACTTCAGAAAATTAAAATCGGGACCGCCTACCGCCGGCGGGGGAAAATTTACCGGGATTACCCGGCCGAAACCTCTGTCCTCGAAGAGTGTGCGCCGATTTATGAGGAGCATCCCGGCTGGGACGAAGACCTCTCGGGGATACGCCGCTGGAAGGACCTTCCCCGGAATGCGAAGCGTTATCTCAAGCGGCTTGAAGAGCTCCTCGAGACTCCGATCCAAATTGTCTCGGTCGGCTCCGAGCGGCAACAAACCATTTTCCTATGAACCCTCCCTCTTCCAATTTTCCGAGGCACGTTGCCATCATCATGGACGGCAACGGACGCTGGGCCGAGGAGCGGGGCCTCCCCCGGATTCACGGCCACCAAAAGGGGGCCGAGCGGATCCGGGACGTGATTCGAACGGCCACCGAGATTGGCATCGGATACCTCACGCTCTATGCTTTTTCCAAGGAAAAC
>JACPCP010000011.1 GCA_016179745.1 Candidatus Omnitrophota bacterium
CTCGTCCCTGAATTTTCCCTCCCGGGTCGCGCGAAACGCCCTTTGGTGGGAAAGCGCTGAGAATTCGTCCTGGTCTTTGCGTGAAATTTTGAATTCGCTGACTAAATTCTCCGCCGTCTCGCCCATGACCTGGCCGCACACGGGGTCCGTCAGGCCCTCCCAGATCGTATCAACCAATTGGGAGTGGCGAAGTTTTTTTCCGAACCGGGTGTCCCGGCTGACATAAGGATAGGAAGACATGCACTCGGTGCCGCCCGCCATCACCACCTCGGCCTCCCCGGCCAAAATGAGATGGGCCGCACTGACGATGGCCTGAAGTCCCGACGCACAATTGCGGGCAACGGTAAAGGCCGTCACTTCCTTCCGGAGACCCGCCTGGAGGGCGATGACCCGGGCCACGTTGGCGGCGTCGCTCTGCTGACCCACGCAGCCAAAGATGACCTCCTCCACCCTTTTGGGGTCCAGCCGGGTCCGCTCCAGGAGCGCACGAACCACCGTCTCCCCCAGTTTTTGATTGGTGAAATCCTTGAGGGCCCCGCCCAAATTTCCCTGCGGCGTTCGGACGCCGCCGACGATGACAATCGGATCCATGGGCATCAAATTAGCAGATGGCCCTCATTCCACCAAGAGCCTTTTAATTTCCTCCATTTGCTCGGCTGTCCTTTTCTCCCCTTCCCGAATAAACTTTTCGGAACGATAAAATTCCGCCCAGTGTCCCTCAGGGGCCACGGGCCGGATCAAAACATCGGCCTCCTGGCTCGAAACCTGGGCAATCTCATACTCCATAAACTGAATGGTGCTCATGATGACGTTAAAGATATTGCCGGAAAAATACCGGCTCGTCTTCTCCGAAAGAGACCTGAGAAACCGTTTCAGAAAACCGTCCTGGGGCCGTTTTCTAAAAAACTCTTTTCTTCTTTCGGCCAGAAAACGGCTTTTTTGAACCCGGTCGTCAGGACCGCAAAGCACATTGACGGCAATGATCTTCTTCACCCCCATCTTGGCCAGGGCATCAATGGGCATCGGGTCTAGGATTCCGCCGTCAATCAAAAGCTCCCCCCGGTAATGGCAGGGCCTGAAAATTCCCGGGATCGAGATGCTGGCCCTCAAGGCGTCCACGACACGCCCGCTTTCGAAGACTACCGGCTGAGAGGTCGTCAGGCTGGAGGCCACAATTTTAACGGGAACCCGCAAGTCCTGAAACGTCCGGTTTCCCAAATAGGATTCCATAAAGCGAGCGACCTGCCGGCCGTGAAAAAATCCGTGATGGGGAAGCGAAAGGTCCCGAAACCCCACCAGTTTAAAAAATGCGTGGTGACGGTTTAAGCTTTGAGCGATCTTCTCCAGATCACTGGCCCGGTAACCCGCCGCCCAAAAAGCGGCCACGAGCGCCCCCATGCTGGATCCGGCCAGAATGTCGACGGGGATATTTTCCTTTTCCAGGGTCCGAAGAACTCCGATGTGGGCCAGCCCGTAGGCGGCCCCGCTTCCGAGAACGAGCCCCAGGAGCGTCCCTGCCAGTTCCTTGCTGATAAACCGCAGGGCGGCATGATAGCGCTCCGGCTCCCGGTTTCGGGAAGGGAGAGCATGAAAGACTTTTAGACCCAGAGACTGTTCCGTGGATTCATAGTTAATCGCCTGTGAGTCGGCGGGTTCAGGAAAAATAACCTTGATTTCATTCTTGGCAAATCCGTAAGTCTTTTCGATTTCATGAATGACCGGCGCAGAACCGGAAAGAATGCTTGGGCTGGGGTCGATCAGACAATAGACCGTGTCCGAATGCTTGAGAATCTTCCAAGAAGCGTCACCCGAACCGTTTCCGAGGCGGATCAAAAGGTAATCAAAACGATAGGTGAGAAAGGTGAGAAAAGAGGCGAGCTTCTTCTCGCCCCCCTCCCCCTTTTCCGCTTCGACGGAGACATATTGAAACCCGGCCGGACAATCCACAAGAGCGGGCTTTAATTCCGACTCCTGGGCGGGGTCAATTTTAGCCAGGGAAAGGCGGGATCTCGGCCGGCTCTGGAGATTGTGGGAAGAACCCGATTCAAAGGCTAAAAAATCAATGAAGACGACACGGGATTTGGTTTCACGGACAAGATTCGTGGCCAAGTCATAAAGGAACTGAAAACTCTCCGTCGCCGGCAGAACACTGTAAAGTGCGGCCACCTTCACTTCCTGCTTTTTCCGGCCCGCCCCCTCTATTTTCGTGAGGCGGTGGCCCAGGGTCCGGCTCAGGTGGAGGGAAAGCGAAGGGATCTCCGAGAGGGTGCTCATAAAATCCGCCTTTTCCAGCTTGAGCAATAACCCGTCCGAACGGGCTTCGACCGAGGCGCTGTGAGACTGGTCGGTCAAAAGCGACGACTCGCCGAAATAATCCCCCCGGTAAAGGTAAATGAGGGTCTTCTCTTCCTCTCCCCGGACTTTCTGAAACACCCGGAATCGCCCGGACACGATCACGTAAAAGGCGTCTGCCGGCTTGCCCTCGTGATAAACAATGTCTCCCCGTCTGCATTCCACGTGCCGGATTTTCTTTTCGATCAGACGGATTTCAGCGGGAGAGAGGGAGGAAAACAGCGGGATTTCGCTGAAGGCGTAACCCTTGCTGACTTCTAATTTTCGGCCGAAGGAAAAGAGTCCCATCAAAACTCTTTATCGGCAGTTGGCACCCTTGTCTCCACTAGAGGAGCCGCCTGACCGCCCTCCGCCAGCCGGAAAGTTTTTCGAGGCGCTCCCGGGGTGACATTCTCGGTTGAAATTTCCTGTAATGCCGGAAGCGGTCCACGGCACGGGCACTCTTCCAAAGGCCGCACCCCACTCCGGCCAATTTCGCCGCTCCCCACGCCGTTGACTCGGTCACGTCGGAACGCAGGACCGGCACCCCCAGAAGATCGGCCTGAAGCTGCATCAAGAAATCATTCCGTGCGGCCCCCCCGTCCACCCTCACAAAAGGCGGCCTCCGGCCCAAAACGTCGGCCATCACTTCAAAGACATCGGCCGCCTGGTAAGCGATCGACTCCAGGGTGGCCCGGATAATATGTTCTCTCCGGGTTCCTCGGGTGATTCCAAGAATGGCCCCCCGGGCATGAGGGTCCCAATAGGGCGCCCCCAGTCCCGTGAAGGCCGGGACCACCGTCACGCCTCCGGTTTCTTTAATCCGCTGGGCGATTCTTTCAGTTTCAGCGGCCTTTCGGATGAACCCCAGTCCGTCCCGCAGCCATTGAATGGCGGCGCCTGCAATGAAAACGGCTCCTTCAAGGGCGTAAACGGGTTTCCCTTCGAGATCGCAAGCCAGCGTTTCGAGCAAACCTTTTTCCGGGGGCCTCCGGGTTTTTCCCTGGTTCATCATCAGAAAGCAGCCCGTCCCGTAGGTGTTCTTCATTTCGCCCGCCCGGTAGCACCCCTGCCCGTAAAGCGCCGCCTGTTGATCGCCGACGAGGGCCCAGATCGGAATTCCTGACTGGAGGGGCCCCCCGCTTGAAGTTTTTCCAAAGGGGTGGTTTGACGGGTGGACCTCGGGCAAAAGCGCTTTTGGAATTCCGAGGATCTTTAAAAGCTCGTTGTCCCAATCCACCTTCTGGAGATTGAGAAGGAGTGTCCGGGAAGCGTTCGTGGCATCGGTGGCGTGCGCTCGTCCTCCCGTCAGGTTCCAGAGGATCCACGAGTCAACCGTTCCAAATAGGATTTCACCCCGGAGAGCCCGCCTTTTCAAGGAAGCCGATGCTTCCAGCATCCATTGAATCTTTGTCCCGGAAAAGTAAGGGTCCAGCAAGAGGCCGGTCTTTCGTCGAAACAGGGCCTCGTATCCCCGCCGCTTCAGCGCTTCGCACCGGCCTGCCGTCCGTCGGTCCTGCCAGACAATTGCACGGCCCACGGGCCGTCCTGATTTTCTTTCCCAAAGCAAGGTGGTTTCGCGCTGGTTGGTGATTCCGATGCCCGCGATTTTTCCCGGAGCACTGTGCGCCCTCTCTCGGGCTTCCCGGACGACCCGGTTGACGGAATCGAGGATTTCACAAGGGTCGTGCTCGACCCACCCCGGCTGCGGAAAATATTGCCGGAATTCCCGATAGGCGGATCCCCGGATGCGTCCCAGAGAATCGTAGAGGACGGCCCGGCTCCCGGTGGTTCCTTGATCGATTGCAAGGATGAGAGGCGGGGAAGCGGACACTCGGGTTAAGGGTTTATCTTACTCTGAGGTTAAACGTCTGTGGAATCTTGCCTGGGCTCTCGGAAGAAAAAATCGGGAAGAAAAACTATTCAAGTTCGGAAACTTTTTCGGGATCCGAAAAGTCGTTGACCTTTGTCTCCAGCCAGTGGTTGTAGGCATAATCCAAGACACGGAATTTGTCCACGGGGTCCATCAGCATAAACCGAATCCCCGCATCATAGCCCTGGTCTTTTCCCTGAAGTGCCTCACTCCAAACAATCTTGCCGGTGACTCGCACGGGCTTGGGATCATCGGGAATGTCCAGCTCCAGATCCAGCGTGGTCCCCAGGGGCAACTGAGTCGGTGAGTTCAGTTTGAGCCCTTCACGGGACAAATCCTTGCTCAAGGCAATTCCTCCGTTCTCTTCCGGCTGGGGAGCCTGGTAGCGGACGCTCATATAGGCGTCGAACCGTTTAAACTTACGTCGCTCTTTTTCCATCTTTATCCCCTCCTCACAAATGCTCCGCTTTTTTTCGCCGCAAGAATAAGCTTTTGGACCCTTTCCCTCTAAGGATCGTCACTTTACCGTAACTCTTGATGGTTATAAAAGTTACGACCACTTTCTGAGGGGTCATGGAAACTATAACACACGCTTCCTGGATTTACAAGGGCCCGGCACGAATTTTTTAACGGTAATTGACAAACTGGAGGGGGGCTGGAAACGGCAGGGCCTTCAAATGCTGAATGACGCTTTGCAAGTCGTCTTTGGAACGTGAAGTCACGCGCACTTCCTCTCCCTGGATCGAGGCCTGCACCTTCAAACCGGTGTCCTTCACGGCCCGAACAATCTGCTTGGCCTCTTCGCCCAAAATCCCGATCTTGAGCTTCACCTCTTGACGCACCATCCCGTCAAAGGCCTTCTCCTCCTTGCCCCAGTCGAGCGATTTCAGGGCGATCTTCCGGGCCGCCACCCGGGTCTTGAGGATGTCCCGAAGATTTTCAAGTTTGAGTTCATCGTCGGCAATCAGGACAATTTTATTTTCGGCCCGGTCCCAGTCCATCCGGCTCTTGCTCCCTCGGAAATCAAATCGCGTGGACAATTCTTTCCTGGCCTGGTTCACGGCGTTATCCACTTCCTGCAAATCAACACGGGAAACAATATCGAAGGACGATTCGTTTTTCACTGGGGGGCTTCCTTCTTCCCGGCCCGAGACTCCACATAGGAACGTATGAGCTCCTGATGGCCGGGGTCCATATTCACAAATTCAATCCCTGTATCGTAGCTCTTCTTCCCGGATGCGACCTCTTGGGAAGGAACGATCCAGACCACTTTCCCCAAGGACTCCACCCAGGGGAGATGGGGGTCCAGTTCGAGACGAAGGGTGACGAGTGAAAATCGTTCGAGGAGATCCTCCAACATAACGCAGATCCCGCCGGCACCGACGTTCTCGGTCCTCCCCTGCAGAATCCGCCCCTGCGGGCGGTCTCGAAGGATGACTTCACAGCGGAGGTCGATTCTTGGAAATTTCCGTTTATTGAATCCGTCCCACATGGAAGGGGTTGGAAGCTCCGTTCAAAGGCTTCGGACGAAGCTGTCCGGAAAATTCTGAGAGGCCGGAAGGGCACGGAATTTTTTCAGCTCTGCCTGGGCGTCCTCAAAGGTCTTGAAGGGCCCGAGGAACACGAGATGAAATGTTTTCCCGCTGGTGCGCCGGAGAGGTTTGCCAAACGCCGGCAGACCCGCCTCGATCATTTGTTTCACCACCCGCTCCCCGTCTGTCTCACGGGCATAAGTGGCTACCTGCACCACAAAAACCTTTTCTGCCGGCGGCGCCACCGGAGCCGGCTCGCTGACCCTTTCCGGAACCTCCTGCCCCTGGGCGGGGGCCGATTCAATCGGAAGAGCGGACGGCCTCTCCGCCCGCTTAGGCGAGGGGCGAAGGAGAGTCGATTCTTCTCGAGGCGTGACGACCCGTGAAGGAGGTTTGGGATTTTTCATCGCCTCCGTCCGGTAAAGATTCAGGGCATTCACGGAAAGAAACAGGGATGCGGCCACCGTCCCCAGCGCAACCCATCCCATCGTTTTTCGCCCCGTGATTCTCTTCAAAATTCCCCACACCGACTGGGCCAGCGTCACGAAGGCGGAACCCGCCTCCTTCCACGGGAAACGGGCGCTTTGATTATTTTTTGATTTCGTTTCGGGTCCGAGAGAGGACTCCTTGCGGAGAGGGTCGAGAAATTCAGTATTGATTTTCTCTTTGAGGGCGGGTTCTTCTTGATAGCTCCCGTAAAGTTTTTGCTGGATTTCCTTTTCGGTGAGCGGCCGGAGTGAATCCGGCCCCCGCTTGACCCCCAACCGGACTTTCAACATCGTTCCCCCTTGAGCGCCATCGCAAATTTCAAGAGTTCTTCTTTTCCCACGGGCACTTTGGCACGGGGTTTAAATCCACGATTTTTGAAAAGTTCGATGGCACCGCTCATTCGTGAAGTGGTCTTGAAAACCACGTCGTCGTAACCCACTTCCTCACAGAACTCAATGGCCCGGTTCAGGAGCTGGGACCCGATTTTTCTTTTTCGGTATTCGGGGGCCACAAAGACCCTCCGGATCAGGGCTACCCGTTCGTCCTCCCGCTTGACGCCAATCGTGCCCACCACCCGCCGGCCGTCTTCGGCCACGAAAAAGGCCTCGCCCAATCGGCCGTAGGAATCCATCAGGGAATCCAGATCATCGTGGACAAACACCGCCTTCTCCGCTTGAAACTCGCCGTTCATAATCTCATGAATCAGGTTTTTGACTGCTGCGATGTCTCTTTCTTCCAGGCGTCGGATCTTGACCATCCTGCGGGCCTATTGGGGGTTCATTTGGAGGCTGGCTTGGCCTTCTCGGCGCCGGGCTTTTTCTTGGCGGCCGGGGCGGCGGCCTGAGGCGCCGGAGCTTGGGCTGCGGCAGCAGCGTTTGGGGCAGCGGCCTCGGTTCCCACGGCCGCCTTTTCCTCTTTGATCTTCTTCATCTTGATCTTGAGGGATTTCACTTTGGGGAGGCCCAGGGCGGAGGCCCGGTCTTTCCATTTGTCCTGCTCCATCAGCTTCCGGATACGCTCGTGCCGCTTGAGAACATTCCGGTGCCGGGTCCGGGTCGGGTCGATCCTCAAACTCGAATGTTGTGACATGGCGGGCGTATTATACCTGCAGGCGTAAATTCTGGCCAGTCGAAAGTGTGCCTGGGGTTGGGATCGGAGTCTTAGTTTGCGCCGACCGTGAGCGGACGGATATAAGCGTCAGGCGGGGCAAAACCTTCCTGCTGCAGCCGGGCGAGCCGGCTCACGGCCTCCTGATTGGTCTCAAAGGCCTCCACGCAAACCTGATAGAATTTTCCGCTCTGGATAAAAAAACTCTTGTATCCCAGGGAGGTGAGGCGCTCAATCTGCTGATCGGCCTGCACACGGCTCTTGTAAGTCACCAGTTGAATGGTGAATTTTCCCGAATCGGGCGAAAAGGCAACGCCCTCCTCTTGGGGTCCCGCAACCGTGGACTTGGGAAGGGCGGGCTCCACCGTTTTCCGCACTTCGAGTACCGTTTCCACGGGACGGGGGGTCAGCTTCAGGGTTGCCAACTCCTGAGAAATTTGTTCCCGTTTCTTTTTTTCCGCCCGAAGTTCATCCAAAGCAAACCGCTTGCCTTTTTCGACCCCGAAGGAAAACACCAGGACATAGAAGACCAGGACCGAGATCCCCAGAATGAAGAGATGGTCCACCCGCACCGTGACTTGAAAACGGTCCAGCCAATTTTTATGAGAGCTGACAGAAAATTTTGAGGCATCGACCACCGGTCCCGACATTTCAAAAAGTTCCCTTTGCATTTTCTCCTGCGTCCTTTCAGCGTTCCTTGAGCGGTTAAGCCGTTTCCCTTTGACCGAACAATTTTCCGCAGCCCCGTCTGAGTTCCTCGGCGCTCGGCCGGGGTCGGCGGGACTGGAGGGGGTAATCCACCTCCACAATCCCGAAGCGGGGTTTGAATCCTTCTGCCCACTCGAAATTATCGACCAAAGACCAATAAAAATAACCCAAAACATCCGCTCCTTCCCGCTGGGCCCGCCCGAGCTCGGCCAGGTGGTCCCGGATAAAACGCTGGCGCTGGCGGTCGTCCGGGGTCGAGACCCCATTTTCCGTCACCAGGATGGGAAGACGGAACCTTTTCAGAGAGGAGACGACCTCAAAAAGCCCCTTCGGATAGATTTCCCAGCCCAAGTCATTAAATTCCCGGTCCTCCCGAGGGTGGTGCTCCCTGGGGCAGACGGTTCCAAATTGGTTCTGCCCCCAGAAGCCTGCGAAGCGGACGAAATCCCGGCTGTAATAGTTCACGCCGAGAAAATCGAGTGTCCGGCGAAAGGGAAGCTTTTCAAAGAAGACGCCGGGAAAAAACAAAAATCCGGACATCAGGGCCTCAAAGGGCAGGCGATTGATAAACCATTCCCTCAGAAATAGACTCAGACGGTCCAGGGGGTGGGAGGAGCGACAGGGGCTCAAGGCCATACAATGATGGGCAATGGAAACGTGACATTCCGGATTGGAGGATGCCTCGTGAAGAATTTTGTAGGCGGCGGCGTGGGCCCTCAGAAACTCCCGGAAGACCCGAAGGGCTTTCGTAAAATCTTTTTCCCCCGGCGGCCAGCGGCCCAAAAGGTAGCTCTGATAAATGTAGATGAGAGGCTCATTGAAAGTAATCCACACACGAACGTGTCGCCCGAAGCGCTCGACCGACTTTCTGACATAGAGGGAGAATTTTTCCGCCGCCCCGGAAGAAAGCCAGCCCCCTTTTTCAGCAAACCAAGCGGGGTTGGTAAAATGATGCAGGGTCAGGACGGGCTCGAGGGATTCCTCCTCGAGCGCTTGAAAAACTTCCTCGTAGTGCCGGAAGGCCGCTTCGTCCCACTCCCCTTCCCGGGGCTCGAGACGGCTCCACTCCAGGGAGAAACGGTGCGCCGTGTGGCCCAGGGAACGGGCGAGTTTAAAATCTTCCCGGAAACGGCGGTAGTGGTCCGAGGCCAGGCCGGAACGCTCGCCGACCTTTCCCCTCTCCTCCCAGGCCCACCAATCGTTCCAAAAATTATTTCCTTCCACCTGGTGCGCCGAAGTGGCCGCTCCCCAAATCGGACGGAACATAGGAAGGTCAGGAGTCCTTGACGAGACGAACCCGGGAGGGCGGCCACCAAATCACGACCGCCCGGCCGATCAGGTCTTTTCTCGGGACAAAGCCCCAGTTACGGCTGTCGCTTGACTGCGCCGAATTGTCGCCCAGGACAAACAGGTGCCCCTCGGGCACCCGGAAGACCTGTCCGTGTTTTCCAAACATCCAGTCGTCCCGATTGTAGTAGAACCGCTCCAAAAGGACCGGGGGGGACTCCAGCCGGCTTCCGTTGATATGAACCTGCCCTTCCTGGATTTCCACCGTTTCGCCGCCCGTGGCCACGAGGCGCTTCACAAAATCTTTTTTCCGGTCCAGGGGATACTTGAAGACAATGATCTCGCCCCGGTGGGGCTCCCGGAACCGGTAGGAGAGCTTGTCGACAAAGATGCGGTCCCCCTCCATCAGATTGGGCCGCATCGAACCGGTCGGAATTTTGTAAGGGCCCAGAATGAACGTCCGAATGCCGACGGCCAGGACGGCGGCAATGAGAAGCGGTTTGATCCAGTTCTCCCATTTGTCTTCAAGCCACGCCCTTCGGTCGGACTTGAAAAAGCGCCAATCGTCCATCAGACGGCGGCGCAGAAAAAAAAGGGCACCCACCGCAAAAAGGATCCAGAGAAATTTCATCGTGGTTTTTATTCTCCCAATTTCAGCACGGAGATGAAGGCCTCTTGAGGAAGGTCGACCTTGCCGATCCGTTTCATCCGCTTCTTTCCTTCCTTCTGCTTCTCCCAGAGTTTCCGCTTGCGGGTGATGTCTCCCCCGTAGCACTTCCCCGTCACGTTTTTCTTGAGCGGCCGGATGGAGTCCCGGGCAATGATCTTGGAGCCGATGGCGGCCTGGACAACCACCTCAAAAAGCTGGCGGGGAATCACGTCCTTCAGCTTCTCAACCAGCGTCTTCCCCCGGTAATACGCCTGGTCCCGGACCACGATCGTGCTCAAGGCATCCACCGGCTCCCCATTAATCAGAACGTCAAGCTTTACGAGGCTGGCGGACCGGTAGCCGATGAAGTCGTAGTTCAAAGAGCCATAACCGGAGGTCAGGGATTTAATCTTGTCGTGGAAATCGACCAGGACCTCCGCAAAGGGAAGCTCGTAGGCCAGAACGGCCCGGTTCGAATCAAGGTATTCCGTGCTCTTGTAGACGCCCCGGCGGTCCTGACAAAGCTGCATCACGGCCCCAAGCGACTTGGCCGGGATGATCAGGTTGGCGGCAATAAACGGCTCCTCCAATTTGTCGATTTCCTGGGGCGGCGGCAGCTGGGTGGGATTGTCGAGCTCGAGCACCTCCCGATTCGTCTTCGTTACCCGATACACCACGTTCGGCGCCGTGATCAAAAGCTCCAGCTGAAATTCCCGTTCGAGCCTTTCACGAATCACGTCCATATGAAGGAGGCCGAGAAAGCCGCAGCGGTAGCCGAAACCGAGGGAAGCGGAAGTCTCCGGCTCGTATTGGAAGGAGGAATCGTTCAGGCGGAGTTTTTCGATGGCCTCCCGGAGTGCTGTGAAGTCTTTCTGGTTGATCGGGTAGAATCCGGCAAAGACCATCGGCTTCATCTCCTGATAACCGGGAAGGGCTTCACTCGTCGGGCGGGTGGAGAGGGTGACCGTGTCTCCGATCTTGACCCGCTTCACCTCCCGGATATTCGCCGCCAGGTAACCCACTTCCCCCACCGTCAGGGAAGGAACCTTGTGAGGATGCGGGTTAAAGATGCCGACCTCCTCCACCTCATACTCCTTCTCCTCCTGCATCAAACGAATTTTGTCTCCCGCCTGGAGCTTCCCGTCAAAGACACGCAGGTAGGCAATGACCCCCTGATACGTGTCGTATCGGGAATCAAAGATGAGCGCCTTGAGGGGGGCGCCGGGATCTCCCTTTGGCGGCGGCACCCGCTCCAGGACGGCGTCCAACACCGCTTCAATCCCCTGCCCGGTCTTGGCGCTTGTCAGGATCACCTCTTCGGACCGGCAGCCGGTCAATTCCACCAGTTCGGACCGGACCCGGTCCGGCTCGGCATTCGGGAGGTCGATTTTAGAGACCACGGGAATGATCGTCAGGTCCCGTTCGAGCGTCAGGTAGAAGTTGGTCATCGTCTGCGCCTGGACCCCCTGCGTGGCGTCGACCAGAAGAATCACGCCTTCGCAGGCGGCCAGACTTTTTCGGACTTCGTAGGTGAAATCGATGTGGCCCGGCGTGTCGATCAAGTTGAGCGGGTGGTCCCGATAGAGGATTCGGACGGCCCGGGCCTTGATCGTAATGCCCCGCTCCCGCTCGAGCTCCATATCATCGAGAAACTGTTCGTGGAACTCCCGGGGGGAGATGGCCTGGGTCAGGAGGAGAAAACGGTCGGCCAGGGTCGATTTGCCGTGATCAATGTGGGCCACGATCGAAAAATTCCGGACCCGGCTTCCGGCGGAGGTCATCGACCTGCTGAGGCCGCAGAACGGGAAGAAGCCCGGAGGTCCTGAAGGGCCCGGGCCCGGTCCTTTTGGCCGAAAAGGGCCGACCCCGCCACCAAAATGTTGGCCCCGGCCTGGACGGCCCCCGGGGCGTTCCGGGGGTCGATTCCCCCATCCACGGAGATCAACCCCTGAAAACGGGGCCGGAGACGCCTCACCTTCTCCAGCATTTCCGGCATGAAAGCCTGCCCGCCGAAACCGGGCTCGACCGTCATCACCAGAACAAGATCCACTTCTTTCAGAAAGGGAAAAATGGTTTCGATCGGCGTCTTCGGGCGGACCGAAAGGCCCGCCTTGGCGCCCGATTTCCGAATCGCCGAGAGCGTCGCTCCGGGCTCCGGACAGGCTTCAATGTGAACCGTCATCCAGTCAGCGCCGGCCTTCCGGAAGGCCTCTACATATTGCTCCGGATTTTCAATCATCAAGTGGACGTCGAGCGGAAGCCGGGTGCATTTCCGGATCCAGCTCACCACCACGGGACCGATCGTGAGATTCGGAACGAAATGTCCGTCCATCACGTCCAGGTGGAGCCAGTCGCAACCGGCCCGCTCCACTTCCCCGATCTCCTCTTTCAACCGGGTAAAATCACAGGAAAGGAGACTCGGCGCCACCAGAATGGAGTTCGCAGCGGATTTCATTCGATTTCAAAACTCCTTTTGATTTCGCCCTGCCCTTTCTCCTTGAGGGGTCCGATAAGAGTGAGGTTGGCCCGGGCGGTCTGGAAAATCTGCTTCGCCACCTCCTGGACCTCCTGGGCCGTGACCTTTTCAATCTCCCGGGCAATTTCTTCCCGGCTCTGCACCTCATCGTTATAAAGAAGTTTTTCTCCCACCCACAGCAGGTGGTCCAGGGTGTCTTCCAGGCCCATCAAAAATTGCGCCAGAAAATATTCCTTGGCCCGCCGGAGCTCGTCCCGGCCGACCGGCCGCCGGGCCACCTTCCCCAACTCTCGAAGAATGACCTCAATAGCGTCCGGCGCCTTCCGGTTCTCGACCCCGGCCGAAACCGTCATCGAGCCCGTGTCCTGATAATGACCTACACTCGAGCGAATTTCATAAGCCAGGCCCCGTTTTTCACGGACCTCCTCAAACAAGCGGGAGCTCATGTTGGCCCCCAGCAGGATATTCAAGACTCCGAGGGCGTAACGGCGGGGGTCCCGCTTGGAGACGCCGTGAAAGCCGATCACCAGATGTGTCTGCTCTGTGTCTTTTTCCACAAATTGAAACCGGGGTTTTGCCTGGACGGCCTGGGCCTTTTCAAACCGGGACGGCTCCCCGGCTTTCAAAGGTGAAAAGTATTTCTGGGCGAGTTCCAGCACCTGATCGTGGGAAACGTCGCCTGAAACAGACACCAGAAGATTCTGGGGCTGATAATATCTCTGTTTGTATTCCACCATCTCTTTACGGCGGATCGCCGTCACGGACTCCGCCGTGCCGGCCAGGCTCCGCCCGAGGGGCTGGTCCGGCCAGAGAAGCTCCCCCATCAGTTCGTGGACATATTGAGAGGGCTGGTCCCGATACATTTTGATCTCTTCAAGGATCACCGTCCGCTCCCGGTCCATTTCCCGGGCGTCCAGGCTGGCCTCCTTGATCATATCGGAAAGAACATCAAAGGCCCGGGGAAAGTGGCGGACGAGGAGCTTCGCAAAATAGCAGGTCCCTTCCTCACCCGTGAAGGCATTCAAGGCGCCGCCCACGCCCTCGACCTCTCGTTTGATCTGTTGGGAAGTCCGGCGGCGGGTCCCTTTGAAAAGCATATGCTCCAGGAAATGGGAAATCCCCGAAAGCCGCTTGGGTTCATAACGGCCGCCGACCCGGGCCCAAATGGCCACGGCCGCCGACTCCCGGTCTTTCATCGGAACCGTCAGGACCTGCAAATGATTGGAAAGTTTCGTAACGGGGTAAGGACCCGGAGCTGTCTCCGGCTTACGGATCTGTTTTGTCATCACGTTCCTTTGATTTCTTTTGTGGCATTCAGATAACTTTGAAGGATCCTTTGCGCCGCCAGGGCGTCCAAGACCCGCCGCCTTTTTTTGCGACTCAGGTCCGCCTCGAGGAGCACCTCTTCCGCTTCGGCCGTGGAAAACCGTTCGTCCCAAAAGATCCACTCGGCCGGAATCCGGGGCTTGAGCCAATCGACAAGCTTCAGGACCCTTCTCGCCGAAGGTCCAATCTCTCCCCGGAGGGTCTGGGGCAGGCCCACCACGATTTTCTCCGGGCGGATTTCTTCGATCTGTCCCTCTAACTGCCTTAAGAGAAACTCCTTCGAGGAGTAGCGAACCGTGGCCACGGCTTCCGCAAAGGTCCCCTGCTCGTCACTCCGGGCCACGCCCACCCTTTTTTCGCCCAGGTCGAGTCCGAGATAAACCGCCATACCTTACTTTCGAAGCGGCCGGACCAGCGACTCCACCAAACGAAAGACCGGAGCCAGCCCGCCCGAGGAACGCCGAATTTGATTCACAAGGGCGCTCCCCACAATCACCCCGGCTCCGAACCGTGAAATCTGCCTCACCTGATCAGGCGTTGAAACACCGAACCCCACCAAAACAGGTTTCCGGCTTGTCCGAATCAAACTCCGTAAATTCTTTTTTAGATCGTGAGGAAGCCCGTGCCGGGCCCCGGTGACCCCCCGGACCGAGACATAATAGAGGAAACCCCGGGACCTCGCAAAAATTTTTCGGGCCCGCTCCGGCCGGGTCGTGGGGGCGACAAAAAAGACGGGGGCAATCCCGGCCCGCTCGCAGGCCTGCCAGAGTTTTGGGTCCTCCTCCGGCGGACAGTCTGGAATGATCAGCCCGTCAAAGCCCGCTTCCTTCAGTTGCCGGGGAAGCCTCTCGATCCCGGCGTGGTAAACCGGATTCAAATAGGAAAACAAGACAATCGGGATCTGAACGCCTTTTTTTCTCAGATTTCGAACAATCCGGAAGGCGTCCTGAAGCCTCACCCCCCGCCGGAGCGCCGCCTCGGAGGAAAACTGGATCGTGGGGCCGTCGGCCATCGGGTCCGAAAAAGGAAAGCCCAATTCAATCACGTCCACGCCCCGGGCGGCAAATCCCTCGATCAGCTTCTCCGTCGCCGGGACGCTGGGAAACCCAAGCGTCAAAAAGGCACAGAAGAGTTTCCGCCGGGACTTCCGGGCCTCCTCAATTCTTTGGACAAGGCGGTTAGCGGATAAATTTTTTGACGACATCAATGTCCTTGTCTCCTCGTCCGGAAATGCAGACCACGACCGATTCCCGGGTGCGGGTTTTCGGCATCAGGTGTTTCAAAAATCCGAGGGCGTGCGCCGGCTCAAGGGCCGGCATAATTCCCTCGGTCTCGGTCAAAAGCCTGAAACCCCAAAGGGCCTCCCGGTCCGTCACCGTGACATAACGGACCCGGCCGGACTCCTTCAAAAAGGCGTGCTCCGGGCCGACCGAGGGGTAATCGAGGCCCGCTGAAATGGAATGGGCAAGCTCCACCTGCCCTTCCCGATTCTGCAGAAGGTAACTTTTCATTCCGTGCAAAATTCCGACCGAGCCCCGGGTGAGCGAGGCCGAATGCCGGCCGCTCGCCAGACCCTTGCCCGCCGCTTCCACCCCGAAAAGCTTCACCCCCCGTTTTTTCAGAAACGGGTAAAAAAATCCGATGGCATTGCTCCCGCCCCCCACACAGGCCACGAGATAGCCAGGCAAACTCCGGGACCGGGAAGCCGGTTTAAATTGCCGGAATGTCTCTTTTCCGATCACGGACTGAAAATCCCTCACCATCATCGGGTAAGGGTGGGGGCCCACGACCGAGCCCAAAAGATAATGGGTGGTCTCGACGTGGGTGACCCAATCCCGAATGGCTTCGTTGGTAGCGTCTTTCAGGGTCCGGGAACCCGAGTGCACCGGGACCACCGTGGCTCCCAGGAGCTTCATCTTGTAAACATTGAGGGCTTGTCTCCGAATGTCCTCTTCTCCCATATAAATCACGCATTCGAGACCAAAAACCCGGGCCGCCGTGGCCGTGGCCACGCCGTGCTGGCCCGCCCCGGTCTCCGCAATGATTCGGGTTTTCCCGAGGCGTTTGGCCAGCAGCCCCTGGCCGAGCGTGTTATTGATCTTGTGGGCGCCCGTGTGGCAAAGGTCCTCCCGCTTCAGGAAAATCCGGGCCCGCCCGAAATGTCGAGTCAGGTTTTCCGCCTCGTAAAGCGGCGTCGGGCGGCCGGCGTAGGTTTCGAGGAGCTGCTTCAGCTCGCTTCGAAAACGGCGGTCACGGCGAAGCCTCTGATACGAACGGACCAGTTCCTCCAGCGCCCGCACCAGGGTCTCGGGCACGTAACGTCCGCCAAAAATTCCAAAATGTCCACTTCGGTCCGGCAACGTCATTTAAATTTCCTCAATCTCCTCATCGGAAATCCACCCCGTCTCCCCGTTCGGGAGCGACACCCGGTTCCAGGAATCCAGCTTTTTTTGAAGCCGCACCTTCATCCCCTCGGCCAGACGAAAGGCCACCTGGTCTTTGTAAGACGGGCCGTAACGGACTGAGGCCTTGGGTTTCAGAACCACGGCCTCCCGGAGGGGAACCTCCTTAAAAAGCCACAGGCCGGACGCCAGAACCAGAAAAACCAGCACGGTCTTCACCCGCCAACCCCAGGGCGCCCCTTTTCGAAAATAAAGAAGATAAGCCCAGCTGCCCCAGAAAAGGACCCCCAGCCCGAGGAAAAGGACGCCGATTTCCTCCCGGGTGAAAAACCGGAGGACGGCCTCAAGGGCCCGGAAATACCAATTCCTTTTGTCCTCGATCCGGTATTCCAAAAGGCTTGTGGCATACCTTAAGTTGGCGAGGGTGTCCGGATCCCGGGGCCGAAGCCGCCTCGATCGTTCGTAGTGAAGGATCGCCCGCCCCAGACGGCTCTCCTTGAAATACGCATTGCCGAGATTGTAATGAACGGCCGAATTCCTGAAACCCTGATCGATCAAAGACTCGTAAAGCGAGGCCGCCTGGGAATAGTCCGCCGCCTGGTAGAGCCGGTTTGCCTCCCGGAAAATTTCAGCCGGGTCTTTCGGGGCTGAGAATCCGGGGACGGGAAATAAAAATGAGGCGAGCAAAACGCCGGTCCAGAAAAGGGACTTCAGTTTCGGCGGCACCTGGATCGGTGCCGTCCCCTCTTTTTCCAGACGGCGAATCACTCTTTCGATCAGGTCACAATATTGGCGCCTCTCGGCGGAAGGGAGCCCTCCCCGGGCAAAACGGGTCTCGCTCGCCAGGCCGTAGAATTTCCGGACCTCCTTCAAGAGCGGGTCCTCCCCGCCCCAAAGGCCCGTCAATTTTTCCTCGAGCCACTCCCGGGTAAAATGATAGGCGGAGAGGTTGAACTTGTTCGAGAAATATTCACTCAAACCCTTCTCCGCCTCCTCCATAAATTGGAGCGCCTCCTCCTCCCTGGAGCTTCCCGCCAGACGCTTCAAAAATTTCAGGCGGCGAAGCGCTGTGGACCGGGCCGTCACCCTCCGGCGAAGCGCTTCGTCCTGACTGAATCGCCTCTCCCGGCGCCGCCGGACGAGGCCGTTTCCAACCAGCACAAGGCCCAGAAAATTCACAACCGCCAAAAACCGGTAAACCAGCGCCCACCCCCGGGCCGACTTCGGAGAAGGAAGCTCCTCGTGAATGAAACGAATGTCTTTGGCCTCCAGCTGGACTTCCTTTTTGAAGGCCGCTTTCTCCGCCAGCTCCGCCGGAAGACGGAGGGGCTCGTCCGAGGGCGCCACCTGAAGAGGAAAGGAGGGCGTCCGGAGAACTTGATAATTCTGGGAACGGGGCTCAAAAAAACTAAATTCCAGGGACGGGATCGAAAGCTCGCCGGCCTCCGTCGGGACAAAGATAATTTCAAAGGTCTTTTTGCCGGCAATCGTGGTCCCGGATTTAAAGAGCTGCGACGAGGAGTCCCCGTCGTAAATTTTGAAACCGGTCAATTCCGGGATCGGCGGCCGGGGCAGGGTCTCGACATTTCCCTCCCCCTCCAAAACGACCTTCAAGGTCAGGGGCTCATTTTGTTTGAGTTCCCGCTTGTCCACCGAGGCCTCGATCCGGAAGCGGCCCACGGCCCCGTTGAAACTCGCCGGCTTCCCGTGTTCGGGCAGCGGCTTGACCGTCACCGTCAGGGGTTCCGGTTTTAAGAGGCGCTCCACCCGCCGGCCAAAAAATCCGGAGCCGCTGAAAAAGCTGTCATTGAAAAACTCGTCAAAGATGCTGGTGGTCTTGGGCTCTTCCTCGACCGAAATTTTCAAGACCCCGGGCTGGAGGGTGTATTGGGCGGCTGCTGTGGGAAAAAGGGCAATTTTTCGCACGTCGGCCTTGACGTAGCGCCGGCCGTCCACCGTGACGGTCTCCTTCCCCAGGTCCCGGTCCAGCGGAAAATCTTCGATCCAAAAGCCGCTGATCGAAGGCTCTTCTTCAAAACCCTCGTAGCGGGTGTCGTAGCGGGTGTAAAGCGAATAGGTCAGAAGCACCTGTTCATTGGGAAAGACGACGGGCTTGTCGACCCACGCCTTCACGAAAACATTTTCATCCTGCAGCAATTGCGGCCGTCCGCCGGACGGCCGGGAGGCCGGGAGTGCCGCCGCCGTGCCAGCCGCACGGTGCCGGACAATCGAGCGGCCGATCGCCGCTTGACCAACCGCAACCGGAGGCGGAGGGCTCCCAAATTGCGGCCTTGCCGCCTGCAAACCCGCTCCCCCCATCGCTGAAGGGGCCTGGGCGACGGGGGTCTGCCCGGACTGGATTTGCGGTGACAAAACCTCGAGGGGAATCGGCTGAGTGCGGTAACTTTTTCCGCCGATCCAGACCTCAATCGGGTTTAACGTAAACTCGCCGGCCACTTTCGGGACCAGGATGTAGTTGAATTCCACATTGGAACTTGATTTCCCGTTCACAAAAGTAAACTGACTCGACCGTCCCGTGTAGAACGAGTCGAAACCCTGAAGGGCCGGCAGCCGGGGGGCCTGGAGGTTCCCCCGGGCCCCCGTGATCTGGATGGTCAAGGACACTTCTTCATCAATTTGGGGGCGGCTTGTGTCGACCGTGGCGCTCACCTGGACTTCCTCGGCCGAGGCGCCGTAACGGGTGACGAGAAAGAGGAATCCAAAAAATAAAAAGGCTCTTTTCATGGGATTTTGGGCAGCAATTTTAACATAGATTGGAAGGCCCCACAGCTTAAAGTTGAATTCGGACTACGACTCCATCGTCACGGCGTGGCCGTGGGAGACGAGTTCCTGACGGTAGTCACTTTTTTCTCTTTTTCAAGAGGTAGACCACTTTTTCGCCGCGCCAAACAGCCGCAGGAACTCCGGCGGCTTCGTGTTGGCGAATCGCCTTTGTGACGGCGCTCTTAATCGCCTTGAGCGCACCTGCGTGGAGCGCCTCAACACTTTGGGTCCTGCTTCTCTTCATGTTGCCTCCGCCAATTTCAAAATTCTGTCGTAGAGTTTTCGATCAAAAATTCTCACCTTCACCGACTTTTCTTCGGCAATCAGGCGAGGCGCGCTGCCTGAATTGTCAAACAACATCCACGAATCGAACAGGGCCTGATAGTGCTCAAAAAAATTCTTAATCCCCCTATAAAAACGCCTGCGCACCACCTTTTCAGCAATCGCGTGCCCGCCCATTTTGACACGGCTCGCCACACGAGCCAGTGAGAGCTCGACGTCCGGAATCCAAAGAAAGAAAAGATGGGCTGCGTAACCCTCCTTCTTGAGGTCTCTGAGGCGAGAAAGATAGTTGAGGCCGGAGAGTGTCGTTTCAAAAGCAAAGTCAATCTTCCTGGACGCGTAACTCTCGATCTGTTCGAGTGAAATCCGTCCTGCTTTTAACGCCACCGCGTCCGGGGAAAAACCCGACAGGCCCCGTGCCAGGGTGTCCGCATTAATAAAGGTGGGGCAATCAGCGTATTTCGGAAGAAACTCCGTCGCGAAGGTCGTTTTCCCAGAACCGTTCGCTCCGGCGATGATGTAAATTTGCGGTTGTTTACCCATAGTCTAGGAAGGATTCGAGCCGGGGGCGGTGGATTTCGAGGAAGCGGAGGACCCGCTCCAGACTCTCCCGGTTTTTCAGGCGGCCCCGCAGAAGGAAGCCTTCTGCCTCAAAATTCTCCGGGCGTTCAATCTGAATGCCCTCGCCCGAAAGCTGGGACTGGAGGCGGCGAAACTTCGATTCGGCCTCGGTCAGCCGTGGAAAACGCAGAGACCGGACCCGCTCGAAAAGCCTTTCTCCCCTTCCCCGGTCGTCCATTTCCGAAGGTTTGAAAATTTCCCGGAATTCCCCCGCCTGGATCAGCGCTTCAAGGGAACACTTTTTTATTTTCCTCAAATCGAAAAACCACTCGGCAACGAGCCGGACCTGATTGGTCGTGAGGTGGGCTTTTTCAAAAACCTCCCGGGCCAGAAACCCCTGCTCCTCCCGGCTGAAACGCCGGAGACCCGAAAGACCCCGAAAAGAAAGCCTCCCCTGAAAGACCAGACGGTGGACTTCGGGGGCAAGACCGGCTGTCCTGCGGTATTCTTCCAGGGCCCCCCGGCCGGGGGAAAGCCCGAGCGCCGGAAAAATTTCTTCCAGAATCTCCTCCTCGGAGAAACCAAAGACGGCTTCTGCCTTTTGGAGGGCCGTCATTCGGTCAAGCTCGGAAAAATTCTGGTTCCAATTCGAATAAACCGCCAGAAGGAAAAATTCCTTTTCGGACAAATCTTCCGGAACCCAGGCAGCCGGGACCCTCTCCAAGGATTTCCGGCGGGCAAAGGCAAGGCGCCTGTGGCCCGAGATTAAAACGGCCGGACCGTCCCCGGAAGGGCGCAGAAGCACGGGACAAAGAATGCCTCTCTTCTCGAAGGAGGCCTCGAGGCGGGGATCGTTTCCTTCAAAACGAAACCCGTAGGGCCGCTCCTTCGAAATCGCCTCGACCGAAATTAATTCGCACTCAGCGTGTCTTTCCATTCCTTCTCCAGTTCCAGGGGAGAAATCTTCAAGACTTCCTGGATCACCTCAAACGAATCTTTTCCCTGGGCAAATTGCTCCAGCATTTTCCTGAGACTGAACATTCCGTAGCGCCCGGCTAAATAGCTCACGAGTTGAAAGGATTGCTCGTAAAAAAGCTCGGCCTCCAAGGGATCCTTCACCGCAAGCAGCCTTTCCTGGCCCAGGAGCGTCTCGATCGGAAAAAGAGTTTTGGACCGAATCGCCGCCCGAAAGACCGTGAGGTCCGGAGCGGAAATTTTGGCTTCCTCGTATTCCGCCAGCCCCTCGTTCAGCCAGGGGGGGCAGAGCCGCCGGCTGATTTCCACCACAAAGGCGTGCGTCAGTTCGTGGCGCATAACCTTCTCGATTTCTTCCTGGGAAAAGCCCTTCTCGTAGGCCGGAAGACGGATTTTGCCGTCATAAACCCCGATCGTCCAGTGGGGGGCCCGGATCAAATCCCGGAATTCCTTTTCATCATAGAGAAGCACCGGAATTTTTTGTTTGAAAAAATACCCCAGGTCCTGCCCGATCTCCCGGTAGGCCTTTCGCAGGGCCTCGCTCAGCCCATAACCCTCGAGCCCCTTCTCCTCCCCTCGATACATAATAATGAAGTGCTCCTCGGGGTAATGGGTCATCGTGGCCTCGACCTTTTTCTCCTTCTGGGTGCGGAAGATTTTTTCTTTCAGATCATTACGGGCCCGCACACGAAAAGCGGCGAGGTAATGCTCTTCCGCCTCCCCGAGCTTCTGCTCATAGTAAGCAATGTCGCCCAGAAGCTCGTGGGCAAAGGCATTCCGGGGATCGTAGGCGATGGAGTCCTTGAGCGCCTCCCGGGCCAGCTCAAACTCATTCTTCTGATAAAATTCAACGGCCTGGTTGTAAAGCTCGATGGAGAGCGGAACCTTCAAGCCGGCATTGTCCTTGGGCCGCCCCAGGAGAAAATTCATGATCTCGGTGCGGCCCCGGTTTTCCAAATCATTTTTTGCTTCCTCCCGCTCCGAACTGGCGCCCGTCTCCGAATAAGCTTCGTCCGCATACGATTCGTAGGCTAAGAGCCCGCCGGAGCCCGGCGTCCCGAGAACCCCGACGAAGAAAAGAAGTCCGAGAAATTTCCGGGCCCTTGCAATCCTCTTGGCGATCGGGGGGTGCGTGTAAAACCACCACTCGATGACAGGGTGAGGCTCAGGGTCCGCCAGGTTCAGTGTAGCCAGCTTCTCCATTGCCGGAATGAATCCTTGGGGACCACACGCCTCGAGGGAAAACCGGTCGGCCTCCGCCTCCCGCCACCGGGAATAGGCGTGGCTCAAAGGGGTCAAAACAACTCCCAACAAAGTGAACACGAGGTAAAGGAGCGGGAAGGCGGCCAAGTCCTCTGCTCCCGCAAACCCGAGCGGGATCGCCAGCCGTTTCACGATCTCAAAGGCCAGAAAAAAACCCACGAAGGATGTGGCGGCATTGAAGGCCAGGTGATGCCAAATATCACGGTGTTTGTAATGCCCGAGTTCGTGCGCCACCACACTTTCGATTTCCTCCTCCGTGAAATCCCGGATCAGCGTGTCGCTCAGGACGAGGCGCTTCGTCCGGCCGAGGCCCGCAAACATTGCATTCGCTTTTTTGGTGGTCTTGCTCAGATTGAGTGAATAGACATTTTCCACGGGAAGCTGGAACCGCCGGACCAGCCGGAAGATCCTCTCCCTGAGCGAATCGTTGTCAACCCGGCTGTAGCGGTAAAAAAGCGGGACGATCAGGACCGGAAAAAGCTGCCCCAAAAGATAACTAAACCCCGCATACCCGAGCCACGCCCAAATCCACCAGCGTTCCGGAGAGCGGCCAATCGCCCCGTAAAGGCCCAGGACCAGAAGGGCCGAGATCGTGAAAATCAAAACCGTCCTTTTGAGGAACTCGACCGTCCACTGTTTAAAATTCTGATTCGTGAGGCCGTAACGCTGTTCGAGCCGGTACCCGGAATAGAATTCAAGCGGCAGTCCACAGAGCCAGACAAAATCAAAAAAGAAACCGTAATAAAGGAGGATCTGTAGAAAAGGCTGCCGGGCCCACGCCAAGGCCCAATCCCGGAAGACAAAGGTAAGCCCCGTGCTCATTAAAAAGACCAGCGCCCCCACCTGAACGGCAAGGTGGGCCAGCGCTGCCACGTGTTTCTTCCGCTGATAGATTTTTGCTTGTTCTACTTTGTCACTCATTGGAATTCCGCCAGAAGGCCAAAGTGGTCCGAGGCCCAAAATCCCTTTGAACCCGGGGCCGTAAAAATCAGGCCGCTTGATTTCAAATTTTTCAAAAGGGGGCCGGCGCCTCTCGCCAAGATATAATCAATCCGCCGGTCGGGCATTTTGTGAAGGGAGCCCCCGGCATAAGGATTCCGATTGTCCCAGCTAAAACCCGCCTCGCCGGGATGACACAGCCGAAAGGTGTCCCGGAACCCCCCTTCCCGGATCAGCGTTTGAATTTCCTCGGAATCGGGCGGCGCATTCAAGTCGCCTACGAGAACGGCCTCTTTTCCGGCGGATTTTTCCTCGATGAGCTGAAGCACTTCCTGGACTTGTTTCCTCCGGGTCGCCCCGTCCTCCAGTTTCCAGGAAAGGTGCGTATTGAAAAAATAAAGGGCCTCCCCCGCCACTTTCAATTCCGCCCACAGGACACCCCGAAAATATTCTTCCAGGGGAGATTGAGTGAGCTGAACCATTCCCCAGGACGCCGCCGGGTAATTGGCGTAAAGCGCAAGCCCGCAATTTTCCTCCGGGAAAATCAAAGTGGAAAAACCGGCCCGTTTTTGGACCGTCTCCGCCCACGAACGGTTGAAGAGCTCCTGAAACGCCGCAATCTGGGGGCATAGGCGCCCGACCCCTTCAAACGTCACCTCCCACCGATCTTTCCAGGGGGCCCCCAGTTCCTGCCAGGTGTTGAGGGTCAAAATCTTCACGCTAGAGAATCTCCTTGAGCCGTTCGGCCGGGCGAGCGAGAATCGCCTTGGCCCCCTTTTCCACAATGGGGCGCTGGATCAGGTCCGGGTGTTTGACCATCAGATCGATTAATTCCTCTTCTGAGAGTTTTTTCTCGTCCAGTTTCAGTTCCTTGTAAATCGGCTCCTTTTTCCTCAATAGCCCCGCCGCCCCCAGGCCCATCTTGGCCAAAAGCTCCTTCAGCTTTTTCTTCGGGATGGGCTCGAGGTAATAATTAACGGCCTCAAAATCGATTCCCTTCTCTTTCAGGGCCTGAGTGACCTGACGGCACGTCGTGCACGTCGGTTTCTGATAAACCGTAATTTCGCTCATTGCCTCTTCTCCTTTTAAAGTGAAAACTCTAACACATTGACCCCCTCCCCGGCGAGGCTATAGAATACGGGGCCTCGGAACCGAAATCAAACCATGCCGACCCAGGAAGAAGTCATTGAGGTGATCAAGCAGTGTTACGACCCGGAAATCCCGGTCAACGTGCACGACCTCGGGCTGATTTATGAAGTCCAGGCAAAGCCGGACTCGGTCTTCGTCAAAATGACTTTGACCTCAGCCGCCTGCCCGGCCGCCCAGTCCCTCCCCGATCAAATACGGGAAAGAATCAGCTCGGCCTTGGGCGTCAAGAATGTCAATGTCGAAGTCACTTTTGACCCGCCCTGGTCTCCGGAAAAGATCTCTCCCGAGGGCCGAAAAAAGCTCGGACTCCCCGGACCGGAAGAGGAATAGCTTCGCCCCTTTGGATCCCCAGCAAATTTACCGAGAAGCCCTCGCCCTCTATCACGAAGGAAAGTCCCCGGACGCCGTCCAAAAGCTGGAGGCCCTTCTAAAAACTCATCCCGGCTTCGAAGAGGCCTACGAAGCGCTCAGCGTGATCTATTCCAAATCGAACCGCCTGGAGGACGCCGTGGAGACGGCCAAAAAATGGATCCGCTTGAATCCTTTGGCCCTGATGGCCCACACGAATCTCTCCCGCTTCTACCTCGAAAAGGGAATGATCGCCGAGGCCGAGCACGAGCAGGCGGAGGCCCGCCGGCTCTCCTGGGCGGAAGAGCTCAAGCAGAAAAAAATGAAGATGCCGAAGGCGGACCCTTTGGAGAAAATCGAACGGTTTAAAAAAGTGATTGCCCTGGACCCCAACGACGTCCTGGGCTACTACAGCCTGGGCGACGCCTACCTTGAAAATGGGAAGGCCCAAGAGGCGATTGATTCCTTTTTAAAGGGGCTCGAAGTCGACCCCCAACACTCCTCTTCCTATTACGGACTGGGGCAGGCCTATCAAGCGGTGGGCGAAAAAGAAAAGGCCCGGGAGGTTTATCTCAAGGGAATTCAAGTGGCCGAGGCCAGAGGGGACGTGATGACTCAGAAGAAAATGGAGGCCCGTTTAAGGCAGCTCGACTAGGGGACAGGCAAAAAGAAGCGATAATCTGCTTTTTTGCCTGTCCCCTATGAGTCGTAGTCGATCCGGATTTCCTCGCTCGAACTTTCCTTCTCCAACTCGATCTCCGGGGCGCCGAACGGGCTCCGAAATTCCATCAACTCCGGCGGAATCTCCGATAAAAATCGGGACGGGAGATTCCGGGCCTGGCGGCCGTAGAGCCGGCGGGAAATTGCATAAGAGAGATAGAGTTTCTCCTGCGTGCGCGTGATTCCTACATAACAAAGCCGGCGCTCCTCCTCCATCTCCTCCGCCCCCCCGCCCATTGAGTTGGCGTGAGGAAAAAGCCCGGCCTCCATTCCCACCATAAAGACAAGCGGGAACTCAAGCCCCTTGGCCGAGTGAAGCGTCATCAGGGTCAGGCAATTCGCACCGGCGTCCCAGGTGTCGATGTCCGTGAGAAGGCTCAAGGACTCCAGAAACTCCCCGAGCCCAGGGTTCTCGGCATTTTCCTCATACTCATCAATCACGCTGAAGAATTCCTCGATATTTTCAATCCGGGCCGCCGCCTCGATCGTCCGCTCCTGAGCCAGGAGCTCGACGTAGCCGGTCCTCTCAATGATTTTTTCCAGGAGGCTCCGCACCGAAACTTTGCCCTTCAATTTTCTAAGCTCCGCCAAAAGCTTCAGGAAGCCTTCGATTCCCTTCACGGCCTTGGCCCCGAGCTCCGGAACTTTTCCGGCTTGGGCGAGCGCCTCGACAAATGAGATTTGATTTTGCCGGCCGTGGGCCTCGATGAATTCGACCGCCCGTTTCCCGATTCCCCGTGTTGGGACATTGAGGACCCGCTTCAAACTGATTTCATCCTTCGGCTGGACCACGAGCCTCAGATAGGCCATTAGGTCTTTGATTTCCCTCCGGTCGTAAAACCGGATCCCGCCTACGATCTTATAGGGGATCTTGGCCCGGCGGCAGGCGTCCTCCAGGACCCTCGACTGGGCGTGCACCCGGTAAAAGACCACCATTTCATTGAAGGTCCGGCCCTGGTTTTTGAAATTGAGAATTTCCGTGACGACAAAATTTCCCTCGTCCTTCTCGTCCTCGGCCTCATAAAGCGTGATCTTCCCGCCCACGCCCTTCTCCCCCCAAAGGAGCTTCGGCTTGCGGAATTCGTTGTGCCGGATCAACTCGTTGGCGGCGTCCAGGATCGTGGCCGGGGAACGGTAGTTTTGCTCCATTTTGATCACGCCCGCCTCCGGGTAATCCTTTTCAAAGTTCAAAATGTTTTTGATGTCGGCCCCCCGCCAGGCGTAGATCGACTGGTCCGGGTCGCCCACCACGGTGATCTGGCGGTGCCGGGAGGCGAGGAGTTTCACAAATCGGTATTGGGCGTGATTGGTGTCCTGGTATTCGTCGATCAAGACGTGGCGGAGCCGGTCCTGCCAGCCTTCCAGGATTTTGGGGTGCCGGTCAAAAAGGAAAACGGTTTTGAGGATCAAATCGCCGAAATCAAGCGCCCCCAGTTCCCGCATCCTTTGTTCGTAGCGCTCGTAAACTTTTCCGACCGTCTCCTCGTAATCGTCCACCGCCTTCTCAATCACCTGGAGGGGGCTCAGCAAATAATCCTTGGCCCGTTGAATCATTTCACGGGCGCCCTTGGGGTGGACCCGGCGCTCGGGGAGGTTCATTTGCTTGAGGCAATCCTTGATCAGGGCGAGCTGGTCCTGATCGTCATAAATCAAAAAATCCCTCGGAAGCTCCAGAGCCGCCGCTTCCTCACGAAGGATTTTAAGACAGCCCGAGTGAAAGGTGCTGACCCAAACCTCGTGGCGGACCAGTTGCCTCACCCGGCGGCGCATTTCCTCGGCGGCCTTGTTGGTGAAGGTCACGCCGAGCACCTGGAAGGACGGCACACCCTGCAGCAGGAGATAAGCGATTCTGCGAGTGAGGATCCGGGTCTTGCCGCTCCCGGCGCCGGCGAGGACGAGGAGCGGTTTTTCCGGCGGCCAGGTCACCGCCTGACGCTGCGCCTCGTTCAGGTCCTTCAGGATGTCCACTTCAGGAGAAGTCATTCTTCTTTGATGACGTAGCGGAAGGCGTCGTTGAAGTCATAGACGTCTTTGAAGTCGTCGACGGAGTCTTCCTCGGTCTTTCGGAGGAGCTCGACCTCGATCAAAAGGAAGACGATCTTTCCAAAATCGAGCGTGCTTTTAATGCCCCAGTATTCCAGCACGGTGCGGGCCATCGGGCCGAATTGATCCAGGGCATAATCCCGGAGACCCTCGGCCAGCTCCCGGCCCGTGACGTGGCGGGGTTTCGGGAGACGGGCCACGGTGTAATGGAGGCCCGCCATCACAAAGGTATAGGCCTCAAATTTGTAGGCGGGTTCCCGGGACAGGATGGCTTCAATTCTTTTTAACATCCGCTCAATTTCTTCCATTTTTAGATTAGGGTAGTTCCAATTGCTATGTAGACCCGCCCTTTTTATCGGCTGTTCTGTCGCCAATGTTTCAGGCGAAAAATAACGTGGTTTATCGGCTCAAAAATACAAAACCCTGGCAACTCATCATCAAGATTTCCAAACCCAGAGGCGATGCCAATGACCTCATATCGCTTTCTTTTGTCAGAGAAATGCCACAGCGGACCACCGCTAACTCCACGTGCAATGTGACCATCAACTAGATATAAATGCTTATCCTTTTTGTTGAGAAGAGTAGATACTATGCCATTGAAGACGGCCAAGTGAGGTTCTTTTGATAGAGCCTCAACCTTTCCTGAATAGCCAGCCCAGCCAACTGGACTACCAGGGCCCTCCAACTCTGCATCATCTATCAAATTTACAAGTTTCTCGTCTCTCCTGATAAAAAAGCTCCCGTCACTTTTTTTTGCCGGCAAAACTATTATTCCGACATCATTATCATTATGTGTTTCGAGATGTGCATCCTCCCCTTTTCTACCCAATGTCTGAAATTCAATTTTTCTTCTCATCTTGGCATCATCGGAATATTGTTCCACCTTCCAGCTAATAATCTTATCCTTCGGAATATCTAAGACATGCTTAGCTGTTGCTAGAACTAGTTTCCTCTGTTTTTCCAGGATTGCGACAGAGAAACCTGAAGCGGTCACCCGTTCATTGTCCCAATTCGCTTCTACCCTAAATACAAATTGTTCCATATAATCAAACGCGTTTTCAGATGCTGAACTTTTTCTGACGACCTCATTTTCCATTTTTTCTGCTAGTCGTGACTTTTCGTAAAACTTTTTTGAGCTGATATTCTTTAGCTCGGCAGAAAAATGCTTGTTCACTACTGCTTTCTCTTCTTTGGTCGAGTTACTTAAATAAATTCGATCGCCTCGCTTTAGGAATTCTGGATACTTAAATGTGAAATAGTTAGACGTATCATATGTTTTTTTCGTAATAGGGTCCCCATAACGTATGGTGATCACATAATAAAATTTCATATTTTTGATTGTTAGTTCATCGTTTATTGCCCAAACGGTCTCACGGGTGGAGCCGGGGATAATTTCATTTCCAATCGTTATCTCGCATATTTTTTCTTTTTCTTCAGTATCGATATTAAAACGAAAAACTGCCCCCTCCACATTAACAGCTGGCCGTTTTCCATAATTATTCAGAGATGTGGCCAAATGAAATAAATTTTTTTCCTTATCATCGATAAAAAATGGTGTCTCCATAGATATAAAAGGTCGCTCATAAACAGCTTGAGTAGTGAAATTTTTGTAATTCAAAAAAACGCTTAGAGCAGCAAAAACAGATGAAACAACTGCTGCGACACCTAATACATTAATTTTATTTAAAACTGCGTCCATAAAGGTTCCTCCTGTCAAAGTCTTAGAAAAGTGGAAGTTGTGTGCAAATCCACATCAACCTTTTTTTTAAAAATTTCCAGAAATGCATCACGGAGGCGGTCAAAAGTGAGACCGGCCACCAGCTGCACCGAACCCTGGTGCAGAAATGCCTGCTTTTTCCGCCTTTGGGCGGCGCCAGCAATTTTTTTTCCTTCGTAAACTAAATCGGTCGGCACGGGTTCCTTGAAGCAATCGCCGATCAAACGGCGGGAATTCTTTTTGAACTCAGGGTGGTCACAGCGCACGAGTTCGGTCTCGACGCCCAGATTCCGGAAGGCCTCTTGAACGGCTTCGTGAAAGGAAAGGTAACTGGTCCGGACCTGCCGAAACGTAGGAAAGGTGTCCGGCCGGGCCACAACACTATAGATCAGGTCGTCCCCGTGACTCACCCTGCCGCCGCCGGTGGGTCTCACAGTGACACCTTCGCCTTTTTTCCAGGCACGCCCCACGGTCACGCCCGGCTTCGAGACACGGTAGATTCGAAGCACGGGAAGGGCAGCCGGGTCGTGAAGGGCCTCTTCAAAGAGGGCCCGGTCAAACTCCATCTGGGAGACAATGTCACTCGGAGGAGATTCGATGAAACGCCAAACATTCAAGGTAGGGCACACTTAAGTGTGCCCTACCTTCTCTAAGACAAATAAATCGCAGTCCCGGAAGGTCAGGATCGGCTTCCGGGCGGCCAGCACCTCGTCGGGCCTTTCAATCGGAAGCAAGTGCGGCGCCGTTTTTACAATTTCCGGATTGGTATCAATCTCGTCCTTGATTTTTTGAAAGGCCTCCACGAACCGGTCCAGGGTTTCCTTGCTTTCGCTTTCGGTCGGCTCAATCATCAGGGCCTCCGGCACCACCAGGGGAAAGTGGACCGTCGGGGCGTGAAACCCGTAATCGAGAAGCCGCTTGCCGATATCCAGGGCGTGGACCCCTTTTCCTTCTCCCGTTTTGGCCGACAGCACAAACTCGTGCATACAGGGCTCGTCCACGGCCACGGGGAAAAGTTTCTTGAGGCGTTCCTTGAGGTAATTGGCATTCAAAATGGCGTCCTCGCTGACTTGCTTCAAGCCGGAGCGGCCGAGGGTGCGGATATAAACGTAGGCCCTCAGAATCATCCCTGCCTGGCCGTGAAATAATTTGAGGCGTCCAATCGATTGTTTCCGGTCGAGACTCAAAAAATACCGCTCCCCCGACTTTTCCACGAGGGGCACCGGCAGAAAGGGCGCCAGTTTCTCCTTCACTCCCACCGGGCCCGACCCCGGCCCGCCGCCGCCGTGCGGGGTGGAAAAGGTCTTGTGGAGGTTCAGGTGAACCACGTCAAAGCCCATATCCCCCGGCCGGACAATTCCGAGGAGCGCATTAAAATTGGCGCCGTCGTAGTAAAGGAGGGCGCCGGCCTTGTGAACGGCGTCCGTAATTTTCAGAATCTCATCCTCAAAAAGGCCCAGCGTGTTGGGGTTGGTCAGCATCAAACAGGCCGTCTGGCGGTCCACTTTCTCACGAAGCGATTCCAGATCGACCCGGCCCCTCACGTTGGATTTGATCTCGACCACCTCGTAACCCAAGAGCGCCGCCGTGGCGGGGTTCGTGCCGTGGCTGGAGTCGGGGACCAAAACCTTGCGGCGGCCGGCCTCGCCCCGGGAGGCGTGGTAGGCCTTGACCATCATCAAGCCCGTCAGCTCTCCCTGCGCCCCGGCGGCCGGCTCGAGGGTGAACCGGTCCATTCCCGTAATGGCCTTGAGCGACTGCTCCAATTCGTAGAAAATTCGAAGCCAGCCCTGGGCGGTCTCTTCAGGCTGAAGCGGGTGCACGGCGGAGAAACTCTCCAGCGCTGCCGCCCATTCGTTCACCTTCGGGTTGTATTTCATCGAGCAGCTCCCGAGCGGATAAAAATGGGTATCGATCGAAAAATTCTTCCGGGAGAGATTCACAAAGTGACGGACGACCTCGGGCTCGGAAAGCTCGGGCAGGGCCGGCGCACTTTTTCTACGCAAAGACCCGGGCAAACCGTCCCGTCCGGCCGGGGCGGCAAACCGGTCTTTCGGAAGCTCGCAACCCGTGCGGCCCGGCCGGCTTTTTTCGAAACTGAGCTCGGACGAGGGGTCGATCAGCATTCCGAAAGCCCCCTGACAAAGCGGTCGAGATCGGCCTTCGATTTTGTCTCGGTGGCGCAAACAAGGAAGGCTGATTTCATTTCCGGATAAAACCTTGAAAGGCCGGCGCCGGGAAGGATCCCTTGAGCCAGCAGGCGGGACTCAATTTCAGAAAACGGCTTCTCCGAATTCACGACAAACTCATTGAAGACAGGGACGCTTTGATCGACCTTGAACCCTTTCAAGCGGCTGATCGCTTCCCTCAGATACCGGGCCCGGTCCAAGTTAAGTTCCCCGATTTCCGAAATCCCCTTTTTGCCGACGAGCGTCAGATAAATCGAGGCGGCGAGCGCACACAGGCCTTCGTTCGTGCAAATGTTGGAGGCGGCCCGCTCCCTGCGAATATGCTGTTCCCGGGCTTGGAGCGTCAGAACAAAGGCCCTTCGGCCTTGACGGTCCTTCGTCATTCCCACGAGGCGGCCCGGAATTCTTCGCACCAATTCCTTTGTGGCGGAGAAAAAACCCAAATACGGCCCGCCAAAATTCATCGGAAGCCCCAGGACCTGCCCCTCGCCCACGGCCAGGTCCGCCCCCCACTCGCCCGGCGCCCGGAGCACGCCGAGGCTCAAAGGGTTGCTCACAATAATAAGGAGCGCCCCCACGGCGTGGACTTTCTCCGCCACGTCTTCCAAATCTTCCACCACCCCCAAAAAATTCGGCGTCTGGAAAATGACGGCGCCGACTTCTCCGGTCAAAAGTTTCTTAAACTCCTCTCTTTGGAAGCGACCGTCCTTTTCAAATCCGAATTCCTCCACGGCCGAATCCGCTGCCTCCAGATAAGTGCGAAGCACTCCCCGGTAATGCGGGTGGACGGACCGGGCGACCAGCACTTTCCGCCTTTCCGTGTGGCGGAGGCCGGCGAGGGCAGCCTCGGCCAGACTCGTCCCGCCGTCATAATGGGAGGCATTCGCCACCGGAAGGGCCGTCAATTCAGAAATGAGGCTCTGATATTCGAAAATGGCCTGCAGGGTCCCCTGCGAGGCCTCGGGCTGATACGGCGTGTAGGCGGTGTAAAATTCATTCCGGGCGAGGAGTTGGGGCAGGGCGGCAGGAATGAAGTGTTCGTAGCTGCCGGCGCCGAGGAAAGAAAGGATTTGCTTCGTATTCCGGTTGGCCCGTCCGATTTCCTCAAGCTCCCGGCAGAGTTCGAGTTCGCTTGCGGTCTCCGGGATTGAAAGGTCCCGCACTCGAACGGCGTCCGGGACCGCCTGCAAAAGGTCTTCAAACCGCCGGGCCCCGAGGGTCCGGAGCATTTCCCGGCGGTCTTCTTCGGTCAGTGGGTGGTAATGCACTGGGACTGGTATTCGGAGGCGCCGAGGAGGGAGTCCCACTCGGACGGGTCTTTCAAATCGATTTCCAGGAGCCAGCCGTCGCCGTAAGGGTCCCGGTTGACGAGGGCGGGCTCCGACTCGAGGGCCTGATTGACGGCGGTGACGGGCCCGGAGACCGGGGCGTAAATATCGAAGGCGGCCTTGACCGACTCAACCACCGTCAATCCCTTTCCCTTCACGGCCTCTCTCCCCGGCTTCGGCAGCTCCACATAAACCACATCAGAAATCTCCTGCTGGGCGTAACAGGTGATCCCGACCCGCACCCGGTTTCCCTCCCGGCGGGCCCATTCGTGCGTTGGCGTGTATTTCAGTTCCTCCGGAAATTCCATTGAAGAGTTCCTTTGCTGTTATTTGTTTCTCTTGTAAAACGGAAACCGAACGACCCGGGCCCGGACCGGCCCGCCCCGAATGATGATCTCGAATTCATTCCCGAGGGTTGATTCTTCCAGCGGGACGTAACCCAAGCCGATATTCTTTTTCAGGGTCGGGGCAAAACCGCCGCTTGTGACGGGCCCCAGGGACCGGCCTCCCTTTTCGATCGTAAATCCGTGGCGGGGGATCCCCCGCTCCGCCATTTCAAACCCAATCAGCTTTCTCGACGGGCCGGCCGCTTTTTCCCGGAAATTCCGTTCCCGGCCGACAAAATTCTGCTTGTCGAAATCCACCGCCCACTCAAGCCCGGCTTCCACCGCCGAGGTCGTATCGTCCAGATCTTGCCCGTAAAGCGGCATTCCTGCCTCGAGCCTCAATGTGTCCCTGGCGCCGAAGCCGGCGGGCCTCAACGAAAACGGCCGGCCCGCCTCAAAGAGCGCCTGCCAGAAAGGCCCGGCCTTTGGCCGGTCGCCCAGGATTTCAAAACCGTCTTCGCCGGTGTAACCGGTGCGGGAGACGAAAAGCTCTCCCCAATCGGTTTTGAGCGGAAGGAAATGATAATAGCGAAGCGAACCAAAATCGCAATGAAAAAGTGCCTCGACAATCTCCTGGGCACGGGGGCCCTGAAGGGCAAACAAGAATTTTTGATCGCTCACGTTTTCAAGCGTCACACCGGTCGGAAGGTAATAGCGGATCCACTCAAAATCCTTCTCGATATTGCCGGCGTTAACGATCAAAAGGAATTTCTCAAGGCCGATCTGGTAGACGATTAAGTCGTCCACAATCCCGCCCTTTTCGTTGAGGAGCGGGGCGTAAAGAGCCTTGCCGTCCACGAGGCGGTTCACCCGTCTCGGGAGGAGGAAATCCAGAAACCCCCGGGCCTCCCGCCCGGTGACGAAAAATTCGCCCATATGGGAAATGTCAAACACGCCGGCGGCCGTGCGGACAGCCTCGTGCTCCTCAAGGATCGACGAGTAGTAGAGGGGCACCTCCCATTCGCCGAAGGCGCCGAGGCGGGCGCCGGCCTTCACGTGAAGGTCGTGGATAAAAAACCGTTTAGCCGCCGCCTGCGACAAGGAATTCTCCAATGAGTTCGGTTAAAAGCGCCGTGAATTTCGGGTGACCGGCGACGGTCGGGGCACGCAGATACCGGATCCCCGACTTCCCGGCCGCCTCGTTTGCTTCAAGGTCCAGATCATATAAAACCTCGGCATTATCACAAAGAAATCCGATCGGCACAAGCAGCACTGTTTTGAAGCCTGTCCCCTTGATCACCGACAAAATATCCGGCTCGAGCCAGGGCTCCCGGGGACTCCCGCTTCGGGACTGGTAGACAAGGCTCCAGTGGGAAACCTGAAGCGCCCGGGCTGCCAGGGAACAGGACTCTTTAATTTCCTCCACGTAGCGGGATTTCCCGGCCATTGCCACGGGAATCGAATGGGCGGTAAAAAGGAGGTGCGTGGAGCTCTTTTCCTCAGCCGTCAACGGATCATAAATTTTCCCGACGAGCTCCGCCTGGGCCTGAATGAAAAGCGGGTGGGCGTGCCAGGAAGGTAAATATTTGTATTCGATTTCTTCCGCCCCGGCGGCCCGCCTGGCCTCCTCCACATTTTTGAGATACCGTTCGAAACTGACTTCCGAACGGTGCGGCGCCAGAATGACGCCCACCCCTTTTTTAAAGCCCCTCTTTTTAATCTCAGAGATTGTCTCTTTCAAAAAAGGGCGCCAGTTCCTCATCCCGACGAAAACCGGGACCCGGAACCGGTTCCGCTTGAGACTTTCTTCCAATTGCGAGACCAGCTTGAAGGTCAGCTCGTTGTAAGGAGAGCGGCCGCCGATTGCCTCGTAGTGGCGCTCGACCTCCTTGAGGCGGGCCTCCGGAATATTGAATCCCCGGCTCACTTCCTGGATAAAGGGCCGCACCTCTTCCGGTTTCTCCGGCCCTCCGAATCCAATCACAAGCACGTGGTCAAAGTTCATGAGTCAGGTACCATTTCCAACCCTAAAGGGCTGCTTCGCTGAAGTGCCGGGTTCGAGTTATTAGACAATCTGTGTATCACTTTGAACCTGGCACTTTTGGAAGTGGTACCAGGCTCTTTCGGCGGCCTGCTCCGCCTCACGGATACAATCCGGAAGTCCGATCCCCCGGTAGGCGTTCCCCGCCAGGTAAAGCCCGGGAACGGCTTCGCACCGTTTGAAAATCCGGTCGACCCGCTCCAGGTGCCCGACGCCGTATTGCGGCATTGAGCTCGGGTGGCGGCGGACTGAAACAAACTCCGGACGGTTCCCGGCACCGAGGATTTCCCGGATGTCCCGAAGCACGGCCTGTTCAAGGTTGGAATCCGAAAGCTGAAGAAACCCACGCCCGGCCGCTCCCCCGATAAAAAGCCGGAGAAGTATTTTTCCCTCAGTCGCCCGCCCCGCAAATTTGAAACTCGAAAAGGTGCAGCCGATCAGATTTCTCTTCTCCACGGCCGGCACCACAAACCCGAACCCCCGGGGAAGGTCGCTTAACTCATTTTGATCGAAGCCCAGGTTGACCGTCGCCACCGATTCGTAAGGAATCCCACTGAGCTCGGCCGCCAGAACGGAATCAACCCCGCCAAGGAGCCGGGCCGCCTCGGGCGCCGGCGCAGCGATTAAAAGAGATTCGGCTTCGAGCCTTTCTCCCTCCTTAGAAAAAATTTCCCATTTTTCTCCCCGTTCAATCCGGGCCGCCGAGAAACCTGTCCGGAATCGGACGCCCGTCATTCGCCGACGAAGCCCGTCCACGAGCGAACCGATCCCGTCACGAAGCGTCAGGAAAAGAGAATAGCGGGGGCCCGAGGCCTCCCGGTCCGCCTTTTCACGCCCCTCCTGTTTCCGGAGAAGGCCCCGAATCACACTCCCCGAGTCTCTTTCAAGATCGAGGAACCGGGGGAAGGTCGCCCGGAGGCTGAGCTTCTCGGGGTCCGCAGAATAAATTCCGGCAATCATCGGCTGGGCGATCCGGTCCAGCACTTCCCGCCCGAGACGGCGGCGGACAAAACTCGCCACGCTTTCGTCTTCTTCAGCCGTTCCCTTTTTCGGCGGAATGACGAGTTCCAGAAGCGCCCGGAATTTTCCCGGCACGCTGAGGAGACGGGTCCCGGCCAGCGCCTCAAGCCGGGTGGGGGCAATCAGATAAAATCCGGCCGGCACGGGGACGAGCCGGCCTTTCAGGTAAATAAAACTCCGGCGGAATTCCTCCCGGGTCCCGAGGAGCCGGGCTTCGAGTCCGATCCGTTTGCAAAGTTCCACGGCCGCCGGTTTCTCGGAGAGAAAAGAGTCGGGCCCGCCTTCGAGGAGAAATCCGTCCTGCCGGCGGGTTTCAATCACGCCGCCGAGACGCTCCCCGGCCTCCAGAAGCGTGATTTGAAGAGCGTCCGGTTTCTGGCGGGAAAGTTCCCAGAGCCGGTGGGCCGCCGCCAGCCCCGAAATCCCTCCTCCGATCACAACCACCCGCTTCACGCTCGAACTTCCTTAATCTTCCCAGTCTTCGGGGACCACCGAATTCTTGAGGCGGGCGTGGCCGGTGTCGAGGAGGAGCTGGTTCAGAAAAATTCCCGTTTCTTTCGAATCGTGCGTCAGGAAGATATCGGAGAGGTAGCGGTCGTATTTGTCGGGCTTCGTCGTGCCGATCAGGATTCGGGGAAACGGTTTCAGCTCGCCTTCGACAAACTTCCGGGCCGCCTCCCCTTTCTTTGTTCCAAGCTCCGGGGCGTCAATCCCCCTCAGCCTCAGCTTCTGCCGCACCCGGACCCCGAACCCGAGCTCAATCCAGACCCAGAGCGTGTCGGCGTCAATCAGTTTGTCCACCACCGCCCAATAGGTATAAAGGTCGTCCGGTCTTGCTTCAGAAAGTTTCATAATCTCAGAAAACGATTTCGCTTCCACAATCTCCCCGGCCTTGAATCCTCCGGCGAGATTTTCCGGGATCTCGTGCACCGTGGAGAAACCAAGATCCAAATGAAGCGAGCCGCCGACTTCGAGGATTCGATAAGTCTGAAGCTTCCCCCGCCGGGGAACCAGTTTCACCGGCTTCGACTTTCGGTTCCGAACGCTGCCTTTTTTCGCCTCCTTCGGAAATCTCTTTTTGAGCTCACGGACCTTTGCCGCCAGAGTGCGCCGGCTCCACCCGGATTTTAGAGCCTTCACTTCAATCGCTCTCTCCAACTCCTTGTCCCCCAAGGAGATCAAGCTTCGGTAGTGGCTCAAAGGTAATTTTCTTGCCGGCAAGAAAATTGGGTTCGCTCTCGCATACTCAAGAGCACCGTAGAGAAAGGAGGGGCTGCGGTCCAAGTCTTTCGAGAGCCTTTTGACCGTCTCTTCTCCGTAGGCTGCCCGTTGGGATTCTTCTTTTTGCGTCCGGCGAAGGTATTGGTCAATCCACCGTCCCGCCCGCCAGTAGCTTTTCGCCAGCTCCGTCTTCGCCGCCCCCACGGCCCGCTCCCGCCCTTCGGCCAGCGTCCGGCGCACCCGCTCTCTCAACCGGACGTAAGAATCAAGCGGTGTCTCCTTTTTGACGGCCAGTACGGTTTTTTCCATTTTTACCGGACGGCGTCCGGTCTGCAATCGGACGCCGTCCGGTTCTGCTGACTGAGCTCGTGGACGGAGTCGACGAGACGAATCACGTGGTCAACCGGTGTCGTTGGAAGCACGCCGTGGCCGAGATTAAAAATGTGGCCGGGCCGGCCGCCGGCTTGTTTTAGAATTTCCTCGACCCGCTCCCGGATTGTCTCGACCGGGCCGAGGAGGACGGCCGGGTCCAGATTTCCCTGAATCCCCCGGTCTTCCCCCATCGTTCTCCAGGCCTGATCCAGCTCGACCCGCCAGTCGATTCCAATGACGTCGCCGCCAGCCTCCCGGAATTCCTTCAGGAAGGACGCCGTCCCGGTCCCGAAGTGGATCACGGGCGTCCCCTTTTTGATCCCGGAAATGACGGAACGGGTGTGCGGAAGGACGAACCGGCGGTAATTCTCGGGACTGAGGCAGCCGACCCAGCTGTCGAAAATCTGCAGGGCGTCGGCACCGGCCTCGATTTGGCCGTTCAGGTATTTGACGAGCGCCCGGGAAATTTTTTCCATCAGTGAGCGCCAGGCGCCGGGATCGGAAAACATCAGCGCCTTCGTCTTGAGAAAGGCCTTCGAGGCGCCGCCTTCAATCAAATAAGAGGCCAGCGTGAAGGGCGCCCCTGAAAAACCGATCAAGGGAATTTTGGAATCAAGAGAAGAACGGGTCGTTTTCACGACGTCAAAAACAAAACCAAGCGACTCTCGGGGCTCGATTTCGGGAAGCCGGTCGATTTCCTTTGCGCTTGTGACCGCCCCGGTAATCACCGGCCCTTCGTCCCGGAGATACTCAAGCTTCACCCCGAGCGGCTCCACAATCAGGAGGAGGTCGGAAAAAATAATGGCGGCGTCAACCCCGAGTTTCTCGCACGCCGTAACGGCCACCTCGGCCGCCAATTCCTTGTTTCGGCAGAGCTCAGCAAAGGGAACTCGATTTCGAATGCGCTGATACTCCTTCATATAACGGCCCGCCTGGCGCATCAGCCAGACGGGGGTAAAAGGCGTCTTCTCCCGCCGGCAGGCTTTCAGGAACAGAGAGTCGTGACGAATCTTCTTCTCTTCGGGGGTCTCCTCCCGGAACCGAAGCACTCTTGTGGGTTTGGCCGCCGATTTTTTTTCCTCGATCAAGGCCTCGGATCGCTCGGCCAGCTCGCTCACGAGCTGGCCCATTTTTGGGTGGGACGGTTCGAAATCGACAGAGAATCCGGCTTCCACGAGCGCTTCGCTACACGTGGGTCCGACGGACGCCACAACCACGTTCCTCATCGCCGCCCGGAAAGGGCCTTCGAGGCCCCGCTCCGAGGCAAAGCGAACCACGTGGCGGATCTGGGCCGCATTGGTAAACACGGCAATTTCAATTTTCCCGTCTATGATTTCCTGAATCGCCCGCCCGAGGGGGCCGGTGTCGTCGGGAAGCGCCCAGCGGTAAACCGGGACTTGAATGACACAGGCTCCCCGAATTTTGAGGCCCTTCACCAGTTCCTCATTGGGAATCCCGTATTCCTGAATGGCGACGGTTTTGCCGTGAAGCGGAATCGATTTCTCGCTCAAATCCAAAGCCTCCAGGATTTCAAACCAGGTGTTCGGCTCGGGCACGGTCAAGGTCACGGGGATTTTGTTTTCAGAAAGGGCCTTCACGGGCTTGGGGCCCCGGGCCACGGTCGTCAGTTGGGAAAGGCGGCGGAGGATTTCCTCCTTCGGGGTCTGGGTGGCAAGACAATCCAGGAGGTGGCGGGTGCCGACCCCCGTCATAAAGATCACCACATCAATTTCACCGGCCAGGAGTTTCCGGCCGAAGGCCAGGGCCTCCGGGTTTTTCTCAAGCGGAATTTCCTGCAAGGAGGGGGCCAAAATCGCCCGCCCCCCCTTCCTTTCAATGCCCTGACTCATAATCTCGGCCAGGCGGCTCTCAAACGAGACGACGCCCACCCCCTTAAAACCGGCTGTTTCTGTCTTCATCGGGAGCCCGATTATAAGGGCCGGAAGGGATTAGGAGAAGGGCGATTTGGGGCGGGTTTAGAAGTAGGCGGTGAGCCAGTCCTTAAACTGAACGAAGGAGCGTTCGAGCACGTTCTCCCGGGCCGGGGCCGTCCACCGGATGAATTTGTCTTTTTCGGCGAGCCAGCGGACGAGCCCCACGAGGCCGCACCAGGCCGGGTCCATCAAAAGCTCGGCCGAGGCCTCGACGTGGCGGGGCGTCCCCAAACGAAGGGGGGCGGGGAGGCGGCGTGAGAGAAACTCGACCAGGCCGTCCAACTTCACCCCTCCTCCCGTCAGCACGAAAGGAACGTAAGACAGCTTCTCCCGGGTCAAAAGTCCGGTGATTTCCTTTTCAATCTTGGCAAAGAGTTCGCCGCCAAAACCCCGAAAGGCCTCGTGAAATTCGGAGCGCTTGATTTGATGGTTCTTCTGCCCTTCCCGCTCGACCAGGGGAATCAACTCTTCGCCGAACTCCAACTTTTCCTCCAGCGAACCGAACCGTTCCTTGAGCCGCTCGGCGTCCCGCAGCCGAAGACTCCAGGTCTCGGCAATCCTGGAAGTCAGGAACCGGCTTCCCCAATTGAGGCTCTTCGTCTGGACCGCCCTGCCCTGCCGGGTCAGGACGAGGTGCGTCGCCTCGTCCGAAAAATCAATGACCAGGGCCTCTTCGTCTCTTTCCGTTGGGTTGAGGACCCCGTCCGGCAACGTCAGGGTCTTGGGATAATAACCCTGGAGATTGAATTCGAGGTTTTCGAAAATGCGGGAAAGGTTGCGGAAAGCGGCGTAGGGGGTCGTGTAAATCTGCACGGTCACCGCCAGGCGCTGGGCCTCGAGACCCAAAGGGTCCTGGACCCCGGCAAGGTCATTCACCCAAAAGGACTCCGGCACCACCTGCAGGACCCACTCGGTCAGGGGAAACGGGGCGGTCGAACGGGCCTGGTCGATGATCCTCCGGACCTCGTGGGACGTCACCACCCGGGGATAGCCTGAAAAGTAAAGGGAGCTGGAGAACCGGTTCATTTTCAGGGAGGGGCCCGAGAGAAGAACAAAGGCCGGAATTTCAAAGGCCTCTTCCCCGAGATCCAGGGACTTGACGAGCTCCGCCACGGAACCCTGGGCCTTTTCCATTTCGGCCACCTCCCCCTTCTGGAACCCTTCCGGGTTCGAAAGCTCCCGGAAGCGAAGCACCCGGACCGTCCCAGCGGCAGCCTCGGCTACGATTCCGGCGAGGCGGCGGGTGCCCACGTAAAGAATCAGAATCAAATTTTCTTTTTGTCCGGTCACGGTCTCACTTCTTCCTCACCACCAGATCGTGATATTGGAGGTCCACATAAACCAGGCGGGCCCGCTCCGGCCCCTTGAGAAGCGGGACTACGGAATCGAGGGCGCCGAATTTCTGAAGAGGAGAGCGCCCGAAACGAAGCTCCGGGCCGTCTTCGAGCGCCAGCGAAACATTTCCCAAATGGTCCAGCCGAATTTGACGGATCTTCTCGGATTCATTCAACGGGTGCTGCCAAAAAGCCCTCGCCAGACGAATCCCCTCTTTGAAGCCCGCCAAGTTCGCCTCCTTTCCCACCCCCGGCCTCCGTTCGGTCTCATAAGCTTCCACAAGCAGCAGGTTCCCGTTTCGTGCCGGCGACGTTTCCAGCACGAACCCGTCTTCGGCGGCGGAATAATACGGCCCCTTCAGTTCAAACCGGATCTGGACGAAGGGGGTCCGCTCGGAAATTTCAATGCGGACGGTGTTGGGAAATTCCCGGAGGACCCGGGCCTGGCGGATCCTCGGGTCCTGCTCAATCTCCCGGGCCACCTTGCGAATCGGCACCTTGAAGAGATTCTGCTTGAGAAAACGCTTTTCGATCGACTCGAGGTCCTTCGAGGAGAGGGCCCCCTCCGGAGAAACCACCACGGATTGAACCAGGAATCCCGGGTCGGCATAAAGGTTTTGGCGGATGCCCCAGAAAATACCAAAGCCGATCACGCCCACCAAAAGGAAGGGACTGGCTTTGACAACCCCTTCGGAAACGAGGCCAAAAATTCCCCGGACCGCCTTCCAGGTCAGGGTGGACGAAAACTTTTTTCGTTTACGCTTTCCCATTTCGTTTCTCCCGCAACCAGGCCATCTCGACCAGACGGCGGCAAAGCCCCTCAAAAGAAATCCCGGCCTCCCCGGCCGCCTTGGGCAACAGGCTCAGTTCCGTAAAACCCGGAATGGTATTCGCCTCCAAAACGTAGGGCCGGCCCTTCGAATCGGTCACGAGGTCCACCCGGCTCAAATCCCGAAGCCCGAGGGCCCGGTGGACCCGCCCCGCCAACTGTTGAAACCGCCTCCGCCACGCCTCCGGAATCGGGGCCGGCACTAAATAATCCGTCATTCCCCGGGTGTATTTCGACCGGTAATCGTAGAAGCTCCGCTTCGGCCGAAGCTCGATCACCGGGAGGGTCTTCCGGCCCAGGATTCCCACCGTAAATTCCCTGCCTTTGATTTGTCTCTCCACGAGAAGCTCCCCGTAGCAACTCAAGGCGTGTATTATTTTTACGGCCGACCGCTTGAAATCTTCAACCAAAAAGACCCCAATGCTCGAACCGTCGGCCACCGGTTTGACAAAAAAGGGGGCCGGAAACCCTGCCAGCCGCTTCCAGTTTTTCCGGTTGACCACCGTCCATTCCGGCGTCGGGATTTTCAGCCGGTCAAAAATTTTTTTTGCCTCAACTTTATGGAAGGCAAGACGGCTCCCCCGTTCCCCGGAGCCGGTGTAGGGAATCTCGAGGGCCGAGAGGCGTTTTTGAATCGAGCCGTCTTCGCCGCCGTGTCCGTGGAGGGCAATAAAGGCGAGGTCGATTTGACGTAAAAGCGTCCGGGTTTGCCGGGGATTTTTCGGGTCGATCCGGCGGACCCTGAAGCCCGCCCGCTTCAGGCCTTGGGCGACGGCCCGGCCCGAACGGAGCGAAACGGCCCTCTCGGAGGACCGGCCCCCGCAAAGGACACCCACTTTCAGAGAATCCATTTTCACAAAAAAAGTAGGAGAAGGGCCCTGGGCCCCTCTCCTTGACACTCCTTAATCTCTTAAGATTGCGGTTGCTCCGCCCAATTCCGAAGGAGGCGCACTTCGGGCTCGAGGCGGACCCCAAACAGCTCGGACACTTTTTCCTGGACGAGCTCGATCAGTCGAAGAACGTCCGTGGCCCGGGCGCCCCCCACGTTGACGATAAAGTTGGCGTGCCGGGGCGAAATCATAGCGCCGCCGATCCTTTTTCCCTTGAGGCCGGCCCGGTCAATCAACTGGCCGGCCGAACCCGAGTCGCCCGGCGGGTTCTTGAAGACGGAGCCCACGCTCGGGTAACGGACATCCTGGACCTTGTTCCGATAACTGAAATTGGCCTGGATCTCCTTCTGGATTTCCTCCCGGTCCCGGGGAAAAAGTTTCAGCTGGGCCCCGAGAAGGACGAGGCCCTCCAGGTTCGATTTTCGGTAGCTGAATTCAAGCGACTCCCGTCCGAGCCTGACGGCCTCTCCGGCCGGCGTCAGAGCCGAGACTTCCTGGACAAAATCTCCGATTTCCATTTTCCGCCCGGGAAAACGGCTGAAGCCGGCATTCATCACGAGGGCCCCGCCCACGGTGCCGGGAATGTGGCTCAGGAATTCAAGGCCCCCGAAGCCCTGGTCCCGTGCGGCCAGCGCCAGGCGATATAAGTGGATCCCGCTCGAGACCGTCACCGTGTAATTTGTTTTGTCAAAAACGATTCTTTCCGGTTCGAAATGAATCAAGGTCGCCACGAGACCCGGAAAGCCCTCGTCCGGAAAGAGAAGGTTGGAACCCTTTCCAATGGCTAGAAAGGGGATTTTTTCCTGGCGGGCAAACTGGAGCAGAAGCTCCAGCTCCTCCGAGGTCGTCGGTTCCGCAAAGTAGCGGGCCGGCCCCCCGATTTGGAACGTGGAATACCGGGCAAGGGAAACGTCAAATCGGAGCGGGATTCTGAATTCGGCTGTTTTTAATCCGTCGGGTAAATTCATCCGCCACCTCATTGATGTCGCCCGCCCCGAGGAAGGCAATCACGCCCTCCTTGAAATCACGAGAAAAAAGGTAATCCGCCACCCGGTCCCGGGGGACCATCTTGACGGAAGGGTGCTTGGTTTTTCGAACGGCTTCGTAAATGAGTTCGCTCGTCACATTATCCGGATTTTTTTCTCCGGCTCCATAAATTTCTGTCAGGATGAGCTCATCCGCCTCCCGAAAGGCGTCCCCGAAGCGCAGCCCCAGGTAACGGGTGCGGCTGAAGCGGTGCGGCTGGAACACCACCGTGACCTGTTTTCCGAGCCGGGTCAGGGCCCGGATCGAGGCCGCCACCTCAGCGGGGTGGTGGGCGTAGTCATCAATCACGACCATTTGGTCGAGCTCCAGCTTGACCTCCAGCCGCCGGCGGGCGCCCCGGAACCGAAACAAGGCTTCGAGGATTTCATCCAGGTCCAGACCCATTTCGAGGAGGACCGTAATGGCCCCGAGGGAATTCAAGACATTGTGGACGCCGGGGACAGAAAGCAGGACCCGGGAGGCAAAAAATCCGTTTTGGAAAAGGTCGAATTCCGAATGAAAGCCTTCGAGCTGGATATTTTGGGCCGAGACGTCCGCCTCCGGCGAAAGCCCGAAACTCAAACGGGGTTGGGCGCTCGCCGGCACCAGCTCCCGCAGCACGGGGTCCTCGGCCGAATAAACCACCAGGCCGGGGTTCGTCAGATTGGAAAGGAACCGGGCCATACAGTGCTTGAGGTCCTCCAGATCGGCGTAGTGGTCCATATGATCTTCTTCAAGGTTGGTCAGGACGGCGTAGTTGGGGGCGTAATACTGCTGGGAGCGGTCGCTCTCGTCGACTTCCGACACAAAGTATTCGTTTCCGCCGAGGAGGGTGTTGGAGCCGACGTTCACAATCTCTCCCCCCACCAGGCAGGTGGGGTGGCGTCCGGTCTCGGACAACACAAAAGAGATCATCGAGGTCGTGGTGGTCTTTCCGTGGGTCCCCGTCACGCCGATCGAGGTTTCGGCCTGGTGCATCAGGCCGGCCAGCGCCTCGGCCCGGTGAAGGACCGGAAGCCCCCGCTCCCGGGCCCAAATCATTTCAGCGTGATCCTTGGAAATGGCGGAGGAATAAATAATCAAATCCCGGGGCTCCAAAAAATTTTCCTTCTGGCCCACGTGGACTGTAATCCCGTGGCTCCGGAGTTCCCGGACCCAATGATTTTCGCTGAGGTCGGAGCCCGCCACCTCATAACCCCGGTGACGAAGCACCCGGGCCAAGGCGCTCATCCCCACGCCTCCGATTCCGATCAAATAAATGCGTCTCGAGGGATCGAGAATCGTTTCCCGGACGGGGGTCATCGGGGCGTCTCCAAAATTTTTTCCGCCAGCTCGGCCAGACGGCGGGACGCCTCGGGCCGGGCCAGGCCCCGCAGACTCTTGGACATCTGCCTTCTCAAGTCAGACGAGCGGATGAGTTCGAAAACTTTCTCTTTGAGCCGGGCGGGCGTCGCCTTTGATTCCGGAAGCAAGACGACTCCGCCGGCCCGGTTGAAAGACTCGGCATTCAACTCCTGATGCCCTTCCGCATACGGGAAGGGAATGACGACGGCGGGAAGTCCAAAGAGGGCGAGTTCAAAAAGCGTATTGGCGCCGGACCGGGTCAGGGCCAGGTCCGCCTCCGGATAAAGCTCCTCCATTTGTTCGTGAAACGGATAAACCAGCGCCTCGATCCCCTTTTCGAAATACATCTTTTTGATCCCCTCAAATTCCTTTCTCCCTGTTATATGAATTACGGCCAAACCCTGCTTTTCTTCACGGCTGAATAAATCCCAAGTCTCCAGAACGAGCCGGTTGAGCGATTGGGACCCCTGGGACCCGCCCACAACCAGGATCCGTTCTTTGCCGGGGGCAAAGAGCGGCGGGTCCTTTCTCTCAGACCGGGCCGCCCGGTGAATCAGCGAAGCCCGAAGCGGGAGACCGGTTCGAATGAGAGAGATCGACGGGGGGAACCCTTGAGTCCGTTCGAAACTGACGGCGACCTGACCGGCGAGGCGGGCCGCCCAGACGTTTGCCCGGCCGGCGGACCGATTCTGCTCGTGGATCAGGACGGGAATTTTTCTCCTGCGGCTTGCCACAACGCCCGGGAAACTGGTGTAACTCCCAAACCCCACCGTCAACTCCGGTTTAAAACGGTTCAAAAGAAGTTCCGTCTTCCAAAAAGCCTGCAGTAATTTTAACAGAAAGGAAGGCACACAAAGAAAGAAATCCCAATTTCTAGGCCGGGGAAGGGGGAAATCGGGAAGCCAGCCAAACTGAATCCCGCTCGTCTCTTCCGACGGGCGGACCAAATTTCGCCCACGCTCCCCCGTCACCAAAAGAATCACAGACGAGGGGCGGCGCTCTTTAAAACTTTGACAAAACGCCAGCGCCGGAAAAAAGTGTCCGCCGGTCGGGCCGGCAAAAACGGCCACCCTCACGGGCGCTTCCAGACGGCATTCCGGCCTCCCTGAATCCCCCGGTCCAGGGCCAGGAGCACTCCCACCCCAAACAGATTGAAAACAAGCGAAGTCCCCCCGTAGCTCACAAAGGGAAGAGGCAATCCTTTGGTGGGGATCAGCCCGGTGGCCACCAGCATATTGATGAGGGCCTGCACCACAATGAGGGAGACAAGCGAAGTCACAAAAAGTTTTTCGAAGTTCGTCCGGGCCCGGTTGGCGATCCGGATGCCGGCCATCAAGATGACGCTGTAGAGCGCAAGAATGAAGACGGTCCCGATCAACCCCAGTTCCTCCCCGATGATCGAAAAGATGAAATCGTTGTAGCTTTGGGGAAGATAAAAAAGCTTCTGGGCGCCCTCCCCGAGCCCGACCCCCCGCACGCCCCCGAGGCCGAAGGCCAGGAGCGACTGGATGATTTGAAACCCGCTCCCCTGGGGGTCGTTCCAGGGGTTCAGGTAGGCCGTCACCCGGGCGAGCCGGTAAGGAATACGAACGACCAGGAAGTAAAAGATGGGGACAAAGACAAGATTGGCCAGGAGGACAAACCGCATCCGGATCCCGGAGAGAAAGAAAAGGATCGAGGCAATCAGAAAAATGAAAACGGCCGAACCCAGGTCCGGCTGCAGCAGGACGAGGCCGCAGGTGACCGACAGGACCAGGAGGGGCGGGAGGAGCGCAAGGAACTCCCCTTTCTGGATCTCTTTCATTCGGCGGGAGAGGTAGTCAGAGAGATAAAGACAGACCGAAAGCTTTGCGATTTCAACCGGCTGGAAATTCAAGGGGCCGAGCCGGATCCACCGCCTCGCCCCTCCGGCCTCGTGGCCGATCACCGGAAGGAGGACCCCTACGAGCAGGAGGAGCGACAAGATCAAAAGTTCCCGGGCGTGCTCCTTCCAGAGCGAAGGATCGATCCCGGCCCCGAGAAAAAGAAATCCGGTCCCCACGACCCCGTAGAGAATTTGGCGGTAGAGGAAATAGGTGGGGCTTTTAAAGACCTGCTCGGCATAAACGGCGCTCGCACTGTAAGTCATCACGATGCCGAAGCTCACCAGGAGATAAACGGCAATGAAAAGGGCCTTGGCTTCCTTGGACATCCGATTATGTAGAAACGGTTTTGGACCGGGCTTCTTCGACCAGTTTCTTGAAAAGGGTTCCCCGCTCCCGGTAATTCGAAAATTGGTCGAAGCTCGCACAGGCCGGGGAAAGTAAAACCACATCGCCCGGCTGGGCGGCCTTCAAGGCCTCTTTAAAAGCGGCCGCCAGATCCGGCACCCGTTTGAGCGGGGCCGTTCCCCTCCAGCTTTCCTCGAGAAGATTCTGAGCCTCCCCGTAAAGCACGACGAGTTTGGCCTTCCTTTGGACCCGCTCCCGCACGGAACGGAAATCCGCCCCCTTGTCGTGACCGCCTGCGAGGAGGATGGTCTTTTCGTCGGGGGACTTGGTGAGCGCCCAAATCAGCGCTTCCACCGTCGTGCATTTGGAGTCGTTCAGGAAGCGGACCCCGTCGATCTCCCCCACGTTTTCCAGCCGGTGCCGAAGCCCCTCGAAACGGTCCAGCACTTCTTTTGTCCGAATCGGGTCCAACCCGAGGAGGCTCGTCACTTCTCCCAGGACCTGCTGATTCGGATCTCCCTCGCTCCGGTCGGTAAAATAGACAAGTTTGCCCTGAAAGGGAAAATTTGGAAACGAATGTTCCCGGTCCGAACGTCGCACGAGAGCGTAGTCACGGGGCGTCTGGTTTCTAAAAAGCCGGAGTTTGGCCGCCACGTAATCTTCGAGAGTCGGGTGCCAATCCAGGTGATTGGGGCCCACGTTCAACAGAATCCCGATCGAGGGACGAAAGGACTCCGTATAAAGCAATTGGAAGGAACTCACCTCCAAGACCACCTGGGTTTCCTTCGTTATTTTTTCGATTTCTCCGATCCAGGGGTTCCCGATATTTCCGCACAAGACGGCGGTGAGGCCGTTGGCTTCGAGGATCCGGTAAAGGAGCGTGGCCACCGTGGTCTTTCCGCTGGTTCCCGTGACGGCCACGACAGGGTTTCTCGAGAACCACGAAGCCGCCTCCACTTCGCTCGCAATCGGAATGTTTCTCTTTTGGAGTGCGAGGACGGCCTCGGAAGACGGGGGGACCCCGGGAGAAATGAGCACCCAGTCGCAATCTGAAATTTTTTCCAGCGTGTGCCCGCCCAGCTCGAAAGGGATTTTCTCCTCCTGAAGCCGGCGGGACCTTTTCTCAGCCGCCTCGGAGATGCCGGCGTCCGAGACAAAAATTTTGAAACCCCTCTGCTTCAGGAAAAGGGCGGCGGCGAGCCCCGTCTCCCCGAGCCCGAGGACCGTCACCCGTTTCTGATCCTTTAAATCCATCCGCCGCCTCTACCTCAACTTCAGGGTGCTGAGCCCGATCAGGGCCAGGATGAAACTCACGATCCAGAGCCGGACCGTCACCTTGGACTCCGGCCACCCCTTGAGCTGCAGGTGGTGGTGAAAGGGGCTCATCAAAAAAATCCGCTTCTTGAACATCTTAAAGCTCGCCACCTGGAGGATCACCGAGAGCGCCTCCCAGACAAAAATTCCGGCCACGATCAGAAGGACGAGTTCCTTTTTGATCAGGATCGCCACCGCCCCGAGGGCGCCGCCGAGCGAAAGAGACCCCGTGTCCCCCATCATCACCTCCGCCGGGTAGGAGTTATACCAGAGAAAACCGGCGCTCGCCCCCACCAGGGCGGAGCAGAAGACGGTCAGCTCCCCGGCGCCGGGGACATAAATTTCCTGGAGGTAAGCCGAATAATCCACCCGGCCGACGACGTAGCAAATCACGGCAAAGGCCCCCATCACAAAAAGCAGGCAGCCGATCGCCAGGCCGTCCAGCCCGTCGGTCAGGTTGAGGGCATTGGAGGTCCCGACCAGGACCACCACCACAAAAGGAATAAAGAGAGCGCCCAGATAAAGGAACGTGCTCTTAAAAAAAGGAAAGTAAAGCAGCTTGTCGAAACCGGGGTCGAGGTAGAGGTAAAGCCCGAGGGCGAGCCCGGCGATCAGCTGGCCCGCAAATTTGGTGAAGCTTGAAAGCCCTCGGGAACTTTTGCTTTTCAGCTTGATCCAGTCATCGAGAAAACCGACGAACCCGAACCAGAGGACCACGGCGCTCAGGATCCAGACCGAGGGGACCTGCCAGTTTCCCCAGAGGAGAAGGGAACTCAGGAGACCTGCAATGATCAGAAGCCCCCCCATCGTCGGCGTCTCTTTCTTGTTCGCATAAAAGGCGTGGAGCTTCTCGGCATATTCCCTTTCCGTGTGGGCGAGGGCCTGCATCCCCTTCAAGGCACGAATCACCCACGGTCCGAGGACCAGGCAAAGCACAAAGGCCGTCACACTCGCCGCCGCCGCACGGAAGGTGATGTAACGGAAGACGTTAAAGACTGTGTGAAAGTCTCTGAGCGGATACAGCAGGTAATAAAGCACGAATGACCTCTTCAAGTTTCATGGCCCTGGATCCCTTGAAGAGCACTTGGTCTCCGGGTTTCAAGAAATTCGCCAGGAAGTGTGACAGCATCCCTTTGTCCTCAAAGTGCAGCGTGAGGGGAGGATTTCCCTCTTTCTCGCAGATCAAAGTCGCCTCCCGCATCCAGTGCCCAACGGTGAGAAGGCCCTGAAATTTCATTTCCCGAATGCTCTTCCCCAGTTTGCGATGATAGTCCAGCGAGTGAGACCCGAGTTCCAACATATCTCCCAAGACCAGGATCTTCCGGCCGCTCCCCTCCACGGCCCGAAAGGCCTCCAGCGATTTCTCGAAAGAATAGGGGTTTGCATTATAGCAGTCGTTGATAAAGCGAACGCCTGCCCGGGGCGAAAAAACCTCGAAGCGTCCCTTTGGAAATTCAATCTCCTTCCAAACCGAAGGCCAATCTCCAAGAGCGGCGCCGGCGGCAAAGGAGGCCGCCAGGGCCGCCAGGGCATTTTCCGCCTGAAAGGAGGCATAACCGGGAAACTTGAATTCCCACCGGTCATTCACTTCAAAGGTCACCCAGCCGTCCTGGGACTGGACCCGGCTGAGGCGGAAATCCGAGGCCCGGTTTTTTCCAAAAAGGAGCAGGGACACCTTTCTCCGCCGGGCCCTCTGAATCAGCTCGGGGTCCCAGTCCGGAAGAACAAGTGTCCCCTTCTGCTGGACCAGCGCATCCGCCAGTTCCAGCTTGGCCTCGTAAACGCTGTCGAGAGAGCCGAAGCCTTCGAGGTGCGCCGCTGAGACCCCCGTGATGATCCCCACCCGGGGTTTCAAGAGAGCGCTTAATTTCCGGATTTCGCCCCGCCGGCTGGCGCCGAGTTCGGCAATGCAATAAAGGTGTTCCGGCTTCAGCCGGAAAAGCGTCAGCGGAAGCCCGAGGTGGTTGTTGTAATTTCCACGGGAGGAAAGGACGGGGTATTTTTGACCCAGGAGAAAACTGAGGAATTCCTTCGTGCTGGTTTTTCCGACACTGCCCGTGACCCCCAGGCCCACCGCTGAAAAACCGGAACGAAACAGGGCTGAAAGATCCCGGAGCGCCGCTTCCGGATCGGCCACCGGAATCAGATTATGAAACAAGGACCGCTCCCGGAAAATCCGCTCCCGGGTCTTCTTGAGATAATCTTTCCGGATGACGGCGCCCGACGCCCCCCGCCGGAAGGCCTCCCAAAGGTGGTCGTGCCCGTCCTGATGGTTTCCCCGAAGGGCAAAAAAAACGTCCCCGGCCCCAAGGGTCCGGGTATCGATCGAAGCGCCGGACCCAGGCTTGAGGGGATCTGGAAGAATCAGCTCGCTCTTGAGCCGGACGGCCGCCTGTTCAAAATTGAAAGCGCCGGGTCCGTGGGCCGTATTCATTTCAATGAAGGAGGGGGGCCTGTCTTTGTTTTAAAATTTCACGCACCGTTTCCCGGTCGTCGAAGTGGATCTTCCGGGTCGCCAAAACCTGAGTGTCCTCATGCCCCTTGCCCAAGATGAAAAGAACATCCCCCGCCTCCGCCATCGCCAGGAGCTCCCCGAGGGCCTCCCGCCGGTCTGGGATCTCACGCACGTTCGGGAGGTTCGACGCCGACGGAAGGCCGCATCGCATTTGGCGGAGGATTTCAGCCGGGTCTTCGGTGCGGGGGTTATCGGAGGTCAGGACCACAATGTCCGAGTAGCGATAGGCAATGCGGGTCATCTCGGGGCGCTTGGCGGAGTCCCGGTCACCGCCGCAGCCGAAAAGGGTGAGGATCCGTCTCGGATGAAGCTCCCGGGCCCGGGCAAGGACATTTTCAAAGGCGTCGGGCGTGTGGGCGTAATCGACAAAGACCCGGAAGCCCTCAGCCTCGATGGGCTCCAGCCGCCCCGGGACCCCGGAAAATTTTCCAAGCGCCTCCCTGAACTCCCCCGGATTGAAGCCGAGCAGATGGAGGCTCGCCAGGACCGCAGTCATATTTTCAACATTGTGTCGGAGCGCCAGAGAACTGTGAAATTTTGACCGCCCTCCGGGCCACTCGAAGACAAACTCACTCCCCTCAAAACGGGCCGTGATTTCCCGGGCCCGGTAATCGGCTTCTCCCTCCAAAGAGTAGGTTTTGGAACCGGGGTGTTCGCCCAGAAGTTTCTTTCCGTATTCAGAATCCCGGTTGATCAGGATTTTTTTAGGAGAGTAGGGGGCTTCAAAAAGCCGCCGCTTCGCCCCGTAATAATCCGCCATTGTTTTATGGTAATCGAGGTGCTCGGGGCTGAGCCCCGTAAAGACCGCCAATTCGAATTCTAGGCCGCCGATCCGCTGTTGATCCAGGGCGTGCGAGGAGACCTCCAGGGCCACTGAGCGCACCCCTTCTTTGACCGCCTCGTTGAGAAGACGGTAGAGTTCGACCGATCCGGGCGTCGTGTTGCCGAGAGCGGCCTTCGCCCGGGGACTTTCATATCCCAGGGTCCCCAGATAGGCGCTCGGGATTCGAAAGTTGAGAAGGGACTTGAGAAGATAAGCGAGGGTCGTCTTGCCGTTTGTCCCGGTGATCCCGATGAGCTTGAGGCGCCGGGAGGGAAAATCATAAAACTGATTTAAGAGAAGGCTGAGCGCCTCCCGGCTTGAGGCCACTTGAATAAAGGAAACACCGGCAGGGAGCAGGACCCGGAGAGGTCTTTCCCCCACCAGGACGGCGGCTTTCCGCCGAATCGCCTCTTCATAATGGAGATGCCCGTCCGTCTCGGGCCCCGGGCAGGCCACAAAGAGGTCCCCCGGCCCCGTCCGGCGGGAATCGGTGACAATCGCAGAGATTTCGAGCGTGGGGTTCCAATTTTTACGGCCGGTGACGGCAAGCGCCCGGGTCAGTTTGGATAATTCCATATCTAAAATTTCGGTCCTCCGGCCCGCTTTCTTAACCTCACAACCCGTCTTCTTTGACCAGGCGAAACTGAAGTTCGGGAGACTGGATGCCAAAGTTGAAAATTTCCGGCGGCCCGGTCCTCGAAAATGCCAGGTCCGCCTCGACCCGTTCGATCCGGACCTCTTCAACCCCCTGGGATTCTGCCAGGGCCTTCGACAACCGGACCTTGAGATCGGTGCCTCGGATCCTTGTCCGCCATCCTTGCCCGGAAAGGAGCGACCCGAAATCGTAGCGCACTTCGATCGTGCCGCTTTGGACCTCGAAATCCTTCTGCCATTGCAGGCGGGAATTCTTTAAGGTGAAGGCGGGTCTCCAGAGGTGGGGCAGAAAAACAGCACGGAAGGGGGCGCCGGCCTTTGCTTCAAGCCGCTTCAACACCCAATAACCGCTGGCGGTGTTGAGGGCTGCGATCAGGACAAGACCGGCCAGGAAGGGGAGAATCCACCGGCCTGAAATCCCTTTCATCCGCCACCCGAGAACGGTCTCACGCTCAATTCGAATGGGAGCGTTTGGTTTCGAGCGCCTGCTTGACGAGTTCGGTAATCTTCTTCGGCGTGATGACAATTTCCACCCGCCGGTTCCTCGCCTTTCCCTCCAGGGTGTCGTTGGCCGCCACCGGGTGGAACTCTCCAAAACCGGAGGCAATGAGGCGTGCGGGATTGACGCCCCCGGACTCCACGAAATAATGAATCACTTCGGTCGCCCGGGCGGTTGAAAGTTCCCAGTTCGAGCGCCAGCCCGAATAGCGGATGGGATCGTTGTCGGTGTGTCCCTCGACATAAACGAGATGCTCCGGCACCCGGGACTTTAATACGTCGGCCACCTTGTCCAGCGTGGTGCGGGCCGAATCCTTGATCTCCGCCTTGCCCGGGTCAAAGAGAACCCGGTCCAGCACGGTCACCACGAGACCCCGTTCCTGCATTTCCACGGAGAGCCCGCCGCCCTCGAGCTCCGATTTGAGCCGGGTCTCAAGCTCTTCCTTCGCCTTGGTCAGTTCTTCCCGGGAAAATTTCATCCGTTCAAGTTCGTCTTGAAGGCTGCCGACCTCCCGGTTCAAATCCGCAATCACCCGGGCCTGTTCCCGATTCAAACTTTCCAAATCCTTGTGACGGGCGCATCCCGTAAAAGCCAGAATGACAAAAATCATCCCCCACAAAACCACTGGATATCTCTTCATAAAACCCCCCAAGACTGGTTTAGACCACGAAACTGAGGTAAAGGCTCGCCCCCGAAAAAAGATAGGCCAGGATCAAAAGAAAGGTGTAAAAACCCGGAAGCGCTTCCGGCCGGGCCGCCGGAACATCCGGTCCCTGCTGGGGCGGTGCCTCAATTCGTATGCGTGACTCTTTTTTGGCGGGGTCCATCATTTCCTCCGGTCAGTTGGGTTTGTCGGACGGACCTCGGCAGCTCTGTCGCCGCCTGACTGACAAGATCATAGAGGTCCTTGCGTCGAATGACTTTCAAGAAACTTTCCACGACTTTCGGATCAAACTGGCTGCCGCTATTCTCACGGATCTCCTCCAGGGCCTCCTCGACGGAAAGCCGCTTGCGGTAGACCCGCTGGGAAATCATGGCCAGGAAGGAATCCAGCACCGCCACGATCCGGGCCCCAATCGGGATCTCCTCTCCCCGAAGCCCCCGGGGGTATCCCTTTCCGTCGTAACGCTCCCGATGGTGAAGGATGATCGGCAGGACGGGTTTGAGGGAGCTGATGCTTTTGAGGAGTGAGGCGCCCCGAAGCGGGATCCGTTTGATCTGCTCAAACTCCTTTTTGGTGAGTTTCCCCTTTTTGTTCCAGAGTTTCTCCGGAAACGCCAGCTGGCCCGTGTCGAGGAGAAGGATCGCCCGCTCCAAATGCATGATCTCCTGCCCGTTCAATTTGAGGTCCTTCGCCACTTCCAGGACGATCTTCCCGAAAACCGGAATCTGACTCCGTTCTCCGCCGTAGTGGAGCTCGAGGAGGTCGCTGATTGTTTGGATGCTCCCAACGGTCAATTTTTCAGTCTCCTCAAAAAGCTGTGCATTTTTGATCGCCACCACCGCCTGCTCGGAAAGCGACTTCAAAATTTCCAAATCGGTGGGGGTGAAGGACTGATTATCGATTTTGTCCCGGAGCGTCACGATCCCCACCACATCGTCTTCAATGAAGGGGACGGCAATGCAATGCCGGTCGAAATGCGACTCGCCGGATTCGGCCAGACGGCCTTCGAGTCCCCGTCCGAGCGGAATCCGGTGTTTTCGGATCGCCACCTTGCTTTCTCCGAAGGAAAAATAGGGCAGCAGGTGTTTCCCGTCCGGGTCCATCAAAAGGATGGAACAGTTCTTGGCCCGGAGGACCTGCGCACAAAGGCGCCCGATCCGGGGCAGGAGTTCGCCGAGGTGCAGGGACGAACTGATGACCCGATGGACGGAATGCATCGTCGAGAGCGCCAGGGCCCGGGGGTGCACCGTTTCATAAAAATTATTGAGTTCATAAGCCTTATAGGCCAATTCCAGCTGGCTTTGAAGAAAGTGGTTAAAGAGCGGAAGCACCGGGCGGACCTGTTGTTCCGGTTTTGTGAAGGCGCACAGGATCAGAAAACCCTTGAGGCGGCCGAGGTGCCGGAGGGCAAAGATGGCGCCGTTTCGTCCGTAAGCGCATTTGTAAAAAGTCGGCAGCTTGTCGAGCTCGGCCGCATCTTTTTCGGCCCATTGGGAAAAGTATTTTTCGAGGAAGGCGGCGCAGTTCATTTGATTGGATTTGGAGGCCCCGTAAAAAGTGCAGTGTCCCCTGCGGTCCAGCCTCACGAGCCGGTGAGCGCCCGACTCCTCCAACAAATAGATCCAACCGATGGGGTCCCCGAAATTCTTGAGGAAGGTGCGGTAACCCTCCTGCCACGCAGGGTTCGGTATCAGAAACCGTTCGATAATGCTCTTTTGCTTTAACTTCATTGAAATCTTGGACTTATAGGCCTCCCGTTGCTTTTAATTTTAACACCGAAGGGTCCTGGCTGCAATCCGGCCGGGGCCTAGACCCTTTCAAAAGGCTCAAAAAGACGTTTGTATTCATCCTGAGCGAACCGGTCCGTCATCCCGGCAATGTAATCGCAGACCGCCCGGTAAATTCCGTCTTTTTCAACCCGCTTCCGGACGGAGGGCGCAAGCTGCCCCGGTTTTTTCACGTAGGCCTCAAAAAGGCAGCGGATAAAACGCTGGCCCTTGTCCGTCATCCGGACCACACGATAATGCTGGTAAACGTGAGCGTGCAGAAACCTCCGCAACTGTTCCATTTTCTTCGTCATCCCCGGCGAAAATAAGACCAGCGGGCCCTGGACTTTCTGCAGGTCTTTGACTGATTTCACTCCCAGTTTCTCCAAATGCCGGCGGGTGGTCTCGATCAGGTCCATCACAAGCTGATTGATGAGGAGACGGATGGCCAGCCGGTTGCGGGGAGCGGGTTCGATCCGGGGGTATTTCTTATGAATGTAATTCAGCGCCTCCTCCCAAAGCCGGGTCCCCCGGAGCTCCTCCTCTGCAATCATCTCCGCCCGGAGACCGTCGTCCAAATCGTGGCAGGTGTAAGCAATTTCATCGGCGTGGTCCACCCCCTCCGCCTCCACCGAGCGGAACCGCTTGGAGCGCTGGGCGAAAAAATTCTCCGGGTGTTTCTTGAGCCCCTCCCGGACCTCGAAGGTCAGGTTCAGACCGGGAAAATCCGGATAGCTCTCTTCCAGCTCTTCGACGATCCTCAAGGCCTGGACATTGTGCTCGAAACCGCCGTGGCCCTGCATCAGTTCGGAAAGCGCCGATTGGCCGGCGTGCCCGAAGGGACCGTGTCCCAAATCGTGCGCCAGGGCGATCGCCTCGATCAGGTCTTCGTTGAGGACAAGCGCCCGCCCGAGGCTGCGGGCGATCTGGGAGGTTTCAATCGTGTGGGTCAGGCGGGTGCGGTAGTGGTCGCCCTCGTGATTGACGAAGACCTGGGTCTTGTATTGGAGACGGCGGAAAGCGGTGGAGTGGATAATGCGGTCACGGTCTCTTTGAAAAACGGTCCGGACCTCGTGCTCCTTCTCCGGCCAGGCCCGCCCCCGGGATTCTCCGCTCCGGACCGCGTAGGGGGCCAGACGGGTTTCTTCCTCCGTCTCCAGCGCCTCCCGGATTTTTTTCATTTCAAGGCGTTGACCAGTTCCTTGTAGGTCGACCGAAGCGTGTCGGAGAGCACCCGGGTCCCGGCCAAGAGCGGCATGAAATTGGTGTCGCCCCCCCACCGGGGCACCAAATGAAGGTGAATGTGTTTTCGGACGCCCGCACCCCCCACCCGGCCGAGGTTGAGGCCCACATTAAAGCCCTGGGGTTTCAAAGCTCGTTTGAGGGCCGCCAGGCCTTGATCCAGGAGTGCAAGAAAATCAAGCCGCGCCCGGTCCCCCAATTTTTCGAGGGAATCCACGTGCCGATTGGGGACCACCATCAGATGTCCGCTGATATAGGGATACCGGTTCAGGATGATGAAATTGTGGGAGGAACGGAGAAGAATGAAATTTTCCGGGTCCTTCTTGGGGGAGGCCTGGAGGGCCCGGCAGAAGACACAACCGCTCACTTTTTTATTGCGGATATAGGTTTTTCGCCAGGGGGCCCAAAGCCTTTCCATCGGGATCAGGCGATTACTTTAAGCTTTCCGTAGAGGTCAAGTAAAGCATTAAAGTTATCGAGATCCCAAATCTGGATTTTGGCCTCCTGTGCCATCAGCTTTGCGTTGAGGTCCATGCCTCCGAGCGCCACCACAATCCGCCGTTGCGTGTTTCGCCGGAACCGTTTTAGTTCTTCGGCGAAGCCGGCCACATCCGCTTCCGTCAGGGTCTCCCGGGCCACCTGGCAAAACCAGCGCCCCTGGGAGGTCCGGGCCAAAATCGGAAAATACCGTCCGTTTGTGGGGCGGGTGCCGATTTCCAGAAAGGCGGGGCACTTCATTCTTTTTCGGTCGATTTCGACAAGGTCGTTTCGAAACTCCCGGAAGAGAGAACTCACCCGCTCCGTCAAATCCGTCCGGTCCTCTTCCTCGATCTTTCGGACTTCTTCGTCCCAACGCTTTTCGAAATGGGCCCGGGCGCCGCTTTTATCAGGATGGAGGTCACGGTCTTTCGTCTGGAAGACATTTCTCAGCCAAAATCGAAACAAGGGGTCCGGCAGGCGGTAGAAAGAACCGCTCTTCTCCGCCGTCCCCTCTTCGACCAGCCGCTGGAGAAGCTTCCGGGCCTCCGGGGTCTTTTTCCCGAGATAGGCGGCCACCGGAAGGACCCTCACCCTTCCGTGGGCCAGCGCCAATAAAGTCTTCGAGTAGGGCCGCCGGGAACGGCCCAGGCTGGGCAAGGTCTGCAATCGGGACTCGAAATGCCGGTTGAGGAGCCCCCGGTCGGAAAAAAGTGTTTCATAAGCGGCCTCCCGCATCCGTTCCCGGCCCCCTTCAAACGAACCCTTTCTGAGTCCCAGCGTCCGAATCCCCTCAAAAAAAAGGTCGAAGTAGTAAGGCGAGTTGCCCAGGAGGTGGCTCAGGACCCGCCAATCCTCCTCGGGAATTTTGATTTCAGGATATTTCTCCAAGGCGCACAGCCGGAGCGCCTCGAGCTTGAGGCCGTTCATGGGAATCAATTCGAAATTGCCGAAAAGAAGCGACAGACGTTCGCCGAAGATCTCGTCGGTTTTGTGCGGTTCGGAACTCGTGGCGAGGTAAAGGGTGTCCTTCTGCACCATCATCTCCTTGCCGAAAAGGCCGAAGGGGTCGCTGACTTCCAGATCGCCCAGGTTCTGGAACTCATCCAGGATGAGAAGAATTTTTTTCCCGGTCTCTTCCCGCAGGGTCCCCGTCAAGGCCAGCAAGGCCCGAAACGCCAGACTCGTCCGCTTGTGAAAGGCGTGCTTCTTCGCCTCCCGCATTCCGTCGAGCGTTTTCGGAATGAAGGTCCGGGAAATTTTGACGAGGGTCTGAAATTCGTCGGGGAAGGGAATTCCTTGCGTGATCAGAAAACCCTGAAGGAGGCCGCCCAGCCATTTTTCGGAAAAACTTTCGAAATCGGAGCCTTCGAGGGAAACATAGATGGAAATGATTTCCGGGTCCTTGCGGGCTTCGCCCAAAAACCGGCTGAGGAGCTGGGTCTTTCCAATATGCCGGGGACCGACCAGGCCCAGATTCTGCCGGTAGCCCTTCTTCAGCGCTTCGAGACGTTTTCCAAGCCGCTCGAAGATCTCTTCTCTCCCAAAAAGAGGAAACGGATTGCTTTCGCCTTGCATGACGGGAAACTCTCCGCTAGGTTTTGCCCTGACATTTTGGGATCGAAGAGTCGGAATCGAATCGTGGGAGGGAAGTAACTTGTATTAAGGCCTTAAGGCGTCCCTGCTCCCGGTCTCCTGCGCTCCCGTTTTTCAAAAATCATTGAAGCGCGATTATGATACTCAGAAAAAATCGGAAATCAAGGACGAAATGACGAAACGCCTTCTTAAGGAAAAGCGGCTAGCGGGAATCGAACCCGCATCACAAGCTTGGGAAGCTTGGGTAATGCCATTATACGATAGCCGCCGGATCAAAACGATGAGAGCTTCCGGAAAAGTCCGAGCCTTTCTTCGATTTGTTTCAGATCGAGACGCCGCAGGCGGTCCAGGCTGAAATCCTCCACCGTGAAAGAGGCAACGATCGAGCCGTAGGCCACGGCTTGCTTTAAATTTTCGAAACTCGTGTCCCCCGTTTTCGCCAAATACCCCATCAAGGCACCGGCAAAAGAGTCGCCGGCCCCGGTCGGATCAAAAACGGACTCCAACGGAAAGCCCGGCAGGGCAAAAAAACGTCCCTCGTCGAAAACCAGGACCCCGTGCTCCCCTTTTTTGAGGATGACCTTGGCCGGACCCCAGCGGTGAATTTTCTGGGCGGCCCGAATCAGATTGGATTCCCCGGCCAGTTGACGGGCCTCGTTTTCGTTGATCACGATCCCGTCCACCCGGGCCAGCACTTTCAAAAGCTCCGGCCTCTTTTTCTCGATCCAGAAATTCATGGTGTCGCAGGCCACGAACCGGGCCTTGGGTCTTCCAACCTGATCCAGTACCTCTGCCTGGAGAGAGGGGTCGATATTGGCCAGAAAGAGAAATTCGGGCGGGGACTCGAACCGGAGCTCGGGGCTGAACTCCGTGAGGACATTCAACTGCGTCTCCAGGGTCTCGGCCGTGTTCAAATCATAGGTGTATTTCCCCCGCCAGAAAAAAGTCTTGCCCGAGGTCCGTTTCAGATGACTCAGGTCGATGGGTTTTTCCTGAAGGATTTTCAAAAATTCGGACGGGAAATCCTCGCCCACCACGGCCACCAGGCTGACCGGCGTGAAAAAACTCGCCGCATAGGAAAAATAAGAGGCCGACCCCCCGAAGGCACGGTCCCGCTTTCCGAAAGGGGTCTCCACCTCGTCAATCGCCACGGTGCCGATCACGGCCAAAGGAGTTTTATTTTTCATAAGCGTCGAGGGCCTTCCGAAAAGATTTTGCCGCTTGGTAAACATCGGGGGCGTCAAAAACCGCCCGCACCGCTGCGACCCGTCTTCCGCCCGCCTCCATCACCTGCCGAACGTTGGTTTGATCAATACCCCCAATGCAGACAAAAGGGATCCGGACCCGCCGGCTCACGGCTTGAACCAATTCCAGCCCCACGGGCCGGTATTGAGGCTTGGTCGGCGTCTTAAAGACGGGACCGACTCCAATATAATCGACACCTTCCCGGACCGCTTGCAGGGCCTGAGAGAGAGAATGGGTGGACCGCCCTACGAAGCAATTTTTCCCCTTCAAGATTTTCCGGACCGCCGCCATCGGAAGGTCGTCCTGCCCCAAGTGAACGCCGTCTGCCTCGACCGACAACGCCAGGTCCGGACGGTCATTGACAAAAAAGAGCCGTCGGAAGCGGTTCGCAATCTTCCCGAGGCGAAGGCCGATCCGGTAGAGCTCCCCATCCGTCAATCCCCGGGCCCGGAGCTGCACAATGTCCGCCCCGCCCCGGTAGGCGGCTTCAATTTTCCGGTCGAGACCGGCTTCTTCGCATCGGAGATCGGTGACGGCATAGAGCCTAAAATTTTCGAAGACTTTCCTTTTCCAATTCATAAAGACGAAAACGGATCCGTTGAAACGACGCCGTGCGGGCGGGGGCCGCCATTTTTGAAAATTCCTCCAGCACCCGTGACGCCTCCTCGGCCCTTTTCAGATTGCTGACCAGAAGGTCTTTCCAGCGGGGCTTCTTTTTGTCCCGAATCAGGCCCGAGCGCCCCACATCTTCCTCGGAATTCCGGGCCTCGACCAGGAGCCGGTCGGGGACTTTGAAACCCAGGAACGCCTTCGTCAAATCGTGACGCACCCGCTTGAACCGGCCCGTCAGGCGGCCGTCCCGGAAGTGAAAGCGGGCGATGTCCTCAACGACCCGGATCGCCTCCTTCGCCCGGTTGTAGTTCGCATCAATCACCCGAAGCAGGTCCCGATGCATCTCAATTCCCGATCTCTTTCAGGATCCGGGTGGTGGAACGGCCGGGGAGAAGACGGATCCGCTTCACCCGCCCTCCCCAGCTTTTGACCTCCCGGGCGCCGACGATTTCGCTTTCCCGCCAGTCCGCCCCCTTGACCAAAACATCCGGGCGGATTTCACAAATCAGCCGAAGCGGCGTCGTCTCCGAAAAAAGGGTGACAAAGTCGACTGCCTCAAGCGCAGCCATCACCCGAAGCCGGTCCGTCTCGGGATTCACCGGCCGGCCCGGACCTTTGATACGGCGGACCGAGGCATCCGAATTCAGTCCCAGCACGAGAAGATCGCCGAATTTCCGGGCCTTCTCCAAATACGTGACGTGACCGGCATGCAGGAGGTCAAAACAACCGTTTGTGAAAACAACTTTCTTGCCGGCCCGGCGAAACTTTCGCAAGAGACGGACGAGCGCCCGGCGGGAACAAACTTTCTTCAAGGCAGGGAAAGGACGAGGTCTTCGACAGCTTCCGAAAGGGCGTGCAGGGCGGTGATGTGGACTTCCTGAATGTGCGGCGTCTCGGAGGCCCCGGCCAAAAAACAATGATCGACCGCCTGCTTTAACGCCCCTCCGTGACCGCCTGTGAATCCCACAGTCGTGATCCCTTTGGCCCTTGCCGCCTTTACGGCCTCCAGGACATTTTTTGAATTCCCGCTCGTTGACAAGGCAAAGAGGATGTCGCCTCTCACGCCGAGCCCCTCCACCTGGCGTGAAAAGACTTGCTCGTAACCGTAGTCGTTGCCAAGAGCGGTCAGAATGGACGAGTCGGTCGTCAGGGCCACGGCCGCCAGGCTTTTGCGTTCCCGTTTGAAGCGGCCGATGAACTCCGCCGCAATGTGCTGGGAGTCAGCGGCGCTCCCCCCGTTGCCGCAAAGAAGAATTTTGCCGCCGGCCCTGAGGACCCCGGCGGTCAGGCCGGCAATTTTCTCCAGGATTTCGATCTGAGAGGGGGTGAAACTTTTCTCCTGGGCCTCCCGGGCCTCCCGCAGAATTTCCGTCAAGGAACTTTTCTTCGTCAAGGTTTTCATCCGAAAAAGGTGCGCGCCACTTGATAAAACTTCTTATCAACGGTCTTGATCTGCTTGACCGCCTCGGCGAGCGGGACTTCCTTGATCTCCCGTCCCCGAAGACTGACCATCCGGCCAAATTTCTTTTCCTTGACCAATTCCACGGCATGAACCCCAAAACGGGTCCCCAAAACCCGGTCAAAGGCCGTCGGGGAACCTCCCCGCTGAATGTGCCCCAGGACCGTCACCCGGGTTTCATAACCGGTCTTTTTTTCGATGAGTTCTCCCACCGCTTGCCCGATCCCTCCGAGGCGGACATGGCCGAACTGGTCCAATTTCTCCGCCGCCACTTCCTTTCCGCTCAGCTTGGCCCCTTCGGCCACGGCCACGATGCTGAAGGTCTTGCCCCGGGAATGGCGGCGCTTGATCACGGCGCACACTTCATCGATATCGATGGGAAATTCCGGGATGAGAATCACGTCGGCCCCTCCGGCCAGACCCGCTTCCAGGGCAATCCATCCGGCGTGGCGGCCCATGATCTCAACCACCATCACCCGGTTGTGCGATTCGGCGGTCGTGTGGAGCCGGTCAATGCATTCCATGGCAATGTTGACGGCCGTGTCAAAACCAAAGGTGTAGTCGGTCGCATTGAGGTCGTTGTCGATCGTCTTGGGCACTCCCACGATCGGCAGTCCTTCTTCCGACAGGCGACTGGCCACGCCGAGCGTGTCTTCCCCGCCGACCGCTACGAGGGCCTTCAATCCGTGTTTCGTAAAATTGCTTTTGAGCCGGTCAACGTCCCCCTCTTCTTTGTAAGGGTTCGTCCGGGAGGTCCCCAGAATCGTTCCGCCTTTTGGGAGAATGCCTGAGACCGATTGCTCGTCAAGAATCACGAATTCATTTTCGATCATTCCCTTCCAGCCGTTCCGAAAACCCAAGACCTCCCAACCCTCCAGTTCCGCACGGCGGACGACCGCCCGGATCACGGGGTTCAACCCCGGACAATCGCCGCCCCCCGTCAAGATTCCAATTTTTTCCATTTAGACTGGCTCCTCGATTTCCAATTGAGACGTTTCAACCTTGGTGACATCACAAAAAATCTCGAGACGGCAGCCCGCCCCCAGGACCTTCTCGAGTCTCTCCCGAACCTCCCGCTGGACCTGGGCCAGAAGTTCCGGAAGATCCCCCCCGGACCAGATCACAAAGCGGAGCCGGATCTCCACCTCCCGGCCGTCAATCAGGACCTTGGTCTTCCACTCCTTGATGAGCGGGAACCGCCTCAGGACCTTTTTGACGATGTCTTCGATGGCGGCCGCCGAAACCACAATCGGGCCGATCTCTCCCTGATAAATCAGGGCCTCGGTCTGCCGGCCCCGTTTGATCAGAATTTTCGCAAAGGCCAGACCCACAAAAATAAAGAGGAGGCCCACCATTCCGGTTTGCAGTGACCGCCAGGGGCTCGCATAGAGCTCCTGGATTCGAACCACCGCATCTTCCAGCGAAAGCAGGTGAAGCGCCACCATCAGGAGAAGACTCCCGAGGGTCAGGAAGGCCAGAATCGCAAATAAGGTTGCAAACGCATTAATGACCTTCATTGAATGTCAATCACGCCTCCTCCGTCTTCTCTTCCAAGGCCCCTATTTTACTGGCCGTGAACTGGGTATCAATGAAATTTGTGCTGACCTTTCCCTGGCGAAACCGGGGGCGGTTCAGGATTTTTTCATGAAGGCCCACGGTGGTGCGGACGGGACCGATCACGGTTTCCTTCAGGGCCCGCTGCATCACAGCGATCGCCTCGGGGCGGCTTGCAGCGTGCACCACGATTTTGGCAATGAGCGAATCGTAATAGGGCGGCACCAGGTAACCGGGAAAGAGATGGGAGTCCACCCGGACTCCCGGCCCCCCGGGAAGGTGCAGGGTCTCGATTTTCCCCGGGGAAGGCAGGAAACCCCGGTCCGGATCTTCGGCATTGATGCGGCACTCGATGGAATGGCCCGAAAACTTGATGTCCGCCTGACTCCATTTCAGCTTCTCACCGATCGCCACCCAAATTTGGGCCTTCACCAGGTCAATCCCTGTCACCATTTCGGTGACGGGATGCTCCACCTGGAGCCGGGTATTCATCTCCATAAAATAAAAACTTTCATCGCTGTCCAGCAGAAATTCCACCGTTCCGGCATTTTCGTATTTCACTTCCCGGGCCGCTTTCACGGCGGTTTCGCCGAGCTTCTTCCTCAATTTTTCACCCAGGTGGGGGGCGGGCGATTCCTCAAGGAGTTTCTGGTGATTCCGCTGGATCGAGCAGTCCCGTTCGCCGAGATGAATCACATTTCCATGACTGTCGGCCAGGATCTGGACTTCGACGTGACGGGGTTCCTTCAAATACTTTTCCATATAGACGTTTCGATTCCCGAAGGCTGCCTCCGCCTCCGCCTGAGCGGTCAGGAAGGCGCTGATCAACTTCCCGTCATTGTGGGCGACCTTCATACCCTTCCCGCCGCCCCCGGCTGACGCCTTAATGATCACGGGGTATCCGAATTTCTTGGCCAGGCGGAAGGCCTCGTCCTGGTCCTTGATCACCTCTTTGCTCCCCGGAACCGTCGGGATGCCGGCCTTGCGCATCACTTGGCGGGCCATCATCTTGTCGCCGGCCAGGCGGACACTCTCGGGCTTGGGACCGATAAATTTAATCTGGCAGGAATCACAAATTTCGGCAAAGTGGGGGTTTTCCGAAAGAAAACC
>JACPCP010000012.1 GCA_016179745.1 Candidatus Omnitrophota bacterium
TCCTAGAAATCTTGGGATTCCGGGGATGGGAAAACCCGGCCGAAGGGCTTAAGCGTAGGACCGGGTGGGCCCCGTCCCCGGAATCCCCTAGATTTCTTGCAGTGAGGCCCGGGCGGAGGGGAAGGGAGAATTTCTCCTGTTCGGTCAACATTGACTGTGGGATGAACTCCCTCCGATAGCGTGAAGGATTTTGTCTCATAATATTCCCGCAGCTTTTTTTGCCTCTTTGAGCGTTCCCTGTGCAACGCTTCGTGCTTTTTTGGATCCCTCTTCCAAGATCTTCACCACGTCACCCCGTTTCCCTTCCCAATCCTTGCGGCGGCGGTAAATTGGCTCGAGGAATTTCTTCAAATGCCCAGCCATTTCTTGCTTGCATTCCACGCAGCCGCGGAGGGCGTTCCGGCATTCGTGGGCCACGGTCTCCACAGCCGGGTTCTTTAATAAGGTATGGTAGAAATAAACCGGGCAGACATCCGGGTGACCCTTGTCTTCCCGGCGCTTCCGGGCCGGGTCGGTCATCATTTCGGCTACCTTTTTATCGACCGTTTCCGGGCCGTCTGAAAGCTCGATCGTGTTGCCGTAGCTTTTGGACATCTTACGGCCATCTGTCCCCGGCAGTTTCGGGGCTTGCGTCAAAATCGCCTTCGGCTCCGGAAAAACCGGTCTGAATAAATGATTGAACCGGCGGGCAATCTCACGGGTCAATTCGAGGTGCGGCAGCTGGTCTTCCCCCACCGGCACCTTCTCGGCCTTATAAAGGAGGATGTCGGCAGCTTGGAGCACAGGATAACCCAAAAAGCCGTAGGTGTGAAGGTCACGCCCCTCGATCTCCTTCAGCTGTTCCTTATAAGTCGGATTTCGCTCGAGCCAGCCCAGCGGGGCGATCATTCCCAAAAGAAGCGCCATCTCGGCGTGCTCCGGGACATCCGACTGGACAAAGATCGTGCATTTCTTGGGATCGAGACCGCTTGCAAGGTAATCGATGGCCACCTCAATCACATTTTCCCGGATCTTGGTCTTCGATTCATACTCGGTCGTGAGGGCGTGCCAGTCGGCAATCATAAAGTAGGCGTCCTCGCCTTCGAGCTTCTTGAAATTCTCCAGCGCCCCAAAGAGGTTCCCCAAGTGCAGCTTCCCCGTCGGCCTTGTCCCGCTCAGCACCCTAGCCACAATTCACCTTTGGAAATCGAAGCCTTTTCCTTAAATCTGATCTCGAGATCATCAAGTCATTCCTGTCTCTAAGCCGATGTAAGGCAATCCGGCAATCGTCATCTTCAACCAGATAGAAAAGAAGGGCTTTTTCGGCTAAAGCTGAAAGAGATGTCCTCTGTTTCAAGGCAATTTTCTTCAAGCGACTATGGAGCTTCCTATCAAGATGAACAGTGACCCTTGCTGTCATTGGGGAAGGGCTAGGGCAAACTTGAGTGCGTCTTCAACGGCTTGGAGTTTTCCATTTGAAAGAGTTGTAACCCGCTCTGTCAGTAATTTTTTCGGAACCGTATTAATCACATCCAAATTAACCACACATTTCTTCGGCATCCCGTCTTCAGGGCCAAGGGGAACTTCCACGGGAATATTCCGAATCCTACTCGTCACCTCAGCTACCGTAACGGCGTCTCTGACCTGAACAGCCCGGTGCCGGGAAAGAATGACCACGGGATGTCGACCAATGGGCCTTGGTAAAGCAGCCCACCAAACTTCTCCTCGTTCCATCACCACTTCTCCCGTGTAAAGCTCACCAATCCTGCCCGGAACATTGGCTCAATGTCGGCAACACGCTCCGGTTTTCTTTGGTACCCCTTCACGTAACGCTCTTCAAGCTCCTCTTCTTCCTGTTTTTTAAGCCAAAGCTTCAATGCCTCATCGACGGCAACGCTTCGGGCAAGGCCAAGCGTATGCCTCCGGCGCTCCACACCCGCAAAAGTGCCTCTTGGCACGCTCACCGCAAATCGAGCCCTTCGTGGTTGCATAGCTTTCACCTCCTCGTAATACTCCAGTCTGAAAAAAGTATGTCTGATAGTATGCCTAAAGTCAAGCTTGCTTACGCCGCCGATTCAAGGGAGCGGAATTCGGCGCTGAACTGGGCCAGAAGGGCCTGGTCGGCGGGCAGACTAAGAAGCTCGTTAAATTCGGCGGGCGGCTTGAGGGGATGACTTCCAAATCCGATGAACTGAATCTGAGCTTCCGGAATTCCCTTCCTTAATAAGGCAAACTCGGCCTGTTTCCGGCTGTCATAAGCCAGGAGCCGGAAAGCTCCAAGCTTCAGTGCACGATTCAACTTCTCAACGGTTTCACGCTGAACGTCCCTCTCCTCGGACTCGCCTTCGGTCACGACAGCCACCTGGAAGGAATCGCCGTATTGCTTCTTCAATAATCCAAAAAGCGGCCCCCATTTCTCAAACGCCGCCGCCTTCACAATCATCGCCCGCTTCGCATCTGCGGTCGAGGGAATCCCAGTAGCAAAGGGGACTGTCCCCTGCTTTTCTCCGGCGGAGGGGACTGTCCCCTTTGCTGCAAAAATTGATCTCCCGGAAACGGCTCTCTCCGCTTCCACAAGCGCCTCTTGCCACGCCCCCGCCTCCGGTGCCTCCCTCGCCACTGCATCGGGAATCCCGAACCGTTTAATGAAATCACGGCTGAAAATTCCGCCCAGGATCTGCAAGGCTACCCGGACTTCACTTCGATAATTTACTCCTTGCGGATCACTTTCGCCTTCCAGCCGATCAGCAGTGAGGTGTCCGAGACTCATAAAGATTGTAAAGCTTGTGCCTTGACCCAAAGTACTATCAACCTTAATTTGACCGTCATACCCTTCAACATTTTTCTTAACTATACCCAGGCCTTCTCCCGTGCCCTTTATTCCCAACGGCTTTTTGGAAAAGTCCAGGCGCCAAATGTTTGGAAGGTCCTCCGGTGCAATCCCGTGGCCGGTATCCGAAATACGGATAAAATCACGTTCTCCCTGTCTTCCTGTTTCAATCGTAAGTTCTTTTCTCTCGCTCTCCTTCATTGCGTGAAGAGCGTTGTTAAAGAGGTTCGTCAACACTTGGATGAATATCTCTTTGTTCATTCCTGACGAAATCGGCTTGTTGGATCGGCTAACTTTTGCTGTCAAAATCAGGTTCTGCAGATCGACCCCGGCATCTTTCACTGCTATCACCGCCATAAACAAACTTTCCTGAAGAATGTTGACAAGCCGAGGATCAACTCTGCCCCAGTTGACTTCGGCAAACGTTCTGGTTTTCTTTCTAAGAATTTTATATCCAACACGAGGTTGGTTATTTCCTTCTTTGCTCCGCACCTCGGCGCGGCGGGCCTTATTGAGGTGTTGACGTATATGTATATTTGATTTATTATTCAGCATATGTTTAAGTTTTCGCCAAAGCAACGTGAGAATACGACGAAGGTGGTCGTCAATCTGATCACCGTGGATGCCGCGACGCTTCTGGCTGGGAACCTCTTCAGCCAGAAGGGGTTTCATTTGCTCATCTTCATCACGGGATGTATACTCCTTTTGCTTTTTTACCTTTGGGTGCTCTGGCTTGAGCCGGAATGAGGAGAAATGAGATGACGTTACAAGGGCAATGGATGGCGATGGGTTCTCTGGTTTTCCTCGCTGCAGTAATAGGTTGCTTTGTACTTCTTGACTGGTTGAGCCGCCGACCCAAGCATTCCCACCACTAATCCTTCTTTCCATCCGCCGCACCTCGGCGCGGGACGAATCCGGTTTGCCAGTCCCCTCCAACTTTTTGCTCACCGCCGTCTTCTTTTCCTCGATGATCCCGTTCAATATTTGCGGGACACCCTCCAGCCTATGAGCTGTAACGCCGTAACCTTGAGCGATATGATGTCGTGCAAAGCTCTGTCCTTCTTCATACCATCCTTGCCCCTTCGCCAGGCGTATTGCTTCCTCCCCCATCAATCGCATGTCTCCCATCTGCTCAATCTCTCTCGCCTTGACTTTCCCAGAAATATCAGCCCTTGCTTTCAGTGCTTGCTCGACTTTCAGCAAAATTTGTAGTTCAAGCTGAGCAAAACGATCTCTTACAATTTTCTCGGCGATCTCCGGCTTTTCGCTGATAAAAGGAAGCAACAACAAAAGAAGGACCCCTTTTAGATCTGACTCCAGATTGAGATCGTTGATCACATCCGCCATCGCAAGAAGTTCTGAAACCTTTTCGTAGCGTGTCTCGTCAACCAAATGAACATGCTCTTCCGGCGTCCCTTTCCGCAACGGGAAATTCTCAATAAGCCACGCAAGGGCCGTCCCAAAATCGGTGAATTCCAACCTCAGCTGATCCTGGGCCAGCGCCGTCGTAAGCAGCACCGTCAACTGGGCCAACATTCCCTGCTCTAAATCGCTTCGAATCGTTCCTGAATAGTTTGAAAACGCATCTTTCAGACTAAATGTCTCCGATCCCCTTTCTTTCCCTTCACTCCGCACCTCGGCGCGGCGGCCAGGGCTGGGTCGTTTGGCTAAAGCCTGCACTTTGCCCAATAGCTGAAGTGAGAGGATGTGCGTTTCACGAAACAACGTAATCTGCTTATCATAGGACTCAGACCATCTTCTCTCATTTCCGTTGGAAAAACCATTTGAAGCGCTAAGTCCCTTGTGATGCCTGCCAATTTTTTCAGTTTATCCTTGAGAGAAACCATATCGGGCCTAAGATCCCTTTGTAACTCTTCTCTTGTTGCCTTCCGTCCGTCCATCCCTTCCTTAAAAGATTTACCAATCAAATCGACTACTCTTGTAATCTCTCTTTCCCATGCCTCTGCCATCAGCCGCTGACGGATAATCCGCTCGCCCTGAGTCTTCAATTCCCTTCCGACCCTGAGACCCTTCCTCTCAGAAGATGAAGTTAATGTTTCTACCTGGCCGGCGGCTTCTTTGTGGGTCCTCTGCAAGAGTTTCCTCAGGAAACTCTGAACTTTTCTTTGAGAGCCACTCCGCACCTCGGCGCGGGAAAGGGAATTTTCCGGAATATTGGGAGATGCGCTTTTATCATCAAAAAGTATTTTATTTTTTATATTGACAGGGCCCCTTCTCCCCGTTAGAATCTCCCACGTTATGGATGATAATTTCACGCCCAGGGAAGTCGCAGTACTGGTGGAGGAACTCTGCAGTGAGTTTCGGACCGTTTCAGAAGTCGTGCGGCCGTTAAGGGAGGATATGGCCGATGTCAAAGAACGGCTTACGACTCTTGAATTCAAAGTCCAATCGCTTGACGATGCGGTTCGCCTCTCAATCCCCGGCTTGAACAAGCGCGTTTCCCGCCTCGAAGTCAAAGCCGGGATCTGACTTTCGTCGAACCTCTGACCTGTCCCCTTACGCTTCCTTACGCCGAAGTCTTACGCCGCCGTTTCGAGGGCACGGTAGAGTTCGGCGTAGCGCTCAAGGGCGCCGGCAAGGACCTCTGAATAATAGGAAAGGTAAGCCTGGGTTTCCCGCTGGACCCTCTGCCAATCGAGATCCTGAATGATCCGCTTGAGAAGCGCTTGGTCCCCTTCAAGCCCAAGGGCCTCGATTCGGCTGAAATTTCGCAGGCGCACCGCTACTGAAGGTCCTTCGAGCACAAGAATCTGAGACCCCTCCAGTGCCTGGCTCAATTCAATCGCCACCTTTCGGGCCACGTCCGCCTCCGCTCGATCTTCCGGCGCCACCACAAAAATCTCCGGCAAAGGGGACTGTCCCCTTTGCTGCCCGAGTGCCACGAGGAACGCCCCCGCCTTTGCAAACATCTCGGGTCCGACCACAAACGCAGTCTTCGCACCCGTCTGTCGTATCGTCATTGCGAGGAATCCCGTCGTCACCTCACGAGCAATCGTCCTAAACGCCCCCGCCTCCGGCCCCTCCGCCGCCACCGCTTCCGGAACTACGAAGAGCTCGGGGAATTTTACAAGATCTTCGGGCCGATAAATTCTCCCAAGCAGCCTCTCTGCCACACGGCGCACTGTGTCAAAGCGAACTTCCGCCCTTTTTTCCGTTTCCTCGCTACCTCTCCTCTCTTCCTTTTCTTTCTTGGCGGATTCCTGTTGCTTTTCAAGAAAGGATAGTCCCTCGTTAACAAATTTCTTCACAGTTGTTCCAGTCCCCTTTGGTGAACGCCAAATGGGGAGCTCACGGAATTGCTCACCTGTAAGTGGAGTAAGACCTTTTTGCTTTCTTACACGATTCACGAAATTAAATATGTCCACCGGGTTGTCAAATTGTACTTTTCCTTGTTTGTTAAAATGACGCAGGAGTCTTTCCCACGCATCCTTTTTCATTCTTCGTTCACGCTCCCTTTTTTTCGCCTCCGTCTTCATCCCCGCCCGAGTCTTCACATACTCAAGGTTATTGCTAATCCTTTGCCGCCGAAACCTAAGACGATCGCCCTGCCTTGTGGGCTGGTCTTGTTGCGCATCAATAATCTGTCGGAACAATTCTTTCTGAGTTCGTTTCTTTTCGTCATCTGTGCCCCGTACCTCGGCGCGCTGGACTGCCTCATCTAACGGTAACCTCCCGACTTGGGTGGGTCTTCTTCCAACCATCAGAAGAATCATATTCCCCGACCTCCCCGGCAACCGCTTCGGGGAAATAACGGGGACTAGTGACAGTTCCGTAAATCCGGCCCGTCTCCGTAACTTCCCTAGTATCGTCTCACCGATAACGTTCGGGCTGAAAATTTGAGCTGCCGCCTCGGGATAAACGTAGTGGAACGCCAGCAGGTGATCCGTAAGACGGGAAGTATTCTTAGTCCGAATCAAATTTTGAATCTCCCCATAATATCTCGGCCATGCTTCGCTCCCCTCACCTTGAACTTGATTGGGGATCTTTTGCGCCAGAAGAAGAATAGTGCTGGGCTCGCCAATTTCCCCTGTCATCTCCTCAATCACCGGATAATGCTTCCCCACTTCTTCGTAGGCGTGCCCCATGACTCCTTGGCCACCCCAAAGGGCGTCCACAGAAACCTGAAGATCGGTGATTTTCCGATCCTTCTTATTCAGGTTGGCGAAAAAATAGGCCACCGCTTCTTTCTTCTCAACCCCTGAACCGGACAAATGAAAAATTTCGACCCAGAGAATTGCTTGCGATTCATTGGTTTGAAGTCTCCGGATCTGAAATTGTTTCGTCGGCAACTCCTTGAATTCAAATTTAAAGTCTGGGAGCTCTTTTGCGACAAACTGGAACCGTTCTCCCTTCTTTGAACTCCATTCGCTTTTGAAGACCGAAGTCGGCCCTTCCCTATTCACTAAGATCCCAAGCGCCTCGGGAGCATAAACCGTGTATGCTTGCGCCCGCACCTCGGCGCGGGAGGAAGAAGGTCTGAAAAATTTACGGTCGAGGATGCGGCGGCTGCCGTACATCCAGGTGCTGAGAAAAGCGCGGATCAGGCCCCAGCGGCGGGCGCGATCAAAATAAATTTCACGGCCGCCGACGTGAATGGCGTAATTTTTTTTCGGGACGCCGAAGTAGTCCAAGGCCGCTTCGAGTTCTGCGATCCTTTTGACACCGTCCGTCGTTCCCTCATCCCGCCCGTCCGAGGCCCCGAAAAAGACAAATTTGTCCACGCCGTTCTTCTTAAAATACTCAATGAGTCGATACAACTGCTGCATCGAGGCGTGCACCCCGACGATCCCTTCCTGAAAAATCCCCGTCATCGGCATAAAACCGAGCCTCTTGGCAGCTTTTAAGGCACTCTGAATCGCCGGACTCCGGGATAACTCCCCGCCTTCGAAGGCCTCATCCGCAAGCACGATGTATTGGTCCACGATACGGCCGGCCCCGAAGGTCCAGAGGTTGAATTCCGTGCTTCCTTTCTGAACCGGGCTAAAATGCCGCACGACGGCCTTTCCCCGCCTGACTTCCAGATTGACGTGGCGATCGTTTAGATACGGACTTCGTCGCAGCCTCAGAAGTCCCTCCGGACGCCGGTCGACCCGCCGCTTACCGGTATCCTGATCGATGAAAACAATTTCTCGCAGGCTGCGATCCCGTTCGATTTGCCGCGTGACAATTCTCCGGCTTCTTGAGAGGGGGTACTGGGGATTTAAGTCCAGCCGGCCGCGAAGACCGGCCGGCCGTCCCGCTGCCGGCACCGTGACGTTGGGGGCTTCTTGAAGGAGACGCTGAAGCGTCGGCAGGAGGCCCGCGTCCAAGGCCTGCTGGGTGAGGTTAAACGCCGGATCATTTCCCTTTTCACCCTTCGGCGCAAATCCGTCCGTAATGAGAAAAACGCCCGGCCGGTCTCGCCGTCCCTGAACCCCATCCGGCAGAAAACTTTCTCCCGTCATTGCCTCTGGAATCTTAATTCCCAAAAGATGGAGGAGCGCCGGTGCGGCGTCGGCCTGCGTACCCGGGCGATCTTTGAGGGAAATTTTTCTGAAACCGCCACCCCCTTTGACATAATCCAGGATCATGAAAGGGACATCCGAGGCGCTGTGCCCCGGCGTGTCTGCCCCATCAAGCCCCCCGTGGTCCGAAATGGCGACCAGGGCCGCACCGGTTTCCTGGGCCGCCCCGGTCACGATTTTTACGCCGCGATCCAAGGCCCTCAATGTCTCAATGCCGGAATCCCTGCCGGTCCCCTTTTTCGAAACGAGCCGGGTGACGGTAATTTCCCGTGCCGCAAAGTCCACGGCAAAAAAAACTTTCTCCCGTGCAGGATCGAAATCGGGAAACCGATTCTGAACTCCCAAGGCCGCAATCATTTCTCCGGCCCCGACAAAGACTTCTACGCTGTTCGATGCATTCGCCTCTTGTAAAATATCAAATTGAATGTCAAAACCCGCATCCCCCCGTCGAACTCCCTTAAGTCGGCCGGTCCGCCCGAGTTCTCGAATGCGTTTCGTAAATTCCCGGCCCATAAAAACTTGATCCTCAAATTCATCATCCTGGACCCACAAGGTCGCCGATTCATCAAGATGCTGGCTCGCCACGTGGCTATTGAGGTCGGCCATGTCCAGATTGCTAATGACATCCCCGTCAGGGCCTGCCCTTTTGATAAGGTTCGCGTCCGCACGAGCTACGAAATACATACTTCCGCCGGGATAATGCCACAGATCTTTGTTCGGAAGCTGATTGTAGACTTCAGCCTCCGCAAAGGTTCCGTCTTTCGTTTTCACTTTCACGGTTTGGCGGATTCGGGGCATGGATATGCTTCCATAATCGAGGTTTTCGTGTCGGTAAGGCTTGTCTCGGCCGCGGAAGGTCTCGATAAAACCGGTTTTCTCACTCCCAAAACCCCAAAAGACTTTCCTCCCGTGCTTCCCCAGCCATTCGACCAGGCCATGACGCACGATGATATCCGGGATAACGGCTCTCCTGCTCGCCATTAACTCCTTCACATAACGGGTCATCCCGTAAATCGGCATCCCGCGCACATCCGTCGTGTCTTCATAGGCAAATTGATTATCCCGGACGGCCCGGACCCACAATTTCTGCCGGTCTTTTCTATGATTCCAGCCGAATAGAAAGCGTCTCTTCCGAGCCTGCGGCGCCAAAATGCCAACCGGTCCAAACTCATCAATCTGCATGATGGACCGCATCGTCTCGTCAAAATGACCTGCCTTATATTCCCGGGCCATTATTTTCTTTAACTGATCCGTCGACCACACATACACAACGCCGTCGGCCAACGAATCAATGGGGACCCTCTTTCTCTTGATCTCCTCCCAGAGGGAGGGCGCTTCTTCTTTTAAGACCAGAGGGTGGTTGCTCAGGCCCTGTTGGTTTCTTGCCTCAAGCGCACGACGGCCCACAAGGCCGAGGCTCGCGGGGCCACGGATCGGCTTTTTACGGACTTCGGCGCGCTGAGGCCAGCCGTGCTTCCCGATCAGCTCCACGAACTGGACGGGCCCCAAGTTATCGTAAGACGCCCCATCGTCGGGAGTTAAGCCCCCCCGATTGAGGCCGGCCAGAATTTTCTGGACCGCCGGAAGAACAGGCTTTTCGATTTCAAACTCAGTAAAGAATATTTTCGGGGAACTTGCGTTGACCTTGGGTTCCAGAATCAAACGGACCTTCGTATTCCCAAACTGTTTTTCCGGCGTTTCGCTCCGCACCTCGGCGCGGGAGGGCGGCCGGCCCCTCCTTAACCGCCCCATCTCAACCTCACCACGGGAGATGCGGCGGCCATCCCGCCCGGCACTTTTGGAAATGGTACCGATCCGGGTACGCGGCCCCGCAAGAGCTCTGCGGGCCTCGGAGCGGAAGAAAGAAGGATCCGTTCGATCCCCAGGAAAGTTCTGTTCACTCCAGCTATCAGCAGAAGCGTCTATCACTGAAATTGCCGACCCACGGGGCATTCCTTGGGGTTCCAGATAAACGGAGCCGTCCGGTTCGACACGGTCAATTCGAAACGAAAAATCCAAGTCACCAGGCTCGCCGCCCAGTAAAAATCGGATGGACTCATTGGACCCTACGGTCAGGTTCAGGTGAGTAGACCAATCCTGGGTCGGATCGATTGCCTGCAAAAGGGAGGGCACATCAGCCTTTTTAAAATGATCCTCGTGGGCAATTTTAACCACCCGAGGCGCATGAATCCGCACCTGAGTCAAAGCTCTTCCACCTCGACTCCTTCGTCTTTCTCTGGGTTGTATCCAAATTTTCCTCCGAGTGCCGTTGACGATCAGACCGCTGATTTCAAGTTCTTGGCCCTGCGCAACCCTGAAGATCTGCCTAAGCGCTGCGGCCGGTAACTGGGGTAAAAGCTCTATTTGAGGGTCCGTCCTTCTCAATAAAAGTCCTGGTCTGACATTAGGGGCCGGTCCTTCTGAGAGCGAAATCAAAACCCTTCTCCTGGGATTCTCTGGATCGCTCACGACCCATTCCTTCCCGGCATCCAATGGCAAGCTCTGTTCCTTCGAAGCTTCCAAGGGCGGAGCGTCCGCCCCTTTCTCATAAACCGTCACACCCCCCTGAATCATGAAGAAGTTTTGATCAAGATTATCTCCGACACGAACCGCCGCTCTGGACCCTGACGGAAAATGGATTTGGACAGTGCCGAAGTCTCCGTTTGCTTCTGCCGGATTCCACACAAACATTTCGTTGAATTCCTCTCCGCTCCGCACTTCGGAGCGGAGGGTGTCGGCGGCGGCAAAGGCACGCCCTTCCTCGAGACGCTCGACCAGAGCTTTGAAGTCGGTAAATTTCGTCTTCTGCGCCACAAGGGTATTTAAACCGAGCGCCTTGACTCCTGACAGAGTCAACTCAAAGTAACGGAGAGAGTTTGAATCTCCTGGATGTTGTTCCACTTCACGAACCCAGCCCTCTCCTATTTGATCCGGAGAGCCGGTGTGCAGGAGGATCGGGGCCTGAACGCCCTCTGCTCTGAGCGCTTCGATCAAGTCACGGCCATTTAATCCAGGAAGTCCGTTATCAATAACCAAAAGGTCAATTTCCTTATCAACTCGTTTGTCTAAAAGAGACCGAAGAGCCGCTTCTCCGTCTCCAAATTCCGTAATCTTCTTCCCTTTGAAATGTGCCTTTAGAGTCTCCCTCATGCCTTCATCATCCTCGACAATAACCACGTTCTGAATCTTCCGCCCTCCCCTCAAGAGCCGGATTTGATTCGGCGCCAGCGTGAGCTCCGCCCGATTTGTTTCCTGCCGCACTTCCACTCGAGCGCCGGTCAGTTTGATGCGAAACCCGTCTGGGATCTCGATCGTGACCGTCCGGCCCGGTTCGCCGCCGAGATGGCGGATCAAGGGCTCCGAGACGAAGACCTCGATCGCATTTTCCGTTTTGGAATAGCCGAAGCCCGTAACGGCCGGAAATAACGGCGCCTCACCCACTCTTTCAATCTTGCTCAGAAGAGTCCCTTCCAGAATGACTGACTGGCCGGGCCGGTGGACAAACCTGAACAGGCTCTCCGCCCCCTTGACAGCTTCCAGCACGAAATTCAACGGATCGGCAGACCGAACATAGGTTGATCCAAAATCGTGTTCCCCGGATTTGCTGGTGCTCAGGGCCTCATGGACTTCCCAGGGAAAATGTTGAAATGTGACCTTTGCCTCTCCAAATTGAGCGGCCGCCTGAACTGCGCTCTCCGGAACAAAGGATTCGGCTTCCTCTACGATAAAAGCATTCTTTACCAGGACGTTGTAGATGAAGTCCCTGGACCGTGTTCCGCTCTTCCCTTCTCCGCTCCGCACCTCGGAGCGGGCCTCGTCACGACGGTGAAGCTGAGGTAAGCCCGAGAGAGAAGTGGGCTGGCTCGCTGCGGCTTGAGTCGATTTTTCCATCTTTTTCAGACGCTGATAATGCTGCTCTCGGACTTGCCAAACAGTAAGCCCTTGCTTCGAATCCAGAGGTTTTCTTAAGCGTTCGGCTTCCTGCCTTCTTAGCCGATCGAGGTCAAAACCCAGGCTCGTCCGAACCAGGTCAAGCTTGCTTAGGTCACGAACGGGTGTGTCTCCAGGCGATTGGACCCAAACATTACCAAACGGGTGGGAATGAGCGTAAATTTCGCTGCCCGTCTGGGGCACCAGAGATTGACCGAGGGCAAGAAAAGGCAGACTCTCCACCGCAATCACAATGCCCTGTTCATCCGGCTGCAAGACTTTGGCTGATTCGACGAATCCCAGTCGTGACGCAAGCTCCTGGGCTTCCTCCCTCATGGAACCATCCTTTTGTCCGTCCCGAGGTTTTCCCAGAAAAAAGTCTCCCTGATGTAAGAGAAATACCGGTCTCCATGCGAAATAGGGCTTGAAGCGGCCGACTTGACGGGGGTGGGGGGAATAAATCAAGGCGAGCTCGTAATTCCGGCTGATTGCATCCTCCAAGTTTTTAAACCCCTTGAACGGATGGAAAAAGTGAATCCGGGGTTCTTGAGGCGAATCCCGTGAAATGACGCCCGAACTGTAGGGTCTTGCCCTTTTTTTAATTTCGTTAAAGAACAAGGGGTAGGCTTCTTTTTTCGTGAGAAGGATCAAGCTGATGGCGTAGGCGTAAAGGTTCATCGAACGCCCCGTCTCGGCATGCCCATAAAGATTGACGAGGAACTTCAGGGACTCTTCCGTCCCGTAACGGTCGACCCACTGCATCAATAATTGATCAAGCGTCTGCTGGATCTTTTGAGGCTGCTTTTTGACCTGTCTTAACCTGAGCAGCCGCTTCTGCTCACGGTTCAGCTCTAAGAAATGCTCTTGAGCCGGCAGGCCGTTTGGGTTGAATTCTCCTTCTTCACCAATGAGATCCTTCACAGTTTGAATCTCTCTTTCAATTTCCCCCAAATTCGCCGGATGATCCCGGTAATCAATAAATTCCTGGACATCGCCAAGCCAGCTAAAGAACGGTTGTGTGCTCACCCGCACCTCGGCCCCCGGCTCGGACGGAGCCGGGGACGGAGGAGTGCTCGCCTGAGCGGGCGAGCGCACCTCGGAGCGGGCTGGCTGGCGCTTATCAAAATATGTATTTTTATCATCAGAAGATATTCCATTTTCTATATTGACAAACTCGCCGGCCGGCGCTACACTCCCTCCCCCTGTTTTAAAGAACTCATTCACCAGGAGAATTGCGATGAAAAGAGAAAAACCAGTGAAGCCAGCTAAAAAGATGGATGCATACACGGTCACAGAAGTCGGAACGCTGCTTGAAGAGATCAGGACCGACGTCAAGAGAATCGCTGAGGGCCACTCGGGACTTGATAAGAGATTAGAGGATATTGAAGTCTCAAACCACGGGATCCAAGATCGTCTCCAAATGGTGGAACTCAGCAACTCAATCATTAAAGGCAAAGTCTCCAGACTTGAGGATGCTACTTCAAAACTGTTGAAGGATCTCAAAGACACCCGCCTGGAACTTAAGGCCGACATCGCCCAGACAAAGGTTGAATTGAGAAACGAAATGGCTGAGATGAGGGTTGAACTCAAAGCAGAAATTGTGGGTTCCAAGACCGAGCTCAAGAATGAGATCAAAGAACTCGGCGGCCGGTTGAGCGCTGTCGAAAACCCACGCTGAGTTTTTACTCTGCGCACCTCGGAGCGGGAGAGGGAGGCGTAAAGATCCCGGGCGCGGGAGAGGGTGTCCGGAGTAAAATTGGCGCCGGTCAAGACAATGGCGATTCTCCTGTCCCGAAGAAGAGGCCTATACTCTTCTTTTGACATCAGAAAATAAACCACGGCCAGCGAGGCGGCGGCCGAGGGTTCAACTTTATACCCTGCCTGATTGAGATCAACGAACGCCCTGATCAGCAAGTCTTCGGGGAATTCCACAAATTCGAAAAGTTTCGATCCGAAGGCTTGAAGCGTCTCTACCGCAAGCTTCTGCGCCATTTGGATCGCAAGCCCGTCGGCCATCGAAGCATCTCGAAGCATCGGAACGGCGCCGATGACCTTGGTCTTGCCGCCGTGAGCATGGGAATCGAGGGTCATTCCCACGAGCGGCCCTCCCCCGCCGGAAGGCATCACCAGATAATCCGGATCGCCGATCGCCTCCCGAATGTCCTCCAGAATGCTCGCTCCGCCCAAAGCCATACTCTCCCCATTGGAAGCATAGACGTGAAGCATCCCTTTCTCCTTCGCATACGCCTCCAAAACGACAAGAAGCTCATTGATATTGACGAGCCGATGCTTGATCTTGTCTTCGCTCTCCCCCGGATCGAGCACTCCCGCCACCTGAGCGTTAAGGATAAAATCATCCAAATAAACGATTTCCACCAAATCGACCGTTGGCACACGCTTAAAATTCCTCCAAAGGTAATAAGGTTTCTCAAACTTGCGGATCTTCTTTTTCTTGGTCTCATTGAGGAAGGTGTAGGCCACCATCGTCACCTTAAAATCGGGCGGGAGTTTCCAGAGCGTGCCGTCTTTCAGAACGATCCCGTGTTTTTTCAGGTAACGCACCGTGTAGAGGAGCCCCTGAATGGCATTGCCGGAGGAATAGATTACCGCTTCTTTCAATTTTCCGGAATCGATCGCTTCCCGGTTTTCAATGAGGAGGTTGACATACTGACGCCACTTGAAAGATCCCACCGGCGACAAATATTCCCGGGCGGCGAACAGTTCGAAGCGAACGCCTGTCCGCTCTATGAATTCCCGAACAGCGGGGAGATGGGTAAGGGAAACGATCTTTGGTTTGAAAAGGCGCCGAATCAGATAGAAAATCCGGCCGAAGAAGCTGGTTTTTGCACGGATGAGCTGACGCACAAACTCTGTTCCCCGTTTGAGCCGTTCAAGGGGGAATTGATTTAAGAAGGCATTTCTTTTTGTGAGATCCCCTTCGGGCGCGGCCTCGGGAACTTTCCCTTCCGGACTTCCATTCCGTCGCCACGTGGCGTGGTAAAGCCGGAGGTATTTTTTCACAAGCAAAAGGGGACTGTCCCCTTTTTTGGGGACTGTCCCCTTTTTGTTGGGTGGGCTCTTATTCGGGCTGAACCGCTCGATATCTTCCAGGGCCGGCATAAAATCGATTCCTTCCAGCCGTCCCAGTACACTGGCGTAATCTTTGAGCTCTGAAATCCCCTTTGAGGCTTGGATCTTTTGAAGAAGGCCCCTTTTTGCGGAAAGATTTCTCAAGTGTCTGATGAATCCCCTGTTGCCTTGGAAAAGATCGAGAACTTTGTTCACAACCCGGGCACGCTCCCGAAGCCCTGCCTGGTCTCTTCCGTCCGGCTCTGAAAGTCCCCGCCCTTTAAGTGCCTTAATCACAAAATTGGAAATGATTGTGAAATCCGGAGGGTTGGTCCCATTGACGCTTTCCCTCGCCGCAGACATCAAATCATCGGGCGCCAGCACTTCTATCATCTCCTGATAAATCTCCTCCGCCAGCTCATTGCCCCTGAGCTCGGAGCGGCGGGGGGAGGAGATGGATTTCCGGAGAAAGGGTTCGCCATTGATCCAGAGTTCCAGCGAATCGGCCGGCGTTTCCGGCTTGAATAAATGCCGGCCTTCCGGGGTGACAAAGTAGAAGGTTACAGAACGGCGGTCGCCGTGGAGGGGCTGCGCCGCCAGAAGATAACCGGACTCCTGCAGAATCTTCCGGACTGATCGCAAAGCGATTTTTTTCTCTTCCGGTAACCGGGCAGCGTCAAGATACTGTTCGAATTGCTGCTCCAGAATCCCTTGAAGAGTCATCTGGGAAGGCATGCTCCGAGGACGATCCAGCCCGGAGGGGTCCACCTCCGCCACCAGGGGGAACTTCAATTTTGATTCCGGAAAATCCAGATGAAGGACCGGGAAATCTTCAATGACCGGGAAGGCTTCATCTTCTTTCGGGCTTCTCATCCGGAGAATCACTGTGTCTTCCGGAATTAAATTTCTCCTTCTCCAATCCAAAATGCCGTGAGTGACCCCGATTTTTTTCGCTTGAGCCGACGGAGGCCCCGGCCTTTCGGACTCCCTGGAAAGATCCAAAAGACGGCCGAGCAGCCGGTCGATTCTCTCAGCCCCTTCCTTTGTAATAGAGGTGCGCCGCTCGCCGGCGCCCACAGGAAGCCTGAAAGTCCGGGTCTTTCTTCCTGTTTCTTTCACATGGCGCCTCTGCTCCCGGACTTTTTCGAGGGCTCCGTCCTTTTCAAAAAGCTGCAGAGCAAAAATGGCGGACAAAAACTGGCTCTCCAATTCAGCCAGCCTTTCCAGAGCGGGGCTGATCTGCCGCCACGTCTTCACCACATTTCCGGCTTGGGCCTGCCACCTTTCGCTTAAACTTTGATATTGCTCTCTCCAGGGGGACTGGGCTTCTTCGCTGGGCGCTGACACAAACGCCTGATAGGCCGTCGCCAACTGCTTTGTGGTCCGGAAAGCGGACCCCTCCTGGTGCGCCAAGGCCACGGGTGTCAATTCATCGTGGAAAGTCACTCTTACTTCAGAGCGGACGAACTCCGGCGTTGACGGAGTCGAACTCTTGGGCGGTGCGCTTCTGGCGAGAAGCCGGCCCGTAAGATCAAAGAGATGGGTAATGTCTTCAGTCCCCTCCTGTCGAAAGATGATCCGCACGCCTCCGTCGTCCGGATCCACAAAAAAATCGAAATCCCCGTGGGTCTCAAGCTCATCCTGCTTGAGCCAAACCATGGACCCATTGCCCGTGCTCTTCGGAATCAGGAGGGGGATCGGCTTTCCGTCTTCCGCCTGAAAGAGATGGAAGTGTCCCTTGGCGTCCACAACGACCGCCACAGCCTCCCTCAGGTGGGACGGCGCACCGGAAGAGTTGGCAACCAGGTCGAAGAAAGGCCCCTCCGGATCGCCTCCGACTCTAAAAGAAAAGGACGACCTTCCCAGAGGGACCATCTTCAGCGTCTTTCCGCCTGTTTCAAACAGGAAGAGCGTCAGATACCGTGTCGCCGGAAACTTCGGAGAAGAGACCATGACAACGATAAGCTCGGGGGATCCCCTGCCGATCGTGGTGATTCTGCTCGTCACCTTTCGCCGGTTAAAAAACCGGCCGTCCCCCTCGAATTTGATTCCCTTGAGGGGCCCCAGGCTCTGACGGATCCCCTCTTTCGAAACTCCCTTCAAACTCAGCGCTTTTTCGAGGGTCCCCCAGGGATTCCACCAGCCGTTTCCCAGGGAGAAGGACTGGGCCGGAATGCTGACCCTTTTCAACGTCTGGCTTGAGCCCTTGGAGGAGGAAGCCCCGTAGATCTTGCCCAGGCGGACATTTTTAAATACCACAGATTTCTTTTCAACGGCCAGCTCCCAAAGGTCCATCACCCGGCCGATCTCAGCCAGCCTCGCCGCTTCACTTTGCTTCATCGTAAACCCGGAAACATTCATGAGGTCGGTCACCGGAGACCCCGTTTCCAAAAACTTCCCGTGCTGGACCATCGCCTTCATTAACGCCCGGAGGTGGATTCGAATTTGTGCGTCATGGTCCCAGAGATACAGCTTGTCAATGAGGGTCCTGCGGCCGTCCGGAGCGTCAGGAAATCGAATCAGCGCCGGTGCTACCAGCTGCTGCGGGGACTTGGCTTCCGGGTCCGCTACTTTAAAAGCGCTCCTGAGCAGGTCCGTGAAACTTTCCGGAGTCGGCCTTTCCACCTTTTCCGAGCGCACCTCGGAGCGTTCGGCCGGGGCCGTCTGCGCCGGAGAGGGAAAAATTTTTCCGCTCCAGACCTCATGATTTTCATTGGCGCCGCTCAAAAGGACCACAAAGGCGTCCATCCCCTCTTTCTCCCAGAAATCCCGAAAGACGGTCGGAGCGGCGGCCGTCACCCCGGCGGTGACTTCGTAACGGCGTTCCTCTCCTTGATTCAAACCTTTGAGATCCTTCGCAACTTCCCGGACTGCAGGAATTCCATATTTCACCTCATCCACCTTGACCACGTAATCAACCACGTCCCATGCAAGTTTCCATGGAATTTCGATCCGCTCCACGGCAATCCCCTTGGAGAGCGTTCCGGGCGGGATCGCCCGGGTCACCTCCCGGCCATTTCTCATCGCCTCATAAAAGCCGTCGATCCCGGGTGTCTGGACGCCGATGACCTTGACTTCCACGTCAAGGCCCGATTCCCGAATCTGGTCTTTCAGAATCTTGGCGCCTGCGACAAGGCCTCCCGCCCCGACCGGAACGGCCACTCCGATCCGCTTTGCCGGCAGACTCCCATTCTCCGCCGCCCTGCGAATCTGGTTGAAGATTTCATCGAAGATCGTGGCATAACCGGTCACGACTCCCGCAAAATGATTGACCCGGATCACTTTCCCTGGCTGGTCCTTTTTAAGCCGGGAGACGGCCTCTTTGGCTTTGTCATAGGTCTTGCGAATGAGAAGCTCAAACGTGATGCCCTGTTTTTTCAAGCGCTGCTGCGCCTGTCGAAAAATCTTGATCTTCTCCGGGCCGGTCGAATCCTCTCCCACGGCAACAACAAGCCTTGTTTTCTTCCTGTCAATCTTCCCGGCCTCTGCCAGTTTCTCAAACGCCAGAAGGAGGGCGTAACCGTGGTTGAAGGTCGTCTGCGTGGCGATGGCCTCGATTTGCCGGCCTCCCGTCTTTGCCCGTTCAATCTCCTGCAGAACGAAATTCAGAACGCCGAGGATCTTGAACGAATTCCCCGGATTGCGGGTGGCGTCATAAAGGTAGACCGGCTTCCCCGCCGCAGCGCTGATCCTCCCGGCCCTCACCCATTCCGGGTATTGAATCTCCTCAAACCCCGAGTCCCGGATCCGCTTTTGGGCCAAACCGATCGCCTCGGAATCCAAGCCCGGGAAACGCTCCAACCGCTCTGGATTCTCATTCTTAAGGATGCCCCCGCCCACTTCCCGGAATGGCGTTAAATCGTTCCGTGCTTCAGAACGAATAACGGAAAATCCGCTTTTGAGAAACTCCCGGCGGGCTTCCTTGCGGCTCTGTTGAATGGGCCTGAAATCAACGCCGTGCCAGCGGTAATCACGATAGGCCACCGGCAGGGCGGCGGCGTCTTCAATCTGCGAAAAAGGGTAAGGGGAAACCGGTTTTCCCAGAAAGGCATTGAAGTAGCTCTCTCGAGACTCCACTTCACCCTCCCCCCCGGAAACGGTCTCATCGAACCGGGGAGAGACGAGCGCATAAGAGAATCCTTTTTGATGGAAGGTTTCTCTCAAACCGTCCGTGTGGAAACCGCCCGTAATGAGGATGACGGCCCGGGCGCCGTGGCGGCGGATTTCTCTTTCGACATTCTCCGCCATCCAACGCTCCCGCTCCTTCGCCCCTTCATAAAACCCGATGGCCTTCCGAAGAAAGGAGGAAAGCGCCCCGGGAAGCCGGACACGATCCAGTCTCTTCAGGCGGGGATAATCCTTTGCGGTGATTTCCAATTCGAAGAGGCGCCGAAGGAACCGGTAATCGAAAAATTCCTTAAGATGCCGCTTTTCTTTCGCCGTTTTGGCGAGACGGAATGAAAGAAGCCGGCCCAGGCGGTCGAGCTCTTCGGAAAGCACGTCCGGCTTGATTTCATTCCGGAAGACGAGCCACTGGAGCCAGATCTTCAGATAAGGGTAGCGGTCAAAGACGAAGTTGAGAGGCAGCCGGTCAACGGCCCTCTCAAGAAGAAATCGGATGTCACCCTCTCCCTCCCCTCTCCCCCCAAGAAGAAGAATTTCCAGTTCCTGGAAAATGGATTTTGGAAGAAACCTCCGCACGTCGTTTAGAAAACGGCCGGAGTCCTTTCGGATCGCCCGGCGGTCGAGGCGCCTTTCGATTTTGAGGAGCCGGGCGAGGCGCACGAGGGCGGGCCATTCCTTCTGGGACGAGGCAGACTGGAGATTGAGCCCCAAAATTTGGCGGGAATTTTTATGAAGCTCACGAAACCAGGCGTCCAGGCCCAGCGTCCGGCGCTCGAAGGCCTCCTGCCGCCTCAAAAATTCCCGGAGCGGCCTTGAAAAGCCCGCTTCAAAATTCTTCTGCATCCTCTCATTGAATTCTTCAATGAGCCGCTTATGTTTTTCCCGATCCCGAAGGACCCGTTGAAAGGCAAGCCGGTTTTTCCGGTAGCTCCGGATGGATTCAATCCCGACCGCCTGGACCCGTTTCGCCCGGGGATCCTGAAGATTATCGAGAAGGAAAAGCCCCGCCCCGGTGGCGAGGCCCCTTTGGGTGCGGCCCTCGAGGATTTGGCGGTTCCACTCAGGATTTTGGAAATAGCGGTCGAGCTCGGGGTGCAGTTTGACGCCGGCGCCTTCCAAAAGGAGGAGATCGATTCCGTATCGGCGGGTGAGAAATTCGAGAAGCGCCGCAATTTTTTTCTGTGCTTCGTAATCCCCGTGGGCCGTCTGGAGATGGACCACGAAGGGAGAGATTGACGGACGTCGGGCCTCCCGGCCCGAAGAAGAAATCTCCTCAACCGTCCCGAGTTCGGCAGGGACCCAAAACGGCCGGGCGTCTGCCTGTGCCGGCCGGATTCCATCGGTCTCTGCCCAAGCTTCGTGCGCTAAAAAGGGCAGACTCGTCACGGTGAAAACGAGGGCCGTGCCGAAGGCAATGATCCTCTGTTGTAGTTTCTTTTGAAACGGGCGCATCTCGGAAAAGGGCGGGGCGCCTATGCCGCCACCCCGAACAAGCGTTCTCTTGCGATTGCGGAAGCGTAATAACTGGCAAAATTCTCTTCCTTGCCCCGGCGGATCGACACGGAAGAGAGTTGTTCTGTCTGGACATTAATTTTCAGAATTGAATCCGGGACCTTTTGAATCAGGGTGCCGGGCCGGTTGTGCACAACCAAGTCCAGAAGAGCGGCCTGAGCCCCTTCGTGCGCCGGCGGACGAATGACAAAACCTTCACGGTGAGCTGAGCCCTGGAACTCCTCCAGTTCTGCTTCCTGAAGCTCCTCCCCGAGAGGGCTCGGTGGCAGGATCAGAATCGGCACCGTTCCCTCCTCCTTCTCAAAAATTTCCCGCAGCCGGTTCGGCGTCAGTCCCGGCTCGTGATATGTTTCGTGAATGATTTGGACGCCCGGGATTCGAATTTTGTCATAGCGGCCAAACGCCCCCGAACCCTGAGGCAGGACGACATAGATTTTGCTCCCCGGCAGAAGCCCGAGCGGTTCCGGGTCGATTTCGGGAATCTCATTTTCAAATCCGGCAATCACGATCGTGTGGGGCGCCTCAGAAACGGGACGGCCCGGAAACGGGGGGTGAACTCGGGCCAGATTCCCGGCGGGGGCGGCCCCTTCGCCGAATCCAAGCGCCGAGCGGAAGAAGGGGGCAAACACTGGAAGGGTGAATTCCGGCCCCGCCACGCCAAAGGTTACGAACCCTACAACCCAAAGCATATCCGGCAGCCGCCGGCCCTGACTCGCCAGCAAAGCGTCCAACCTTTCTTGAATTTTCTGTGACTGCCTTGCCTCGGAACGCCCGGCCGCCAGGGCCAGTGCGCCGTTTGCCAGGACCCAAACAACATTCTGTGGTAGCCCCGGATACGGATTTTTCCCCTGTAACACCACCATATCGGCAACGGCCTTCATATAACCCTGGGCACCCGGATCACCCAAATAGGCCAGGACCGCATTCGCAATGCCGATGGAAAGCAAAGTCTCTTTCTCCCGGTCCGCCTCAACGGCCTCATCCGGTTTAGACGAATCAGACAATTTTCTATCCTTCAAATTCGACAGCCGGTTCTTTGCCACCCTGTTCCCCCGAATCGCCAGCATTCCATTTGCAACGGCGTCGGCATACCCGCCTAACGTTGTCAAGGCCTTGATGATGGAATGAGAATCTTTGTCCCTGAGGAGCGTCAAGACTCCATTGGCAAGCACCCATATCAGCATGGCTTTCTTTTGAAAGATTTCTACCGGGGCTTGCGATGATAGCTCCCTCAGAATCTTTTTGGCCTTCTCTACTTGTTCTTTTCTCTGTGACGAAACCTCTCCTCCGGCAGGGGCCAGGGCCATCCCGATGACGGCAAAGAACTTTTCGAACCGCTGCGTCTCCCCGTTTTTGTCAAAGGTCACTTCACCTTCCACAAGCTTCTCAAGCTCCCCAAAGGCCTCCTCATCCCCGCCCAAGGCCAGCATCAGACGGGCCAGGGCCGTCGCATATTCGGGGCCGGAAATTTTAATTTCTCCTCTGATAAATTTCCTGAGGTTCTCGGCCTCGGAATTTTCCGGCTGGCTCCCAGCCTCAGTCTCCTCCTGCACATGGGGCACAGCAGACCGCACCTCGGAGCGGGAGGGAGCGGGTTTTGCTGTGTCCGGAGGCGTGGGGTTCCTGCCCAATTCCTCTTTGACTTTTCCAACCCCCGATGCTTCCTTGGCCGCCTGCTTCTGACGCCACTTCCTGACAATCTCAGCCTCCGCTTGATCCCTCTTGACCTTTCGGTAGTAAAACCAGGTATTCAGAGCAAGGCCGGCGGCAACCGCAATGCCTAATCCGATGTAAACCATCGTTGATATTTCCATCCGGACCTCTGAACGCAAAGCGCCGGGTTTGAGGATGATGTTGAGTTCGTCTTTGGAGACTTTCCCCTGAGTCTCGAGCCACTTCAAGATGGCAGGGGCAGGGGTGAGGAAATTTTTCGCCACGATCGTTTGAAGTTCCCGCACATCACGCTCGCTCAAACGGCCCAAAACTTCCCGAAGCTTTTGAGACGCCTCAGGAGTCGGATTGAGCTTGCCGCTGAGGAAAGATTTTGTCTTCGCTTCCAATTCGCTGATTCGACTCTCCGGCAAACCTCCGGCAGGGGCTTTTGAAGGCTCAACCGCCTTGTCGCCCGCCGTCACCGGCAGGGCGGCCCGGCGCACGCCGCCGGACCGTTCCCGGGCGATAGCAGCCTTGAGGCCGGCCAAACTCACATTGCCTTGTTGGGCCTTGACGACGGGAAGGTCCAGAATGAATTTCTGCGTTTCCTCCATCAACTGAACCAGTCTGGCTTGATTCGGCGCTTCAAACTTCAAGCCGAATTCGTGGGTGGTCCCCGAGAAGCGGAAAAGGGCAAAGCTCCCGTCGGCAAATTTTACCCGGACCCCGTCTTTGAGTTCGCTGATCCCGATCGCCTCCGTAATGTTCTGTGAAAAAGCGCCGCCCGACTTTTTCGCCTTCTCCGTCTGAATCGCCATTTCAAAGCCGCCGATGATTTGTCGTTTGGTCCCGTCATCCGTCGGAGCTTTGTTCCCCCGAATATCCGGCGTGAAAAATTTTCTGCGGGTCGGAAGCGCATCGAAAAGGTCCTTCAGCTGATAACTTTTCTTACCCGGCTTGATCCGGAGAAACTCAAACTGGGCTTCGTATTGACCGAGCGTGTCCACAATGTCGAGAATTTCGAGGAGCGTGCGGGCGGCGTCGTCAACGAAGTAATCCGCATTTTGTGCCCCCATCCCCCGATAGAAGACGTGGCCCGAGGCCTCGGCGGAGACATAACGGTCCTCCAACCTGGCAATGTTCTTATCGAACTTTAGCTCCACGTGATCGTTTTTAAGCTTCTCAATCTTCGCCATCTGCTCTTTGAGAAACGCCTTGTGGTGGGGGTAACCGGCCGGGATGTAGCGAGTGCCCAAAACGTCCTGAAGCCCATAGGCCTCAATCGTCCGCTTGAGTAGTTCTTCAATGCCGGAAGAGGCCCGGGGATCCAGCGCCAATTCCAGCTTCACTCCGTAGTTGCCCCGTTTCAAAAGCTGAAAGCCTTCAAGATTTTCCAGAATAAAACGAAGGTAAAGCGCTGCAATGATTTCTTCCAGCGCAACCAGCCGTCCGTCTTCGTCGGCAAGGCCGAGCCGGTCGCTGTCGCCATCGGGCTGGGCCCCGATCCAATCCCCGCCGCCCGCATTGCGCTGTTTGAGGTGGAGGTCTTCCAGGCGCTTCTGGGACTTCGGATTGGAGGGGTCGGCCACGAGCGACGTCTGGGGGTTGGGGATCGTGTTTTCCCGGGCGACCTTCACGCCGAGTTTTTCGAGAAGGGCGGCCGCATAACCCCCCGTCCCTTCACCGGCCTCCACAAGGACTTGAAAGTCCCGGTTAAATCCCTTTCTGTTCCTTCTCTGATAATGATAAAAGCCGATGTCCCGCAAGTAACCGTCAAGAAGCTTTACTTCCCGGACCTGGCCCTTCTTCGTTTTGGCGGGATCCCGGTGCGTGCCCTTGATCATCTCATCCCGGAGCGCCAGCAGCCGGGCGCCCTCGACATCGGACGGCTTTCCGGAAAGGGAATAACTGCCGTTGTCGTCAAGGAAGGCGATGACCTTCAGGCCGCTCTCATTGATTTCATTGTGGGAGGCCGTGACTTGAATGACAATGCGGTAAGGTCCCCGGGCGTCGTTCGGGCGTCTGCCGGCCATCGTTCGGGAGACCCCGCTCGGGAGGATTTCAGAAGAGAAATCGACATGGAGCCCGACGGCGGCAAAGGCATTGACCAACTCATCCCGGATTCGGGGTGTGGAATAACGGTGATCGCCCGTCAGGAGGACAGGGGACCCTTCCGGAAATTTGGAGCCGAGAACGTAGGCAAATTTCTGGAGGAATTCGGGAGTGAACTTTGCCTGCGGGCCCCGACTGTCATAAGAACGGAAAAGTTCCCGGGGATAAGGTTCGGCCTTGGGGGCAGGCTTTGCTTCTCCCGTTCCCGAGGGCGGCGCCCGGCCCCGTTTTGTTCTTTTCCCGGCCTGCGGCGCAAGCGAAGTTCCTGCTTCCAAAAGTTCTTCGCCGGTTTCCGCCGTGCCGACCCAGCCTGCCACCCGGGAGGGGATCCGTCCCACCGCCCGGACCCATCTTCCAAAGGAGCCGCTTAGATTTTCTTCGAGCTGGCGGCGCTCGTCGAGAAGGTCCGACTCCACCTGTCTCAGGAAATCTTTTCGGCCCAGAATGACCCGCTCGGGCATGGGTTCTCCTTTTGCCCCCTGGGGCCACTGAAAGATCCCGTCCGGCCCCATACTATAGGAAGAGCCGTATCCGCCTTCGAAATAATCGGACATGGCATCATCCGTGAAAATCGCTCTCGGATTCGTCAAATCCACTTTCGCCCGCTTCAAGGTGAGAAGGATGTTGTGGCCTTCCACAAATCCCCGGATCGGCCGGTGATAATTCTGGGAAACCGCCCCCAGGAATTCATCGAGGTGCGCCATCACGGCTTGCTTTGCCCGGGGCTTCACGAGGCGGGACTCATCTCCATACCAGCTTTGCACGACATCCAGCGCCGCATTAATTTCCTTTAAGGATTTCTGCTCGTCCCGAATATCGTTTTGCAGGGCGACCATCGCCTCCAGGCCGTGAAATCCTTTGTGAGAAACTTTCATGAGTTCGCCTGTTCGACTGTCAAAGGGGACGCCGCCGTGCCAGTGGACATAGCTGTAATCATTCACATAGAAAAGCCGGAAATGCCGGCGAAGCCATTTGGAATATTCCTGGATCCTCGGGTCCTCTGTGTAATTGCCGTAATGGACCTTCTCAAGAAGTTTCCGGCCCATCCCGGGATGGGCTTCGTTAAAGGCCCGGACCCGGGCGTTGTAGACAAAAATACCCTTGAGCCACGTGATGTCCTCTTCTTTTTTGATCTGCCAGCGCTCGTGGTGCGCCCGGTTCCAGCCGGCGATGAAGGCCAGGGCCTCTTTTTCGGAAGCGGACGGGTCAACGTTCAAGAGCTCAACATCCTCCCTGAGGAACTGATTGAAGGCCTCGATTTCCTTATTCCGGTTTTCGAGGAGCCGCTTCATCCAGCCCCTGTGCGTGAGTGTTTCCTGGGCCCAGAATTCTTTTGATTCCCAAGCCGAATCCATCTTGTAAGCGTCCGATTTTGTCTTGTGGACCCCCATGAGATTCAAAGATTGCGCAAGTTCGTGATTGCCTATGATCGTCACGGCGTAACCCATCTCCTCCATCTCCCGGTAGCGGTCAAAGACCCCGAGCGGGCTCGGGCCCCGGTCCACCATGTCGCCGCCCAGAATAATGAGTTCGATATTACCCGCACCCGGATAAACCCCTTGTTCGCCGTAGGGCTTCGTGCGGCCCCATTCGCCGATCGTGGGGTCAAACTCATTATCAAAATCACCCGCCTTGCCGAAGGCCCGGGCGTGAATCTCATCCTGACGCCGGAGCGCCGAATGCGGATCGGAAGAAGTTGAGTAATGCGGAAGACCGTTGGCGAGTCCAAGCTTGGCCCGACGGACTTCGTTCAAAAGCACGTCGACCCAGGCCTGCCTCAAACGCAGGAGCGCCTCCAGGGCCCGGCGGCGAAGAACTTCGCTGGAGCTCACCGTGTGGCTCTCAATGAATTCCCGCAGGACGGGGTGAAGATCCATCCCGGTAATTTTATTCGTAATTTTATTCAACGCCTCTGTCCGGTGCCCCGAGCGGTCATCGGTCAAGAGAATCAAAACAGCGTCCAACTGATTCATCCGTTCGTGCCAATCCACGGGGCGGCCCCTCACCTTGCTCCAGAGATCAAGATAGGTAGTCTTCGCAAAGGCATTCAGCTTCGGGTCCCGTGGAAGCGCTTGATGCCGGTAACCGTGGTCGGCGGCATCACGAATTTGGGCATCCGGACTCGTCTGCCACCAAAATCCGAGTTCCCGGACCAGGTGGGTCCGGTTTTGCGGGTCAGCCGTAATCACGCCCGCCACACGAACCAGCGTCCTTTGGAGCGCAACCGCTTCTGCCTCTCTTGTCTTTGCCCGGGGCCGCTCAGCCTGCAGGCGCTCAAGAAGAATCTTCGTCACCTCTCGATGGCGGCCCCGCTTTTCAAGATAACCCGCAATCCCGAGCATGTTGTCGGCATCGTCTTCTCCCCGGAGGGCGGCCAGGAGCCTTGTTTCTATTTCATTAAAATTAACGCCCTTCTCCGTCCCGGCGAGAAGATCCAGCGCCAGCGACAGGGCAATCTGGCGCTTCTTATAGATCGGGCGGTTCTCCTCATATTTCTTGAGAAGGTCGAGGATGGCAGCGCCCCGCATCGGAAAGACCCGCTCAAGCTGCCAGTAGGTTTTTTGATAGGCCACGTGGAAGAGGGGCGGATTCACGTATTTCGTTTCATCGGACGTTGTGCGAAGTTCGGAGCGGCTCATAAAATCAATGGCCCGGGTCAGGGCCTCAGAGGCTTCCGGGGGCAGCGCCCCGCCCTCCAGCCGGACGGACACAGCCACGGTCTCATCCCGCATCCAACGTAAGAGCCGGCTTCTCTTTTCTCCGGCTCGAATACTCTCTTTATAAAGGAAGACACCGACGTCATTCGCCGAAAGCTCGGCGAATACCTTTTTCGTTCCGGGCCGCCGGGCCGCCTGAATTTCCCAGAGCGCCTCCACCTCTCTCACAAAAACTCCGTCCGCTTCTGGGAGCCTGAGGACCTCTGCCCAGGAGCTTTCTTCCTGGATGGAACCGCCGTAGAGCGCCTTCACCGGACCCGCCACAGATTTGATCAAACGAAGGTCCTGGGCAATGGTTTCGGAATCGAGCGGCTCCTCAGGCGTGTAAATCAGGATCGTTTGAGACCGCTCTTTTCGGCTGAGGCCCTCGAGCAGTCCTCTGATCTCTTGTTCTCTCTCCTGAACCGTGGAACTTGCGATATGCACCAAAGGAATTAGTTTTTGCCGAAGAAGGGACTTGATTTTTCGGTTCGCCCCTGGAGGTCCCACCAAGCCGGACCCCCGGCCAAAACTCGTGGCCACGTGGACAAAAGGCGTTCCGAGTTCCCGGGCCAGGGCCAGTTCCTTCGAGCCGTCCTCGGAAACCTCGGGAATCGCCGAGGCGTGGCCTTTCAACTTGAGTTCCGTGTCGCTGGCCTCAATCTGCCGAAGACTCGTGTCCCGGGCCAGGGGCGCCACGGGCAGACGCACAAATTCTCCCTCCAGGACATCTCTCGGCTCCACCACGTCGATGGACTCAAACGGGATTTTCCGGATGAGAGAGTTCGCTTCGTAGGCGATCTCTTCGCCGTTCAGCGAGCGCCGGGCCAAGTCAAGGATTTGGTCGTATTCCTCGCTGCGGAATTTTACGAACTGTCGGCGGTTGAGTTCGGCCTCGAGCGCCTTCGCCACACCGGTCTCGCCCATCGCCTTCTGATAGGCCACGAGCCCCGGAAAGGTGTCGTCTTCGGGGGAAAACATAATTTCATTCACTAGGTATTCCTGGATCTTCTCGGGGAAGGCCATCCATCGTTTCTGAAAAGCAAGGAGGGTGTTCTTTTCATTATTCACATAGATTCGATAAAGGCCGATGAGCGAAGGCTCGTGATACTCGGCGGGCAGGAGCTCCCGGGCCCGCCTCAGGAATTCGTCCCGTTTCAAATCATAGATGGGGTAAAGCAGGGCAAACTTCTGGTCGAGATTGAGCTGGGTGAAGGCCTTTTTGATTTCTTCCAGCTTCTTCAAATCGACATTTTCGAAACCCGGGAGCGGCGTGCCGCCTTCTTCCGTGGGAATTTTTCCGTGCTTCGGGTGCCTGAAAACCCACTCCGCCATCTCCACCATAAATTGCCGGATCTGCACCCTGAGCTCTCCCGTGCCGGTCTCGGAATCCATGGCCCTTGCGAGAAGGTCACCCTCGGCCGGCTGCATCGGGTCACCCGCCAGTTTCGCCATCCCCCGATACTGGAGTTTTTGAAAGAGCGTGGCGATATTTCCCTTGCCGATATAAGACTCCCGAAGTGAAACAAAGGCCTCAAGCGGCGTTCCTGTGATGCCGTGCTGGGCAATTTCGGTCCGGATCGAAAAAATTTCGTGCGGCGCCTCCTGGCCGAGTGAACGGTAATGTTTACGGACAGACCGATTGACCTCTTCCTGGAATTTGGGGTCCCGAATGGCGTCGCCAATCCGGCGGGTCCGCTCGAGGTCCGGGAGCTCAGTCTCGACACCGTGCGAGGTCCCGTTATGAATGGCCAGCCACTGCGGCTTGATCCCCCGCCGAGCCAGCATCCGAAGGTAGGTCAAGGCCTCGGCCACGGTCGTAATTTCCTGGACCGGACGGCCGGTCTTTGGGTCCAGAATAATTTGTCCTGTGGCGGGATCTATCCTGGGCCGGCCGACTTCTCCGACCTCAAACTCCGACGAGGGGCTCGTGCCTTTGACGTAATTCCAGATCCGAACGGCCCGGTCCACGTTCTCCCGAAGCCCGGCCTCTGCAATGGCCGAATCGGCTTCGAAAATTTTCCGGTCAAGTTCTGCAAGGCGTGCCGCCGAAGCGCCTGCCTGGGCGGCCGCCTCCCGCTTGCTCTTCAGTTCCAAATAGGTGAGCTGTCCGCCTTCGTCTGAAATCCGGAGGGACTCCTCCACGTCCCGGGCCCGGGCCAGATTGTAAAGGTGAGAGGGGTCCATCGCATAAGAGGTGAAGTCTCCTTCGTCCCGGAGGCGGGTGATATAGTCCCGGGTCGAAAGAAGGTCGGCCGGCGTTCCGGTGCGGATCGCCACGTGATCGGCGTGAAGGATGATCGGGACTTTTGCTCCCTGACGACGGATTTCGTAATAAAGGTCCTCCGCCAGCTGGACCGGATCATACGCATAGCCTGCCTCGGAGCGGGCAATCTCCACAATGATGGGAACACCGAGAAACTTCGCCGTTCTCACAATGGCCCGAAGAATGATTGGGCTTCGGGCCGTGGCCGCAATGGTAATGCCGTTCAAGCCGTGCCGCCGATAGTAAGCCCGAACCGGTGTCCCGGGCACGAGCCCATATTGCAGGTAATATTCGCTCAGCCGTTTTAAATTGGGGTCCAGCGCCTCGAGCACCTGAAGCGCCACTTCCCGGGTAACAGGGTTAGTCTTCTGATGGCGAAGATCAAAAATCAGCCGGCCCAGATTTGAACGTTTGGAGAGGTATTCCCTGTGCTTCCTCGGGTCCTTGATCTTCACGATGTTCGTGGTTACTTCCCGGCGCCGGTCGAGATAATCCACAACCGCCCGGCTCCCCCCCTGATAAAGCCGGTAGATCAGCCGGGTCGCATAGAGAAGGGTCCCGGCCATCGCCACTCCCTTGACGCCCGTCACGGCGTCCTTCGGAAGGAGTTTCAGGACAGCCTTGATCTTTTCCTTGAGCGCCTCATCATCCGCCTCGTCCCTCAAAGCGGCGGCCAGCTCCCGATAACGTTCCTTCAATTCGTCCGGATAACCTTTCACGGCCTCTTCCAACTGACGCCTGACACCGGGCTCATTCGGCCTCGCCTCTGCCCAGAGATACCGAATGAGCAAGAACAGGTAAGCGCCTGCTGTGGCGTAATTCGCAAGGGTGATGAGCCGGCCTGCGGTGGTGTGAGGGTCTCTGGCCCTCGGGTCGAGAAAATGGGCAAGGGCCCCGGCGGCGCCGAGCGCTGACTCTTTGGGTTCTGCCAGGACTTCTCCGACTTTTCCGCCGACAAACTTCGTCATCTCAACGGCGCTTTTCCCTCCCCAAACGGCGGTCCGGGCCGTCGTGTCCGAAAGTCTCAGGAAGAGGATGAGCCGGGTGATGGCGTGATCGGCCCGGTCAAACGGAGTCAGGGCCGTGTTTCCCTTGCGGGTAATCGTGTCATTGATAGCACTCACCGCCGTTTGAAGCTGGGTCCCGAGCTTGGGATTCACCCCCCACTCCTCCACTTTGACTTTGTCCAGGGGGTCCCGAAGCCATTCTGTTAAATCGTCAATGCGTTTGGGAAGGAACTCTGCAGCGTAGTCCTGAAAATCAAAGACCAGCCCTTGAAGCACCCCGCCGATCATGGCCGTTCTTTGATCACCGAGGTAGCGCTCCGACAAGGCGCTCAAGACCGGAAGCGCAATTCGCACGGTCTCAAGAACGTAGCGGTAACTTTGCAGGAGCGACTGGATCCGGGCAACATTTTCTTCCGTCAGTTCGTCCTGGCGCCCGATTTTTTCCTCAAGCGCTGAGAGCTCCTTTCGAAGGGTTTCGAGTTCGCCGGCGAATTCATTCAGGCGGGCCAGCTCGTAAAGCGGCTCTTCGAGCGTATCCCGGAGAAAATCGTCCTGCTCGAGATCTCTCACCTCTCCCACGAGGGAACGGCTTCGCCACCAGAGACGGGTCGCCTCTGGGAGGTCCGGAATCCGCCGGGACACCGCCCGGCCGTGAACATAGGCCTGAAGCACGGCCTGGATTCTTGAAATCTTCGCCTGCTGCAGGGCAATTTTATAATCCACGTGCCCGGTCTGAATCACTGTGGGTTTCCCTTTGTGCACCTTGAGATCAAAACTCAAGTCCGTTCCCGGAATCTTGAACCTTCCCCCATTTTGGACAACCGTTCGTGTCTCGGGCCCCGGACCCGGCAAACCTTCGATCTGGACCCACCCCCCCTCCCTCGGCATCAGGGTCAGGGTCAGCCTGTCCCAGTTCGGAAGATCGAGAATGACCCGTGACTTGTAAAGAGGAGGCACGACCCGCCCTTCGGGGCTTGTAAAGGTCAGGGTTTGATCTTTCTTGTCAAACTTCAATTGGTAAGGCCTCGGCGTTTCGGGCGTGCCAAACTCCAGGGTGAGCGGCCCGTCCGAGACCCGGTCCGTGACCGTAACCCCCCGGGCATTGACATAGCGGACTTCTGCCTGATCGTCAGAAATCACATTCACCACGACCTTGTGGTTTGTAATTTCTTCTCCGGGAATTGAAATCTCGTAAGTTTGGTTTGTGTCAAGGCGCCCCTCGATCGGAGGGATTGGCAGCGCCGTGCCCCGGATAAAATTAAGGGCCGCTTCTTTGATGATCCCGAGCCGGCTCGTGGGTTCGGGAGTTCCGAAAAGCGTGTCCACAAGATAGATCAAGGCCCTCGGGGCCAGATTCCAAAGCCAGCCCGTGGCCTTCTCGGCATTTTCGACGATGCCGGCGCCGATCATTTTCACGAAGAAATCCCTGAAGCTGAGACCAAAGCTCGCCTTGAAGACATCCGCTCCCCAGTGGGCCATGGCCATCCGGCGCTGAAAGCTCTCCAGCTCCTCCACGGCCCGGTCAATCCGGGTCTGGTCCCGCCCGGCCTCCCGCTCCTCTTCCGGTGTCAGCACCCGCCCCTGAAATTCCTCGACTTCGGCAAAATCTTTAATCTCCTCCGCCAGCGTCGTGCGGGTCTTGAGGACGCCCCTCACGTCACGCCAGCTTGTAAGCTTCTCCACCAAAAGACGCCGGAGTTCCTCAAGGTCCCGGTCCCTCAAGATGACCGCCTGGTAACGGTTGATTTCCCGGTTTGCGGCCTCCGCCGTCCCCACTGGGCCAAACACCTGAAGGTGCGGAATGATCCCTTCAAAACCCTCCTCGTCCCGGTTCTGGATATTTTCCACAATGTCCCGCCGGACCGCCCTCGGAAGGATCCGGTTCCATTCCGACTGATACGGCTTCAAGGTATTTTTCTCATTGTCCCGATAAATGACATAAAGGGCCTGAACGACTTCGGGGCTGAACTTTCCAAGCGTTTGGACATTTCTCTGAAAGGCCTGGGTCTCCGGATGCACATCCGGTTGAATCGTAAAGAGGGGAAAAAGAATTTCGAAAAGCCGGTCCCGGTTTTTCTCCTCCAGGCCGTCAACGCCTTGCTTCAACGTGAGCGAGCGAAACGCCAGCTTGAGCCGTTCGAGCTCGGCGGTGTTCACGACTTCGAAACCGGGTTTCGGCGTGCCGCTTTCCTCCGTGGGAATTTTCCCGAGTTTTTTGTCGAGCGTCACGTGGAAGAACATCCGCAGCATAAAATCCCGGAGACGGCGGCGGGTTTCGTCGGCTCTCGGACCCGTGCCGACCAACTGTTCAAAAAGGACCGGGTCGTGGATGATTTCGGCGAGGCGGCCGTATTGATTCTTCTGGAAACGGGTGGCGATATTTCCCTTCCCGATGGCGTTTTCGATGAGTTCCTCAAAGAGATCCAACGGGGTCCCGGTAATCCCGTGTTGGGCGATTTCGGTCCGCTTCTCAAGAAGCCCGGAAGGCACGGCCAGCCCCTCAGCGGCGTAATACGCTTCAACCAGACCGTTGATTTCACGAAGGAACTCTTCGTTTTGAATTGCATCCGAAATTTCTTTTGTGCGCTCAAGCTCAAGGCCCGTGAATTCCACGCCGTGCGAGGTGCCGTTGTGAATGGCGAGAAAGTCCGGTTTGACGCCGCCCCGGGCCAGCATTCGAAGGAAGGTCTTCGCTTCAGCCACGGTCGTCACCTCCTGCTCGGGTAGATTCTTCTCCGTCATCACGACCTGCCCCGTCACGGGGTCGATCTTCGGGCGGCCGACTTCGCCGACTTCCAGTTCGAGCGAAGGGTTCCGAAGCTGGACGTAACGCAGGGCCGCAAGGCTTCGATCCACGTTCTTCTCAAGCGCCGCCTCGGCGACCTTTTCGTCCAGTTCTTCAATCTTTTTTGCCAGTTCAAGATTCCGTTTCGCCTCCTCTTCCGTAAGAAATTCTCCGTCGGCGATCTTCGTAAGATAAACCGCCCGCTCCCGCCGGAGACCGTCGAGATTCAGTTCGGCCTCCTTCGCCTTCGCCGCCTCCACGTCGTAAAGGTGGGAGGCATCTATCGCAAAAGAGGTGTAACCCGCCTTTTGAAGCTCTTTGAGGTAGCCGATAACGGTTAGCATCTCCTTCTCGTCGCCGGTCTTGATGCTGACATGGTCGGCGTGGAGAATCACGGGGCCTTTGAACGCCTGGCGCCGGATTTCCTCATACAGATTATCCGCCAGCTGGACCGCATCGTAAGCGTAGCCGTGTTCCGAGCGGGCGATTTCGACAATGATGGGGACATCGAATTTCTTGGCGGCGGCCACGATGGCCTCGAGGATAATCGGTGAACGGGCCGTCGCCGACATAATGATCCCCTTGTAGCCGTGGCGGCGGTAGAAACTGCGAACCGGAGTCGCAGAAACAGGCGAATAGGTCAGGTAGTGCTGGATGAGCCGGCGGACATCGGGATCAACGGCTTCAAGCTGATGATAAAGCTTCTCACGAACTTCGGGGTCACGGTGATAGATCAAATCATCAAGGATTGCGTCGAGGTGCTCCCGGACAAAATCTTTGGCCTTCGTTTCGTCCACGACCCGGTGGGTCGAAACATAAACCGGGGCGTCCGCCGGGGGCGCCTTGTTCGCCGGCGAGGCCGGAAAGAGCATCCAATAAAGGAAGCGGCCGATCATCACAAGGCTGGAAACAACAAATACAAGCTCTGCGGCCTCGAGACGGTCTTTCGGCAAAAGGTGTCTCAGGAACCTTAAGACATAAGCCCGGGCTTCGTCCGAGTCTCCCCGCTTCACCGCCTCCGACCAGCCCTGAAGGGCGGTTTGAATTCCTTCCACATGATGTTCCTCAATCTGCTCCCCGGTGATCGTCTCCTGGGTCAGGCCCCCCCGCCAATATTTGTAAAGGAGATAAAGTCCGCTCACCGAAGCGAGGACGACATCCGGGTGAGAGGTGACAAAATTCCCGGCACGAGTGCCACGGAAAAGGACAAAGTTCCGCTCCACATAATGGCGGATTCTCCCCTTCTCAGAGTCCTCACCCGAATCCTGCCGGACTTCAGATCTCTTAAGCGCCCCCTCCAACGTGCCCCGGGCGCCTTCTTGGACCGGGTGAAAAGCCCACTGGCCTGTCGCCCGCCCGGCAAGGAGAGAGACCGCCAGCGCCCGGTCGGCCGCCTTCAGGAAAAAGGCGGCCCGGAGTCCGCTCAAAATGATGCGGTCCGAGCTTGTCATTTCGCCCTGCCGTTCAAACCATTCGATCGCCCGCACCCCGGCCCGGGTCCCAAGCAGAAGACCGAAACTCATCTTATCACCCGCATCCGCCATAAGGTTCAGGGCCTCGTGCATTTTTTTCGACGTCCGTTCCACAAGACCCGGCGTTCCCGGGCCGCCGATCACGACCCCTTCGATTTCCCGGCCGAGGGATTCGGCCCGGCTGTAATTCTCCGGTGAAAGAATCTTTTCGCCGGCGATCCCCAGAAGCCGGGTCGAGACCTCATAGGTCTCCAGATACATCAGGAGCGTCAGGATCTCATCCACCCGCTGATCGAAGAGGGGCGGGCCCGGCTTCAAAGCCTCCTCGGCCGTGTCCCGGTTGAATTCTTCAATCGCCTTTTTCAGTTCATCAAAAGTGCGAAGGTAGCCTTGCTGCTCTTCCGAGGAAAGCGAAGGGAGGGCCTGACCCGCTATCTTGGCCGCCGCCGACTGGGCCACGAGACGGTTGTTCAGATCATAGAAGGCCTTCAGAGGTCCCGTCCAGAAACGGTTCTTAAAAAACGAATCGTAAAGGGACCCGGAGGCCTCGAGGCCGTGCCGGGAAAGCACCAAAAAGGCGGCGGTCCTCACCAGGTAAAGCTTGGCGAGGGCAAGCTTCCTGCCTCTCTTGCCGGGCAGCACATCCGCCGGAGGCGGGGAAAGCATCGGGTCTTCGGCATATTCCCAGGGAAGCGCTTCTTCGTTCCAGGGATAACGTCCGCTGTCTTCATCATCACCCCATTCGGTCACGGGATCCGGTTCGGCTTTTTCTGCGGCCGGCCCTTTCGGCGGGACGGGCGTCCCGGAAAAAGTTTCCCTCAGGCGCCGCATCGCACCGGAGAAATAGGAGGAGCCGGGATAATTCGATTCGACGGACCCCGTCCAATCGCCGATCAGGGCCCGCAACTTGTCAGCGAGGCCGTCCGGATCGTAATCTAAAAACTTCAGACCCATCCGGGCGAGGTCGGCATAAACGGTCCAAAGCAGAATTTGGTTTGCCAGACCGTCCAGGCGGGTGCGGGCCGGCCCGAGCTCTTCGTCGGAAAGCGCTTCCATCTGATACTCGATCTCCGTGACAAAGGCCCTCTCATAGACCGAAAGATCGGGCGTTTCAGATTCCGGATCCCTCACGAATTTCTCCGGATGATTGATGAATTCGGAAAGTGACTGGAACGGGGACCTGAAACCCCGGGTCTCCGCCTCCTGATCGATCAGGTTGAAAAGCGGCGTGTCTTTGTCGAGCTTAAATTCAAACTTCCCGATCTCATCCCGGAAGTGAAAGTGCCGGGCCGGACGAAGAGATTGAATCCTGGGATGCGAATCGTAGTTCGGGTTTTTCACAAACCGCACCTCGCCATTGTCGTCCCATTCGGGGTAGTAGGCAAAACCCTGTTTTGCTTTGACCCAGTCATATTCCGACCGGGCCTCCCTCGAATTCCAGTTGACGATGGCCAGCGTGTCGTTGCCTTCGTTCACGGTAATGTGGTCGTAACCGGGGGGCACCAGCACAAATTCCCCGGCCTCGGCCCGGAGGACTCGAAAATCAACCACCTTTCCCGCTGCATTTCTTTTTTGCAGAACGAAACGTCCCCGGCCCTTTACAACGCCGTAGAGTTCAGCAGTGGCAAGCGCCGGGTAGAATTTGGCGCTTTTCTGCAGGGCCGGGTGGTCCTTTGTGAAGCGTTTGTGTCCGTGACCCACGGTCTGAGTTCGAGATGGGATCAGGGTCACATCAAAATCCAGGCCGGCCGCCTCCATCTTGGTTTGATCGTGGGTCCCCCGGCGGATCAGCCGGCGGTAGGCTTGATAAAGAAGTGTTTGCGGCGGAAGCGCCGAAACCCGCTGATGGATCCCTGAATCCGGGTGGTAGAAGGCCGCTGCTTCTCCGGCTGTTTTTGTGTATCGTGGGCCGGCCGCTTCAAGATTGTCTCCCAAGTCAAGTTCCAGACCGTAATCATCGACCATCCGGACCGAAAGGCCGATGAGCTCCTCCATGGATTTCCGGGCCGGCGCCCTCAGGCTCGCTCCAAAAACCTCGACCCCCGTTGTTTCCGGCGTCAGGTTGTCGAGAGAAAAATGGGGTTGGGGTTTTGGCACTTCGGGGAGATTGAAATCTTTCGCCGTCAAAGGTTCTGCCTCCGTTTTTTCCCCGGCCTGCGCCGAGACCGGTCCTTGCGACTCGGCGAACTCCTTGTCAAGCCCCTCGGCCTCATGCCGTCTTCGGGCGAGCGCCACTTCGATGGAAACGTCGTGGACCCGGTTGGCGTAGCCCCATTCGTTTTCATACCAAAAAGAAACCCGAATAAGGTTTCCCTCCACGGAGGTCTTTCTCGCCAGAAAGATGGAAGACCGGCGTTCGTGCAGGATGTGTCCGGAAGAAGGGATCCAGTCCGCCGAATAGCCTAGAATATCCTTGAGTTCTCCCTCGGCCGCTTTCTTCAGGATGCCGTTGATGAGTTCCTTGGTGACGTTCCCCTCCATCTCCTTCGGCATCTTGTCGATCCGGAGCGTGAGGTCGATCACCGAGCCCGTGTCGTGGGCCGCACGGATCGCCTGCACTTCGGAGACGCCCCGAAACTGAGTGAGAATTCTCCCGAGTTCCTGCCCGGCGCCGGAAGATTGAATCACGAGATTTCTTGCGCTGTCCGCCCACTCAAAAGGCCCCCGCTGGCTGCGGGTCCGGGCGTGGATCGTGAGCCCGAGCGCCGCACCGATGGAGACGGCAAGCTGATTGAGTCCCGTGGTCAGGGCATGGGCCCCGGGAATCGTCCCATTGGAAGTGCAGGAAGAACAGGAGATGATGGCATCCAGGTCTCTTTCGGAAAGAACGAGGTCCTCATTCACGCCCCAAAGAATGGTCGAGGTATCGTCCTTGGCCGGGTTCGTCATAATGACCGAGTAGCCCTCGTCCGTATAAGGCTTGGCCCCCTTTCGGGAATAACGTTCCTTGAGACCGCTGCCGTCGATCACCTGCTCCACTTCCATCCGGACCCGCTCCGCTTTGACCTGCCGTGCCTTCCCGTCCGGCATGAGAACCATCAGGTTTCTCAGGTGTTTTTTAATGAACTCCTCTTTAAACTTTTTCGGGTCCCGGAAGTTAAAAACAGGAATCGCAAGTCCTTTGTTCAGCGGCGCTCCCTTCCTCCACTGATGGGCCGCTTCGTCCCAAAGTTTTGCGTAGAACCGGACTAGGTAGTTTTTCTCGGTGAGCGATTCGCTGTCTTTAATCTGTTCGAGAAGCTCCGGCTTCCCGGGTTCGAGGACCATTTCCTTTCCGGTCTTTTTGTCCACGAGCCCCACGATGAAATCGTATTCGCCCTGAACCGCATCGGTCTGCATCTCGGTGGCCCAGTCCTTGAGATTCCGGATCCCATGCAAGGCGGCCGTCTGGACATTCGGGTCCTCGAGGTCCAGTGAAAGCACAATCTTATCGACCCGGCCGGCGGCGCCGTCCAACACGGTATTGACGGGCTCCACCGGAAGTCCCGTTTTTTCGTCAAGGCGCCTCTTGAAATGCGCCTTCAGGGGCGAGGGCGGAATGACTTCGGTCACTTGTTTGTAGCCGGGTGAGCTTCGGTTGGCCAGAAAATCCAGGTCGCCGTTCAAGCTTTCCGCAAGGGTTTCGGCCAGGTGGTCGCCATGGGCCCGTTCGTTGGTCCAGGCCAGAATTTCGACCAGGCCTTCTTTGACCCGGAGATTGTCGGCATTGATCACGATAATATTTCTTTCATCCGCATAACGGGTGGAAGGCTGCGCCTTTCCCCCGGCAACTCGCAGTAAACCCTTCAAGGGTCCTTCGGCCGCTTTTTCAAGGGCCAGGAGGACTTCCTCTTGATTGACCTCCGGGTCCCCGAGATCGACCACAAGGTTAAGAAGCGTGGCGCCGGACGGCACATCGCCTTCAAAGGTGTCTCCTCCCTCTTTCTTGGTCTGGATATTTTTTCGGGAAAGAGCGCTCCCCCCGTTAAAAATCTCCACGAGCCCTTTCCCGGGCCGGACATAACGGCTCACATCCACCAGTTCGCCGCCGACCTGCTGCCGGGGACGGACCACCACGGGTGCGGCCCAGTTCTTGACGCCGTCGGCCGGGGCCTTGCCTCCGGCATCCGAAAAAGCCTCATTGAGGGCCTGAAGAATAAGACCGGATCCATAAGTAACGGGTGAGGGCTGGACGACGACCCCCTCTTTCATTCCCAAATCGTCTTCGGGGCTGATGTCCTCCTCGGGGCTCACCACAAAAATCCGGCGGACTTTTCCTTCATAGCTTTGAAGCCGTTCGGCCCTCCGGGCCTCGGCAATCGCTCTTTTGGGCCGGCGGGCACGGGCGTCGGTCACATAAAGATAATCCTGCTGGAGGAAGTCCACCAGCACATCGGCCCCCAGGGTTTCAAGATCTTCCGCCGTGGCAAGATCCGGATAAAGTTTGATTTCCCTCCCATTGATCAGAAGATTTCCAGAAGCGTTCAACTGGATCTCCGCCAGGTTGCGGGAACCTGCCACGTTGTAACGGAGATACTGCACCAGGGCCTCCCGGCCCGACTTTTCGCCCACCCCGAAGATCGCAAGCGGCGCAAGCTGCGGCACCCGGTTTCTGGAGGGATCGGCAATGAGCGCACGGAGAAAGGCATCGAGCTGTTTATTGACTGAAAGGTCGAGGTTGGCATTCGGCTGGTCCGGGAACCCATCGATATTGAGAACGACACGGCCGACGAAGTTCTGCCCTCCGGTCAATGTCACCGTTCTTTTTCCATCCTCCGGATCCGTCTGGAATTTCCCCTGGACCCTCTGAGTGGGGACATTTTTCTTTTTGAAGAAATCGCCCGCCAGATTCCGGTTTACTTTTTCCCGGACCCCTTTTCGGGACTGCGTCCTGACCCCGGGCTTCCGCCATCTCTCCAGAAGCTTCCGGACCCACGAAGGCCCCCGGCGTTTTTGTTGGGCCCGTTTGGCCTCCCGTTTGAGCTGACGGATTTCTTCCTCCGTCAGGGCCCGGCCCTGCCGGCCCCGCTTTGTGACCTGCTCATTCCATTTGCGGCGCACCAGGGCCACCTGATCGGCCACATCCTCCACCCGGTTGGCGTAGCCGAATTCATTTTCATACCAGAAGTAAACCGTGATGAGGTCCCCTTCTACCCGGGTCTTCTGAGGGATGAAAATAGAAGACTCCCTTTTTCGCATGATCGTGCCGGAAGAGTCATATTCACCGGCTTCATCGACGGCGAGGATGCCTTTAAGCCGGCCCCGGGCGGCTTTTCGAAGGATCCGGTTGATCTTCTCCGCACTCAGCCTTCTTCCCTTTTTCGCCTTGAAGGTGAACTGCACAATGGAACCCGTGTCATTGGCAACCCGAGCTGCCTGGACATCCGTGAGTCCCTGCAATTCTTTAATCACGGTGCCGATCTCCCCGCTGGCTCCCGAGTGCTGCACCGTCATCGCCCGAGACGAGTCGGCCAGACTGAAGGCGCCCTTCCCGGTCCGGGTCCTGGCATGGACGGTAAAACCCATGCCAACCATGATCTCCAGGACACGGTGTAAGGCATGGACCCCCGGGATTAAACTATTCGAGGTGCAAGAGGAGGAAGAGGCGGCATCGAGGTCTTCCGGGCTCAAAAGAATTTCTTCATTGACACCCATAATCAGCGATTCCGTCTCGTCTTTGGCCGGAGCTGTCATGACGACCGGAAGCCCCTCATCCAGAAACGGCTGGACATCCTCACGAGTCAGAAGCCGGCCGGTCGCTTCAATCACCTGCTCAACTCCCAGGTCCAGGAACCGGGTCGCCAGCCGGCCGAGGTCCTTTCTTTCATCGATGAGAGGAACGAGGATTTCCCTTCCTCTTTCATCCAGATTCAGGGGCTCGCCCCGAAGGTAGATCTTGTTCGCCTCGTCCCAGCGGCGTTGATAGAACTTGAGGTAAACGGGTTTTTTCTCCTTCACGTGTCTCTTCAAATCCGTGATTTCATTTCCACGGGCGTCAAACGGAACGACCATGAAGTCATACATCACATCGTGCGCCTGATCGACGCCGGCATTGAGCGAAACAAGGTATTCGGCCTCGTCCTGAAAATTTTCCGGAACGCCGTTCAGGGCCGCAAGGACCCGGTTCGGATTTTTTAGAAGGAGGCCCAGCTCGTGCCGGCCAATCCGGCCCCTCGCTCCGTTCATCCCCGTCCGGATCGGGACCTTTGTCAGTCTCCGTTTCCGGGCTTGTGCAGGACTCAGCGGAATGAGGCCCGGCCGGCTGCTCCACCATTCCCGAAGGCCGGCAAAGGCGTAATGAATCCCCAAAGGCAGCACGGCCGCTCCAAGAAACACAAGCGATCCGTAAGGTCCGTAAATCGACGTCACAAGGGGGAAAGCGGCAAACGCCTCCTGCCAGCCCTGCACAGTGTCAAATAGAGAAGTCATCCCCAGGGTGACCGGTTTCAGGACCGGAAGGTCGCCCAGCCAGGAAAACCGGGCGAGGAAATTTGCGAACCGGGCCGCTGACTCGTTTTGGACAAAAAAGTAAAGCGAAAAACCAAGGCCGAAGAAAAGAAAGGTCCGGTGGACCAGCCGGTAAACGGCACTAAAGGCCGGCGCCGTCGGCTGCCGGACTTCGGCCCGGGACTTTGGTCCGGCCTTTTCCCTTTTCTGAATCCAATATTTGAGTTCTTTCCTCGAAATTCCTTCCCCTTCCGCCACAAGGGCCTTGTGGATGTTCGCTGCAATGAGTTCCGCCTGGGCCGACTCATTAAACCAGCCCATCACCCGGACCAGGTTGCCGCCGACCACCCGGACCTGCTCGGCATCGACCACAAGAGGCACCCGCTCGTCGAAAAATTCGGTGGAGGTCGTCTGCGCCCCTTCCTGCCTGACCACCCGGATCAACCCCGCCAAGGGACCTTGACTGGCATGCAGCAGGGCCTGGACCACTTCTTCTTTCTTGACCTTCGAACTCACCACGACGTCCAGCGAAAGAATGCTCGCCCCCTTCGCCACATCCCCTTCTCTCACGAGACCGCCCACCGTCTGCTTCTCAACCCGGTTGGCTTCGGCGATCTCGATTTCGGGCAGGACCTCCGACAGACCGTTTCCCGGACGGAATTCCGAGCCTCGATCCTTCAAGGCGCCGCCGGCCGTTTGACGGTGACGGGTTACACTCGGGCTTGCCCAGTTGGTCACTTTGAAATAATCATCCAAAGTTTTCAGGACCAGGGCGGACACCTGGGTCGCCGGCGAAGCGAGGGCATGCGCCGGACGGTCTTCAAGGAGCAGCCGGTCATTCACGCCGAAGGCAATGGGGTCGGACCCGACCAGGTCATCTTCAGACCGCACCGCAAAAATCCTTTTCACTTTACCCTTCTTCCTGAAATCCTCATACCGCCTCCTGCGGTCAGAGGGATTCAGAATGCTCTGGTCATCCGCATCGATCAGGACCTCAACCTTGTTCTTCTTGAGAGAACGGGTTCCGGCAGTATCGGGTGACAGCCGGATGCGCCGGCCGTTGATCGTGATCCAGCGGCCGGATTTCCGGTCGTAGTCAATGACCGCATCGATCACGCCCAGGGCCGCATTGCTTCGAAGGAAGCGGGCAAACCGTTCGGCGCTCTGCACGCCGTAAATGATGACCGGGAACATATCGGGCCGGCGGTCCCGCCGGAGGTCGGGGATGAGATAACGAAGGAAGGCCGTCATCAGGATATTCGTGGAGTGGTTGACATTGACCGAGGCCTGATCCAGCCAGCTCTCTTGATTGAAATTGATCGCAATCCGTTTCGGCCGCTCGAAAAATTGCGTCCGGCCGCTTTGGCGGATTTCCTCAAAGGCGGCCCGGTCTTCGGTCATTCCGCCCCGGACGAGCGCCGCCGAGGCCCGGAGCACCGCCTCGGTCCCCGGAATCAGGCCGTCCAGTTCCAAATCATCCAGGAGGGCCCCGCCCCCGGTGGAAATATCAAATTTCACCCCGGCAAGATTCGCCAAATCTTCCGTCTCGCCGCCAGCGGCGATGACAATCTTCCCTTTTTTAAATTGTTTCTCCGCTTCCTTCATCACCGCCAGCGCCCCGGCCCTTGTCCGGGAATTCTCATACATCCCGGACGGGCCCGAGATCACAATGGCCCCGGACTTTTCAAAGGCCTCGGCAATCCGCCCGACCGACACCGGACCGATATCCACCCCGGCCCGGTTCGCATTCTGAGCGCCAAACGGCCCGGTCACCATTTTGACTTCCCCGTCGACGTCAATGGAACGAGTTTCTACTTCCTTCCCCGTCTTTTTGTCTTTTTCCTTCTTTGCCACCGTCGGCAGGGTGACGTGATCTTCGGTGATCAGGAGATGCACTCCTTTTTCACGGCTTTGCTTGACGATCTGGAGGGCGTCCTTCAACACCTCTTTCTGGTAGAAGGAGGCACCAATGAGTTCCTTGATCTTCTGATCCGTCAGTTTGGAAGGATCGGTGTTTGTCTCGATAAGGTATTTGGCCACGATAAAGGTGTAGGCCACCGCCCCGGAAATGATCATGGAGTCTCTCGGTTTCATCTTTTCCAGGAGTTTCCGGGCCACCGTCACTTTGGAAACCACGCCGGGCGCCACCTCGATCTTTTTTCCGGCCAGAACAAAGGTTGCGGGTTCACGATGGGGCTGGGCCAAAAATTTCCGGAAGCGATTTTGATGCTTCATCTCCGTGAGATAGCTGTAGCCAAAGGCGGTCCTTCCTTCAAAATGCCCGGGAAGGGCCTTCACCGTGGGCGAATTCCGGTGGGCCTGCGGGTAATCTTCCTTGATGAGAAAGCCGGCGGGAGACCGATCGTTGACGTCTTTAAAAACACGAACCAGAGAGGCCAGGTCACGGGCGAAATCTTCATACTGGACGCCCTTCGTCATCCGCTCTTCCGGCCAGAAACGGAGGTTGTCGAGGAAAACCGCCTCGCCCGGTTTCACGTTCTTTTGGAGGTAATCCCGGGCGGCGTCGAAATACCGTTGGTAATTCTCGTAGCGCCTCCCCGTGGAATCAAAGGCCGGAATAAAGTGGACCTTGAGGCCGGAGAGTTCCTCAAACTTCTTCGCAATTTTTTCGGTGATGTAAAGCCGCTGGAGATTTTCATCCGAAAGCTTCATGTCGGGCCGGCCGGCGTAAAAAGCGAAAATAAGATTGCGGGCCTTCCGCTTCTTGAGGAGGTATTGGGCCGTCGCCACCGGGGCCTGGATGCGGGTCGTGCTTTTGATTTCACCCGTCTTCTCGTCCAGAACGTCCATCCCCGCCCGGACAATTCCGACTTCGCCCTTCACATCCCGGGTCAGCAAATCTTCCGGACGGGGCACGTTCCAACCGTAGAGCTCCTCAATTTTCCGGCGTTCCCGTCGGACCCGGTATTTCCTCCAGCCGCCCGCCACCCACCGGGTGACCCGGTAAGAGACGTAGACCTCGATCGGCAGACTGACCACCCCGACCAGGGCGTCGAAAGAGCGGTATCGTCTCCTGAGCTCGCCCACCCAACGGCCGGCTTGATACAAAGCGTAAACAGCCAGAAGGCTGCCGACTCCCAATAAGATTGCCTGATAAGGATGTTCAATCTCCCAGGCCCCAAAGGTGTCCCAATAAGAGGCGAGCTTCGTCGAAATTCCCCCGGCAGTCCGTCCAAGCGCCGCCCATTGATTCTGGAAAAATGCCGGCACGGCCGCCGGAAGGAACCGGACCTCCGAACGCCCGGACCAGCGTCTTTCGATACGGTCCATTTGCACCGTAACCCAATCATGGATCGTTTGAGGAATGGTGAGGCCCGGCGCTACACCGCCCAGGAGGCGTGCCCGGTCGTATCCCTCCGGGGCATAGGCGTCCCGCCCCTTCAGGGTGCGTTCCGCTTCACGGATATTCTTCAAATCATCCAAAACCATATACATATGGCGCCGGTCGCCGAGCCAGACCAGATCCACCGGCTTCTTCGGCTGGGCGGGATCGCTGTTTTTCGCCTTGAAGAGACGCTCCGCAATCGTTTCCCTTCCTTTGAATCCAAACCCGATCAGATCGGCCTCCTTGGCGGTCAAAAATAAATTCATGGGCCAAATCCGGTCCTTCGACGGTTTGGGAACACGTTTTCCCGCTTGATTGCGGACGGTATTGACCGGGGCAAATTCCCTAAAGATTGCCGCCGGAAGCAGGCCTTGAGGATGGGTGTCTCCCCTCAAAGATTTTTCGATGTGATGCTGGAGGGCGCCTGAGAGCCAGTCGGCCCATCGGCTGCCCTTCAGCCAGTGGCTGGCGAGAAAAGCCTCCGGGGCCAGCGTCATGCGGTAGGTTTCTTCGGCCAGAACGTATTCCACTCTAAATCCACGGCGGCCGTTCGGGCCTTCAGTGGCCTGGGAAATTCTTTGGAGGAGGGCAATGAACCGGTCGGGCTCACGCAGGTCCTTGGAGTCGGGAACATTGATACGGATTAAGACGTCTCGAAGAAGACTCCCCTGCCTGACTTCCTCCCAGCTTCTTCCGATCCCATTAAGAATGTGGAGAATATTTTCCACCCACGTGGGCGAGTTTGGTTCTGAGCGCCCTCTCAAAAAGAGATCGGCCAGGCGGGTAATGTCTTCTTGTTTGAAATCCAATTCAATCCCGCCCTCGGGCGACACGTGGACCCGGTGGAAAATCGCCGGGCCCTCATCGGGAGGCGCATGACTCTTTGTGACGAGCCAGGCCGCAATCTGACTCACGAAGGCCTGGAGGTGCGGCTCCCAGAAAAAGGTCCAGTTGCGGGCCCGGAGGAACCGGTCCCTCAAATCTTCAGAGCTCTCCAGTTGAAAATCCGTGTCCGCCAGAAGTTCGTCCCATTCCCTCAGGTTTTCAACCGGACGGCCTGAAATGGAGGCCTGGGCCGCCTCAAAAAAAGCTTGCTCGGCGACGACCGGAGCGCCGGAAGGCGCCAGGCGATCAAGCTCGCCCGCAATCTCACCCACTCGGGCGATGTTGGTCCCCACCAGATGGAGATTCGCAAGATGCCGTCCGCCGGAATCCCTGATTTCAAGAACGTTATGGTCATACGTGAGCGGGCGCTTTATTCTCGTTAAATAAATCTTCTTATCCCCCAACCCGCCTCGAAGGATCCCTTCGAGTTTCGAGCCATGAGGAACCGGGTCTGCGAATATTTTCCTGCCCTGCTCATCCTTATCCGTAATCTTACCGGCCTTGAAAGACGGCCACTCGTATCTTGTGCCGTCTTCCCCGGGAAACGGCCGGGTGGTGATAAACTCCACCGTCCCGTCATTCATAACCACTCCTTCCACAGGAATATCACTTAAATCAGAGGGCAAAAATGAGACCGGGTTGTTGACCGGAATTACAGCGATCGGGTCTTCGAGGGTCCCCTCATCCTCCGGCTGAACCAAGGTCCAGAGCTTGATCATCACCCGAAGCGCCTTCCAGCGGTCCGGCATTCCGCTCAAGGGAATTCCGAGTTCCTGGATCCGGTTCCAAATATCTTCGACAATATCCGCCCGGTTTTCCCCCTCGGACCGCCGCCGGGCAATTTCATCCTGAAGGTCCGCCAAATACTCATCGAAGGGTTTCCCGTCACCATAGACCATCGCTTCGTCATACCAGCCTTCGGGGATCAATTTTTTCCAGACCCGGTTGAGGGAGTAGGTTTCCTTCATAAAATCATAGATCGCCCGTTTCGCCTCCCGGCGGTTGCCGCTCCGGCTGGCGACGGCGGTCTCCAGGATCTCCTCCGCCGTCACCTGTGATTCCTGGAGCGCCGCCCAGTCAAAGAGACCTCGCAAGGCCCGGTCGGTCAGACGAAACCGCCTCATCGAGGCCAGCGCAATTCTCGTGAGCCGCTCCCGCCGGAACCGGGCCTTCACGGCGGCCAACAGGTCGTGGGCCCGGACCCGCTCCGCATTCCGCTGGGTGTGCTTGTATTGGAACATCTTCCGGAGGACCTGCTTGGCAAACTCCGGGTCCTTGATGAATTCCAGGAAGATCGGCGCATAATGATTTTCTCCGATAAAGGCCATCTTGTGATTTCTGGAGCCGGCGTCCTTGCGGTAATAATCAAGGGCCTCGGCTGCCGCCGTCGCCACATAAACAATTTCGGATTTGTAACGGCGGACGTCGGGATCTTTCAGCGCCTCTCTTCGCCGTCCCTTCCACTCCTTCTTGAGACGTTTTTTCTCCTGCTTAAGTTTTTTCTTTTCACTCTTGAGGCGGGCCCTTTCTTCCGGGTCTAAAGCCGGGTCGGCCAGTCTCTCCGTGATTTCATCCATTTGCCTCTCCAGTTCCTCGAGGGGCTTTTCATACTGTTGATAGACTGAATAATACGTGTTGGCCGCATCGACAATCCTGGCGATCCGGATTTTAGGAGGAAGGTTGTCCGTGGAGTGCAGGCTCAGGGTGCCGTCCTGCCAGGCCCGGTATTCTTCTCTGGCGTGAAGGTATCGGGGAGAGCGGGTGAGAATGCCTGAAGAACGGGTCAAGAGGTAAAGGAAATCCTGGTTGAGATACTCCCAAACCTTTTCTCCCAATTCTCCGAAAAGCCAGGAAAAGAAAGGCGCTCCGATCACGAGGACCAGGGCCACGGGCGCCAGAGGAAGGACCCAGCTCATCATCGGAATCCATCCGAATTGCATCGCCAGAGGCGCCAGGATAAAGGCGAGGCCCGCCGTCCACCGGAAAAAGCCATTGAGGTAAATCCGGTTCAGGATTTTCACCGCTAGATGCCACCCCTTCACCAGAATCCATTGGGGTGCCGCAAGCAGGTAAAAAAGGGCCGCCGGGAAGAGAGGGAGAATCGAAACCGGTTGAAAAAGAAGCCAGGCCGCACCCCGCACCGGGGCCAGGAAGCGGTTCTTCCACTTCCCTTCTGAGCTTAAAAGGGCCTGAACGCCGGACCAGCGGGCCCGGAGCGCCTTAAAGTCCGAAACATTCTGGCGGGCGGTTTCCAAATTAGAAACGTAATTCCGAAGGATAAAGCCGGTCAGAAAGACACTCGCAACCCAGTCTAATTTGATCACCCACCACCCCATTCCGCCCGGCAATAGAAGGAAGGGGGCGATCAAGGCCCAGCCTGAAAACATCACCCAGATCAGGACAGCCAGCCGGGCCGCCCTTAAAGGAGAAAACCGGAAGATCCGGTCATAGAGGCCAAAACGGACCTGGACAAAAATACTTTTGAACAGGAGTTTGACACGGATCCAGAAACGCACGTGCGGGAGATTGTAGCCGGTCCTCTTAACTTCCTTTTGCATTTCATGCAGGATAAATGCTTTTGCTTCTTCCGGAACAATCGTTTCGACGCCCTGAACAAAATTGAAACCCACAATCTCTCTGAGGCGGGGGTTTTTTTCCTCATCGAGCGTCACATCAAAACGTCTGCTGACGCCGTTCAAAAAGTAGACATCGTATTGCTCCCCGGTGAGCTGCCGGATCAGGCGGTGCACCCGTGGAAGGTAGCGTTTTTTATTTTCCAAAACAACGCCGAAGAAGCGGACCAGCGGGCCTGAGCGGGCCGGATCCGGAACGCCGATTTGCCCGGCCGGGACTTTCGTCTCACCCGGCTCCCCCACCCTCACCTCGGACCGGCGGGTCGGAGAAGGCCGCCAGGCCCGGACCCGTCTCGATTTTCCTCCTTCTTCTTCCCAGCGCTCCGTGAATCTGGAAGGGTCATTGCCGTGGGTCTCAAAATCATATTCCGGAAGGCCGATCTTTGGATCCATCCCGTAATAAGCGCCCTCTCCGGCCGGAAGCGGCCCGCCCTTTTCCCGGGCAGATTGACGACGTTTCTCTTCCTCTTCCTCAAGAAGGGTCCGGACCGCCGACTCAAGGTCCTCGTCTTCAAAGATATCCTCTGACATGTCCTTGCCCCGGGGCAAGGGACTGCCGTCCTCATTAAACTTTTTCAACAGGCCCTCCGGCGTATATTGGTCCTGGCTCTTGTAAAGCGACCACGACACTTGTGTTATCTCTGCTTTTGTTCCAAAAATATCCTTGCGGTGATGAAGAATTTCGAAAAGGCGCATCCGCTCCCTGAAATCAGGAAGGCTCCCGGCTGAAAGGATCAGTTTCGTCAGCTCATAAGCGAGGTCGGAGCGGCGGCCTTTTGTGACGTCGATTTCCCGGTAATACCGGATCCAGAGGTTTTTCTCAAGCATCCAGGCATAGGCGGCCTTCGTCAATTGAAATCCAAATCCCAGGGGGCCGCCGTTGATCATCCGCCGGACTCGGGTCCGGAAATAAATCCGTTCGAGATGATCGTAGTAAATCGCCTTTCGAAGAAAGAAGACCTGCCCTTTGAACAGTTTGTAATACCATTTGGTCATCAGGTATTTGAAACCCAGCCCCCAAAAGATCGAGAAGTGTTTCGATTCCATGACGTGAAAGCTGTTGATCCGGAACCGGTCTTCCTTCAAGACCCGCTTGGGAATCCGAGGGTGCCGGACATCGAAATGAAGCAGGCGATGGTGCTGGGGCCGGACCAGGATCCTGACAGTGATCGGTTTGACTTCTGCCTTTTTCCCATTCTTCTCCTTCTCTTCAACGATGTGGTCAAAGACATGCTGCCGGGCCAGAAGCGCCAGGGCGTGGACCCGCTTGGAGCGGACCGAATAGGGGCGGCTGCCGGCCTCAAAATTTTCCCGCAGCACGGGATGGACGGCGTTGGCGAGGGAAAACTCCTTCTTCACATACCACTGGTAGGCTTCATAAAGCGAGGCCCATTCGGGATTCCCCCTGAGCACCTCGCCGATCAACTCCACGGAAAGTTGAATCTTGAATCTCCCATCTTCGCCCCGGGGACCGACGCTGAAAATTTCGGGCCCTAAAAATTCGGAGAGGCGCTGAAGGGCTTCGTAAGACTTTTTTGGATTTTTTTCCGGATCCCTGAAATCCTCCCAGCGAAATCCCGTGGTGGAGCGGTCAAATGCCCTCTCAAACTCGTTGATCAGTCCGTTCGGGGCTGCCAGAAAACTCCAGAAGGGCTTCGTGTCCCGGACCGTGAACTGGATCCCGCCCTGCGGGAGAAAAACCGGCTGAGCAAGCCCGGTTTTTTTACCGACCCAATCGAGGACCTTTCCGAAGCGGCGCCCCCGGGCCCACCGAAGGACCCGGTTGTTGATAAAACGCTTCTGGCCGGCCAGGGCCCGAAGAAAGACCCTGACGACATCCCAGCGGATTTGGGTCCGCTCCTCTTCGAGAATGTAATTTTGGACATCCCGGCGGTCGAGCGTCCGGCTGGAAGACTTGGCGCTCGCCAGCGCCTCGAGCTCGCCCATTTCTTTCACCCGTTCTTTGTAAAGGCGCCGGCCCGGCCCGCCGTCGAAAAGCCTCTCGCCGAGGTGCTCTTCGGCAATCAGAATTTCATCCGGCCCGGCCGTTTGAATTGTTTCAAGAAGGCTGTCTCCGGCGAGATGGGACTCGATTTTGAACGTCACCTCGACATTATCGATTTTAATGGCTTCCCCGTCCGGCTCCAACACCACGTCTTCCCTCAAAGGGGGCGCCTGTCTTTCGGGAACTTCAATCGTGGGGGTATGCGTCCTTCTCAAATACTCTTCCACCGCCGCTCCCACAACGTTCATCACACCATAAAGCTGGTCGTCGGAAACTTTGGCAGGATCAAGGGCTTCCCAAGGAAGCAGGCGGTAATGACCGAGCGCCCGGCGGACGTCCTCTATCTCTGGATAAGGCATGTGCATTTGAAAAAATATTTCATACAAAATCTCATAGGGATTCTTGTCTCTAAACTGGGGATGGAACCTCGACAGGTTGGTCCGGGCCGCTGTAATCATCTGGGCCGCAAGGCGCCGGGTGCTGAGTTCCGTCTCAAACGTGGCGAGGGGGTCGGTCACCACCGCAAGCTGAGGCACGATCCGGTCGATCAGGCTCCGCACGCCCTCGACGAACTCTGAAAATTCCCGGTCAAGGGCCGTCCACCGGGCCGTATCAAGATGCGGAAACATCGCCGCATACCGCATTTCCTCGGGAGCGGGCCGATAGGGCCTCCAGTTAGGATTCGGAAAATCATACGGTCTCGTTTTTTTAGGTTCTGCATCCTTTTTTGAGACCTGATCGGACTCCACCGACTCCACCGGGACCGGAATCTCAAAGATGTTCTGCCGGTCATTGAGGTAGCGGTCAATCAGCTGAGGATGCTTGAGAAACCACCGGGTCCGCCGCCAGGCCCTCCGGTCCATCGCAAGCTCGGCATTCGGCGCCCCCCCGGTTTCCTGCAGGAGGATTCGTTTGGCCCGGATGGGATCGATGGCCTCTTCGACCGGAATTTCCGGAACGCCCGGCGTTTCTAAAACAAAACGCTCCCGGTCGAGCGCCACGTTCCGTTCAAGCCGGGGGTCCACCACGCCCCAGTGATAAAGGTAAAAGGTGTCCCGGATTTCACTGACGGAACGGGTGGCCGGGAGAGGCAGGGTGAGAAAATAAAGAACCGCCCCCCAAAAAACTTTGAGCCGCACCCACGTTTGATACCACAGGAAATGGGGATAGACCATTTTCCGATAGGCGTAACGGTCGACCTCCTCTTCACGGTCCCGGGTTTTGTAATGCTCCCGGTTGGGTTCGGCGTCCCAATAGAAGTGTTCATAAAGATCAAACACTTTGGATTCGCCGGCCGCCTCGAAAACTTCGCCTTTCCAGCGCTCGCTCGCCAGAAGCGCCGTGTCCGGCTTTTTGGCGGCCTCCACGGCCTCTTCGAGACCGGCTTCATCCTTTTCCAGGGCGTATTCGGGAATCACGAGCCGGGCCCGGATCTTTCTCCCCGGAAGATCCAATTCGTAAAAGGCGGGGTCCGGACGGCGGGGGTCAAAAGAACCCGCCCGTCGAACCATCCAGTCAATCGCCTCCCGGAATTCTTTTTCCCGGCCCCTGACTTCACCTTCGAAGTCGACCAGGCCGTATTTCTCGTCAAGGAGGCGCCGGACCAAATGCTCCCAATTTGCAGCACTCTCGTAAATTTGAAGGACTCGTGCTTTCCACTCGGTTTCTCCAAAGACTTCCCGGGCCCGGGCTTCCAGCACTTTGACCAGAGGTAAAAGCTCCGTCGATTCCAAAATGCTTTTCGTATAAAGTAAAATCATTCTAATCCCGCCCACGAGCGCCAGAAGGATACCGGAGACGGTCAAAATGCCGACGAGGGCCCAGCCCCCAACCGCCAGGAAAAAAGACACGCCCGTAAGCCCGGCAACAGGAACGGTAAAAATGGCAGCTGCATAACCGATCAGCAGGCCCAGCCACGCCACCGCCCAGACCGGGATACCGACCCAGCGCAAGACTCCGGTCAAAAAGGCCGCAGTGCCGTGGAGAAAATTTCCCGGCTCGGAAACATTCCGCCAAATCCACTCCCAGACCGGGTTCCCGACCGGCCGTTCGCCGGCGGCCCGCACCCGGGCGTGAGAAGGCACGTAATCCGGATTGGCGAGAGTTTGCTCCATCTCCTGCTGGGGCCGGGCCAGCATCACCCGGGTCGCATCAAACTCCTCCTGCCGCACAAAGACAACCGGACTTTCGCCGGCCCCGGTCCTGTCCATTACCTCTTTGGCCGTGCCGGCCCCGGCCAGGGCCCGGACCGTTTCTGCCGGAGGCCGCTCTTCTTCTCCCTGACGGACTTCGCTTCGAAACGAAGTCTCTTTTCTTAAAAGCGTGGGCAGCATCCGGCGCCGGTCCCGGAAACCCCGGAAATAATCCTGATAACGTTCGGCGAGTCCGTCGATGAATTGTCCTCCCACGAGGAAGCGCCGGTCGAAAAGCAGGTCCGGGGTCAGGGTCAGCGTATGATTCGTGAAATCGTAACGAAAGCCTGAAAATTGGTTCAGAAAGGTCAAAAGATAGGAGAAGCCCCGGGTGATTTGTTCCCGGGCCTGTTCCGGATGGGCTTTGTCAAACTGGAATTCGAAACCGGGAAGGAGGTCCGTCCGGGCAAGCCAGCTTACAAATTCGAGGCCGGGGCCGGTCACGAGCCCGCCCATGACTTTGGCAAACTCGTCCTGGTCCCGGAATTGAATCTGGATCGCCCCCCGGGAATTGACCTGGACTCGATCCGTCAGCCCCTGGCGCTGGGCCCATTCGGTCTGGAGCGCCCGGCTCAAAAGGCCCGTGGCCACGTCTCGGAAAAATTCGCTGTGAAGCCGCCTTTGGACCACGGTCCGGAAGATATAATCTTCCACATCACGATCGCTGACCCGCCCCCCCGTAAAAACCGGCAGGAGATCCAGATTTTCCAGAACTTCCGCCTGAAAATAATGGACCGTAAGCCCCTGGTCGGGGTCATAATCCGCCGGGATCTCAAAATGAAGCGGCTGCCGGGCGAGGCTCTCCGGCAGGACCTCCTGCGGGACCCACGCCAAAGCCTGCCTCAGAATTCCTGTCACCAGCAAATAAAATTTTTCGCCGTCTTCCTCCGTGACCGAGACACGCTTGACGGTTTGGGCCTCGCTCAAGTTTTGTGGAGTCACTCCTGCCGCCAGGTAACGAGTCAGGACTTTGGGCTCCAGGGCCGTTTCCTGAAATCCCTGCCGGGCGCCCTGGGTCACCATCACCGGACTTCTGCCCCGGGCAAGGCCGGGGACCTGTTGCTGTAAAAAGGTCTTGCCCTCCTGATGTTCGGGAACGGCGACGAGGGTGATTTGGCGGCCGTCCCGATTAAAGGTGTCTTGAAGCACTTCATCCGAACTGCCGGAACGGGCCACGGAAAACCAGAGGCGCTCAAGGAAAGTTTCCCAGGCGTCGGGGCCCCGCTGACGGATCAAGTCGTATTCCCAGGGTTTGAGAAGCGCCCCGGAAACCCGGCTGCTCATCAGATCGCTGGCAACGACATCGTAATAAGAATTTTCGAGGATCGATTCAAGGGCCCGCCGGGCTCCGGTTCGCTCCGTGTCGCCCGGAGGGCCGTGGATCGCATTCGCCCGTTCGATCATTTCATCAATGATCCAGAAATCCTGGACCATGTTCTGGGAGGCATCGCCCAGTTCGCTCAGCCTGCCGGTCACCGGCGCCACACCCGGAAAATCACCCAGCCGGTGATTGAGCCCGCCCATGAAAACTTGCAGCCACCGGTTCCCCCGCTCCACGATGCGGCGCAGGATGTCGTTTGAAATCGTGCCCGTCACATCATAAGCGACACGCCCCTCCGCTTCGCCGGTGGTGGGAAACCTCCGGGTCCTCCCGTCCGGGGCAAGGATCCTTCCACGAACCAGGGGACGAGTATAGGCCCCGGCCGCCAAAATCAGACGTTGGGGCTGGACCAGGGCCTTGATGCGGCCGGCCTGATCGCTTAATTCACTCACCCCTTCCGCAAACGCATGGGCCCGGACCACATTCAAATCATGAGGACGAATCGAATGCACACGATCGTCAGGGATCCCATACTGGCTCCGGCTTGATTCAAGCGCAGGACCGAGGTAAGCCCAATCCCGGGGAAAGAACCAGCCCCCTTCGATCCGTTTCTTGAGAAGGGAGTGATTCAGCCGAAGAAGGATTCTTCGCAGGACGGGAATCCTGCTCAAAAGGTGGAAATAAATAATTTCGAGGGCTCTCCTCCGGCGTTTTTCAGTGTCATTCACGCCGTAAGCGCTCGCTTCCCGCTGGTCCTGGATCTCGATAAACCGACCGGTTTGGCGCCACTCCTCCAGCTTGTCCCGGTGGCGAATGTCCTGCTGGGCGGCCTCCCGCCGGAGCGATTCCAAACGGGCCAGGATCCTGTTATCGGCCAGATAATTTTGTTCGGCCACTACCGTTTCACCGGCCTGAAGCCAATCGTCAATCCGGCGAATGCTCTCATCGGGATTCAGGGGGTCGAGCGACAAAAATTTTACCGGATCCTCTTCGGGCTGGGGAGCCGCAAGTTTTCGGGGCGGCGAGAGGGAAGCGATTTTTCCGTCAAACTCAACTTCAGAATACGGAACAAACTCTTTTTCGATTTTGGTGCCGGGCCGGTTTTTCTGGCCCTTCACGAATTCACGGCGGCGGTAATACTGGGCCGTCCGGCCGAGAATTCGAATGAAGCGGCGCACGTGAAGCGGTTCGCCCCCGGGACCTTCGCCGGGCCTCCGGAAATGGCGGTTGAGCCATTCATTCATCTCCCGGCTCTTCAAATCGTCCAACTGCCTGAGGCGGTCCTCTACTTCCTCGAGACTCTTCGATTCCCAGAGGAGCCTCAGGAAGGCCCGCTCTTCGTCCAACTCATTGTTTTTGGCGTAAGCTTGAATGCGGGTCAACAGCACAGTGCGGAATTGCCGCCCGAGCGCCCCCTCCTGAATGCGGCCCCAAACAAACGGCACTGTTTCCCACAAGAACCAAGCGAGAGCCAAAGGCGCCAAGATGGCTGCAGGCGCAACGAACCAGGCGGGCAAAGAAACAAGGAGAGAGATTCCAAAAAGAGCCAAAACGGTGACGGACAGGGCATAGGGCACAAGTCTCGTGAAAAAGTGACGCCAGAAGCCGAAGCCCTCAAAGTCTCCGGGGCCGGCGGGCCATCCCCCGTGAGGAGGACGGGGAGGCGCCGGCGGTTCCTGAATCTCCGGAACCGTGAGCCGTTCAATCGGGGCGTTGAGCGCTTCCCGTGATTCTCGAACCAGATTACGGCCTGCGGCCGTCCGGACCCGGTAGAGCGTCAATTCAATTTGAAGACCGCCCAGACGGTCTCGAAGAATGTCCCTGAAGTCTTCAGTCATATCCTCCCCGGTCGGCCCGGGCAGAGCGATGGATTCAAAATAAGGGGTCAGATTGACATCGGCAAAAAAATGGGTTTGGGGATGAACTATTTCCATCACAACGGTTTCGGGGTCTCGGCCGGGCTCGGACTCCAGTGTCCCATAGACATAAAGCCAGCCGTTTCGAATTATCATTTTGGGATCGACTTCCACGGGCAGGTATCTATCAATCCAACCCTGGACCGAATTTCGCCAGGCCTCCCTCGCCATCACCCAGGCCTGTGTCCCTGCCGGATCGAGCGGATACTTTTTCCGGATCCTGGCCGTCATTTCTTCAAGAAGGCGGGCCTTTGTTTGATTTCTTTCGAGGGCCGATAGAATATTAAGGCGCCCCTGAAGTTTTCTTTTCTCCCACCAACTGAAATACCGGTCCAACGCCACGGGCACCGTCGAGCGAAGCGACTCCTGCCAGGCCCGGTTCACCTTCTTGAGTAACTTCCCGTCCGTCCCTCCCTGCCGCACCTCGGAGCGGGGGAAATGGAGAGTGCCGCTTGCGATTTTGCGTCCTTGCGTGTCGAGGACCTTGAAAGGAATGATGTCGCCGAGCAGGCCGGCGACCCCGCTCCGGAGAGGAAAGTGGACTGAAGGCCGAACGCCGTTTGTCAACTTCAGAGGGTAGAATCTCCTCGTATCGATTTCTTTCTTGATCCCAACCGCCGGTGAAACATCGAGTGAACCAGACGCCCCCTTGAGCTGATCAAGCTGTCCTTTAAGGAGCTGCTCCACCAAATCCAACTTTCCGTTGAGGAAAATCCCTCCTTTAAAGAGCGCTGCCCCTTCATCATCGATGACGAAACGGACCCCAAGCCCGAGGTGGTCAAATCCCCGGAAGGGGGCAAGCGACTCGAACAGGAATTCCCCCTCGTCTTGCGACAACTTGGAGGGCGCAATCACCAACTCTTCATGGGGGGATAACGCCGTCTCAATAAGGGAAGAAAATTCCTTGAACCTTACCGTAAGCCGCCCGGGATCACCGGCCGCCAGCGCAACCGAGCCGATCTTGGCAATCACGGTGAACTTCTGCTCTTCTCCGCCCCGATTCCCGGCCAACTCCGCCAAGATCCACACCTCTTCCCTTGCGTAGAATTCCAGCGCGCTCTTGAGCCCCCGAAAGAAGGACGTGGCTGTCCCCCGCACCTCGGCGCGCGAGCCGAGAGAAAGTTCTAGAGGGGCGGGCGCCCCTTCCCCCAACACCATGCGTGGAACACCACGGATGGAGGTATCGAGTCCTCTAAACTGCCCACGAAGCTGCACTCCGCTTTTCGAATCACGAATCAAAATCCGGTGACGGTCGAACTCGACCTTCACGCCTGGTGGAGTTTTAACTGATTGGTAGGTTCCGTCGGTTTTGACAATCGTAAGCGGGGGGGGCCACCCTGACCAGCTCCCCTGAGGTCCGGCGACAAGAGGGCCAAACGTATTGTAAATGTCAAAAGAAGGGTCCGTTAGGCTCCGCCATTGGTTCGTCACTGCGTCGTAAAGTTGAATGGTGTCCGGCAAGAATAATTCCTCGGCGACAGGAAAGAGCTGAGGGTCCCCCACCATATGAAGGACCAAGGGATACTTCGAATCGGGATAAATCTGAAGCGCTTGCGCCATAATCCATTCAAGAATGGTTTGTGCAACTCCGTCTTCGTGAAGTGTTTTTTGGACAGGCACTACCAGATTACTGACCCGCAACCTTTCGGGAAAGACTTCGATGGTCACACCTCCCTCGATGTTCCTGTCCGGTCCAATTAAGTGATAAAAGTGTGTGCCCTGATTGCTAGACGGATCTCGAACAAGAAGAAGGCCGGTTGGGAATACGGGGTGCGGTAAGTTCACGATCTTCTTAAAATAGCTCGGCGCAGCCTCGATCGCAGGCGTTTTCCTTGGAGCCTTATCAGGATCTTCATTCAAACGGTGATACTCGTAGTCGCTTCCAATTTTGTTGTGAGCGTCATGCAATACGTCGACCGCTGCCTTGACGGCTCGAAACCTAAAATCCCGCTCCGCTTGCGGCACATTTCCAAGATTCTGGGCCATGTCAAACAGCTTCCTGACCGTTCCCGAATAGCCGATGTCAGGGCCATAATCCTCGTGATAAACGACGCCGCCCTTCAAATTCCTCATTTCAAGAAAGGGCTTGGTCTTTTCCGTCCCCAGATTGATTTCAAGAGTCCCCTTGGTCCCTTCAAGGATCATATAATAGGCATTCGTGTGCACCCCCTTCCCTGCACCCAAATCGACCACGACGCTCCCCACATTCCCCACCACACGGGCATAAGTCTCCGTCTCTCCGGGGGCGCCCCGATAACGCCAAAAGGAACTTTGATCCTTGTGAAGTTGAAACCGGCCAAAACTAATTCCAAATTTTTCGAACAGAAATTCCCCCAACGCCACCAAGTGCACCATCATGTCCATGCCAAGCCCCCCGCCGCTCACGGCAGGATCCACAAGCCATTCCCGTCCGTGCTCCACTTCCACATTTTCAATCATCCGTCCCCGCATGGCCCTGAGTTCCCCGAAATTTTCTTCCTTGAGCAGTTCAAACGCCTTTAGCGCTGACGGGTTGTCAAAAAAGAAGTCGATAGGAAAAATCATATTCTTTCCACGTCGATAGGTGAACTCGAAGGCATCCATATGTTCCGGGAGGCCGAGCGGCTTTTCCACAAACACCTGCATTCCATGGTTGACGGCCCAGGCCACAATATCCAGATGCGTATCGGGCCGGGTGACTACGAGCACCCCGGCAGGGTCCAGCGCCAGCACCGATTTCAAAAATGCCGTATCGGGCCCCTCAATCGGACGGTCAGGAACCTGGATATAGGCCGAATACGGGAGACTCATTCTCGCAATTTTCGCCCCGGCCGGAATTTCCCTCATCAAATCGACGGCAACAAGTTCAATATTGAAAACCTGTGCGAGCCGATTGATGTGTTCTTGGTAAAAGCGGGGAATGACCGCGCCAAGCCCTCCATAAACGATTACTTTTTTCTTCGGCAGGGTTCCTTCGCCGGGAAGGTCGAGCTTTGCGATATCGGTAATCGGTGCGATGTGGACTGCCGTGGGCGTAACGGGGTTGATTCGAGCGAGGGCACGCACCACGGGCCCTCGAATGGCCGGGTCTTGGACCCAGGAGGTTAAGGCAGGAATTGCGTCTGAACCGATCGCCGCCAAAACATCTTCAATTCTTTCTTCTAGTAACTTATCTTCCTCACGGAAAGCTTCAATCAAGTGCGGCACCGCAATCACACCCAGGTGCTTCAGCCCATCGGATGCAACCTCCCGGACCTTTTCATCTGGAGATTTTAGGAAATCGATTAAGACCGGAACGGCCGACACGCCTTGTCGGGTGAGCACCCCCTGGACTTCATCACTATTTTTTGATGAGGAGATTAAATTACGAATTCTCTCGTAGGTCGGACTGCCGCGAGTCAGATCGGGAAAGGTCGGGTTCGATGAGTGGAACCGTTTTCCTTTTTGAGAACGAAACCAAGCGTTGAGAGAACTTCTGAGCCAAGGTAATTCTTTGTTTCGCCGGTCATTAATTACAAAATCCCAGCCCTGGATTACTCCTTCTTCATCAAAAGTAATCTTAACGAAACCTTTGTACAAAACTTGATCTGTCAGCGCTTCCCTCGCCACCCCATAGGGCGTTGCCCTGACATAAAGATCATAAATATTTCCTGGATGTCCAGACGGGCCATACTTCAGAGTAATCGAGTGGTGAGTTGTCTTGCCAAGTTTGGGATCAACCCTGGCATCAAGCAGGGAGATACTTCTCAGCCTCCCATCCTCCCAATACTCCGGCTGGAGAAAAACCGGAGGCGTGGGCGTTTCGGCGGATCGGATCTCTGAACGAGGTTTTCCTCCGCCGGGAGATTTCGCCTCGGCCACATCAATAATGACTTGCCCCCGGAAATGTTCGTCTGGTTTAAGAGTCACCGGGGCCGCTTCCGTTACACCCCTTTCAAACATCTGGAAGGCATTCGTGGAACTCGTCTGGGATTCAACACTGATATTAGGCAGGCCTGCCTCATCGGGAGGGACCCAAAAGACTATGTGTTTGAATCCTCCGCTTTGAGAAATGGTAATCTGTTTTCCTGTTATCGGATCCTGAAGCGTGGATCGAGCAAACCCATCGGAGTCAAACCTGAGCCCCGTGTAAACATCATCATAGATGTCCCCTCCCAGCACCTTGCTTTCAGCGAGGGCGTGCCTGCCGGTCGCCTCAAGCAACTTCCCGGTAGGAATCATATCCTCACGAGCCTCATAAACCTTTGTAACGGGAAGGGTCGCCTTGACATGATTCCGCCAATCCAGAGGCATCCGGAAGTAGGGATGAAAACCGAAACTCATCGAAAAGTCACTTGTGCCGAGATTGACGATGTCGGTTTCAACCGTCAGCCGATTCCCTTTCAACCGGTAGATCACGGAAATCTTAGCCCGGCCAAAGTAGGTTTCAATCGGTGTTCCGGTACCGTCATAACTGCTGCGGATAAAGACCCCGTCGTTGGTCATCCCGGTTTCTTCCACGATCCAAGGAACGTGCCAAACCATTCCGTGAATCATATGCGTATCAATCCGGTAAACCTGGTGTCCGCTTTCTAACCTCTTCCTGAAATCGGCCACACTTAATTCTTCAAGGAGATTCACGATCGTTCCGTCGGGCCTTTTAATTTTTCCGCCCTCAATCCGATTAACAAACGGCCACATGATGGGAAAACCTCCAACGGCGTTTAAATCTTCTGGGAAGTAAAAGATTTCTTCCGGGGTGTCGCCCGTGAACAGCACCTTCATTGAAACAATCGTGTTCCCCCGATCAGGCATTACGACGATCGATGAGTTCGATTGCTTATCAACTAAGCGATACAACCGGTGGTCATATCCTTTCCGGGTAAACTCTTCGATCCTGAAACTATCCGTTTCTTTAGAATTGAGAATCGATTCCTCTTCCGGCGAAGGGGCTTCCCCCGGACCCATCACCTGATGAGCAAGGGCAGAGAACTCTTTCGGATCGACACTGGCGCGGCCGACGAGGACGCCGTCAATGCCGGGTCTTGCAAGAAACAGCCCAACGTTTTCGGCGTTGACTCCCCCGCCGAAAATGATCCGCACCTTCCCCGCTGCTTCAAGTCCGTAAAGGTTGAGGAGGGCATAGCGAATCAGGCGATGCATCTTCTGGACTTCCTCCGGAGCCGGTTTGAAATGGATCGGCTCGTATTCAATAACAACCCGAGAGAGTTCTTCGGGCTTGACGCCGTTTAACCGGGCCGCCACCTGTGCCCTCATCCGATCCAGCCGATCTCTTCCGGCATGGTCTACGGCGTTCTCCGAAACCGCGAGCACCACGCCAAACCCGTTTGCCAGTGCCGCCTTGATTTTCCTGTTAATCACCTCAGGCGGCTCGCTCACCCCGGTCTCAAGCTCATCGCCGCGCACCCGCTCCGAATGTCCCGCGAGGACATAACGGACCCCGAACTCCCTGAGACTCTCCACCGGCGTCTGGCCTGTCCCCTTCCCCGGCTCGGCAGATGAAATGTCCTGGGCAAGAAGGTCAATTGCTTTGTTCCCTTCCAAGACCTTGCTCACCGCTGAAAGGTGGGCATCAGAAGGTCCTATTAGAATCTCTCCTTTTCCGAATCCACGCGGCAGATGCGCCGAAATCGACCGGGCAAGAACTAATGCGTCTCGTTCCCTAGGTAACAAGGTCTTCCATAGACCCACGAGAACCGGCGCCCGCACTGCCTCCTCTGCCTGCTTGAGCCCCTCGATTGCTTCCAGATCCTCAAACGTTTTGACCCTCCTGCCCCTCGTTTCCGAGCGGAGGGTCAGGATCATCCGGAGCTGCTGGGCGCCTGCCAACACATCTTGTTCACTTCCTTCTGAACGCTGGATCGTGATAACGTCAATTTGCAGTAACCGGCTTCCACGGATCAAATCGGTGATGTCGACAACCCCCTCCGTTTCATGGACATCCTTCTGGAGAGAGACCGTTCGAGCCTCTTCTTCCTTTGATGACCGAGCAAACTGAACGCCGACTCGCTTTCCCCAGAAGTGCCGGGGAAGGACCAACTCGGCCTTCTCGATCCTCTCCGCCTCAATCCGGGCCGGTTGCACCAGTATAAATCTGTTGACGCCCTCACGGATCTTCTGCTGGTCTGCCGGCAGCAGGACCGGAAGGTAGGCAAAGAACTGTAACCGCTTGGATTCGGAGGCGCCCTCTCCCCGCACCTCGGCACGAGCTTCGATCGAGGGCACCTCGGAGCGGGGGAGCTGCTCGACCCATTCGAAGCGCTTTTGAACCATCTCTTCCCTCGTGAAACGTTCTACGCCGGTCACCGACCCCCAAGTGTATTTCCTCTCCTGTCGACTCCAGCCGGCCGGCACTGCCACGAGGATTGGGCCACGGCCTTTCCTCCCCTCTTCAAGATTGGTCACGAGCAAGTAGCGTGGCAGGGTCAGGGCGCCCTGCTTTTCCCGGAAGCGCAACACGATTCCGAGTTCAGCTTTTTCCGGCGCTTGCTCCGTCACCTGCTGCCATCTGAGTCCGTCCTTATTAAATTCCTCCTCACTCCCCCGCACCTCGGAACGGGGGAGAGAGTCAATGGCCGCCTGGATCGCGCGCCTCACGGTCGGGTGATTTTCTTCCCTTAGGGCCTCAACCAAAATCTGACGGACGATTGATACCGCCTCTTCGTTCCGTCTGGCCATCGAAGAAAGGTCTTCTGCCGCACTGACACGGTCCGACACCGCCGGGTCGTCTAGCAGCCCAGATAACCTTTTTATGACTGCTTCATCTTCTTCGCTAAGCCGCACCTCGGAGCGGGGAGTCTGCTCTCGCAGATAGTTAGCGATTTCATTCAGGATTGAATCCTGAGAGCCGCCATCCCAGCCGCGCCGGAGGGTGTCGATACCCATCGGATCGATATGAAGCGTTGTCTGCCATTGGCGGGACATCCAAATTTGTGGGGGGTTCGGGCCCTTGGGCACTCCGAAGTAAACACGAAAGATGGGCTCTCTCGGACGCCCCTCGTCCGGCCGCCACTGCCGGGTCCCATCGACAACGAAATATTCGGGCTCTTCGCCTGGTGCGGGCCGGACATGCCCCATAACCAGTTTTCTTCTAACGGTCTCCTCCTCCACCCGCCTGAGACTTTGAACCCGCTCCTTGAGGAACTGCAGAACGGTGGCGGCATCGGGGTTGATCGGGGGGGCATGGTTTTCTTCGAGCTGTGCCGGATCCGTGATCAGCCGCGCTTCGGAACGGAGGGAACGAAAATCACGATTGCGGGAGAGAAAGTCCCTGGCGGTTTCAAGCATGCCTGTGCGGCTTGCTGTTGGATCCTTCAGCGCCCTGGCAAGACGACGCGCTTCCCCAAGAACATATCCGGCGGCAGGGTCAGTTGTCTCACGGTGCTTTTGATCTGCGTTCTTCGCAACTTGGGCCAGGGCTTCTCGCAAACCTTCAAGCCCCAATTCGCTATCACTTCGCACCTCGGAGCGGAAGGCGGATCCGGGAGGTTTCTTCCGGCCTTCGGGAACGGAAAGTAACCGGTCCAACGTTTCAAGGGCCCGCAGAGCAGCGTCATACGCCGGGTTTTCATCCTCAGGTTCTTCCTGAAAAAAGAGGCCGATTGCGGTTTTAATCCGGAGGGTGACCTCCTGCCGGCCAAGCACCCGGGCCATCGAGGCAAGGGCCGTAATCCAAGGAGCCTTTTGCGCCGGAGGGAGCGCCTTCTCCTTCAAGAGTTCCAGCGCAAAATTGACGCCTGAATCATCCCCAAGACTGGCCAGTGAAACAGCGGCTTCACGAGCCACCGCCGGGCTGGGATCGCTTAACAATTCCACGAGCCTCGGTTTCGCCTCTTGGGCGTTTAATCTCCTCAAGAGGTGGGCTGCGTGGATTCTTGCTGTTTCAAAGGAATGCCTTGAAAGGGCCAGAAGCATTTTGACGAGCTCTTTGTTTTTGACATTCAAAAGCTGAAGTGTTTGGAAGGCCGCTTCTATATATTCCGGCTCCGCCAGGCGCTCCTCAAGGAAGGAGATGACTGTGGGGTCATTTGAACCCGCGAGAAAGAGATCTCTGAGGATCTCCTGTCTTGTCTCTACCGGCGAGATAGAGTTGAAATACCGGATGAGGCCCGTTGCGATTTCCTTACGATCGACCTCAAGACTTCTTAGGGCCCTCATCGCCGCACTCCGGACCGAGGAACGGTCATCTTCCAAGGCAGCAAGAAGAGCAGAATCAGCTCTCTTTGAATCGATCTTTCCCAGCGATTGGATTGCCCGAATCCAAGGGTCCGTTCCCTTTCCTGATTCCGCAAGAGCGCTCTGAAAAACGAGGTCTTTAATCTTCGCGGGCTTCGGCTCGAGTCTCAAAAGCGCCTGCCGGGCAATCTCACGGGTTCTCCAGTTCCGGTGCCGGAGTTTGCGCTTGAGAATCTCTTTGATGCGGGGATTCCATAGTATTTTAATCGCCTGGAGTGTCGGCTCAAAATCCGTATCATCCACCTGACGACTCCAAAAGATCGCCCAGCTGACAGGATCATAGGCCTTCCAGATTGCTAGTACCGCCAACGCACCGACCCCCCCAATTCCCGCCATCATCCCTATTCCCATCCGCACCTCGGCCCTGCTACGCTTAAGGAGCTTCGCAGGGGCTTTGGCCAAGTTCTGCGAAGCCTCCGGTGAAGCAGACCGCACCTCAGCGCGGCGGGGAGTGACCCGGAAAATTCCGGAACTTTGAGCTCTTGGTATGGCCGAAGAAATACCTTTGACGACTTCAATTTGCTTCCCCGTCGGCAGGAGTGGGTCTGCATCTAACGCGGCCTTGTAGCCTTCGAGGGTATATTCCCAATTCCCTGATCGGCCCAGATGGATCACTTGCTGGACACCGTTTCTTGAAAACACGATGCCGAGGGTATAGCTTTCAACCCCAATCGTCACCTCCACAAACCGAGGATCCATCACGGAATCCGGGTCAACATCTGCCAGTTTCAGGAACTCCCTCAGTTCCTCGTCAACCTGAAGAGGAGTTTCATCGACTTCAACCAACACACCCTTCTCATTCTCCGTATCCATATGCCCCCGCCTTTGAAACGGTTTCTTCTCGATTGACGGGGTTAGCTTATAAGGCCTTGACGAAGCGATCTGGTTCCGCACCTCGGCGCGGGATAAATCCTCGAGGGTCAAGAACCCACGCTCATTTAGCTTGTTAATCATCATCAAAAACTGGCGAATGTCGCTCTTATCCA
>JACPCP010000013.1 GCA_016179745.1 Candidatus Omnitrophota bacterium
ATTGGAAGTTACAAGTTCAAAAGAGGTCGGTAGTATACCATAACCACTAACAGATTGGTGGAAGATCACGGATTTAGCTCTTGCAGTCCAGCTTTCCGAAGAGTTCTTTGAGGTTCTTTGTTTTTGTAACCCGCCTCTTTTTCCTTTTAATGTCTTGGTTTGCTTTCCGCTCTTCCTTAATCGCCGTAATGGGCCGCCGCCCGCGCCAAAATGAAATGCCTCGACCGTGCCGAGTTCAGCCGGCAAGGTGAGCGGAGTCCCGAGAAAGATCCCGGGATGGACTTCGGAGAATTGGCTTTGACCGGCTAACGCAGGAAGGGCATCGGCCCCAATCGTCGTCACGGTGAAAACAAGCACGACGAAGAGAGAAAGAATAGACTTCGGCCTTTGTTTTTGGTTCACTTTTTCAATCGGTTAAATTTAGGCTCAAACCCTTGTCCCGAAAGCAATTCCCGGAGTTGGGAGACGCCTAGATTTTGCCTGGATTTTGCCAAGTTTATCACATGAATTTAGGGCTTACAATTCCATGAAAAAAATTTCGATCTTGATTTGTCAAATGAGCTTATGGGAGTTATACTTTGATCGAAATTGAGAACCAATGTTTTTCAAACCGTGGAGGCTTACATGAAAAAAATTTTGCTTCTTTTATTCGGCTTGCTGATTTCGGCCCCTCCTGCCCTCTTGGCCTTGCCGGCCTCCGCTCCGCCCGAAGAGAAGGAGGCCTATGATGAAGACCTGGATGAAGAGGAAGGGCTCGAGGAGACCGAGGCCGTGGAGGAAGAGTCCGGCCGGAACCCTCTCACAAGAGCGGTTGAAGGAGTGAATGAAGGGACGGAAAAACTTCTCGATCGCACGGTCAAGGGAGCCTACCGGGTCGCCACGCTCGGACAGTCGAAATTGGAATCCTACGAAATCGAAGAGCCGGAAAAAGGTTCCGGAGAGCCGACGAAAATCAAGATCTCGATTCCGGGGACATGATCGAAACCTTCCTGCCGGGCAGGCACAGAGGCCTGCCCCTACAGATTAAATTGTAAATCGTGGAGGCGCTTGTAGACGCCGCCCGCCTTTAAAAGCGATTCGTTCGTCCCCCTCTGAACAATCCGGCCGTCCTCCAGGACAAGGATCTGGGTCGCCCGCTGGACCGTGGAAAGCCGGTGGGCAATCACAAAAACCGTCCTCCCTTCCATTAATCGCTCAAGCGCCATCTGGACCTCCCGCTCACTTTCGGTATCGAGGTGAGACGTGGCTTCATCCAGAATTAAGATCGGCGGATTCTTTAAAAGGGCTCGGGCAATGGCCAGGCGCTGACGCTGGCCGCCGGAAAGTTTAAGCCCCCGCTCCCCCACCCTTGTCTTGAATCCCTCAGGCAACTCCTCGATGAAACCTTCGGCATGAGCCGCACGGGCAGCGGCACGGATCTCCTCCTCGCCCGCCGTTGGTTTTCCGTAGGCAATGTTCTCGGCGACCGAAGCATTAAAGAGAACCGTCTCCTGCGAGACGACGCCGATTAAACTTCGAAGGGAATGCAAACCGGCCTGCTTGATATCGACACCGTCCACGGTCACCCGGCCTTTCACGGGGTCATAAAAACGGAGCAGGAGATTCACGAGGCTCGTCTTGCCGGCGCCGCTCGGTCCGACCAGGGCCAGCACCTCCCCCTTCTCCACCTCAAAATGAATATCGGAGAGGACGGGCGAGCCCGGCTCATATTCAAAGAAGACGTGTTCATAAGAAACCTTTGAAACTTCGGGCCCCAGTTTCGCCGCCCGGGGATCTTCGACCATGGAGGGCTTCACATCCAGGATTTCAAAGATCCGGTTTCCCGAGGCAATCGACTGCTGGACCGTGCTGTTCACTTTGCTCAATTTTTTCAGCGGCTCATAAAAAATAAAAAGCGAACCGACGAAGGCGCCGAAGCGGTCGGCCGGAAGGTGCTGGAGCGCAAACCACACCGCCAAAGCCGTCCCGACGGCGCCCATGGCTTCGATCAGCGGCCGTTGGATCGTGGTCGTCTTGATGGTTTTTTTGAAAAAATCAAACACGCTGCGGTTGATCGCCTCAAAGCGCCGGATCTCGTGCTCCTCCTGATTGAAGGCCTTCACGATGTGGATCCCGGTCAGGGTCTCGCCCATGGCCGCCGTGATGTCGCTTGAGCGCTCCTGCATCCGCTTCGTCACCCGGCGGAGCCGTTTTCCCAGGATCACGATCGGGACCGCCGCCAGCGGGAAAACAATCACGGCGTAAAGCGCATAAGGGCCGCCCCAAAGAAAAACCATCGGAAGATTAAAGAGGATCGTCAAGGGCTGCTGGATGATATCCACGAGCACATCGGTGATGGCGCCCTGGATGCTCCCCACATCATTCAAGATCCGGCTCATGAAATCCCCGGTCCGCCCCCGGGCGTAGAAATCCATGTCGAGTTTCACCAAGTGCCGGTAAAGGTCATCCCGGATCTGGCGGAGGGCCCGGATCCCGATGCTCGCCATCTCATACTTGGAGAAATAATCAAAAAGGCTGTGCATTAAGAAAACACCCACGATCACCAAGGGCACCCAGTAGGCCGGAAACTCGAGGCGGGGAAGGAAGGCGGCGTGAGGAATATTATCGATAATGACCCGGGTCCGGTTCTCGAGGCCGTTCAGGGTCACATAGACCGTGACGGAAATCAGGGCGTTGGCAAGGGACACCCCGAGCATGCACAGGGCGGCGATAGAAAGCCGCACCCGGTAGGGCCAAACATAGGCAACAAGACGCCGGTAGGTTCCCATGGAAGGTTGGGAGTCTAGCACAGCCCAGCGCCATGTGGCAAGGCGGGACCTCCACCCTCTGTCGGACGTTGGTTGCATAGGGAGAAATTCTCCGGGCTTGAGGCGCGAATCGCGGAGGATTCGAGAAAGTCTTGGGCGAGATCGCTAGGGGGAAGCGCCGGCCCCGCCAGGCCTTGCTGGCGGGGAACGGCGAGGGGCCCCAGCGAGATCGCCCTTAGATCTTTCCGAATCCGGAGCGACTGAGCGCCGAGAGCGCCGGAGAATTTCTCCTACCAAACCACCGTTGTCGGACAGCCGAGCGTCCCCGGGAGGCGTGGGAGATTCGGCTGCGATTCAACATAGCATTTGACACCCCTGGAGGCGGTTGATAGATTGCAGGAACTTATGGCAGAGCCCCTCAAAATAGGCGTCGTCGGCGTAGGCCACGTCGGAAAAGAGCACGCACGGATCCTGGCCTCCCTTCCCCAAGCCAAGCTTGTTGGAATCTCGGATGTGGACCCCTCGAAAAGGGAGCGGGCCGAGGCCCTCGGCGTCCCCTTTTTCACAAATCCAAAGGACTTGATCGGCAAGGTCGATGCCGTCAGTGTCGCCACTCCGACTTCCACACACGCCGCCGTCGCCCGGGAATTTCTCAGAGCGGGTGTGCACGCCCTCGTGGAAAAACCTTTTACGCTCCGGCTCGAGGAAGCGGAAGACCTGATTGAGCTTGCGAAGGAACGGAATTTGGCCCTTCAGGTGGGCCATATTGAGCGTCATAACCCGGGGTTCCGCCGGGTCGAACAGATCGCCAAGAATATCCGCTTTCTTGAAATCCACCGCCTGAGCCCCTTCACCCCCCGCATCCAGGATTGCGGCGTCGTCTTGGACATGATGATCCACGACCTTGATATTGTGCTGGGGCTCGTCAAATCGGAGATCCAAAGCTTCGATGCGGTCGGAATCCCGGTCCTGACCCCTTTCGAAGACATTGCGAACGTCAGGATCAAATTCAAAAACGGGACCATCGCCGATCTCACGGCCTCCCGCCTGACGCCGGAACGTCAGAGGAAAATCAGGATCTTCCAGGACGACGCTTACATTTCTCTCGATTATGAAGCCCAGACCGGCCAGATTTTCCGGAAGTCTTTTCTTCAAATCACTCAGGAAAAAATTGAAATCCAAAAGGCCGAACCGCTCCGGGAAGAGTTCGAATTTTTCCTGCAGGGCATCCTGACTGGTAAAAGCCTGGGTCATCCCGATGAGCCCGCCCGGAATGCCCTCGCCCTGGCCCTTGAAATTGTCGAGGCCATCAAGGAAAGCCGGAATCAATTCGTCCGGACCGGATAAACCCGCTCCACTCCTTCCAAAGGCCCCAACGTGCCGAAAATCTTCCTCATTGCCTGCGAAGCCTCCGGGGACGCCCACGGCGCCGTCCTCGCCCAATCCCTCAGAAAGCTCGACCCAAGAATCGAATTTGAGGGGCTGGGCGGCCCGGAGATGGGACGCTCGGGGGTCTCGCTTTTGGCGGACATGACAAAGATTTCCGCTCTCGGTTTCGGGGACGTCCTGGGGAAATATTTCCAATTCCGGAAAATCTTTTACCGGGCGCTCACTCATGTCAGGAAGACAAAGCCCGATCTTCTCATCCTGATCGATTCGCCCGCTTTTAACCTTCGCTTCGCCAAAAAAATCCGGAAGCGGGTCCCTATCATCTACTACATCTCCCCTCAAATTTGGGCGTGGGGCGGACGACGGATCCGCACGATCAAGCGCACGATCGACCACATGATGGTCATCCTTCCCTTTGAAGAGGAAATTTACCGGAAGGCCGGCGTTCCCTGCACGTTCGTGGGGCATCCCCTGCTCGACCGGATCAAGCCTTCGAAATCACGAACTTTGCTCCGCCAGGAATTCGGCGTCAGGGAGACAGAAAAGGCCATCGCCCTTCTCCCCGGCTCCCGGGAATCCGAGGTCCGGAGGATCCTCCCGGTCATGCTGGAGACGGCAGACCTTTTGACAGGGGAAAACCCGGGACTCAAGTTTTTCTTGATCGAGGCGCCGCACGTCTCCCGAGAGATTTATGAGGCCCCGCTCGAGCGCCATCCCCAACTGCATCCCTTTCGAACGGCGGAGCGGCTCTATGATGTGGTGCATCTGGCTGATTTTGCGCTCGTCGCTTCCGGCACGGCCACGCTGGAGACAGCCCTTCTCGGGACCCCGTTTTTCCTGCTTTACAAAACGAGCGCCTCAACTTTTTTGATCGGCCGGCGGCTTGTGAAAATCCCCTACCTCGGCCTGGTCAACGTGCTGGCGGGCCGGTTTGTCGTCCCGGAATTCATCCAGCACCTGGCCGAACCTCAACGGATCGCCCACGAAACCAAAGTCCTTTTGGAAAACGAGGTCCTGAGGGACAAACTCCGGGAAGAAATTTACGAAGTGACCCGGAAGCTTGGCGAACCCGGAGCTACGGAGCGGGCGGCAAAGGTAGTCCTGGGAAAACTGAGGGAGTCGGAAGGTTACCGGAGGGCGAGGCCGTAGGCCACGGCCAAAGCCAGATAGAAGGTTCCGCTCACCGCCAAAAGCCCGTTGGCCCACCGTCCCGGACAGGCTGATCGAGGCACGAGACGAGGCAGAAGTTTCAGGTTGATCCCCAGCAGGGCGAACGTAAAGATCACGGTCCCGGCGAATCCCAGTACGGCCGAGAGAAGAATTAAAACCCCCGGCTCGGCGAGCGGCATCGTGATGGATGTCACGACGGTCAGCACCACCACAAAGAAGTAATACCACCAGCGGAAGCTTTTCTTTTTTGCCGCCGGGAAGAAATGATGAAAAAAATCCGCCTGGATCCGGCTCACGGCATCCAGCGTGGTGAACCAGGTGTCCGAGAGAAAGGCAGCGGCCACAAAGAGAAAGAGGACCCGGCCGAACGCTCCCCAGTTCACTTCGAAAAACCGGGCCTGCACCACCGCAATCTCATAACCCTGGGGAAGGATCCCCTGAGGGTGGAGAAGGGCAAAGGCCAGAAGACACGTCAAAAGGGTCGTAAAAATATTCCCGAAGATCCCGACCCCCGAATCAAAGATAAGAAAGCGCTTCCACTTCCCCACTTCTTTTAATTCCACGGCCGTCCCTTCAAAGGTGAAGCCGGCGTCCGGAATCACTTCTTCCCTGCCGGTCAAGGGGCTTGTGACTCGTCCGGCCCGGGCCGCCATGCCCACGCCTTTCTCCCTCAGCCAATACGAATAAAAAAGCGTCCAGAACCCGCCGAGGCCCGCAAAGGTGATGGCCGTTAAAAGTTTCGTCGCATCGTTCGCCTCCCACGGACGGGAAAGAGCTTCCGGCCCGAAAAGCCCCCTCAGAAACCGGGGGGCCACGGCACGGACTTCGGAATGGGAGGCCGCCGCCACGAGGCCGAAGACAGTAAGAACCGCCACCGCCCACATCACCTTTTCAATGACGGGATAAACCACCCGGCTGAATAAAATCGCCGAGAAAAAAACCGCCATCGAAAGATAGGCCCAGAAAAGGGTCTGCCCTTGTTCCGTCCACCCCGCCGGAAAATGAGTCATGGCCGCCAGGGCCGTGCCTCCCGCCGAGGCGAAGGCGCCGAACCAGAGAAAGGAGGCGCTCATCAGGATCCAGAGAAGGAGGGCAAGCCCTCGATCGAGCCGCATAAAACCCTGAAAGACCGTCTCCCCCGTAAGGAGGGTGTAGCTTCCGATCGAAAAATTCAGGGGATATTGAAGGAGGCAGGCGGGAATCAAAAGAAAGAGAAAAGCGAGTCCATACTTCGCCACGAGGTAGGGCCACCAGATGAGTTCGCCGGAACCCTGAGCCAGGGCCATCCAGACAACGCCCGGGCCGATCATCGCCAGAAGACCGGGAAAGGCTGGAAAAGAAGAAGGGGCAAGCCCTTTTAAGACTTGCCCCTTCTTCTTTTTTTCCTCGAAAGAGGAAATCAATTAGATGTCGAAATAGAGGTAAAACTCGTGCGGGTGCGGCCTGAGACGGACCGGATCGATTTCCACTTCCCGCTTGTAGGCAATCCAGGTTTCGATCACGTCCTGGGTGAAGACGCTGCCCTTGAGAAGAAACTCATGGTCTTTTTCGAGCGCACTCAGGGACTCTTCGAGAGAACCCGGGACCGTGCGGATCCTTGCCTTTTCCTCTCCTTCAAGTTCGTAGATGTTCTTATTATCGAGCGGCTCGCCCGGATCAATCCGGTTCTGAATGCCGTCGAGACCGGCCATCATCAGCGCAGGAAACGCCAGATACGTGTTGGCCGTCGGATCCGGACAGCGGAATTCGATCCGTCTGGCGCTCGGACTTGAGGAATACATCGGGATCCGGCAGGCGGCAGAGCGGTTCCTTTGGCTGTAAACCAAATTGACCGGCGCTTCGTAGCCCGGGACCAGGCGCTTGTAGGAATTGGTTGTGGGAGCGCAAAAGGCCATCAGGGCGTGCGCATGTTTCAAGAGACCGCCGATATACCAGCGGCACATTTCACTTGTGAGTGCATAGCCTTTTCCATCGTAGAAAAGGTTCTTACCCGACTTCCAAAGGCTCTGGTGGACGTGCATGCCCGAACCGTTGTCTTTGAAGATGGGCTTCGGCATGAAGGTGGCCACCTTGTTGTATTTCCGGGCCGTGTTTTTGATCACGTATTTGTACCACATCACGTTGTCGGCCATCTTGGTGAGCGAGGAATAACGCATGTCAATCTCGCACTGACCGGCGGTGGCAACTTCGTGGTGATGCACCTCCACCGGAACGCCTACCTTTCGAAGAGTGAGAATAATCTCGGACCGGATGTCCTGCAGGGTGTCGTGCGGAGGGACCGGGAAATAGCCCTCTTTGTAACGGGATTTGTAACCGAGGTTCGGCTTCTCGTCTCTTCCCGTGTTCCAATCCCCTTCCACGGAATCAATGTAATAGTAGCCAAAGTTCTCGCCCTGGTCGAAACGAATGTCGTCAAAGATGAAAAACTCAAGCTCGGGTCCCCAATAACTCGTGTCTGCAATGCCGGTCTGCTTCAGATACTCCTCGGCTTTCCGGGCAATGTAGCGGGGGTCGCGGCTGTAAGGCTCACGGGTAATAGGATCGTAAACGTCGCAGATAATGCTCAAGGTGGGAATTTGGCAGACCGGGTCCACGGCGGCCGTGCTCGGGTCCGGCATCAGGATCATATCGGATTCCTGGATCTTCTGGAATCCGCGGATCGAGGAACCGTCAAAACCGATTCCCTCCACCCAGATGGATTCTTCCAACTTGTCATAGTCGACCAGGTCCGTGGCCGGAATGGAAAAGTGCTGCCAGAGGCCCGGGAGGTCATTGAATTTGAAATCGATGATTTGGATTTTATTCTTTTGGATGAAGCGTTTGATCTCCTCCGGCGTCGTGGGACGCGTGGCTTCGATCAATTCCTCTTCCCGATCCTTGCCGGTTACCAGTGTGGTCATTGAAACTTCCTCCTTGATCTTGATTGGAATGCCGCTCGATTCACAAACTTAACAAGTACTGTGACTGCCGCGGGAAAACCCTTGACGGCGGGGAGTACTTATTAGGGAGCGGCTATCTTACAAAAAGCCGCTCCCTGTGTAAAGCAGGAAAAATCCTTAAACGAGGGCCCGCTCGCCCCGTTCCCGGGTGCGGATCCGGACCACTTCGGAGACCTCGGTGACGAAAATCTTTCCGTCCCCAACCCCGCCCGTGTAGGCCGATTCCAGGATGGCCTGAATGATTTTCTCGGCATCCCGCTCATTGGCCACGATTTCCACCTTGATCTTGGGAAGGAAGTCGACCTTGTATTTCTCCCCTCTCCACTGCTGGACCGTGCCCTTCTGAAGGCCGTGGCCCTCAATCTCCGTGATCGTGATCCCGGGGTACCCCGAGCGCTCCAGGGCCGCCCGAACCCCGTCCAGTTTCTCAGGCCTGATGACTGCTTCAATCTTTTTCATGGTAGTGTCCTCTCCTAATCAGTTGACCTTCAATTACCGTTTCCCGGCATATTCGGGCGCTTTTTCTTCGACGGAGCTTCCCAGCCCGAGCACGGTGTAATGTGGTTTGCGGATCACGAAATCAGGATAAGCCGAGTTACCGTGTTCGCCGATGTCCAACCCCTCAATTTCTTCGTGGAGACTGACGCGAATGCCAACGGTGTGTTTAATCAACAGCCAAAAGATCAAAGCCGCAAAGAAGGTGTAGAGCCCCACGGCGCCGATTCCGGTCAGTTGGGCCGTCAGAAGCTTCGTCCCGCCCCCGAAGAGGAGCCCGTTTCCAGTCGTATTCGGGCTCACCCAATCCTGGGCAAAGAGGCCCACGGAGAGAGTCCCAAAGATTCCATTCACCAAGTGGACCGCTGTGGCGCCGACGGGATCGTCCACATGAACCTTGTCAAAGAAAATAACCGCCAGCACGACCAGGACGCCTGCAATAAATCCGATGATCGCCGAACTCCCGACGCTCACAAAGGCACAGGGGGCCGTGATGGCCACCAGGCCGGCCAAGCAACCGTTCAGGGTCATTCCCAAATCCGGTTTCTTCAGCAGGAGCCAGGCGATCAGCGTGGAACCCAAAACACCGGTTGCGGCAGCCATGTTCGTAGTCACACAAATATGGGCCATGAGTCTCGGATCAGCGGCCATGGTGCTTCCCGGATTGAAACCAAACCAGCCGAGCCAAAGAACAAAGGTGCCGATCAGGGCCAGGCTCATGCTATGTCCGGGAATCACGTTGATTTTCCCGTTCGGCCCGTATTTTCCAAAGCGAGGGCCGAGGACAAGGGCCCCGGCTAGTGCGGCCCAGCCTCCCACGGAATGAACGACCGTGGAGCCCGCAAAATCCCACATCCCGAGCTTGGCGAGCCAGCCGCCGCCCCAGATCCAGTGACCCGTCACCGGATAAATGAGACCCACGAGCAGAAAGGAAAACAGGATGAAAGAAAGATATTTGATCCGGCCGCCAACCGATCCTGAAACGATCGTGGCTGCCGTCCCGGCAAAAACAAGCTGAAAGAAAAATTTGGCCAAAAGAGGAACTCCGGTCCAGGCGATGGAACTATAAGCCCCCTGATAGGCGTCACCGGTGGCAGGGCTATTGTCAGCGCCGTGAAGCATGAAAAGCCCTTTCAAACCGAACCACGGGCCGCCGTCCCCGAACATCAGTCCCCAGCCAATAAACCAGAAGGCAACGGTGGAACAAGCAAAGACAACAAAATTTTTGGAGAGGATGTTAACGCAGTTTTTACTCTGTTGAAAACCCGCTTCGACGCAACCAAACCCCAGATTCATGAAGAAAACGAGCATCGCCGTCACCAGAACCCAGAGCGTATCAGCCATTACTTTTGGATCCATTCGATTTCTCCTTTCAAGATTCTATTTTCGGTATCCCCCGACTTCAAAGATAAAGAACAGTCGCCTTTCATGCAGGGAGTAGAAGGCAACTAACATGCCAATTAAATCCCCCTCTCAGGGTCAAAATCAAAGAAGGGGCCCCTTATGCCAAAGGAGGTTCGAGGAAACATTTTTGTAAGCTTATCTGAGGCGGGCTTCAATTTTGTTGCCTCAGCCGCTGATTACAATATGGCAATCCCGGGGGAGATTTTTGGCCAGAGTCCGGACCACATCCCCTCTTAAAAGATTCACCAACGCACTCCGCCGTGTGGCCCCGATCATCACGGTGTTGACTTCCAACTCCTGCGCAGCGCCCGCAATCAGCTTCCCGGGATTTTCCCCGAGACGCCACACCGGAACGGCCGTCACCCCTCTCTTCTCCATCTCCTTTTGGGCTTTCCCAAGGAGATCGAGGGACTTCGTGGAAGGTTCCAGTTCCGTGGGAAGTTCGGGAGAGGGCGGACTTTCTTCAACGTAAACGAGGTAGACGGAATTCTCACCCTTTGATTTGACCCGCATGGCCGCCTCTTCAAGCAAAAAGAGATTCAGACCCTTCAACGCCACAAGTGAGGAGCTTTTGTAAAGCGGTGCAATCTCCTTTGCTTCCGAAACCGTCAAGACATTCACCGATTCCACCAGCTCGGCAATCGGCACCGGCACCACCACCTTGGCAAGGGCCCGAAGGATCAGGCCGGTCGAGAGAACAGCGGTGGCAAAAAGGAGGGCGTTGTGCTTTTCATAGGCAATCGTCAATTCGATGAGAAAAAGGACGGCAGAGCCGATGAAAAGGAGGATTCGCTCCTGTCGTTTGAGCGAAATTTCAAAATTGGTGGCGCAGGAACCGAGATTCAGCGTAATGGCCCCCACCACACCGATCGCATAAAGGGAAGCAAGTCTGACGATATCATGTTCAAAGATCAGAACCAAAACCGGCACCAAAGCCGCCACCATTAAACTGAGCCAGGGCATTCCAAAACGGTTCAGGCGGGCAAAAATTCCTGGAAGTTCCCCGTCCTTCGCCATCGCAAACTGAATCCCCACCAGATCTCCAATGGCCGTGTTTGCCGCAGAAAGGAGAAGGAGCCCGAAGACGAGCGAAATCACGTGCCCATACCACGGACCGATATAGTAATCTCCCAGCGCACGGAGCATATCGTCGGTGTGATTCGTCAGGCCCGGAATGGCATTCATTGCAATCCCCAGCAGAAAGGTCAGAAGGGAAACTTCGATCAGGACGGGCCAAATCGCCCGCTTTGACGTCCGCTCGACCGGCTGGGCCATGATCCCCGTCATGTTGGCAATCGCCTCCACCCCGGACAAGGCCAGAACGATCCCGGCAAATTGAGACCAGTTAGCGGCCCAATTTCCTTCGGGCCACCGGAGTTCCACATGAGGCAGGGCAGGGACGGTTGCGAGAAAAAGAATGCCGGCCGCCGCCGAGGCCGCAATCCCGATGACCACGGCAAGGCTCCCCCCTTTGCCGGGCCCCACCCAATTAATGACCCCAATGGCCAGAATCGTCATGATCGCCCAGAGTTCCGGATGGGCAAAGTTAAAGTAGTGGAAGGCGTCGAGTGTGCTGAGGGAGGCTGTGACCACGTAATCGGCCATCAAAAGAAAGGCCCCGATCACGGCCAGCGTCTTGGACCGGTGTTTGACCGAGGAATAAACTCCGCCGCCGTCCGGATAAATCCGGCAGATGATCATGTAACAGCGGCCGACCAAAGCCGTCAACAGAGACATCAAACCCAGGAAAAACCACGAGGCGTGGCCGGAGAGGGCAAAGGCAATCCCGAGGACATAGGCCTTGCTCGTGCCCCAGTCGCCATAAAGCATGGCGCCGGCCTGGAACCATTTTAGTTCCCGGGGACGTTCGACTTTCTTGAGAAGGGTGGCGATGGCTGGAGACCTTTCAGTCGTTCGGCGGGGGTCTCAGACCGTAACGCTTGATCTTGTATCCGATCATTCTCTCGGTGAGGCCCAGCAATTGGGCAGCCCGGCGCTGGTTGCCGCCGGTTTTTTTCAAGGCCGACTCGATCAACGATTTCTCCATCTTCTCAATCGTTTCCGGAAGCGGGCCGGGGACAGGTTCGGAACTCAACTCGGGATTGAAGGTCGTGAGACCGGGGCCTTTGCCGTCCTGCGGAATGGGGAAAAGATCAGGGGTCAGGGTTTCTCTCTTACACAGGACCACCGCCCGCTCCAGGGCATTTTCAAGTTCCCGGATATTGCCCGGCCAGGCGTAGTTCATCAAAATTTCCATTGATTCGTCCGAAATGTATTTCACATTTTTTTTGTTCTCTTCACCGGCCCGCTCGAGAAAATATTTCACGAGGAGGGGGATATCTTCACGACGTTCCCGGAGCGCCGGCAGGAAAATCGGCACCACGTTCAGGCGGTAATAAAGATCCTCCCGGAAACGGCCTTCCCGGACCTCCTTTTCCAAATCCTTGTTGGTGGCCACGATGAGGCGAATGTCGACCCGGATGGTTTGCGTGCCGCCGAGCCGCTCAAACTCCCTTTCTTGAAGGACCCGAAGCATCTTCACCTGTGTTGAAAGGGGGATGTCTCCGATCTCGTCCAGGAAAAGCGTCCCGCCATTGGCCATTTCAAACCGCCCGATCTTGGTGGCCGCCGCCCCCGTGAAGGCCCCTTTTTCGTAACCGAAAAGCTCGCTTTCGAGAAGCGTTTCCGGAAGCGCCGCACAGGAGACCTTGACAAACGGTTTGTCCGCCCGGTCGCTTTGAAAATGGATGGCATTGGCAATCAGTTCCTTCCCCGTCCCGCTTTCACCCCGGAGGAGCACGGTCGCCTTGGTTTTGGCCACCAGCTCCAACGTGTCATCCACGTCACGCATCCGCTTGCTTTCCCCCACAATGTTGGAAGGATGGAAGCGTTTCTTGAGCTGGCGCCTGAGGCGGCTATTTTCATCCTGAAGGCGGGCCTTTTCTTTTTCGACCATTTTATGGACACGCACCGCCTGGGCGACCATGGAACTGATAATCGTCAGAAGCCGAAGGTCTTCGTCGAAGGAAATGTCCTGCTGAAAGAGCCGGTCGACACTGAGGGCCCCCAGGGTCTTGCCGTCCAGCTTGATGGGAACGCAGAGAAAAGAAATCTGGTTCCTCTGTTTGATGTCGCCCCGGGCCTCGGTCCGGTTGAGGAAAAGGGGCTCCTTCCCCACGTTTCTCACGATGATCGGCTCCCCCGCCGCCACGACCCGGCCCGTGATCCCCTCGCCCACCTTGTAACGTCCTCTTTCGATTGCCTTCCCGCTCAGGCCCCGGGCCACTTGAATGATGAGTTCGTTCGTCTCCTCATTCAAAAGAGTCAGGGTCCCCCGTTCCATGGCCATCTTATCGTGGAGGATCCCCAGGACTTCTTTCATAATGGCTTCAAGGTCCAGGGACGAATTCATCGCCTTGGAAATTTCGTAAAGCGTCGTGATCTCCGCAAGCTCCCGCTTGAGACCGGGAAGAGATTTTCCCCGATTTGATTTTTCCATGTTAACGCCCCACCAGGGCAATGCCAACTTGATCGGCCCGTTTCACAAATTCACGGAGATCAATAAAAATGGTTTTCCCCGCCTCGAAGGCCAGCGCCTTCGCCCGGGCCTCGATCAGACAACCCAGGGTCCCGAGCCCAACGGCAGGGACGTCGAACCGCATGTCCTGCCGGGGCTTGGCCGTTTTCACAACTGTCACACCGCCCCGGCCCAAAAGGCCTCCCCGTTTGATGGTTTCATCCGTCCCTTCAATGGCCTCGAGGGCCAGGACCGCTTTATTTTTCACCACCACGGTCTGCCCGATGTCGAGCGAGCCCAGGGCCTTCGCAATCTTCCAGCCGAACTCCATATCTTCCTCCGCCTCTTTCGAAGGTGTTTTTTTTCCTAACACTCCCGGCCCCGGCATCGCCTCTTTGAGGAAACGGGTGGAATCCTGGAGCTCGATCCCCTCAGAGGCCAGATAATCGGCAATCCCGCCCAGGAGGGCGTCGTCCCGGAAGTCCCGGGTTTTCAGGAGCACCTTGGCCATTTCCAAATCGGGCTGGACGTTTCCCTGAAAGATTTGCACCTTTTCAATTTTTCCGGCCATCAAGGCCTCCCGGACCCCTTCCGCCTTGAAAAAATCTCGCAGACGGCCAAGCTGGCCCAGTTTGATTTCCCGGTAGGCATCGGTCACCTGGGTCAGGCCGGGGTCGGACTCGCCGGCGATCCCGCAGCAGACCACACGATACCCCCCCTGTCTCGCCTCTTCGGCGACCAAAAAGGGGAAACGTCCTTTGCCCGCAATGAGGCCCAGCGTCTTCATCGGAGGGTCAGCGGGAGATGCCCCGCTTCGAGTCTTTCAAATAATGAAGCAGGGTCTCAATCGAGGGGGACGGGGAGATTTCTTTTCGAATTTTGGCAACGGCGTTTTTCACGGTCAGACCGGAACGAAAGAGAATCTTATAAGCCCTTTTGAGGGCCGCCTTTTCCTCCTTGGAAACTCCGGCCCGGTCCAGGCCCACCGAGTTGATTCCGTGAACCACCGCCGGGTGGCCGTCCGCCATCATGTAAGGAGGGACATCCTGGACCACTTTTGAGCAGCCGCCGATGATGGCCAGCGTCCCGACCCGGACAAACTGATGAACGGCGCTGAGCCCCCCGATGATGGCACGGTCCTCCACCGTGACGTGTCCCGCCAGGGTGGCCGCATTTGCCAGCGTCACGAAATTTCCGATGACGCAGTCATGCGCCACATGCGCATAGGCCATCACGAGGGAGTCATCACCGATCACGGTTTCCGTGCCTTCCTTGGTCCCGGGATTGATCGTGACATATTCACGAATCTTGTTGCGGTTCCCAATCTTCAAAAAACTTGTGCCGCCGTCGTATTTCTTGTCTTGAGTGACACTGCCGATCACGGCCCCGGTGAAAATTTCGCACTCCCCGCCGACTGTGGTGTGGCCTTCGATCGTGACCCGGGCGCCGACCACGGTCCGGTCGCCGATCCTGACGGTCCCCGCCACCATCGAGTAGGGGCCGATCTCGACCCCTTCGCCCAGTTCGGCGTCGGGGTGGACAATGGCCGTAGGATGGATCTTGACTCCTTCCAAGTTCTGCATTTTTTCAGCGCTGGACAATGGCAAATTTGACTTCCGCTTCACAAACCAGTTTGTCGCCGACAAAGGCGCGGCCGGCGCACTGTCCGGTCTTGGCCCGGCACCGGAGGACTTCCACCTCGAGCCGGAGCTCATCGCCGGGGACCACCGTTTGCCTAAACTTGCAAAAATCAACGCTCATGAAATAGGCAATCTGGCCCCGCATCTCAGGCTGTGACAGCATCACGACCCCGCCCACCTGGGCCAGGGCCTCCAGGATCAGGACCCCCGGCATCACGGGGTGGCCCGGAAAATGGCCCTTGAAATAATCCTCCGTGGTCCTCACAAGTTTGTAACCTACGGCCCGTTTTCCGGGCTCCAGCTTTTCCACCCTGTCAATCAGAAGAAAGGGATGCCGGTGCGGAAGAATCTTTTTGATCCCTTCCACGTCCAGCAACGAGGGAGTCTCGGAGCCGGCCGGAGATGATTTTTCCTTTTTGGGATGAGCCATGGCAATTTTTCTCACGAGTTCGACATTGAGGGCGTGCCCGCTTCGGGTGGCAATCACGTGCCCCTTCAGAAAGCCCCCCAGGAGGTAGAGGTCCCCCAAAAGATCCATCATCTTATGACGGCAGGCCTCGGTGTCAAATCTCAGGGAATTCTCAAGAGGGAGGTTCCGTTCAAAAACGAGGGTATTTCCAAGATTGGCCCCCTTCCCAAACCCTTTGGCCAGAAGGAGTTCAGCCTCTTCCTTGAGGCAAAAAGTTCGGGCCGGGGCAATCTCCCGTTCAAAGATCTCGGGGAGGATCCGAAGGGAAAGGAACTGGTCCGCCAGGTCCCGGTGGCGGTAACTCAAGGTATAGGAAATCGTCAGGTGCGGCGCCGGAAGCACAATGAGATTTTGATCGCCGTGGTCGATAAAAACAGGTTCCCGGACCTCTATAAAGTGCCTTTCCCGGTCCTGAGGAACAAGGCCGGAACGGGAGAGGGTCCCGGCGTACTCCCTGGCGCTTCCGTCCAAACCCGGAAGCTCTTCCCCGTCGACCTCCACCACCGCATTGTCAATTCCAAGCCCGTGAAAAACCGCCATCAAGTGCTCAATGGTGTGGACGACCCCTTTCCCCATTGTGAGCGATGTCTGACGGGCCCCGTCGGGATGAATATGATCCACCACCGCCCGGACCCGTTCGGAAGGATCCAAGTCGGTCCGGACAAAAAGAATTCCGCTGTCAGGCTCCCCCGGCCGGACCGTCACCGTCACCGTCCGGCCGGTGTGGAGGCCGGGGCCCCGAAACGAAACTGCCTCTCTCAGCGTCTGCTGTTCTGTCATCAGGCCTTTTTCTTCTGATAATTCCGGTTCAGTTCTTCCAGGATGTCATTGGACAGGTCGAAGCGGGGGCTTCGATAAAGGAGCGTGCGGTCGTTGAAGATGAGGTCGTAACCCTTCCGCTCGCCATACCGCTGGACCACCTCATCAATGTCCTTGAAAATTTCCCGGACCATCTTATTCCGCGATTCGCCCAGTTCCTTCCGGGCGGCGGCGTCAAACTCCTGCAGTTCCCGGATCTTGGCATCGATGGCTTCCTGTTTTTTCTCCTTGGCATTCTCGGCCAGAAGGGCCTGCTCATCCTTGAGGCGCCGAACCTCCCGGACCATGGCATCCCGCTCCTCTTCCTTGGTCTTTCCCGAGGCCTGAAGCCGGGTGTCGTTTTGCTTGGTCTTTTCGTAGCCGTCGAAGACCTTGGCCACGTCCACATAGCCGGCCTTGTTGACGGCGGCTGACACGACCGGCGTCAGGACGGTGCCGAAAACCAAAATCGAAAAAGCCGAAACAAATATTTTTCGCGAAATTCCTTTCATGGGATTGCCTCCTCTAGAGATTTGAAGTTAAAACTGGCTAAAATCCGTGACTCAAACTGAACTCGAACCGGCCGTTCCGATCCTCCGTGTCCCGGTTGGCGATGGGAAGGCCGTAATAAAAAGCAAGCGGGCCGATGGGGGTTTTGACCTTGATCCCCGGGCCGACACTGATCGCATAGTCCCCGAAATCCAACCCATAGCTGTCTTCATGCACCTGACCGACATCGACAAAAACTGCCGCCTTGAGAATCTCAAGGTAAGGCAGGGGAAAGGTGTATTCCAAATTGATAACGTTCAGGGTCTGTCCGCCCACGGCATCCCCCGCCTCGAGCGGCCCCACACGCCTGTAGTTGAAACCCCGAACCGTCCCCAAACCGCCGGCATAGAAACGGTCAAACACCGGGACCGTGTCCGAATCCCCAAAGTCCTGGGAGGTCCCGATCCGAAAACGAAATTCAATGACGTGCTTCTTGAAAAGCGTCCAGTAATGCGTGTAGTTGGCCTGAAGCGTATAAAAATCCTCTTCGCCTCCGATAAAGCTCCCCACCAGCTCCTCCTGAAGGGAAAAGAGGAGACCCCGGCCGGGATTGATCATGCTGTCCCGGGTGTCCCAGTTTTGCGAAAGGCGAAACCGGCTCAAGGTGGTGGACCCTTCAAAATCCCGGACCACTTTGGGGGCATCGCTCGAAATGTTGTCCAACTTAATGGATTCCAGCGTGTAACCCGTCCCGAGGCGGAAGGTGTCGCCGAAGGCCTTCGACAGGTTGACTCCGAAGCCGAGCCGGCTTTCGTCGAAATCGACATTCAAATTGTCCCGCCGGGTGTTGTAACCCTCTACGCCCAGGGAAATTTTTCGGCCGAAAAGATAGGGTTCGACAAAATTCACTTCGTAATTTTGGGCAATGGTCCCCACACGGGCACGCACGGAAAGCTTTTGTCCGGCCCCGGTAAAGCGGGGAAAATTCAGGAGGTCGAAATTCTTTTGCGAGATCTCGGCAAAGCCCACAAAGCGGTCAATGGAGCTGACGCCGCCGCCGAAGGAAAGCTCCCCCGTCCGCTTCTCTTTTACCCGAAAGACGAGGTCCTTGCGGTTCGCAGCGGAACCCGGCTCAAAGTCGTGCGTCACCTCCTCAAAATACTCCAAATCCTCAAGGCGCTGGACGGACTTGCGGATCTTCTCGCCGTCGATCTTGTCTCCGGGACGAATCCGGAGCTCCCGGCGGACCACAATATCCTTCGTCTTTTTGTTTCCCCGGATCACCACCTTGTCCACAAAGTAAAGGTCGCCCTCCTTGATCCGGTAGCGGAGGTCCACCTTGCCGGTGTCCCGGTTCAGTTTTACGTCCGGCACAATGCGCGCATCCACATAACCCCGCTCAAAATAGTATCTGCGGATCCGGTCGAGATCATTCGCCAGGTAATATTGCGAGTAGGTCGTGCCGGGAAGCATCTCGAGAGTCTCCCAGATTTCACTCTCCGGGAAAAGTTCGGCCCCCTCGATCTTGACCTCGCCGGTCACGTAATGGGTCCCTTCCTCGATCAGGATCGTAATGACAATTTTCCGGTTGGCGGCATCGTAATCAAACTTCGGGGAGACCTTCACGTCGAGGTAGCCTTCCTGCTGGTAAAAGAGCTGGATCCGGTCCAGGTCTTTTTGGAATTTCTCCTCATTAAAAACACCCGAGGTGATCCAGGTGTCTTTCTTGGTCTTCATCAACTTGCGGATTTTTTTGAGCTTGAAGGCCTGGACGCCGTCGAAGCGCACGTCCTTGATCTTGTATTTTTCTCCCTCCAGGATGTGGATAAAAACCGTGGCCTCCTTGGTTTTCTCGTTCACGTCCACCTCCGACTCGATCTCCACAAAGCGAAATCCCTTGGAGCCGTATTTTTTCCGGATTGCCTCGACCCCCTCCTTCAGGGCCCGTTCGTCCAGGATCTGGCCCTCCAGGATTTTAATTTCCTTTCGGAGGTCCTTTTCGTCAAAGGTCGAGTGGCCGTCCAGAATGATCTGACGGACGATGGGCTTCTCCTCCACGGACACGATCAGCCGAAAGCCCTGGGGGTCCTCCTCTACCTCGATTTGGATGTCACGAAAATAACCGGTCCCGTAAAGACGCTTGATGTCTTCATTGACGGTTTCACGGACCAGCCTCTCTCCCTTCCTGGATCTCATCTGGTTTAAAACAACGGCCGTGCTGATGATCTGGTTTCCCCGCACTTGAATGGCCAAAATTTCGTTGGGCTTCTCCTCTGGAGGCGCCGGGACCGGGGTCTCGTCCGAAGAGGAAGGGGAGGAAGGCTGAGAAGGAGGGGTCTCTTCTGCCCAAAAAACGGGCGGCGCCTGAAATAAGATCAGTCCGACAATCCCCCAAACGGCGAGGGTGCGGACCCAAAAAGAGGTCGTTCGGGCTAAATTCATAAGGGGACTTCTTCCTCCCGATGAAACTCCGGGTTGTCGAAGCGTGTCCACTCTTTCAAGAAGACCAATTCAATCGTTCCGGTGGGGCCGTTCCGCTGTTTGGCAATGATGGCCTCTGCCTTGTTGCGATTTTCCTCCGTCGGGTGGTAATACTCCTCCCGAAAGAGAAAGACGACCACATCCGCATCCTGTTCAATCGCTCCCGATTCCCGAAGGTCCGACAGTTGCGGCCGGTTGCCTGTGCGGGACTCCACGGCCCGGGAAAGCTGACTGACGGCAATCACGGGGACCCGAAGCTCACGAGCCAGCGCCTTCAGGGAACGGGAAATCTCTGAAATTTCCTGCTGGCGGTTCTCGGAGCGCCCGAACCCCTGCATCAATTGGAGGTAATCGACGACCACCAGTTCGATATTGTATTGCGCCTTGAGCCGCCGGGCCTTGGCCCGAAGTTCGAGGGCCGTCAAGGTCGGCGAATCATCAAGGTAGATCGGGGCCTCCGAGAGTTTCCCGGCCGCCGCTGTCAGCTTGGGCCAATCCTGGTGCGAGAGGTATCCGGTCCGGACGCTTTGGGCATTCACCCGGGCATGGGAGCAAAGCATCCTCTGGACCAATTGCTCTTTTGACATTTCGAGAGAAAAGAAGGCGATCGGTTTTTTCAGGTCGACTCCAATGTGTTCGCAAATGGAGCTGACAAAGGCGGACTTCCCCATGGAGGGGCGGCCTGCGATGATGATGAGATCCGAGGGCTGAAGCCCGGCGGTTTTGATGTCGAACTCCTTGAAACTGGTCGCCAGCCCCGTCACGTGTTCCTTCCGCTGATAAAGCTGGTCAATGGTCTCGATCGAGGCCCGGATCACATCCTTAAGGGAAATGAACTTTCCCTCCACCTGGTGCTGGCCGATCTCAAAGATCAATTGCTCCGCCCGGTCCACAAGCTCGCTCACGTCGCTCGCCGGCTCATAGCTTTGCTGCAGGATTTGGTTCGCCGTCGAAATAAGGCTGCGAAGCAGGGCCTTCTCCTTGACGATCTGGGCGTAATGGTCCACATTCACCGCCGTGGGCACCATGGCGGTCAGTTGGGCCAGGTAGCTTGCCCCGCCGACCTCCTCCAACTGCCGGTTTCTCCGAAGCTCCTCAGCCACCGTGACAATGTCCACGGCCTGGTTCTTTTCAAAAAGCGATTGTGCGGCCAGGAAAATTTTTTGGTGGGGATCATCGTAGAAGTAAAAAGGCTTGAGGATCTCGATGGCCCGGACGAGGGCGGCTTCCTCAAACAGCATGGCCCCGAGGACGCACACCTCGGCCTCCCGGCTCTGCGGAGGGATCTTTTCAAGAAGATTCAGGCTTGCTTCTGAGCTCGCCATTCTGAATGTAGGATTGCGGTTTGAGTTAGGGTTTTTTGACTACGTCGACTTCGACCACCGGCTTCACTTCAGGATGAAGTTCAAGGGTCACCGAATGAGTCCCCAGGCTCCGAATCGGCCGGGGAAGGCGGATCTGTCTGCGATCAAGGGCGATCCCCTTTTGTTTCAGCATTTCTGAAAAATCCCTGGCCGTCATGGACCCAAAGACTTTTCCTTTTTCCCCCACCTTCACCTCCCAACGGAGCCTCAGCTTCGCCAGCTCGTCGGAAAGCTTGAGGGCCTCTTCCTTGCCTCTCTCTTTTCGTTCGGCCGCCCGTTTTTTTTCAAACTCGAGCGCTGCCCGGTTTTCCTCCGTCGCCGGAAGGGCCAGGTTCTGAGGGAGCAAAAAATTCCTCCCGAAACCGTTTCGAACCTTCATGACATCGCCCCGCTTCCCCAGCTTCTCGACGTCCTGCAAGAGTATGATTTCCATCGGATTTATTCCACCTGAAAGGGCAGCAGGGCCGCATGGCGGGCCCGTTTGATGGCACGGGTCAAGCCCCGTTGGTGTTTTGCGCACACCCCCGTGACCCGGCGGGGAATGATTTTCCCCTTCTCGGTCAAAAACTTTCCGAGCCGTTCCGACTCCTTGTAGTCCAGCATTGTCAGTTTCTCGCTGCAAAAACGGCAAATTTTTTTCCGGAAGAAACGCCCCCGCTCTCCCCGTTCTCCCCGCTCCCCCCGGTCCCGGTCTCCCCGGTCCCGTGAGGAAGGATAGGACGAACCCTCACCCGCATACCCATAAGCGCTCATCAGAAGGGGACCTCCTCATCGGGAGAAAGTTCTTCCTTTGAGATCTCCACGGGGCCCTCTTTCTTCAGCGGCGATCCAGGCGTCTCCTCAGACGCTATCGGCTCCTCCGGAAGCTGGATCGTCTCGACCTCGCCTCCCCGGACGCCTCCCCGGCTGAGAAATTGAACATTGTTGGCGACCACTTCCAGGGTAGAGCGCTTGGTGCCGTCCTGGGCCTCCCAGCTCCGGCTCTGCAAACGGCCCTCGACAAAAACCGGACTTCCTTTTCGAAGGTATTCATTACAAACTTCCGCCCGCCTCGCCCACACCACCACCCGGATGAAACTGGTGTCTTCTTTCTTTTCTCCCGTGTTTGAAACATAGTTCCGGTTGACCGCCACGGTGAAATTAGTCACCGCCTGACCGGAGGGAAGATACCGAAGCTCGGGGTCCCGGGTCAGGTTTCCGATCAAAAAAACTCGATTAAGACTTGCGGCCATGGAGCGCCTCCTGCTTTTCCTGGGGAGCTTCCGTGAAAGGTTTTGATTTTTTCTGGTCTTTCTCGGTGGTTTTGGGGACGGGGCTTTTCAGAACGGTCGATTTCAGGATCGTCGCGTCCAGCTCAAGGGCCTTTTGAAACTCCACGATCTGGTTCGGTTCCATTTCAAACAGGCACTGGAGCAAACGGCCTTCACGTGATTTCCGGAGCGGGTAACCGAGCGGGCGACGGCCGAGATCGGTCCGGTCCAAACACCGGCCCCCCAAACGGCGGATCAATTCCTCAAGCCGCTTTTCCTCGTCCTTGCTGCCTCCCGATGCGGAATCGGGCGGAAAGATAAGAAGCGCTTCATATCGTTTCATTGGATTTTTCCCACCTCAAAAGGGGCAAGAATGGGCGTGAATTTAGCACAAAACCTCTGGGAGTGCAAGAAGTTAGGAAGCTTCCGGCGGCTGGTTCGTCCAGTTCATGGCCTCGTCCACCGGCCTTGAAATCCATAACCGGCAGGCTTGGACCGCCCGGTCCAAGACCTCTTTTAATTCTTTTTCTTCTTGGGGGTCAAAGGGGCTTAACACGTATTCTTCGAGGGGTTCCCGGACCGGTTCCGGCGGCTGGATTCCTACCCGGAAGCGGGCGTAGCTTGAACTTTTCAGAACCTCCTGAATGGACCTCAATCCTTTGTGGCCCCCGTCGCTTCCCTCCGCCCGAAGCCTTAATCTTCCGAAGGGAAGGGCCGCATCATCCACCACAACCAAAAGATCGTTTTTGAAATTGATTTCGAAATGGCGAAGGAGAAGCTCCAGCGGTTTTCCGCTTTCATTCATGAAGGAATCGGGAACGGCCAGAATTCCCTGCTGAGGATGACATTCAATCTCGGCAAAACGGGATTTCAAATTTTTGTCTTGTTTCCAGCGGGCCCGGAAACTTTGGGCAAGTGCTTCCACCACCCGGCGGCCTACGTTGTGCCGGGTCTTTTCATACCGGGGACCGGGGTTCCCAAGACCGACGATGAGTTTCATCCGCCCTGGGTCTCCCCGGAGATCAGGCAGGTTCCTTCTTTTCGGGTTTCTCGGGCTTCTCAGCGGCCTTTTCAGGCTTTTCGGCTTTCTTGGGTTTCTCGCCGGCGGCCGGGGCGGCGCCTTCTTCTTCGGCCTTCTCCTTCTTGCCTTTTTCAATGACTTCCGGCTCGGCGGCCGCTTCAGCGGGCGGGGCGGCCTCTTCCACCTTCTGGGGCGGTTGGAGCGAGATGATCACCTCTTCGGGACCAAGGAGGGGGGTGACGCCGGACGGAAAAGAAAGTTCTTTCAAATGGATGGAGTCCCCAATCTTGAGAAGCTTGACATCCGCTTCAATCCGTTCGGGAATCTCCGTGGGAAGACACTCCACTTCGATCTCGTGATGGACGACGTCCAGAACACCGCCCTCCTTGACGCCGGGGGCCACTTCCGAACCCTTGACCTGAAGCGGCACTTTGATTTTAATTTTGTCCGTCAGGGAAATGGCGGTGAAATCGACGTGGTAAATTTCATCCGTCACCGGGTCCCGCTGGACTTCCTTGATGAGGCAGGTCGTAGCCTTCTTGGCCTTCGGCCCTTCCAATTTCAGCGAAATCAGCACATTGCTGCCCGCCTTGGTCCGGGTGGCCCTGGAAAATTCCTTTTTGTCCACGGCCACCGAGGTGGCGGTCACGCCTTTGCCATACAAAACCCCGGGGATCCTCCCGAGGCGTCGAACGGCCCGGGCGAATTTTTTGCCGACGGCTTCCCGAACTTCTGCTTTCAGCTCAATCGTTTCCATAAAAGTCTTCCTCCGCTACGCCTCGACGGCCGCCCGGCGAAAGAGCGAACTGACGGATTCGTTGGTATGAATCCTCTGGATCGCCTCCGCCAAAAGCTTGGCCACCGAGAGAACGTGTATCTTTGAAATCCGTTTTTCCTTCGGGATCCGGATGGTATTGGTAACAACCAATTCCTTGAGATCGGACTCCCGGATCCGGCTGACGGCCGGGTCGGCCAGCACGGGATGGACCACGGTGGCATACACATCCAGGGCGCCGGCCTTCTTGAGGGCCCGGGCCGCTCCCACCAGACTGCCCCCCGTTGAAATCAGGTCGTCGACCAGGATCACATTCCGGTCCTTGACAGTTCCGATGATATGCATGACCTGGGTCTTCCGGTCGCTTTCCCGCCGCTTGTCGACAATGGCCAAGTCCGCATTCAGACGCTTGGCATAGGCCCGGGCCATTTTGATTCCGCCCACATCCGGCGAGACGACCGTCAAATTTTTCAGCCGTTTTCTTAAAAAATATTCCCCCAGCACATTGATCGAATAAAGGTGGTCCACCGGGATGTCAAAAAAACCCTGGATCTGATTGGCATGCAGGTCCATCGTCAGCACCCGGTCGGCGCCAGACACCGTGATCAGATTGGCGATCAATTTCGCCGTGATCGGAACTCTCGGCCGGTCCTTGCGGTCCTGGCGGGCGTAGCCAAAAAAAGGCAGCACCGCCGTGATCCGGCTTGCCGAGGCCCTGCGGGCGGCATCGACCAGGACCAAAAGCTCCATCAGGTGATCATTCGGCGGCGTCGAGGTGGACTGCAGGATAAAAACATCCCGGCCCCGGATATTCTGCTGGATCTGGACCCGGATCTCCCCTTCCGGAAAGCGGCCGACCTCCACCTTTCCCGGTGTGGTTTCCAGGGTGTCGCAAATCTCCCGGCAAAGTTCCTGGTTTGAATTCCCGCCGAGAATTACCAGGTTATTGTTTTTCATGATTTCCGGCTTCCCCGGCTCCGGTCCCGGTTTAGCGGACGGGCCGGAACACCGACAAAGACCCGGCCCTTTCCAATTTTTGTTCCCCGGGTCAAGACAGCGCCCGCTCCGGTTTTAGCCTTATCTCCCACCTGAAGGCCGTCGTAATTGGCCGTGATGGTCCCGGCACCGATATTGGTCCCCGCTCCCACCGTGGCGTCCCCCAAATACGTCAGGTGTTTCGCCAAAACTTTTTTCCCGATCCGTGAGCGGACGACCTCCACAAAACTTCCGATCACGGCCCCGTCCTCAATGACAGAACCGGAACGGATCCTGGCAAAAGGGCCGATCCGGCATTTCCTTCCGATCCGGACTCCCCGTTCGATAAAAGTCCACGGGTAAATGACGGTGTCCCGGCCGATCGAAACCTCCGGGGCAATAAACGTCTGCTCCGGAGACACAATCGTCACCCCTTGCCTTTGATGGTTCAAAATGTTTTTTTGGCTCAAGATTCTTGTGGCTGAGGCCAAATCCGCCTGGGAGTTGATACCTTGCGCTTCTTCCGGCGGCGCATACGGGAGGGCTTCCACACGGCCCCCTGCTTCGTCAATCAGCCGGACGGTATCGGTTAGATAATACTCTTTTTTGCGGTTTTTGGGTCTAATTTTTTCAAGGGCCCGGAAGAGGGCCCGGGGCTCGAAGACATAAACCCCCGTATTGACTTCGTGAATACGCTTTTCGGCTTCGTCAGCGTCCAGCTCCTCCCGGATCCCGATCACCCGCCCCCCCCGCCTCAAAACCCGGCCGTAGCCCGTGGGGTCCACCCTGAAACTGGAGAGAACGGTGACCGCCGCCCCGGATTCCCTGTGCCCCCGAAGCAGCCGGGAAAGGGTTTCCTTCTGAAGAAGAATCATGTCGGCCGGCCAAACGAGAAGATCGCCCCGAAAACCACCCACCTTCCGCCGGGCGGCTTGAACAGCGTGTCCGGTCCCAAGCTGAGGGGTCTGAGTGACGGAGTCGACCACCCCGTGAGGCAAATGGGACAGAACCTCTTCCTTCCCCCATCCGACGACCACCACGGGACGTTTCACGCCCAGCTGTCTGAGACTGACCAGGGGATAATCGAGAAGGGGCCGCCCGAAAATTTCGTGCAGGACTTTCGGCCGGTCTGAATTCATGCGGGTCCCCCGGCCGGCGGCCAGGAGGACTGCCCGGAGGGGCCGGCTCATCCCTTGATCCCGGTCAGCTTGATTCCTTCGACGAAATAGCGTTGGGTGAAAAAGAACACCACCAGGATGGGAAAAATCATCATGAGGGAACCCGCCATGAGAAGGGTCCAATCGGTGTGATACAGGCTCTGAAAGTAAGCCAGACCGACCGGCAGGGTGAACTTATGGTGGGTGTTGAGAACGATCAAGGGCCACATAAAATTGAGCCACGAGCCCATGAAGGTGAAGGTCGTCAGGGTCGCCAGGGCCGGTCGTGAAAGAGGGAGGATGATCGACCAGAAAATCCGGAAATAGGAGCAGCCGTCTATTTTAGCGGCATCCTCCAGGTCCTTGGGAAGCGTCAGAAAAAATTGGCGCAGGAGAAAAGTGCCGTAGGCCGTGAAGACGCCCGGCAGAATGACGGCCTTGTAGGTATCAATCCAACCCAGGCTCCGGAGCAGAATAAAAACCGGGATCATCGTGACAGCGCCGGGCACCATCATGGTGGCCAGATAGGCGAAAAAGATTTTGTCCCGTCCCGGGAATTGAAGACGGGCAAAGGCGTAGGCCGCCATGGCGCTTGTGATCACCTGCCCTGCCGTCACGCAGACCGAGACCCACAGGGAATTCAGATAAAACCGGGCAAACGGAACGGCATTCCAAGCCAGAACATAATTTTTCCAGACAAACCGGGTTGGGATCCAATCCTGCCACCAGATCCGGTCGTAGGAAAAAAGACTCCCGGGCGGCTTGAGGGAAGTGGTCAGCATCCAAAGGAAGGGGGCCACCATGGCCAGCGCTCCCAGCGACAGAAAAAGATAGGCGCCGCTTTTTTTGATCTGCTCCTTGATGCGTGCCACCCGCTTGAGTTCTTCGACTGAAGTTTTACGCTCCACCGGGGCCCTGCTCCATGGTTCCATCAATAGTAGTAAACGACTTTCCCAAAAACCTTCCACTTGACCAGTGTAAAAAGAAAAATGATGAGGAAGAGCACCCACGCAATCGCCGCCGCATATCCCATTTGGTGCCATTGGAAGGCATTGTTAAAGAGATAGTAGATAATCGTGGTCGTGGACCCGTTCGGCCCCCCGCCTGTCATGACAAAGGCGGGATCGAATCCGGATTGGAAACCGCCGATGATGGACATCGTGGCAATAAAAAAGGTCGTCGGTGAAATTTGGGGCCAGGTCACGTTCCAAAACTTCTGCCAGGAATTGGCCCCGTCAATCTGGGCCGCCTCGTAAAGGTCCTTCGGAACGCCCTGCAGGGCCGCCAGATAGAGGATCATATTGTAACCCCCGACCGACCCCCACACCGTCATGATCATCAGGGCCGGCTTGGCCCACGCCTCGTCCGTGAGCCAGTTCGGGCCTTTCAGGGGAAGGTGAAAGATTTCGCCGAGCTTTGCAATCGAGAGGTTGAAAAGCCCGAAGTCGGAATTGTAAAGAAGCCGCCACAGCATATAGATGGCGACACCGGAACAAATGGTGGGCAGGAAATAAACGCTCCGGAAAAAAACAAAGCATGAGCGAGCCGGCCATGCTGAGAGGAATAGATCCCATGAGGTAAAGGGTGTTCCAGCAGAATTTCCAGAAAAAGGGGTCTTGAAAAAGGCGGATGAAATTATCGAGGCCGACAAACCGGAGCGGAGAAAAAAGGTCCCATTCCATAAAACTGAGGCCCAGGGAGGCAAAAACGGGGAGCGACGTAAAAACCAGAAAGCCGATGAAATTGGGGGCCAGAAACCCGAAGGCGGCCAGGGCCTCTTTCCGGGAGTTCGTCAAAAACCTTTTGGGGGAGGGCGCCTTTTTCACGGGGGGCGTCACGGCTTGGCGAGGACCCCTTGCTCCTTGAACGATTCACAGGTCAGCCGCAGCCCCTCTTCGAGAGAATGCGAAGGCTGCCAATTCAGAATTTCCCGGGCCAGGCGGTTGTTGCAAAAGTGCCTCTCGGCCCCGAAGACCTTTTGATTCAGACACTCCACCTTCTCGATCTTCAAAAGGTCCGCAATTTTCCGGGCCACTTCGCCGATGCTGTGTTCGACCCCCGAACCCAAATTGATGGGCCCGCCGGAATAGTCCGTTTCCGCCCCTTTCAGGAGGGCCTCGACCATGTCTCCCACAAAGGTGAAGTCCCTTCGGACCCGATCGTTCAGAATGGTCAAGGAACCCTTGGAAAGACCCTGGCGGAAAAAAGAAGCCACGAGATAATCGGCGGATTGCCTCGGGCCGTAGGTGTTAAAGAGCCGGAAGATGAGGCACGGAACGCCGTAATTTTTCCGGTAATCGTCGCACAAAAGCTCCCCGATCCTTTTCGTCGTCGCATAGACGCTTGCGCTGGGATCAATAGGATGCTTTTCGTCGATGGGGAGGTATTTTGGAACCGAGGGGTAAAGCAGCGCAGCGGAAGGAAAGATAAACTTTTTCACCGGGGTCTTCCGTGCCACTTCCAGCATATGAACCGTTGCCATGACATTCAAGCGGAAGGCAAGATCGGGCTTCTCCTGGGCAGCCCGGGGAAATGCAAAGGCGGCCAAATGAAAGATGAAATCAAATTTTTCGTCTTCGCCCGGGGTCCAAACGGTGACATCGGCTTTCAGATACCGAATTTTTCCGTTCACCCCCTTCAATCCCGGAGGTCCGTCGAGGCAGTCGAGCACTGTGACCCGGGCACCCCGGGAGACAAGGGCCTCCACGAGGTGGGAGCCGAGAAAACCTGCGCCCCCTGTCACCAAAACTTGTTTGTCCTTCCAGTCCGAAGGGCTCACGTTCGTCACCGTGCCGGGGAAGGAGGGAGGCCCAGGGCCTCTCGTCTGGCAGAATCTTCCAGGGCATCCGTTGGAACCTTATAAAACTCCCCGTCCCGATCGTGGCTGTCGGGTTCGTAAAAAATGACCTGGGTGCCTCGATTTTCGAACCGGAAGGGCACCGAAAGAAGCCCCCCGAGCCGTTCTTTGATCCGGGGGTGCGCCTCAGGCGGGGCAAACAAAAGCATAAATCCCCCTCCTCCGGCGCCGAGGAGTTTCCCTCCCAGAGCACCGGCTTCGAGGGCCGTCTCGTAGACTTGATTCACTCTCAAACTCGAAATTTTGTCCGACAAATCCCGCTTGATCCTCCAGGATTCGTCAAGCAATTTTCCGAACTCGCCGAGATCGGAACGCCCCTTGAGAATAGAGGCCGCCTCCTCCACCATCTCGAACATCCGGGAAAGCTCCCTTCCCTTCCGGAAAATATTTTTAGACTGCTCTCGGGCGATCTCCGAGGAAGACCGGGAGAGTCCCGTAAAGCAAAGTATCAGGTGGTTCTGCAGCTCGTTTAAACGGTTCTGATCCAAAATCAGGGGGTCCACTGAAAATTCACCGTTCGGGGAAAAACTCACCCGGTTCAACCCCCCGAAGGCCGTGACCACCTGATCCTGGACTCCTCCGCTTTCCTGCAATAGGTTCCGCTCGATCTCAACGGCCTCGAGGGCCAGCTGTTTCTTGGTGGGCATCCTCCGTTTGAGGGCATGAAGGGCGTGCAGGAAACCCACCGTGAAGGCGGAGCTTGAGCCGAGACCCGTCCGGGCAGGCAGGTCTCCGTCGTGGTGGATCTCAAGGCCGTCTTCAATGCCGAGAAATTTCAGGGTCGCACGGACCGCCGGGTGAATGATCTCATCGTGCGACTTGACGTGCTCCGTCTGGGACCAGGCCACACGGGTCTTGTGCTCAAAGAAGGGGGGAAGGTAGCGGCAGGAAATATAACAGTATTTGTCGACGGTGGTGGCCAGGACAGCCCCTCCATTTTCCTGATACCAGCCGGGGTAATCCGTTCCGCCGCCGAAAAAGGAAATCCGGAAAGGGGTGCGGGTGATGATCATGTGGAAACCCGGTCAAGAACCGCTTTGTCGGCTTCCCTTCTCCAATACGAAAGCAGGTTTTTCAAACTTTCTTCAAACGAAACCCTCGGCTTCCAGCCTGTCCTTTTCACAAATTTGTCCACGCAGGGAATCTGTAACGTGACGTCCGCCGGACGAAGCAGGCTTTCATCGCAGCGGGTGGGAATGGGGACCTCGCTCAATTGAAGGAGGCGCTTGAGAAATTCCCCCACCGAAAGGGTCGTGGTGCCTCCGATATTGTAAACCTCTCCGGGGTCCCCGTGGAGAATCGCCTCCCAATAGGCCCGCATTGCATCCCTGACATCGATCAGGGTCCGGACCGAATCCAGATTCCCATGGACCAGCTCTTTCTGAAGTCCCCGCTCAATCCAGGCCACCTGTTTGGCAAACGAAGTGGCGAAGAGATCCTCACGCCGGGGATTGAGATAGGCAAACATCCGAGTGCGGATGATCCGCATTTTGTAGCTTTTGAAATAGGCCCAACCCAGAAGGTCCTGGGCCGTCTTTGAAACCGCATAAGGGCTCACCGGTCTCAGGGGGGCTTCTTCCCGGATCGGCACCTCGCTCGGGCCCACGAGGCCGTAGACCTCCGAGGTGCTGCAAAGCTGAATCCAGGGGTCCTGCCCCGCCCGCCTCACCGCTTCGAAAAGATTGCTGGTTCCGATGATGTTGTTGTTTAAGACAGCGCTCGGCGTTTCGAAAGAGGCACGCACGTTGGCGTGAGAGGCCAGATGAAAGATGGCGTCCGGCCGGGCTTTCTGGATCACCGAAAGCACGGAACCGTAATCCAGAAGATCGGTTTCGTGGACCGTCACCCGGTCGGCGATTTCACTCAGGTTGCCTCGGGTCGTGCTGTGCCAACGGGCAAGGCCGTGGATTTCCACCTCCGGGTGGTCGCTCGCCACGGTCTCGGCCAAATAACTTCCGCCGGACCCGGCAATCCCCGTAATCAGAATTCGCCGAAAAATTCTTTCGCTGGCCATGGATCAGAGCCCCCTCAGGATTTCTCCACGCAAACCGCTTCCAGGACCACCTGGGCGATGAAGTCAACCGCTTCGGCCTTTAACGAGGCGTGATTGGGCAGAAAGAAGCCGCTCGAATAAATCCGGTCTGCCACGGGAAAATTGACTTTTCCGTAGCGGTTAAACCAGAAGGGATGCCGGCCCAGACTGGCCGCCGAAAAAATCCGTGTCTCAATGCCGTGCTCGGTCAGGGCATTGATAATGGATCGGCGCTGCTCCCGGCTCTCCGCCACTGCGGCAAAATGAATGCTCGAAATCTTCGCCTGAGGGTCCTCCCAACGCTGGACATAAAAGTGATCCTTCAAATGTTTGAGGTAACGCAGGTGGTTCTCGTGCCTTTGAGTTGCCATCCCGTCCAATTTCTCAATCTGATGCAGTCCGATGAAGGCATTGAGGTCCGTCGAACGCAGGTTAAAACCCGGCTCATAAAAGACAAACGGCCGATGAAAATCATCCACTTCATATTTCTGGACAAGGCTCCGGTGGGCCGGTTCATCGAGGTCCTTGCTCCATCCGTGGCTCCTCAGCATCAGAAGGAGGTCGTAAAGTCCCTTGTCGTCCGTTGAAATCATCCCGCCTTCGATGGTCGACGCCTGATGACCGAAATAAAAGGAAAAGCTTCCCAGGTCGCCGAAACAACCCAGCTTTTTTCCGTAAGCCGACGAGCCGACCGCCGCACAGGTGTCTTCCATGAGAAAGAAACCGTATTTTTCCTTGAGCCGGAGCAGGGCCTCCATCTTGTGCGGAATCCCCAACACCTGGACCAGCATCACCGAAGCGGGTTCGTGCTGTTTGAGAAGTGACTCCAGATAATCCAAATCCAGCCCAAACGTGTCTGGATCGGTTTCGCACAGGAGGGGTTCGAATCCAAACTGGATCGCCGGCGCCAGCGAGGTCACCCACCCCGTGCTGGGGACGACGACCTTTTTATTTTTAAGACGGCCCGAAAGGAGGAGGGCGTAATACATCAACAAATTGGCCGAGGAACCCGAGTTACAGAAAACGGAATATTTCGCGCCAAGCCACCGGCTCCATTTTTCTTCCAATTGGAGCGTCAACCGGTCCTTGGTCAGCCGGGGGTTGGATTGGAGCCAGCCGATCAGGCGATCGATGTCCTTCTGGTCGATCGTATCTTCAGCCAGATGATATTTGAGCGGGGGCTTGGCGGTCGGCATCTCTATTTGATTGTTTACCTGTTCAAACCAAAGGCTTTACAGGATACTCCGAACCCTCAATTTTCACAACAGCATTTTGGCGGCATTTTGGCATTCTTTGGTTCTCCAATAGACACAGGTTATGGCTTATGGTATATTTCGTTTGGAATTGCCCCCACTCCAAACTGTGGCGTTTATCGCCGCATTCCCGAAAGGGATAGGAGCGGGGGTTTTTATTTGGGCCACACCTGGACATAGATTTGCCTGTGGGCAATCAATCGATGGTAGGTGTCGGCATCTTTCTTCTTCTGCATTTTCCGGTTAATCACCCCCGCAATATAATCCGCAAGCTGAAGCAGCCGGTTACTTGAAGAGCGCTGCATTTTTACCTTTCGGAGGTGTTTCCTGTCCGAAGTATTGATCTTCCGCCTGAGATAAGTCGCCAGCTGACGTTTGAAATCAAGGCTCCCGCTTTCATCGATTACAACAGTGGCGTTTTCGAGCCGCTCCTTCGCATTTTCAAACAGAAGGCTGCAAGTGTATTTATAGAACGATTGCTTGTGCCGGAAACCCTCCCCGTAAAGTTTGGCCGGATCCTTATTGATCACAATGCCGTAGAAGAAAAAGTCATAGGGAGCGGCGGCCTTCAAAAATGCTTTCCGGATGCGGTCTGAATTTCTCTTGAAGTGGAATTCTGAATTGGGTTCCCATCCTAATTCGTGGGCCAGCAGCTCCAGTCGTTTCTCGCAGGCCGTTGCTTCGCCAGGATCTTCAAAGATGACAAGCGCAATGGAGAAAAAGCGGCTGGATCCTTGAGAGAGTTTAAGGCCCGGGTCACCGGATTCATCAATGAAAACCAGCAAAACTCCCTCCTTGGGGTTAGGGGGGAGAGGCGGGGTGGCCGGCTTTTCTACAGGACGACCCTCCTTCGCCAAGGCTTCGGAGAGGCGCCCGCAACCCTGATTCTTCTAAAGAAAACGGCTTTTATTTTACCGAAAAAAGGGGGCAGGCAAAAGAAGAAAAACTTGGATCACCGGTGACGCTTAAAGAGGATAAACTGAGAGAGGCCCATGAAATACCCGAACAAATAGACCGTGTAGCCCAGGAAACGAATCCACTGGAAAGTGACCAGGGCTTGGGCCAGCCTGAGGGGGTATCGAAGCATCCGGTAAATCAGGGAATGTTTCGGAACAAATCCACCGGAAGCAAGCGATTCGTCGGTGTCGTAACTCAGATCAGGACGCACCCTCTGAAGGTAAGCCGAGCCCCGGCCATTCCGGTAAAACAGTTTCACAAATTTGGCCAGTGAACCCGGCAAAGGATGATAAGCCCAGGTTTGAGGAGCAAGGACAACCCGGTAACCGGCTTTTCGCAGGCGCACACGGAGGTCGGGGTCGAGGCCCCGGGGGATATCTTCCCGCTCCATCCCCACGGCGGCAAACACCTCTTTTCGAAACGCCACACAGCCGTGGCACGGCAGATCGCTCTCCAATACGGTCTGGACCACGGGCATTTGAAAACGTGGAAATTGCCTGGCCGCCCTTTGCTGAAATCCATTGGCATCGGGAGGCGAGAGGATCGAAGCGCCCACCATCGCAATCGTCGGGTCCTCCCGAAGGGTCCGCACCAGGTTCTCAATCATTTCCGGATGTCCCACCCGGCTGTCATCATCCATGACCACCAACACTTTCCCCCCGGCGGCCCGTGCCCCCTCGTTGATCGCCTTCCCTTGAGGAGAAACGCCGTGGACCAGGATCACCTCAAGCTCCCGAAAGGTCTGGCCTCGAAGGCCTTCGAGGAGGCGTTCGAGATTCTCATTCCGGCCCTCATAGAAATGCGGAATCACGACCGACACCTCGACTTGCTCCGAGAGCCGGATTTTTTCGACGGGGTCTTTTTGCATTCAGATTCAGACTGAAACTTTGGCGGGAGACTTCAACCAGCCGTCGATCTTCCGTCCCAGGAAATCCTCAAGTTCCTGATTCGAGTCATGAAAGACCCCCGAAAGGTGACGGATGATCGCCGGATCAGTTTCTTTGAACCGGGGCGCTTCATTGGTCCGGATAAATTCCAATTTTGTCGTCCGGGCCACCCCCAGGAAATCAAACGCCTGATTCAAAACCGGCTGCGGATTCGTCTCAAATTCTTCCGTGATCAGGAACAAAAGATTCCGACGGGGGTAAAATTTCAAATACTCCCGGATGTAACGAAGGTAAAAACCCCGGAGTTTGTAGCTAAAAGGCTGAATCACCTTCCACTTTCCCTCATACCGGGCCACCCGTTCGCCCTCTCCATCCATGGCGTCCGGCAACGGCAGGGTCTCAAGCCCGTTCTTGACGGACCACCAGTAATTGGAAATCGCCCGTTCCACCGGGTCCCGAAGCAGAAAAATGAATTTCATATCGGGAAAACAGGAGAAGATCCGTCCCGGGACCCCTTCACAATTCATGTAGTGCGTCGTTTTCTCGCCAACGGCCTTCTGATTCCCGATATTCTGATACCGGACCGCCAAAAGATATTCCTTACCCCTTTTGAACTCCTCGGGATAGACAAAAAATTTTGACTCGGGCACCGAGGGCTTGGACATGAAAATATCCGGGTGCTGGTCCAAGCAGTAGTAAAAGGCCGTGGTCCCGGAACGGGCGGCACCGGCAATGATAAAATTGGGTTCCCGGGCTAGGGGCGCTGATTCGGGAGAAGGGTCTCGTTCCATGAATTTGACGGAAAGCCGATTTGTTCCCTGACAATGAAAAGCGGACGGCCCTTCACATCCTGGGAAATCCTCCAGAGGTATTCCCCGATAATCCCGAGGAAAAGTAATTGGGTCCCGCCCAGAAAATAAATGGAGATCATCAAAGTGGTCCAGCCCTTGAGGACGTTCCTGCGCACAAACCAGTCCACAGTGACAAAAAGGATGACGGACAGGCTGATGAAAAGAAAAAAGACACCGGCATAGGTGCTGAGGCGAAGCGGAATATAGGAGTAGGCCGTGAAGGCGTCGATCCCCGTCTTGAACATTTTTCCGAGGCTCCACTTCGATTTCCCGTGGGAACGGCCCTCACGGTCATAGAAAACCCGATCCTGTTTGAATCCCGCCCAGGAAATCAGTCCAAAAACCACCCGGTTTTTCTCCCCAAACTCACGCAGAGACTCCCGGACTTTTTTATCAATGAGGCAAAAACTCCCGGTCCCCTCAGCCGGATACTCGGGAAGGGCCAGGGCCCTCAAAAGACGGTAGAAGAGGGCTGACAGGAATTTTTTGATCCCCGAATCCTTCCGCCTCTTCCTCACTCCCCACACCACCTCAAAACCCTTTTCCCACTTTTCGATGAACTGGAGGACCACGTCGGGAGGGTCTTGGAGGTCCGCTGCCAGAATTATGGTCGCATCACCCCGGGCATGGAAAAGTCCGGCGGTGATGGCGCTGTGGCTGCCGAAATTCCGGGAAAGCGACAAGGCCCGAATCCGGCTGTCCGACTTGACCAGTTCGCCCAGTTTTTCCCAGCTCGAATCCCGGCTGCCGTCGTCCACAAAGATCAATTCGTAGTCGTGGGGAATTTTTGTCAGCGTGGCTCGAAGCCCGTCAACAAACGGAAGGAGACTTTCCTCTTCGTTGAAAACCGGAATCACAAAGGAAATCAGTTTCGGCACCTTAGGTCCCGCAGTTAAAATATTTGTCATAGGCCGTTCCCGGAAGAAGGTTCATCCGGCTCAACACCCCAATCAGCCCTTTGAACCGCCTGAGAAGCGAATAGCGGTTCGGATAATCCCGAAAGGTTTTGGTCGGGCGTTTCATCCACTCCTCAAGTTCTTCCCTCGTGACCCCCAGCCGCTTGATGCACAAATCGATCACGGAGGGGTCTTCAATCACGTAGGTTTCCTTCATCCTTGCGAGCGCCTCGTCCCGTGACATCTGGCCCGAGCGGACCAGCGCAGAATAATTGAAAATTCTCCGGTCGATCTTGAATTTGACCCGGTAAACATAATGCATCAAACTCTGATACAAGTCGTCATAATAATGGGCGCCGGGGTAAACCCAGCCCAGCTCTCTCTTCAAGATCTCTTCCGCCTCCCGCCGGACATAAGGAACCAGATATAAAACCGGAATCGTTTTGATCCGTTTCCAAAGCGTGTAATAGGCCAGGTGATGAAGGTCCAGATTGAATCCGGGATCCTTCGGGGACCAGCGCCTCAGTTTCACGGTCCCAAATTGCTCCTGAATCTTTTTCAGGTAGAAGCCGTCCAGATAATTCCAGGAAAGCGGCGCAATGCCCTCGGTCCGAAACGACTGGCCGATCAGGATATTTCTGATTCCTTCCCGCACAGCAGTCCCATATAAAGCCGTGGCAATGCCAATATCGGTTGAAATGTTAATGCCGGGGACGGAGGCCTTTAGGAAGGAAATCTTCAAATCCTTGGCCTCCCGCCAATCCGAGGTGACCGTCCTCATCTCCACTCCCAGCCGCTCAACCGCCTGGGTCATATTCTCACCGGCGACGGGGTTGCCGAACCCGTTATTAAAGTGCACAGCAAGCGGCCGAAGCCCCCACACCCGTTTGGCGAGGTATAACGTGTAAGTGCTGTCCCGGCCTCCGCTGACTCCAATCAGGCAGTCATATTTTTTTTTCCGGCCATCCCGCTTGATTTTCGAAAGGTGACTCTCAAGCTTTTTGGCACCGGAGGCATTTAAGGGAAAAGTCTTCTCGAGTTTGTCGTGAACCTCGCAAAAATTACAAATCCCCTCGGAGTCAAACGCCACGCCCGGCACCGCAGCGTCCATAATGCAGCGAGTGCAGACCTGAACAGACGGAGGACTAGCGGTCGGCGAGGAGCTCACGGACTCTTTCTGAATAATCGGCCCACTGAACTTTGTTTGCATAGTCTTTATAGCGTTGAAAGTGATAGGCATTGCTGTAAGCATTCAAAATCAAAACATAAAGGAGCGTCACCGAGCCCAGAACCAGCCCGCTCTTGGAGGATTCCAAACGGCAGATTTCGAAAAACCGGGCTCCGCAAAAACCGGCCAGGATACTAAAACCAACGCCCGGAAAATACAAATACCGGCTGACATGCTCAAACAGGCGGGCGTCCAACATAAAGGGCAAAACGGTGATCCCCATCCACGCCAGCGAAAATCCATAGACCCTTTTCGGGATTCCCTCCCGCCAGAGTTTGAATCTCCCCTTTCGACTCAGAAAAATGAGCAGGGGAATCAACAAAAGGGCGGCGGGCAAAAGCCGAAGCAAAGTTTCCGGCAGAAAGGCCGGAGACAGAAATCCCTTTTCCGGCAGAAACAACGGGCGGATCAGCATCTCAATCAGGCTGACGATTTTCAAAAGAACGAGGCCGGCCGTGGGGACGACGAGCGAGCTCGAGCGAAGGATGGCGCTTACCGAACCGTGAAAGAGGAAGAAGCACCACAGGAAATCCCAGAGAAAGAAAATTGCAACCGGTAGGAGCCAGGCCCATCGTCTTTTTGTCTGCCTGGGTTTGATCCAGATACCCAAAAAGAGGGCCACGAAAGGCCAAGTCACAGCGCTCTCATTCGCCAAAAGGGCCCCGCCTCCCAGAAGGGCCGCCCCAAGAACTAATCGAACCCTCCCCTGCCGAAGGAAATCAACCCAGGCCAGCACCGCCGTCAGAACCATCATCAAAGCAATGGGCCTGCCCGCCTGAATCCAGACAAAAACCTGGTAATAAGCGCTCGAAAAAAGAAACAGCAAGCCGCTTAAAATTCCTGCCCCGGCACTGGCGAATAACTTCCGGCAAAGGCCTGCCACCAAAAGCGCATTCACGAAATGAACCAGGAAATGAACGATGTAATAGCCTGTGATGTTCGACCCGAACCATGATTTTTCGATGAACAGGAGATAAAACCAAAAGGGATGGAACCGTCCGTCTTCGTCCCTCGCCCACGCCGCACCCGGATGCGAGGCAAGGTCTCTGATCTGTAAAAAACTGTAGTAATCATCATTGAAAAAGGGAGCCCGGCTCGCCGGCGGTGTCAGAATCAGGAGAAATACAAAAAAGGCGCTCAGTAAAATGAAAAATGTCAAAGCGCCGGAACGGGACTTCTCGGTCCATGAAAGCCGCATCTGAAACAACTCCTTTAGACGGGGTATAATTTTGGCATCTGATTGATGATCCGAATGGCCTCGGCCAAATCGATCCCGTTCGTCTCCCCATACCATCGGATCGAGTCCGGACGGGGCCGGTTTTCCTCCCCGGCTTCCCTCAGGGCCTTTTCCCGGGAAATCAATCCCTGCCGGATTTGATTGCTCCGGAAGGTGTCGTTTTCCGTAAAACCGGCGACCGTGTAGTAAATGTAATTATAAAAAGCGGCCGTGCCGTCGCCGATCCGCCATGTCGTTGGGGTATCTGCTCGGGTTTCCCAATCATACCGGTCCCGCAGAGTCTCGAGGATCCGGCCTTCCTCCCATTCAATGTATTCGTAGAAATTATGATAGTCGTGCCCGATCAGATAATACGAGGCAAAGCCGGATAAGGTGTCCCCCACGGAACGATTCAAATAGGCTGGATTTAACAAATACTCCTTTCCATAGTAGACGGCGAGCTCGAGCCGGTCACGAAGCGAGAGGTCGTAATGCCGTTCCCGTTTTCGCCGCTCTTGAATGCCGCTGAAGGCGACTTTAAAATCTGTCCGTTCCAGAGCATTCATCCCAAAAAAAAGCAGGGGGGTATCAAGCTGCTTGCGTAACATTCGGCCGTAGAAGAAAAACTGCTTGTCCCCGGCCATAAAAAGGGGAACGGTCCCCAGCCGGGGCCGCTTGAGCCAGGCATTCACATTCTGCCGGATAAACTCCCGCTTCTTTTGAATATCCGCCGAAATCAGGATGTGTTCCACTCCCAGTTTGCCGCACAGGCGGGAAATGTTCCGGCGGGCCAAGGGCGTCACCATCCCCCAGTCATAGGTAAACGCCACGGGATTCATTCCGAGTTCTGCCTTGAGGGTGTGAAGCATGAAGGAACTGTCCCGTCCCCCGCTCGCCGCCACAATGCAGTCGGGTTCGCCGTTGGTTTTCCGGTGTGGGGCCGCCAACTCTTCAAGGGCCGAAACGCCCCTGTATTTCACAGGAGAGAAAGTCCGGCAGACATTACAGATCCCTTCGTCATCAAACAAAATAAAAGGGAGGGTCTCGGAAAGAATGCAACGGCGGCATCGTTTGAGGCGGTCGATGGCCGGACGGTTATCCTGCAAAAGAGATTCCCACCCTGATGGCCGAAGGAGGCTTCCATCCTTCCCCTCTCCCCCTCTGGGGGTAAACGGCCTACTAGAAATGTCTGAGATTCTTCGGGCCTTGCCATTGGGTTTTAATTCCTGAACTCCGGTTTCTTGAGTCTCAAGACTAAGAAACTGGACACTCAGGTCTGAGGTCTGAATCAAACAAGCGCTTCCGGCTTTTAAGTGCGTCACTTCAGAGGAAGCAAGGCCGGGGAATTTCGCCATGAGCGTTTTCAGCATAGAACGTTCCGAGGCAAATACCACTGCCCTGGGAGCAGGACAAAAACCCAGGTAGAGCGACCCATTATTGGAAGCGAGTAACAGATAATCCAGTTTGTCAAACAATGCTGCGATCGATGCCATGCCTTCTATCCGGCGATACGTGCTTCGAACCGATTCCACGAGCGAGGCTCCCTGACGGTAGTGGTGCCCCATCAGGGCGGGAATGATCTCGGTATCCACTTCCAGTTCACGCCGAAGCTCGGGAAACTCCAGCCACAGTTCGGCGGGGTTGACAATAATGCCGTTATGGACCGTCACGATCCCTTCCCTGCACACGGGCTGGTTATTGCCGTGCACCCGATAGGAACCGTCGGTCTCCATGCGGGCGTGACCGATCAAGGCCGCCGGTTGACGGATTGTTTGGCGGGAGTTTTTGCTGAAAGCGAAGTCGAAAAACTGCCGGTAATCCCAGCTCCTCATGATCTGACTCGGGGACACTGCCCGCTTCATCACCCGGATCTGATCCCCTGTCATCAAGGCAAGGCCCGACGCCTCTTTCCCTCTTGATTCCGAGAGTTTGAACAACTCCCCCACGACCGATCGGAAGGAGGCCGTATCAAAATGAGAGGTTTCGTTTACAGCGAGACCAAAGATTCCGCACATGGGTTTGATTCAGAGTTTCTCGAGGACCCCGTATTGGATGTCACCCGTCGGCACGTAGAAAGCCCAATTCCGAGTCAACGGAAGCTGGAAGAGCTTGAGCCACCAGGTTGGGATCAACCTTGGGAAGATGCGTTTCCATTTGTAAAAGATGAATCCGACGTTGGACCAGCGTCCTTGGCTCTCCCAGCTCACGAGCCTGCAATTCAACCGGTGTTCTGAAAAATACTCAAGGCTTTTCCTGGTGAAAAAACTCAGGTGTTCGGGCGGCGTCATGAACCACCAAAATCTTCCCAGGAGCCGTGCGGCCCAAGAACCGAAATTTGGCGTGGAGAGGAACAGGTGGCCCCCGGGTTTCAAATAATCACACAATCGATTCAAGAGCCCGAGCGGGTCTCTCACATGCTCAATGACATCCCACAGGACAATGCCCTCAAAAAAACCGGATGGGTAAACCGCATCTTCAATAAAGCCGGCCCGCAATCGAGGCCCCGAAAGAAGAGCTTTCTTCTTGGCCTTCTCGATCGCCGCCTCTGAAACATCAATCCCCCACATTGTATATTCGTCTTCTGCATAACGAATAAAATCGCCGGTTGCACAACCGACCTCAAGGACATTGGCCTTTGGTTGATTGATAAACTGGCGGAGGAGATTGAAGCGCCGCTCATTTTCTTTGTTTAAGGTGGCCAGATCCTCATACTTCTGGGGTTTGAAGAAATCTTCTGAATAGATCCCTTTGATTTCATCTTTCCCTGTCTTCCTCAATACCTGGGCAAATCCGCATTGCCTGCATTGGTAAAGCTCGTAGCTCCTGACTCGAGACAAGAACGTGGCGCCCGAGCAAATGGGGCAGAAGGAATTGTTTTTTACGGAGTCGGGGTATATTTTTTGGCTTTTCTCAAGTCCCGGCACTTTATCTCCTGTTGAGTTCCCTTCGGACCGAAGAGATTTGTTCGCAGACCACGCCCAGGAAGAAGATGAGGAGGCCGGTGATAAAAAGCAAAACCATGGAGGCCGTCACATGAACCCGGACCCAGAGGCAATAGAGGGCAAAATAGATCACGCTCGCCGCCATCGAGAAAAGGGCCGGGGGCAGAAAAAAACGCAAGGGTTCAAAGAGGACTGTCAGGTTCACAATCAACATGAGGACATTGAGGCTGTCCCGAAAGATCCGAACTGAACTCCTTCGTCCGCTCCGGGGGTTGACCTCAATCGGAACGGCACGCACCCGGTAGCCCATTTTATACAGGGCCACCGTGCTCGTGGTGGAGAGAGAAAACCCGTCCGGAAAGAGATGAAGACAGCTACGGAAAGCCTCTGTCCGAAATGCCCTGAGACCGGAATTAAAATCGGGGACTTTCTCCCGAACCAGCCAATTGACAAAGGCGCCCAAAATTTTCCTGCCGAGTCTCCGCCAGCCGTCTTCGAAAGGGTCACGGTTTCGAGCCCCAATCACAAGATCCGAGGATTCCATCACCTCCGTCAGACAGAGAAGATCTTTCAGTCGGTGTTGGCCGTCGGCGTCGAAAAATACGACATATTCGGTAGAAACTGACCGGACTCCAGTTTTTAAAGCCGCCCCGTAGCCCCGATTCCTCGGATGGGAAAGGAGCGTCGCCTTCCGGCACCGAACCCTCTCAGCCGTTCGGTCGGTCGAGCCGTCATCCACCACAATGATTTCCCGGCAGCCGGGCGGTTTCCCCAGTTCGTCCAGAACTCCGCCGATCACGTTCTCCTCGTTATAAACAGGAATCACAATGGAATAATCAGCCACGGAATCTCTCCTTCTCTCGGCTTTGCCGCCGGCCTTATTTTACGAGCCTGACGGCGAGGGTGAACGGATCCTCTTCTACGACTTCGTATTTCAAGTTCCCCAGGTATTCCTTCCAATCAAACTTTCTCGAAGTAAAACAGGGGATCTCCTTGTCCAAAATCAAATAGCCTTCCCGGGAGGTGCCCTGAATGTCCGCCAGGACCATCTCCCCGGACACCCGGTTCGTAATCCGGCAGGGCCGTGCCCAGACATAACTCAAAAAGGTCGGATTATTGCTGGCTACGATATCATGATTTTTGATCTCGGTTCCGGCAAGTTTAAAGACCCACGGGGAATTCTCAAAGGCTGAAAACGAGGCCCCCTCGACCGGGGAGGGACGGGCCAGAACCGTCTCCCGGATCGACTTCAGATTATTAAGCGAATGAAAAAAAAGACTCAAAACAAGAAATCCCAGCAAGCCTACGACGGGTGCAGATCTCCACCGTTTGAAGCCCGCCAAATGATTCTGAGCCCCAGTCAAACGATCAATCACGATCAGAACGGACAGAAAAACAATCGGGCAGAGGATCGTAAAGTAGCGGGGGGTCTCGCCGAATCCGTTTTTCAATCTGAAAAAATTCAGGGCAAGGAAGTGAAGCGCCACCGTCAGAAGAGAAAGCCGGAGAAAATCAAGTTGCGTCTGATGGGCCCAGGGCCTTTGCCTCATTCGCCAAAGTGCCACGGCCGAAAGTGCCCCGATCGACAGAAATAAAAAGGCGGGAATAAACGCCAAGTCTTGAAGGGTCCATCGATACGTTGAGAAACCTACGATGAATTCAACCGCATTCCGGATAAAATCGGCCTCCACCTTCAGAAAATCTTCAAAAAAAGGGCGGGAGGGAAAAACCTCCAGGAAGGTAAGGTGACCGCCGAGCCATTGATTCCTCGCCAACCACCCGCCCATCCCCAAAACAACCGGTAGAAGAAAGAGGGAGATTTCAAGGCTGATTTTTCGGTCTTTACCCCTCCGGCGGGCCCAAAGAAAGAAAGCGGCTGACGAGCCTGCGGTAAACAAACCGGAATAGCGGGTCAGGCAAAGAAACAGGACGGCCACGCCCGTGACGAAGAACCAGAATCTTCGTTCTCCCCGCTGATCGCACTGGACGGCCTTCAAACAACCCACCATTGAAAATCCGAGGAAGGCCATAAACAGGGGTTCGCTGAGCGCCGTATTGAAATAGCGCCAGCTCGCCGGAGAAACAAGGACCAGGACGCTGGCCATGATTTGAAAAAGTTTCTCTCTGAAAATCATCACAATCAGCCCATAAAAGGAAAGATAGTAACCCAGCAGGGCAAGAAAATTAACAAGGCGCAGGGAGTAAATTTCATTCCATCCGGTCAGGTTCATGACCCAGGCAATGGCAAGACTGAGGAACGGTTGATAGTCGATTTGAGGAATGACCTCTTCGGAGATCAAGCTGTAGGCCGAAAATCCCAGCCCTTGATGGATGAGCCTGGCGCCCTCGAGATAACGAGCGCCATCCGAAGTGATTTCGGTCGGGAAACAAAGTAGAAAGAACCCCAAGACAGCCATCACAAAAAGGCCGGCTGTAAAATTCACTGACGGACTGTGAACTCGCAGCCGTTTAGGGAGAAGATCCGAGATCATAGAGGTAGTAGGAAGGGTTGGAATACAAGAGGGGCAGCGGGAGATCCCGCCTCTCCTTCACCGTCAGATAATAACTTGCTCCGTATTCAGCCCTCATTTTCTGAAGCCGGCTGAGATCCAATTCAGGATAATTTTTCTTCAGCTCTTCCAAAACACTGCTGCCTTTTCCCTGGAACGGCAAGCCATTATTGAGATCCGCCAGCCGGGACAGCCACTCCTGATTCCCCGCATTGGTGGGAATGCCCTTGAAATTCACAACTTGGGCCCGCTGAGCAAAGAGCCAAAACCGGTATTCCCACGGAGGAGCCGCAAAGACTCTGTCCGGGGGCGTGTGGCCCCGAATCCACTCAGCGAGTCTTGAAAAATCGTCTTGGCGGGCTTCTGAAAAGTATCTCTTCCACGCCATCACGGTGTCGGCCGCTGAGTTCAGCAAAACCTTCGGCATCCGGTGATTCCAAACCTGAAACAAAGCAAACAGGGATACAACAACCGCTGCCATTTTCAGAGGCAGTCTTTGGGACCGGAAGCTCATGTCCAGGAAGCGAACGAGACCCAGTGAAAAAAACAAAAGCAAGAAGAGCGGAGCCAGCCGAAATGGGTAAAGGTAAAGGAAAGAGAGGAGGTGGAACTGCCTTGCCAGAACTCCTGCTGCAAAGATTCCTGTCTCAGCGGCTAAAAATAAGAGAAGAATGAGGGCCTGCCGCCTTTTGAATACCTGCCAAAGAATCAAAACCGTCAAGAGGCCATAAGCCGACATTTCAAGCAGACGTGCGGACGATAAGAAGCTATAGGGATCCATATGGTGCGGTCCCCGGAAGAAAACATCGATCGCATAACTTTCCTCGCTCATTGCCCCGCCATGAAATAAATTGAAGCCGGCGGAGACGACTCCGGGCAATCCGCACAAGACGGTCACGCCGCAGAAAATTAAAACTTTCCTCAAGTTGAGGCTCCGCCCCCATCCGAAAAGACTTGCAAAAAGTCCTAGAGCGCCCCAGCCACCGACCAAAGCGTGAAAACTGATGGCCAGACCGCTGAAAACCGCTGCCCGCTTCAGGTTTTCTTCCAGGACGTTTTTTAAGGCCCCCAAGAGAAAGACATAAGAAAAACATTTGGCCTCAACGCCCCCGAAGATCCATTCCTCGGCAGCGAGCGATTGTCCGGCATAAAACCAAAAAGCAAATCCCAGAGCAAAGCCCCACCGCTTTAATTGGAGGGTCCTGGCCAACCGGATCAAGGATCCAATTAAAAGGGTCCAGGCCAGGAGCCTTCCGATCAAGGCCAATTTCAGATCACTCAAAACCAGAGTCAACGGGCTCGTGACAAGATCGAAAATAAAGTGGCCCAACGGTTCCTTCTGCCAGGTCCAGTCATTGGCTAGAAACGCCGGGTTCATCAGCCGTTTGGGATTGATTAAATAAACCAGCTCATTCTCCCCGAAGGAGGGTCTGAAATAGGCGGCAGAGACGATCAGGAAGACAAGGGCACCGGCAATCCTCCAGCACCAGCGCTCGTCCCGGCCTTGTCTGGAACGCAAAAATTTCACCAGGAAAAAACCGATCAGCGCCGTCCCCGCAAAAGAAAACATCATGGCATCGCCTGTTTCCCGGTAAGCTGTCAGAGGCCAGGTCTTTTGTCCCTCAATCATTGAATTCAAAAACCAGATGGATTTCCCCTCATAGACCGCCTGAATCAGGGCAGGGCCATAAAGCCGGTAACCGACAAAGATCACGGCAGCAAAAATCACGAGAAAAAGGGTTGTTTTTTTCAACGGCAAGAACCCTTCATGGTTTCGGGCGGCGGGTGCGTTTCTTTCCCGTGGGGCGTCGATTCAAATTCAGGAGCAGAGCTCTCCGCTTGCGGAAAAACAGGATGATGCCGCAGGTGGCAACGGCATAAAATAAAAGCCCAAGAATTCCATAACGGGTGTCTTCGGGCAGGATCAGAAGGGCAACCACGCAAAAAAAGGCCTGAATCCCCCACAGGAAAAAAACAGCGGCCCTCTCCCCCAGACCCAAACGCATGAGCCGGTGGGAGAGGTGGTCTTTGCCCGTGTAGTCGATCCATTCCTTAAGGTTTTTCACCTTGTCCTCCTTGGCTCGAAGGACCGTGATCAAGATCATATCCAGGATCGGAACGCCCAAAATCAGAGTGGGCACCGCCAGCGTGACCGGCAGCTCACGGGACCATTCGCACATCACGGCAAGGCTGGCGAGCGTGAACCCGAGGAAGGTGCTCCCCGCATCCCCCATAAAAACATGTTTGCGCTTCAGATTGAAAACCAGAAAACCGGCGGTGGCCCCGACCAGGGCCATCGAGAGATAGCACAGCCAGAATTGTCTCGTGGAGTAAGCCACCATAAAAATAGCCGCACTCGAAATCATCACCAGCCCGGCTGCCAGACCGTCCATATTGTCCAAAAAGTTAATGGCGTTGGTGAGGCCAATGATTCCAAGCGCCGTAAAGAGGGCATTGACGGCGAGTCCCGGAAAAACGTCCAGGACCACGCCGTATCCGAACATCATGATTCCGCACACCAGGAATTGTCCGGCGAGTTTGATGCCGGCCCTCAGATGAATGAGATCATCCAGGAGACCGATCAGAAACATCAGACTGGAACCCAAAAGAACACCCTTCAGCATGGGGCTCAGATCCAATCGATAGAGGGAGCCGATCACGAAAGCCACATAAAGAGACACGCCGCCCAGGCGGGGAACGGGGTGCGAGTGGATCCCGTGCTGTTTGGGATAGTCAAGGATGCCGAGTTTGAAGGCAACCCCCCTCAAAAGCGGGGTCAGGGCAGCCGAGACCATAAACGCCAGGGCCAGGATCTGCCAGTATTTATACATTAAAGACCGTAATCTCCCTGGTGCCCGACGAAATAAGAATTCGTTCCGGTGATGCGGCCTCTGAGTTCGGGAGGAACTTTGAAATAGCGGCCGCTCTGACGGGCTCCAACGCTCCAGAGGCCTGATTGTTTGAAAAGTTGCCCCAATTCATTCGTGAAGTGAGAAAAGCTTATGAGATCGTAGAAATTTTTTCTGGCAAATTCCCGCACGGCGTAAACCACAGACCTCGCTCCTCCCGTCTCACGGGGGTCCAGCCAAAGATCCACACACTCCAATTCCCTGCATTCCCCGTTTTCTTTTCCCCGGCAGACCGCATATCCGGAAAGCCGGCCTGCCTTGTAACAGGCAAAGAGCTCTTTTGGATAAGCGGTGTTCCCAAAACAATACCAGTTGATCACCTCGGCTGTCCTCAAATTTGTATTCCGATAAAGATGCCGGGTGTTCTTCCACAGCTCGTCAAACGACCGATCCGCCTGCCCAAGCCGCCGGACTTCATGGGGGCCGGGCACCCCCAAACCTCTCGTGCGATAAGATTGTGTCGTCCGGAGAAAAACCTCCAGCAGGGGGCCGATGAACCCTCCTCCGAAGTGATGGCCAACCTTCCGTGCCAGAAGCTTGCGGGCGTTGATCAAAATGAGGCTTTTACCGTTGCCGGACCCCGGAATACTCTCGAAACCGGCCACTTTAAGAACCTCTGCAATTTTTGCATCCGGCGTCGTATCGAATAAAAGTGATCGGCCAGCGGCCCTCAACAATTCAAATAATAATTTCATGCTGTGCTTCCGATAAACAGGCAAGACACGCCATGTCGTGACACTAAAGACGGTAGTCTCAATGCCGGCCACTTGGAAAAAACTGGGGATCATCCCGATGAAGCCGACAATGTTCCGTTCCTCCTGAAGAGTCCATCCCCGTTGTGATTGATTCTGAAATGCCGGATTTCGGTCCCACCAGTGATGGAGCCGGGACCGCCAGAAAATTTCTCCCCGGGGTTGTTCATCCGACTCGGACAGGAAGGCCGACAAACGAGGGTAGTCTTCCGGAATTACCGGAAATACCTGAACCGTCGCCATTGTTTGATCCTCGAAAGAAGGGTCAGAACCCCGGAAATGCACATGACAAACTCGATAAAATTTTCATAGACGCCCAGCCTTTTCAACTCATAGAGGTCGGAATTCACATCGTTCATGCCTTCAACGGTCGTCAAGGCGCACCCATAGCCCGACTTCTTCAACCCTTCCTTCGTCCGTGCGTCGAAATCTCCTTTCCGGCCGCCAGGGTAGGCAAAGAAGCGGCAGGCCCGCCCGATTTTTTGCTCGATCACCCGCCTGGAGTCTTCCAATTCTTCCTGCATTGTCTCTGGACTGCATTGCGTAAGAATCGTGTGGGAACGGGTGTGGCTCCCGATGGAAATCAGCCCGCTCTCAACCATTTCCGCAATCTGGCTCCACTCCAAGGGCCGGTAAACCTCCGGCGCTGTCCCATGACCCGGCAGCTTCTCTCCCAGCGTCTGCTCAATCTCTCCGATCAACTCCTCCCTCGCCTCTCGAGGGAGTTTCTTCAGTTGCGAACGGAGTTCCCGGTCACTTCGCTTTTTTGAATCGAGGTCCTGCAATTCAAATGATAAAGTCCGGCCCCCGATTCTGACTTGAAGCCTCTCCAGAGAAGTTTGATTGATTGCGTATTCGAGCCGATCCACCCACTGCCATTCCTTGCGGTCAACAAAGTCGGTGGTAAGGAAGATCGTCGCCGGAAGGTTGAATTCTTTAAGAACCGGATAAGCCAATGTGTAATTCGATTGATAGCCGTCGTCCAGGCTTAGAACGACGGAGTTCGCCGGAAGCCGGCGGCCGGATGTCACGCAGTCAAGAAACTCATCCAGGAAGAGGACGTGGTAATACTTCCTGAAATAAGCCAGGTGCCGTCTAAAGGCCGCAAGGTCCAGACTCTTTCCCTGGTAATTTTCAATCCCGGGGCCCCGCCCCGCCCCGTCACGGACAAAGCCGTGATAGCAAACGATCAGTGTCTTTTTTCTCGTTAGAAAGCGGGCGATGCGGTGCGTCTGGAATAAATAAAGGAGTCTCAATACCCAGTGTCTCATGAAATTTCTTCAAGTCGTGGACACAGGTTGGCGAGTGCCCGACGGAGCCGTTAAGGTGCGGACTGCCTCACAAACCTGAGTCAAGCTTGAGTCCTCAAGGGAGGGAAAAATCGGGAGGGAGCAGGTTTCTCTCATGGCCTGGGCGGTCGCCCGGAACTCTCTATCCGGCAGTTGGAGATACTGATGAAGGGGTTTAAAAATCGGCTTTTTGGCCTCAATCCCTCCCTCATTCAGTTTTTGGAGGCCTCGAGAGGACCCGTGCCGCATCCGGATCACATATCGAAAATACACATGATCACGATCCTCATCCTCCCGAGGAAGTGTCAGCCCCAGGTCTCGTAACGACTCCCGGTAGTTTTGGGCAAGTTGGCGGCGGGCCCGGATAAAAGACGGCAGCTTCTGAAGCTGGACTATTCCCATAGCGGCCGCCAGATCGGTCATCTTTGAATTTGTCCTCAGCCGGTGATCCCTTTTCTTGTCGTAATCCCGCAGATCTCTCAAGCGTTCCGCCAGACGCCCTGAATCCGTCAAGATGACGCCGCCCTCGCCCGTCGTAATCATCTTCGTGGCATAAAAGGAGAAAACGCTGAGTTGGCCCAGACTCCCCACCGGCTTGCCGCCGACTTCCGCTCCCAATGCCTGAGTCCCGTCCTCAATCACCGGCACGCCGAGCGCTAAAAGCTCCTGCATCCGGGAAGACCTCCCAAACGCATGGGGAACAAGGATGGCTTTTGTTTTCCGCCGAATTCTTTTTCGTGCACCGTCCACAGAAATATTGAAGTCTTCCGGATCCATATCCGTCAGGAGGGGGCGGGCCCGGACCGCCTCGACGGCATGAAGAAGGGCCGCACAGGTAAAACTCGGAAGAATGACCTCATCACCCGTTCCAATTCCCAGGGCATGCAGTGAAAGACAAAGCGCTGCGGTGCCTGAACTCACAGCCACGCCATGCCGGCGTCCCGTGAACTCACACAGTTTTTTTTCAAACTCCTCGACTTTTCTCCCCTGAGCAATCTGTCCCGAATCAAGAACCGCTGCGACAGCCTGTTTTTCCTCAGGACCCAGCGTGGGTTTGGAGTGAGGGATCACAAAGCACTCTTGCCGGCCCGGGAGGGGGAATTCTGGAGGAGGGCTTCGAGGCTCTTTGGGCCGCAATTGAAAAGGAGATCGATGATCGAAAGCTCGGACACAAATCCGGTTTCCGGATAAAGCTGGGGATAACGGGGACACTCATAGTCCTGTGAGAGGAGCTCGATCCCCTCCCGTTCGAAGAGGCCAGGATCCAAATACGTCTGGGCCGCATAAGTTCCGGTGAGGTAACTTCGGGCCCCCAACTCTTTGCAAAGATTCACCAGCCGCTGGTTCCCTTCTCCTTTCACAGAGAGTTCGGACGAGCGCAAAACCCGGGTCCGAACCCCCAACGCCTTTAGAAGATAAAGGAGGATTTCGTAATTCAGTTCGTTTAGAACGTCCCACGACTTCCCGTAGACCTCTCTGAAGAAAGGTTCGTAGTCCTTAAAGTGAGCGGCTTTTTGATAGTTCGATAAAAGGGCGCCCAGGTGCTTTCTCCTCCACGGCTGTTTGTTGTCAATCCGGACCTCGGAGAGAGCTTGTTGAAACTTCTGCAGGATGGGAACGGTGAGGATCACTTCACCCGCCGGACCCTTGATCTTATTGCGATTCTGCCAGCCGTTTTTATTGAACTGGATGTCGTCGAGGACCACAAAGGTGTCAACAGAGGCGATCTTATGAAAGTAACGAAGCCAGGGAAGGTAGTGAAGCTGGTGGGCGGCGAGGATCATACCAGGAGGCGATGGACCATGAAGGCTTCCGCCGCTTCCACTGAAACCTCCCGCCCCCGGACCCGGGCCAGCCATTCAATATTTTCCAAACTGGCGTGGTGGAGCCGGGACCGGACTTGCGACTTGTAACAGGAAACCGCTTTCAGTTTCGTCTCGAGATGATCGGTGATATCCACATAGAAGTTGGGATGAAACTTTTCCCGTTCGAGGCTCCAGGAAATCGCCGGATTATCGCAGGAGAGAACGATCTTCTGAAAGGACTTCACCTCCGGCAGGCTCGGCCGGCAGGCCGTGAAGCCGGCCCGGAAAACTGCCTCATGGTCCTGATTGTAGGAAACGGCGGGAAGAATGACCATCGTGGGTTTGATCCGGTCAATGGACAACCGGGCGTCCTTCTCAAAAAGACTGATCAGCTCCTTAAGCGGCATCGCATCCAGTTTCAGATGAATCTCTGTGTCGTTATAGATGAGTTCGTAATCGTCCACCTGAAGCGTTTTCATCGCCGCCTCAAACTCTTCATGGCGGGTCTGGCCCGTCACAAAGGAGTATTTCTCGATGTTATAATGATGGACATCTCCGGCCGACACGGCGATGACAAAGACCTCGGAACCTTCGGCCTTCAGCTTGTCCATCGTGCCCGCACAGCCATAAGCCTCGTCATCGGGGTGGGGCGCTATCACCAGGCAACGTTGTCTTTTCAAAAGGCTCTCGGCCATTCTTACTCCTTCTGAGGAAAGGGGTTATTGACCCATTGCATAGCTTTCGAGCAGGAATCGAAAGACAGGATTTTAACCCAGCCATTATCGGCAGGCAATGAGAAAAAGACCACCTGAAAGCCGGGCCCGCTGGTTGTGCAGGTCCGGATTTCCTATGAAATGGCCAATTTGGCCGGAAGGGACTCCAGCGGCTGAGTTGAATTTGGAACCGAAATTCCTTTTTCCTTCAACGCCGACTGATACAACGTGCGGATTTTTTCCACCATTTGATCCTCGGTGAATCCCCCCAGCGCTTTGGCTTGAAGGGCAGCTCCGAGCCGGCAGGCCCACTCGGTGTCTTTGAGAAGGCGGACCGCCGCCTGGGCAATCTGACCGGCATTGCGGGGTTCGACCAGGAGACCCGTTTTCCCGTCTTCGATTAAGTCCGGAATTCCGCCGACCCTGGTTCCGACCACTGCCTTCGCCAAAAATCCTCCCTCCACAATGACCCGCCCCATCCCCTCATTCAAGGAAGGGACCACGAGCACATCCACGACCGACAGGAGAGCGGAAATGTCCTCTTGATGCCCCGCAAAATGGACTCGTCCCTCGAGGTTCGGTTTTTGAACTTCTTTCTCGAGCTTCCTTCTCTCCTCCCCGTCTCCCACAATGAGACAGCAGCTTTCGGGAACCGAATCCAGGATGGCGGGCAGTGCCTCAATCAAATAACCGCAGCCCTTCACCGGCGCAAGCCGCCCGAAGAAACCAATGACTTTTCGATCCGGAGGGATGCCCAGGGAGGCCAAAATTTCAGAACGCTGCCGGGAACGTTCAGCGAAATTTTTCTCATTGACGCCGCTCGGCACCACAACCCATTGCGGCAAGGTCCCCACTCGCCGGTCCAGGTGTTCATCCCGGCACCGCTTCGTCAAGGCAATGAGAAAATCAGTCTGCTTTGCCGCCCAGCGTTCCAAAAAGATAAAAAGTTTTTCTTTTAAAACCGGAAAATAGCTGTGAAAAACATGACCGTGGGGGGTGTGGATCACAACCGGAATTCCAAGAAGCCGGCCCGCCAGCCGGCCCAGGAGTCCGGCCTTTGACATGTGCGTGTGGAGGATCGTGCAGGCATAACGGCGGAGCCGGACTGTGAGCTTCAAGAAGGCTATCAGATCCGTCAGAGGGCGGATTTCCCGCTGGAGTTCCGGGATCAGAACAATCTCCAAACCCTCCTCGAGCGCCTCCGACAGGATCTCGCCTTCCGGCCCCCAGCTGGGACCTGTCACGAGCGAAACCGACCAGCCTTTCCGTGCCAGCCCCCGCACCGTAGCCAGGGTGTTTTCCTGGGCGCCGCCCCGTATCATTCGGGTAATCACGTGAACAACCCGCTTTTGATCCGGCAGGCTTTCGATCTTTTTGCGGACTTCCCGCCGCTTTTTTTGAAAGGCCCTTCGCTCCGCCGGCGTGGGCCAGGAGAAATATGAGCCCTGTTCAGGGCTTTGCGGAATTCTCTCAAAATTTCCGTCCACCCCCTGCCTCACGGCCCGGACCATCAAATCCGTGCCGAGCCACAAAGCCTTTTCGTAGAGGCTTCGTTCATCGTCAAGCGGCCCCACGGGAATTTTCCGCTGCAGCACAATATCCCCACGGTCAATCTTTTCGGCGGCCCGATGCACGGTTACTCCGATTTCTTTTTCCCCGTGGTAGAGCGCCCAGAAAATCGAATCAAGCCCTGCATACCGGGGAAGGGCGGAAAGGTGGAGATTGAGAAACCCGTGCCGGGGGATCTCGAGGATCTCTTTCCGGATGCGCCTCGTATTGGTCAAGACCCCGAGGTCCGGCTTGAGTCCACGTAAAAGCTCCATCGCCTGAAGGCCATTGTGGTCCTCCACTTCATAAAACTGAATCGGATGATCGAGGACGAATTCCTCAATGGAAAGATAGACCGGATCCTTGAATTTTCCGCCAAGGAATTTCCGAAAATAATAGTGCGCCCGGATCGACAACAATTCCAAAATCCTCGTGGCGATAAAATGAGGACCCAGTCGAAACAAAGAGGCCGATCTGGAATTCTTTCCGGTTCCGAGCATTCGTCCCCTTTTTTCTACGATGACTGCCAGCGGAGAAAAGCCGGCTTGGAACAGGCGCCACGCCATTTGGGCCCCCGAAGGCCGGGAGGTGCGGGTGAAAAGGACGATGCGTGGACTCACGAGAGGGGGCTTCCCGCCAGCAGCTGATAGGCCTCTTTGGTATAACGATCCCAATGAAATGTTTCACGGACCCACCGAAGCCCCTGACGCCCAAGCCTTTGGGCTTCGTCCGGGCGGGAAAGCAGAAAATGAATTTTTTCGGCGATCTCTTCCGGACGGGCGGGATTCACCAAAAAACCGGTTTCGCCGTCCCGAATCGCTTCGCCAACGCCGCCGGAGTGCCCGCCGATCACGGGCTTAGCGCAGGCATTTGCCTCCAGGTAGACAATACCAAAACCTTCGATATGCCCCCCCTCTTCGATCTCCCGGCTCGGCATGACAAAAATTTCGCAGGCATTATAGAGAAATACCAGTTCCTCTTCCGGCACCTTTCCCATGAGACGCACATGATCTTCGAGTCCCAACTCATGAATTTGTTCCCTCAGCTTCTTTTCCTCGGCGCCGATCCCCACAACGCAATAAAGAAGATCGGGAAAGTCCTTAAGGACCGGCGGCAGTGCCCGGAGCACCTGATCGTGTCCCTTCCTTTCGATCAGCCTTCCCACAGTCAAAAGAAGCCTTTTCCCAACCAGCCGCTTCTCCTCCAGATACTTTGCCGGCACCTCCAGGGGGTGAAAGCGGTCCAAGTCCACCGCTGGATATAACACCACGCACTTTTCGGGGCTGACGCCAAAATCAGTGAGCCTTCGTCTCACGAGCTCACTGCAGGCAACGACCTTCCTCGAGCGGCCGTAAATGCTCAGATAAAGCCGGCGAGCCAACGGAATCTTTCTCACCTTTTCAAATTCGTAGCCATACGAAAAAATGAGATATTCAAGCGGCCGCAAAAATGAGAGCGCCCAGGCCAGAACCCCTCCATAGGCGATATTCATCGCAAAAACTTTTCTGACACCCCGGCGCAAGACAATCCAGGGCATCCCGAGAAGGATCGGAAGGAACCGGAAATAACCCCAGGAATAACCCGGCAGCCGAAAAACCCGATACGGCTCGCCTTGATCGAATTCCCGGTCTCCACGGTCGCTCGGCCCGATCACCACCACCCCGGGTCCCCGGCGTGCAATCCGCAAAGCCAGCTCCCGGGAGATGGTGCTGACTCCGTCCGTATGGGGCGGAAAATCGACACTGACCAGAAGAAGCGGCCGATGACCGATAGAACCGCTCGGAGAAACTTTGAGAAAAGACCGGTCGAGCCAGCGGATAAAACGCCTGAGGGGCGGAAAACTAAAAATACCCAGGAGTCCCAAGGCGCCGTTGAGTTTTGCCTGAAAGGTAAAAAGCGTGTCACTTGCCTCAATCCCAATCCTCTTCAACGCAAACCGGTCTGTCCCCCGCCGGTTCGTCCCGAAGGCCGCCGAAAAGGCCGCTTCGTAACCGGCCTCCCGCACCCGTGATTTCGTCGTCTCATCAAAATCTTCCGAAGTGCCGTAGGGATAGGAAAAGAATCGAACGGGTGCCCCAATCGCCGATTCGATCTTCTGCTTCGAACCCGAAATTTCCTCCGCAAGGCGTTCCGAAGAAAGATTCTTCAAGCGGGAATGACTCGTCCCGTGCGAACCGAAGGTCACTCCCCCGCCCGCCATGGCCCTCACTTCATCCCATTGAAGAAGCCGGTTTTCGTCGGGAGAATTTTTAAAAAGATGGCTCGCCTGGCGGCCGGCCGGGGATTCGCCGGTCAGAAGGAAAATTGCTGCCGGCAGCTTTTTCTTCTTCAGAATCGGGTAGGCGGAAAGAAAGTTGTCCTCATAGCCGTCATCGAAGGTGATCGCTGCTGGAGGCCGGCCGGAAACCGGGCCTTCCGAAATCCCCCGAACCATCTCGGAAAGAGGAAGGACAGAATAATGACGGGCGAGGAGGTCGAGTTGACTTTTGAATTGGTCAGGCCGGACATTCATATCCCCTTGTTTCATCCGATCAATGCTGTGGAAAAGCAGAATCCGGAGATCCCGATCCCTGCCCAGCCGCTTCGACCACAACGGAAGGCCGAGGAGATAACCCAGGACCGCCAAGACATGAAGGACAGCGCTTTTGGCAAAAATCCGGAGCCGAAGCCCCCCGCTTCCCCGCCTCTCCTCGAGCCCTCCCTTGCCGGCCCTGACCATGAGCGTGGACCCCGCCAGCCTCCGATGGCCCGTCAAAAAGCCGATCCCCTGGGCCAGGCCGTAAATCACTCGTTTCACCAAACTCACAAAACCGCCGTAAGCAAAATGCCGGTAAGGGTCGCCCCGGGTGGGCTCGCCGTTACGGATCTCGATTTCAGAAAAACCCGCTTTCGACAGGAGCCGGTCCAAAGTCTCTCTTTCATAGTTGGTCTTCAAAAAGACGGAGGCCTCTTTCTGCCACCCCAGCTTTTTCAAAAAGGGGCGGCAGGCGGAATAAATCCGTAAGATTTGGCGGTGGAAAAAAGCATTGGGGGTCCGAATCAGGAGGAGACCTCCGGGGGCCAGCCAACCGTAAATTTTTCCGAGGGTCGTCACAGGTTCGGGAAGGCAGTCGATGACATTCCAGAGGGTAATCACATCAAAATGGCCGGAAGGGAAATTGACCGATTCGACGGTTTGATTCAGAACCCTCAACCCTTCCTCTCCGGCGGACTTCGAGGCTTCGAAGGAAGGTTCAATCCCCCACGTTTCCCAATCCTCTTCTTCCGCCAGTTTGAGAAAATCGCCATATCCCGATCCAATGTCAAGGAGCCGGCTCGTCTGCCGGTATCGTCCGCATTCCCGAAGCGCCTTCCGGTAAAGAAAAAGGCGGGCCTTCTGGATATGGGGGGTTCGCTCCCTCATTTTTTCGTAATAGTCCTTCTGATAAAAGTCCTGATTCTCTTCCACCGTAGGAAGCGGATCCTGATAGATCAACCGGCAGGAGGGGCATTGAACAAAAGACCGATCTTCTTTGACAAAGAGAAGCGCCGCCTGTGACGAGTTACAAACCGGACACGCCCGGGCCTGGATTTCCTGAGCCGTGTTACTCATTTTGACTGGCGAACCACCAATTTTTTTGGATCCATCCTTCCTTCAAAGGCCGGAAAACGGAATGGATCTCCTTCACCCTGAGGAGCATGCAGAGGAAAAGATAAATCCCCCCTCCGACGAGAAAGCCGGCGCCGATAGCCGCTAAGACCACGGCCTTCGAAGAAGCGGCCCAGGAGTCAATGGGCCAACGGTTCATCCACCAGGCCGTCAGGAGAACCGGGGTGGAGGCCAGGGCAAGTTGGGCGGTATGCCCGTAAAGGCTTTTCCAGCCGCCCACCAGGGGAGAGAAACGGAAGAAGAGAGGAAAACAAATAAAAAAATTCACCACGAGCCCCGCCGAGAACCCCAGGGCCAGTCCCTGGTAATCCCACCACGAAGTAAAAACGTAACAGAAGAAATAGGTCAGAAGGGCCCGGGTCCCGCAAAGAAAAATTGCCGGCAGGGTCTTCCGGACGGCAATGAGCGACTGAGTCATAAAAAGATCGGCGTAGAGCGCAAAAGTCGCCCAGCCAAAACAGGCGAGGGAATTCGCAATCCGGGACGTGCCTTCCAAACCGGCGTCCCCGGCCGTGAAGAACAGCGCTGCGATGGGACGTGCCAAAGCGGTCAAAAGAAACCCCGCCGGCACCAGGATCAAGAACCCCCCTCGAAGCGTCTGGAAAAAAGTCTCCCTCAAATTTTCCCCGCCCAGGTCGCCGGCCTGCTTTGCCAGCAAAGGAAAAATGGCGAAAAGGACCGTGTGGCTCACGAGTCCCATCGGCACGGTGGTCAAGGTCTGCGAAATGTTCAATGAGGAAATCGTGCCTTCCCACATCCCGGAGCCAAACCGGTTCAGGATCAAAAAGGGGATCTGTTGAAGACCCCAGATCATCCCCATGGGGACCAGAAACCAAACCAGTTTTTCCAGCCCGTGATTCCGAAAGGACGGCTTCGCCAGAGACAGCGAATGCCTTTTGAAAAAATAAACCGCCTGCTGCACGAACGCCGCCAGACTGCCTGCGACCGCCCCCCAAGCGGCCCCAAAAATACCCCAGGTCTTCCAACTGACCAGCGTGATACCGATCATCACCGCCGTGTCCACCAGTCCGGACGACGCCGCATAAGCGTAGTGCTCAAAGTAACTGTTCAGCGCTTTGAAAAAAGAGCTCAGACTGATGAAAATAACCACCAAGCTTAAAATCTGAAACAGGGAGGAGGTTAATTTCTGCTCGTCCGCCGAGAAGCCCGGCACCAACTCCCGGATGACCCACGGCGCACTCCAGCATGCCGCCACCGCTATCACCCCTGTCAAGAGAGTGACGGCCACGAGCATCTCCCGGACAAAATGATCCGCTTCGGCCCGGCTCTTTTCAGCCATGACTTGCGAAAAGATCGGAAGGAACCCGAGGAAGAGGATTCCCTCGAAGAAAATGGCCAGATAATACGGCAGATAGCTGGCCGCAAAAAATGAGTCGGCCACCCAGGAGACTCCAAACAATCGGCCGATCAGGATCTTCTTGAAAAAATTCATCAGCTTCGCCGCCACCAGAAAGAGAAAGATCATCAGCGAAGTCCGGAGCACCCGGTTCGGATGAACCTTATTCTCAGCCTGCGTTTTGTTTGAGTTCATGAAGATGCCGAAAGGCCACGGCGGTAAGGAGCCAGAAGGGAATGGCAATCTTTGCCACGGTCCAGCTGACACACGAAAAGTTGTGAATCAAAATGCCGACAAAAGCCAAAAGCCAGCCCGCTGCCGTCCCTTGAGCCTCTCCCCCGTTTTTGTGAGGCCGAAGCGAGACCCATTGACGCACGAGCGCACCGCAAAGCACGAGGAACGCCGAAAGCCCCAGCAAACCCGTTTCGGCCAGGACCAGGACATACTGCGACTCGTAGAAAAGCCGGTGCCGGGAACCCCAACCCGATCCGAACAGCCAAAACCGGTCAAAGTTCCAGAGGGCCCGTTTCCACATGGACCAATCCCCGGCCACGGAAGAATGGAAGGGGTCAGTGGATGTAAACGCCTCGCCCAAATCCAAAAGTCTTTCCGCCAACCGAGTGGGAAGCAAAAGCCCCAGGAGGACAAAGACACAAGCCATGAAAACCAATCTCTTCCGCCCGCCTAAAAAAAGCAACCCAAAAGCAAAGATGCCGGCCAGTGAAAAATAGCTCTTTCGAGAGTAAGTCCAAATGAGTGGGAAAAACGCAAAAAGGAGGGCGGCCAGGAAGATCCCGCTCCAAAAACGGCTGGGCGACTTTAGAAACAATCCCGTCACGAACCCCATCCACAGCACCAGCAAGCCTCCGATGTGATTGGCATCGCCCTGGAAGGGCGGCCGTTCAAAGAGGCGGTAATAATTCGGATAGACCGCCTTCGCCGTGGGCGAAAAATATTCCCAGTAGCCGTAAGCAGCCACGGCGATCCCGAGGAGGAAAAAGGCCCGCAGCAAGAAACGGGAGTCCTGGGGGGTCCTGATGAATGCGCCGGCCAGCACAAAAACCAGAAAGTATTCGAACCATTTCACAAGATAAAGAAAGCTGACGAGGGGCTTGTCGATCGTCCTGAACAAGAGACCGTTAAAGATCGAAATCTCGGCAACAATCAAAAAACCAAGGAACGCCGTTACAATGAAGGAGAAGGCGGGACGGACCGCCCCTTTGGCCCAGAGGCCCCAGCCCAGCAAGGCCAATAGGGCGGCCAAAATATCATCGATCCGTAAATCGATCGAGTAAAAGCCGCCGAGGGTTCCCACCGAAATCCGAGGCACGAAAACGCAGGACAATAGCAGGGCCGCCATCAACCCTCTTCCGAGAGAAAGGATGTTTTTTTCTTCCATGGTCCTTCAGATTTTTATTTTTTCATCCAGGAGACGGAAATCCAAAATCCTTCCCTCGATGAAATACCGGTCGTTGATCAAAAAGATCTTGTTGCCCTTGACCAGGGTGTATTTTCCATAACGCAGGATCCCCGAGCTTTCTTCCACAATCAAAACCTTTGCGGTCGCCTTGGTAATCTTCTTGTCGCCCAACGCCTCCTCCCCGAATCCAATGACCTGCCAATCAATTTGCCCGAAGACATTCCGGGACTCCTCGGCGGCGGGAAGCACGTCCTCCATCCAGCTCAAATCATCCGGCAGGAGAATTTCCACCTCGGCATAGCGTGAGACACCTTCCCGTTGAATGAGATGGGAAAAGCGGATGGGCTTGACGAAGCTGAAGTAAATCGAAAGGCCGGCCAGGAGAACCAGCAGGATGAGAAACAGGTCGAACAAGCTCGGACGTTTCATGGGCTTAAATCCTTTAAAGAGAGGTTCAAGGAAGAAACTCTTCCCTCGGGGTTCAGGTTCGTGCGGCACCAGATTTCAAACACCACCAACGCATAAAGCTGACTTCCAAAATTTTGCGCTCCCCGCCGGTGCGCCTCGAGAAGCCATCGAACATAGTCCAGACGAAAATACCGGCGGCTCACCGGCTCGTCTTCAACCAGAATTTTTCTTGCGAAACTATAAAGTTCATTTCGAAACCAGCGTTCCAGAGGAATCGAAAAACCCTGTTTCCTCTGCCTTAAAATTCCCCGGGGAAGCAAGCCCCGCATTGCCTGTTTCAAAATATATTTTGTTGTTCTGCTTTTCATCTTGAGCGAATGAGGCATGGAAAAGGCAAGCTCGGCCAGCTTGTGGTCAAGGAGCGGGACCCTGACCTCCAGGGAATGGGCCATGCTCATCCGGTCCACCTTGGTCAAAAGGTCGTCGGGGAGATAGATTTTGCTGTCCAGATAGAGGAACTGGTCGATGAGGGACCGGCTGCCCGACCTTTCAAAAAATGAGCGGATCAAATCCAGGCTTCCCTCCCCCCTCGATTCTTCGAGAACCGAAGGCTGAAGAAGCTCGGCCAGCATCCAGGGTTGAAAACACATGGCCCGCCGGGCATAGCTCTCTGCAGGTGATAACGCCGCATCGTAATAAAACCTCCGAACGGCGTTCCAAAACCCTTTTTCCCTGAGCGGACGATAACCCTTCTTGAGGAAAAGCGGCGACATCCCTTTTCCAAAAAAGGGAGGGAGGCGGCGAAACCTCTCCAGCCAAATCTCCTTCTGGGTCCACAGATAACCTCCAAAGAGTTCGTCTCCTCCGTCGCCGGAAAGGGCCACGGTCACGTCACTCCGGGCGAATCTTGAAACCAGGTAGGTCGGAATCCCCGAGGAATCAGCAAAAGGTTCGTCGAAAAGAGAAACGATTTTTGGCAAGAGCTCAAAGGCGCCGGCCTCGACCATCTCCTCATGATGTTCGGTTTCAAATCGTTTTGCCACCTTGCGGGCGTAAGGGAGTTCATTGAAACGGGAGTCAGGGAATCCAATGGAATAAGTTTTGACCGGTTCAGAAGCCGTCCGGGACATCCAGGCTACCACGGTGCTCGAATCCATTCCTCCGCTTAAAAATGCCCCCAGCGGGACATCGCTCACCAAATGCGCCCGCACCGATTCCTCAAGCGCCTCCCGCAAAAGCTCAATCCATTCGTGTTCGCTTCGCCCTGCCTCCACCGCCCCGTTAAAGTCCCAGTAAGGACGGATCTCAAATTTTCCGTGTTGATACCGGGCCCAATGTCCCGGCGGGAGTTTTTGGATCTCCTGATAAATCGTCCGGGGAGCCGGGATGTAGAGAAAACTCAAGTAATCGTTCAGGGCCGTCAAGGAAAGTTCACGCCCGACGGCCGGACACTCCAGGAGGGCCTTGATCTCTGAAGCAAAGGCAAGCGTGCCGCCTTGGAACCAATAATGCAACGGTTTGATTCCGATGCGGTCACGGATCAAAAGAAGTTTTTGGGCCTTTTCGTCCCACAGGGCAATGGCGAACATACCTCGAAGCCGGCCGACAAAGTCCTCCCCTTCCTCTTCATAGAGGTGCACGATCACTTCTGTATCCGTCGCCGTGTGAAACCGGTGGCCTTTTGTAATGAGTTCATCCCGCAGCTCACGAAAGTTGTAGATTTCACCGTTGAAGACGGTCCAGACATCTTCTGTCTCGTTGGCAAGAGGCTGGTGACCGCCCTCCAGATCGATAATCTTGAGCCGCCGCATCGCAAGCCCCACAGGGCCCTTCAGGTAATACCCCTCGTCATCCGGTCCCCGGTGTCTCTGCGACTCGTTCATCCGCCGAAGAATCCCGGGATCCACGGCTCCCTGATTCTCAGGCTGAACGATTCCGGCTATTCCGCACATATTTCCACCATGGAATTCCTTGCCTTGTTCCGAGAAGTGATTTTCTCCTCCCTCAGGGTTCGGTAGAGCTTGTCGTAATCATCCACCATCCGCTCGATGGAAAACCGGTTCTTGATTTTTTGAAGCGCCTCTTGACCCAATCGAGAGGCTTTTTCGGGATTCCCGAGAAGGCCCAGAATCGCTTCTGCCAGGCTTTTCCCGTCCCGTGCGGGAACCAGGAGACCTTCCTTGTCTGAGGTAATCAATTCCGGGATCCCTCCCACGGCTGTTGCCACCACCGGTTTTGCCATGGCCATGGCTTCCAGCAAAACATTGGGGAAACCTTCAATGAGCGACGCCAGCACAAAAATATCGAGCCCCCTCAAGATTTCCGGAATATCCGGGCGCTGGCCGGCAAAAATGATTCTCTTCCCAACACTTCCCGCCTGAGCTTGGGCTTTAATCTCTTGCTCAAACCGGCCGGACCCGACAAATAAAAACCAGGCGTCCGGTCTCCTCTCGTGAATCCGGCGCACGGCCTCCAGCAAATAGGGGTAACCCTTTTCATAGGAAAAGTTGGCCACGGTCCCAATGAGCGGGGCTCCAATGGGGATTCGGAATTCCAGCCGGATCTTCGACTCCCTCACGGCCCCGTCAAATTGCCTCAAATCCACACCGTTGTGGAGGGTCAAAACCTTATCCGGATCAATTTGCTCATTCTGAACCGTCCACTTTTTGGCAGCCTCAGAACAGCAGACGACCCGGTCCACAAACCTGTTGCCCCAATTTTCAAGCCATCGGTGCCTCCTTTTCTTCCACTGAGCCAGTTCCCTCCTGGAAGAAATTAAAATGGGGACCTTCAGGACCCGGGCAGGCAGCCCCACGAAGAAGTGAAAACCGAAAAGATAGGTGTGAAGGACGTCGGGCCGGGCACTCCGGATCCATCGAGAGATTCGGAAAAAAGTTGCGGGACCCCAGCCTGATTTCTGCCTCAGGCAAACAAACGGCAATCCGTTCTCTCGAATCGAGTCTGCCAACGCCCCTTCTTCAAAAAGGGTGACAATCCCCGTGTCAAATCCCCTTTCCCGAAGACCGGATGCCAGAGAAATCACATGCTTCTCCGCCCCTCCCAAATTCATCGTGGGAAAAACATACCGGATGACCGGCTGGTTCATGAGCGGGCCGCTTCCTTCAGAATCTGGGCCAGTGAAACCGCCGTCTTCTTCAACGAAAAATCCCGCACGACCTTTTCCCGGGCCGCCTGGCCCATTCGTTTTCTCAAGCCGGGGTCCTCAATCAAACGGGAAAGCTTGGCGGCCCATTCATCCGTTCCCTGGGCCAGGAAACCATCCACGCCCTCCTCGACGACTTCGCAATTCATGCCGGCACGAGACGAAACCGTGGCGAGGCCTGCGGCCATGTATTGAAGGAGTTTCAGGCTGCATTTCCCACGTTCCCAGGGTGCGTCGAAAAGGGGGTTGATGGCAATATCGAACTGATTCATGTCCTTCGACTCATTCTTAAGCTCCCAATTCACCGTCTCGACTTTTACGCCGTCAAGGGCGTAGGGCGGCCCCGTCAAAAGGGTCACCAACCGGAGCTGCACACGATACCGGTCAGAAATTTTCTGCAGGGCCTCTTTCACAAGTGAGAAATACTCCAGGCCGGCGCCCGTTCCAAGCCAACCGATCACGATCTCCTCATTTGAATCCCGCATCCGGCGTTCGTCCGGAAAAATGCGATCGGTGTCCACGGGTGTCGGCACGACGTAGACCCGGCGATTGTATTGCAATGCCAGATTTTTGAGGTAACTATTGCCGGCGATCACGGCCAGGCTTTTTCGGGAAAGCTCCAGCAGGCGGTCAAGACCGGCAAAATTCACCAGCGAAATTCCTTTCTGGACGAAAACCAGGTCCCGTCCCCTGCTCTTCAAAATCCTCTCAAGGGCCCTCAGGAATTCAGTGCTGTATTGTAAGAGGCCCATCCATTTCGACTTTGAATAATAGGCCCGGGAAAAAAAGGGTTCGGTCAGGGCCGGCATGACTTCGGCTTCGATCCCCTGAGCCGCCAAAGAAGGAAGATATTGATAAACCCGGAGCCGGCTCGAAGGCAGGGTCTCCGGATAAAGCGTTAAAAAGAGAACCCGTAAACGGGACGGGCTATCGTCCAACCGGGGCAGCGCCTGCAGATGAGAACCTGGCAGAAAATTCGGCAATCACCATTCTCAGGATTTCTTCCAGTCCGACCGTCGGCTTGAAACCCACCAGATTGAAAGCCTTGGCAGTGTCCGGGACCCGCCTTTCCATGTCTTCGAAGCCCTCTTCATAGGCCTCATTATATGGAATATGGACGATCTGGGAGGAGCTCCGGGTCAGACGGATGATCTTTTCCGCAAGCTGGTTGATCGAAATCTCAGTTTGATTGCCCAAATTAAATACGTTCCCCACCGCCTGCGGGTGTTCCATCAGACGGATCATGCCGTCCACGGCGTCCTTGACATAAAGAAAGCAGCGGCGCTGTTCACCCGTGCCGAAGACGGTCACATTTTCGCCCTTCAGGGCCTGCTCCACAAAGCGGGGAATCACCATTCCGTAATAGCCGGTCTGACGGGGTCCGACCGTGTTAAACAAGCGGACAATCACCGTCGGCACCTTCTTCTCTTTCCAGTAGACATAGGCAAGGATCTCATCGACGGCCTTCGAGGTGGAGTAACTCCACCGGGACTTTAGGGGAGACCCCAGAATGCGGTCGTCCTCCTCCTTCAAGGCGCTGCTCGTATTTTTGCCGTAAATTTCGGAGGTGGAGGTAATCAGGATCTTGCGGTGATAACGGTAAACGGCTTCGAGGACGGTCTCGCTCCCCCGGATATTGGTCGTAAGGGACCGAAGGGGATCCTTGACGATCAACTCGACCCCCACCGCAGCGGCGAGGTGGAAAACCAGATCGGCCCGCTCAACGAGCTTGTCGACAAGGAACTCATTGAGGATATCACCCACCACGATATGGAAGCGGGGGTGGGTCTGGAGGTGGGCGACATTCTCAAGCCGCCCTGTGGAAAGATTATCGAGGATCGTAACGTCCCAATCTTTTGCCAAAAGAGCCTCTGAAAGATGACTCCCGATAAAACCGCCTCCTCCCGTAATGAGAATTTTCATGGGTTTCCCATTTCAAGGTATCGTCATACAGATTCTAAGGTTACGATCTCATTCATGCGATTAGGAGCTAAATTATAGCAGAGATTGTTGAAAATTAAGGGAAATTTTGGATAAACGGCGTCAATCACAAATCAAGTCTTGACCCCCTTTTTTACACTCTTTATGCTACAACGTTCTCCAAAACTCCAGGCCGGCAGAAGGAATGAAACACAGCACCCTTTTCTTGACCCAAATCTGTCTTTTGGGATTTACGCATTTTAAACGCCGTCGGCTTTTTCTCCGAAGGCATTCCACCCTCGTTTCCAAGCAAAGCACCAATTGAAAAAATCATTCCTCTTCCTGGCAATCGGAATCATCACGGTCTTTTCCATCGTCGCATTTCACGGTTTGGAGGAACAGGGGCTTTTGTTCCATGATTCGGGCATGAATCTTTTAGAAGCTAAATTTATCAGTGAAAGTGTTCAGATTCTCCCCCGCCTCAGAGAATTAAAGGACAAAAAAACAGACGTTTGGGACCACCTAAAATCTCACACGCAGGGCGTGCCTCTTCACACCGGCAAGGCAGGCTATAGTTTCGTTCTGTCGCTGGCCAGCTTGATCCAAGGATACCCTGACAGCCTGGCGGCCAAAGTCAATGCCACGGCGGGAATCCTGGGACTGATTTTGGTTTTCTTCATCGCTCGAAATATCAGCAATCCTTTAGCGGGGTTGTATTCGGTGGCAGCGCTGGCCTCTTCGACCTTTTATCTCCTCTATTGCCGGGCGGGTTTGTCTGACCAAGTGTTCTCCGTTTTCTTCTTACTGGGGATTTTCTTATACACCCGTTTTTGGGCTTGCTCAACCGCCGCCCGGTTCTGGATCGGCGTGGCCTTTGGTTATGGCTTTACCTGCGCCCAGTGGCGGGGTATTTATCCGGCCGTTCTGCTCTCGACCCTGGAGATAATCATTTCCCGGTTGAAGCACTGGAAATTAAAACTGCTGGTTGAACGAATCGGGCTTGTGGCGGCTGGTTTCCTGACACCGATCATTCTGTTTCAAATTCCCTACGTCGTCGTCCGAATGACAGCGGGACCGCTCCCCTTTCGTGACTACTGGTCTCAGCTAGGAGAGCGATCTCTCGAGCGCTTAAACCTTATTTGGTTTCGTGACGTGGGTGAGATGACCCGGCAATATTGGCTGGTCAACGGCCCGGTTTTTCCCATCTTGGTCGGTCTGGCGTGGCTATTTCTCCTTGGGCGATTTTTCCGCAAACGTCGTCCAGAAGATCTTGTGCTCCTCTTTTTCTCGTGGGTCCCCTTCCTCTATTTTTCATGCATGAAATACGGAGGTATCGCCCTTCCACGCACGACGGCTATCTTAATTCCGGTTGCTGCTCTCTGTGTGGGTCAGTTACTTTCGAGTCTGCACCGAAAATTGCTAGCTCGATGGCGCTTGTTTTCGAAATACTCATTCTTAGTGGCCTTTCTTGCCGTCTTCATCCTGTTTCTCCAGGCCTTGCCACGTCATTTCCATACCGGCATGACCCGTTCGGGTTATCCAGCGGCGGCTCAATACATTTCTCAGACCGGAAAGGAAAAATTCCTGGTTTTGGAAACCGAACCCGTGTGGCGATTTTACTTGGGCCGGGTGAACTATTTTCAGCCTCAGGGTTTTCAGGAGCTCATTGAAAAAGCGGAACCCCTGGGAATCGAATATCTGGTCGTGGACCATTGCACACTTTATTCAAAATACGGAATGACTTTCACAAAATCCCTCATCGGTAAGCTTGCCCCCGTCGCTGTTTTCCAAAATCCCGTCGGGCATTCCTTTGCCTACCTTCTCGATCTTTACGGCCTTGAGAAATCGCTTCGGATGGCCCGGGATCCGGACACTGAAAAAATCTATCTCTTTAGGATTCGGGATATTGCAAGTGCCCTCGACCGGGGTCTGATCGGCTAAATCAATCGTGTGGTCTTATCGGTCAGAAAGCAGAGTCAACCAGCCGCTCTCTTTCAGAATAAAGCCGTATTTTTTCTCCCAGTCCCCTGCTTTTCCAAAATAAAAACTCGAAAGATAATCAAAGACGCCTAGGAGGACCAGGGGCGCAACCCATTCCTGGGGAACCGAACGCTCTCCGGCAAGGCGGAGGAGCCCTTGAAAGAAAACCCTGCACCTCTCAGAACGGCCTGAAAATAAATCAGGCACGGAATCGAAATTGCAGGCAAAGCGGACCCAATCCGTGAGCGGCCAGCCGTAATGGGCATTTCCCCAGTCAACCACACGGACCTCGCCATTTGAAAAGAGGAGGTTTGTTGGTGCAAGGTCCCGATGCGTGACAAGCGTTGGAATCCTGGCGTCTACGTCAGGATCGTCAAATTTTTGTGTCCGATCAACGATGTCAATAATCGCCCCGTCGATCCCGTGACGAACAGCCAGTTTCTTGATCCTCTCCCGGGCTTCGACAAAGCGGGATATTTTCTTCTTGCCGGACGGGACGGGAATGCTCCCAAGTTCACTGATCCAGGAGAGGACCTTTTCGAAATCCGGTCTTTTTTCCTTCCGGCCCTCAAGAAAACCCAGGGCCAGCACGGCGGCCCCCTCCATTTCCTGAAGCTTGAGAGGGGCCGGAATCGTCTGCGAAAACGAAGGAGAGCCGGTTCGGTAAACATGAGAAAGGATTTCAAATTCCCGAGCCAGGCTTTCACGGGCCCCTTCCCTTCCCACTTTCAAGACACCCGCCGGCCTTTTTCCTCCTTTTTCAAGGACAAGGACGGTTGTGACTTCAAGGCCGGGGCGGAATGAGAAAAAGGGCGATGAGGAGAGCTTGAAAACCTCCCGGGAAATTTCCTCGAGCCTGCCTTCCGGAAGACCTGCCCGGGTGCTTCGAGGCCCCAACAGGCGGACGAGATGTGCTAACATACCTCTCCGATGCGGACCGATTTGGCTGTCATTCTTTCCTTCTCGCTTCTCGCAGGGACGAATTTCCTGCTTTTCAACGCCTACCCTGTCTTTTCACCCGAGACCGCACTTTTCATCCTGCTCCTGGCAATGCTTCTTTTTCCCTTTTGGGCCGTCTTCCGAAAAATGGGCCAAGCCTGGATTTTTCATGGCCTCCTTGCCGCCCTTTTCTTTGATTTAAGCATCGGGTTCGCTGACCCAATCACGTTTCTTCCCCGATTTCCCATTCCCTTTGTCCAATCATTTCTACAAAAAGCCGGGGCGGCCCTTCCCCCTGCCCCCTGGGGACCCGTGATCACCCTCCTCCTCACCGATGGGGTCTTTACGCTTCCCCTTCTTGTCTTGGCCGGCCTTCTCAGAAGGAAGATCGCACGCATTCTTCTCGTGGGATTTTCCGTTATGTTTATCACAACCGTCGTAAAATTCCTACTGCTTCCCGAACCGCTCATCCGGGTGGACCGGAATGAAAATCAGGCCTCCCGGGCCCCGTCCAAACCGCCGGTCGTCATCCTGATCCTCGACGAACACGTGGGTATCGAAGGAATCCCGCTCATCAGCGATCAGGCAAAAGTCCTTAAAGAAACCCTGATCGCTGATTACGTCCGCAATGGTTTCAGGTTATACGGCCGCTCCTACACCAATTATTTCCAAACCCATTATTCCATCCCGAGCCTCCTTAACCACTTTATTTGGAGAGACGGCATGACGCACCCGCCGGCGTCAAACCGGCTCCTTGAAAAGTTTCACGAAGAAGGTTACGCCCTGAACCTCTACCAAAGCAGTTATGTGGAATTTTGCAAGCCGCTCAAGCCGCTTTACCGGCAGTGTTATCAATACAAGCACAACTCCGTCGGTTTCCTGAAATCGGCCGATCTGCCGTTTTACGAAAAGGCACTGGTCATGCTCTCGGCCTTTATGGAAGCCCATCAAAGTGTGGTGCTTGAAAAAATCTTCTGGGCCGCCTCTTCCCGCTGGAAAATGATCCCCTGGGGCCATGTGGAGCCCTTCCCGGTCTTTGGAGTTTTGGAAAGGGTCCAGAAGGACCTTTCTCAAGAAAAGGGAGGAGCCGTCTTCTTCGCCCACCTCCTCCTCCCTCACAGTCCCCATGTCTTCGATCCGGAGTGCCGGGTCAAGCCCGTCGGAAAATGGAACCAACGTTACCTTTCAGGAAAGGGAGATTTGGAACCGCTTCGCAAGGAGAAACAGGCGGATTATCTGGAGCAGATGGCGTGCACCCACAAGAAGCTGGCTGAATTCTTTGAAGGGATGAAGCGGGAGGGAATTTTTGAAAATGCCGTGATTCTCATTTTTGGTGACCACGGCTCAAGAATTTACACCCAGATGCTCTACGAAGAGCAAAAAGAACGGCTCGTGACCCTCAATGACGTAACCGCCCGTGACCTGGTGGAACTTTTTTCAAATTTTTTGGCCGTCAAAAAACCGGGTTGGGCCGCCGGCTACGTTCAAGAGAAGATTCCCGCCGCCACGGTCCTCTTCGAAGCAGTCCCTTTCACCCCGCTTGAGGCAACCCCGCCCGAAAAATTCCATAAGATTTATCTCGCCTCCCAAGACCAGCGGGCCCGGAAATACTATCCCTACGAAATGATCGATTTCTAGAGAAGCGGCGTTTGGAGGGTCCGCATGAGATACAAAATCCGTTCGCTCTGCCGGACCGGTGCGGCTTTTTCGATCGCAAAGTAACGGCTGAAGGCCGCCTCAAAGGAGGCACGATCGTAATGCGGAAAAATGTCGTCCCTTGAGAGAAAAAGGCGCTTCACCTGACTGTCTGATTTTGGAACGAATTCAATCACGAGAAACCGTGACAGCCGGGCGAAAAACCCGGCAATTCTTTCCAGAGGAAGATGGTTCGAAATGGCCAGATGATGAACCAGGGCGAGGGCCAAAACAAGGTCCGCCGGCCCCCTTTGGGCAAAAGACCGCCTCTCCTCATGCCCCCATCCCAGAGCCGGCGTCGGATTGCCCAAATCCAATAAAAGGGGAAGGACATTTTTTTCGGCCCTGCCTCGGCATTCGAGGTAATTTTTCTCCACAGCCAGAGGATCGATATCCCAGGCCACGGTCGGGATACCCCGCTCTCCTGAAATCCGGCTGAAAAAACCGGTATTGGCCCCCAGGTCCCAAACGGAAGCCGGTTTCGCCTGACTTAGAAAATCAGCCACAAGATCTTTTTTGTGTTCAAACGCCGGCTCGGAATAATTCGTAGCTTGATAGTAATCTCCCCATTCGGTCCTGCCCGGTTTCCAATTCAGCCGGCGGACCGCCTTCTCAAGGCTCTCGATCAAGCCAAGAAAGGCAAGGCGTGAAAACTTTCCGGTCTCTTCTTTAATGGGCCGGTCCGCAAAGCGCTGCTGGCTCCTGGCGTGCAGGTGGAGATGAATCAAAAGCCCGAAATCAAGCCGGGAGCGCCAGGGAAGCAGGCGGCTTGCCAGATCCAGGGGTATCCCGTCAAGATAAACCCGGCCCAATTGATTCAAGCGGATGTCCCGATAGCTCATGAGGGCAAGCGGCGCCAAAAAGTGCTGGCAGAACTGGCGGTAAGCGACCCACGGACGGCCTTCTTCATAGGTCTTAAAAGAAAGCGTGTCAATCAAGACCGGCCGGCCGGTCCGGAACTGGATATTGAAGGCGTTGGCGTCCTTCAAAGACATTTTGTGTTCAAGCGCCGTTTTCTGGACCTCAAGCGTCAAGAGCGCCGCATCCTTCAGCTGGCTGAAGCCCCATTCAAAAGGATAGGAAATGAAAGCGATCTGTTCCGGCCGCATGACCTTGTAAACCGGACCCTGCAAACCCTTCTCCTCGGTCTCCTCATGGGGAATCAAAAGTCCCCTCTCCGCAAGCTTCTGATAAAGCCCGGACCGGATCAGGCAGTCGTAATCCTCTTTATAGGAAAGGTTGACCTGGCGAAAAAGAGCGCCGTTCCGGTAAAAAAGAAAGCCGCTGGGGTCACGAAAGGACCCCGCTTCTTTTTGATCAGCCGAGAGTTTTTCCATCTCTTCTGTTTTTGGAAAAGAGACGGGTAAAAAATCCGGCCAGGTTTCTCCAAAAAGATTTAACGGTAAACGAGGCGGCGAGGAGCCCCGCAATGAGAAGCTGGAGGAGATAACTCCCGCTCCCGGGGTCCAGATAGGCGATCACAAACCACTTCATTGAAACACTCCTTTCTTCTGGGGTGTGAAGACGATTTCCATCCCGTAACAGGGAATGAAATAACAAAGATTTTCCTCATAAAATTCCTGAAGCCAGGTATTCAGGTTGATAAATTTCTCAAAAAGCTTCTTCAGAAAATTGACGCCGTGGAAGGTGGACTGGAAAATGAGGCGCTGCGACAGGATGCGGATACGGACGTCCGTATAAAAATTCGGCACTTTCCGCTTGAGCTGGTTTTTCTCCTCCGCAAAATAGTAAAAGGTATAAAGCCCCATGAAACGGGTGTGGGTATAATCGGAATAATAGTAGGGGTTGGAAAAATGGGGGACGAAAAGATAATTTTTCCCGCCGGGCTTCAGGACCCGGACAATCTCCCGCATGAAAAACTCAAGATTTTCCACGTGTTCAAACAGGCTCTTTGAATGGATTTCATCGACCGAATTGTCCGGCAGGTAGGGAAAGCCCTCGTTCACGTCGGCCACAATGTCCACACCCGGGAGGTCGAGGCGGTCAATCCCAATCCTCCCCTCTTGCTTGGCGGGTCCCGAGCCCAGTTCCAGAACCAGTTTTTCTTTCCTCAGCAGGCGTTCGCTGAGATCAATTTTGAATTTTGGCGGCATCAATGTTCGCTTTAAGGGCCAGCAGTTTTTCCGCAGCCTCGATCACCCGCTCAAGCGGAATCGAACTCATACAATCAGGCACCACCTTGGGACAGTGGTCCGGATACTTCATCCGGCCGTCGGGCCAGCATCCCCGGCATTTTAGCTCCGAATAGATCGGAATAAAATGGGGCTGTTCGGGATATAAAAGCGAGGGATCCAGGGGGCCGTAGAGTCCGACGGCAGGCACTCCCACGGCCACGGCCAAATAAAGGGGGCCCGAATCGTTTCCTACAAAAAGATGGCACTCGGTGAGGAGCGCTACCATTTCCCGCAAAGTGGTTTGTCCGATGAGATTGATTCCGACAGGAAGGGGCCGGCCGTCTTTGCCGCTCACCCAGACCTCTGCCCGATGAGTCTTAATAAAGTATTCGGCCAAACGAATCCAATTTTCTCTCGGCCACCTTTTGGCAAGCCATCCCACTTCGGGGCAAAGCACGATCCGGAGGTCCGAGTTCCCTGAAAACCATTTCTTTCTGACCTGTCGAATCTCCTCGTCCTTCACATAAACTTTCGGGAGGGACCAGCGATCAAGGCCGGCAAACCCGGAAAGATAATCCGCCCTCGGCCGGTTTCTCACCTCTTGATGGAGATTCACAACCAGATCGGGATCAAAACGGTTCCCTGCGTTTATTGAATCCACAAAGGGGTTGCCTTGGACAAGTTCGGGGTAACGGACCTCGGCATCGATCGCCGAGTGGGGATATTTTTCTTTTAAACCTTGATAGACCGGGGACGCAATCACTTCATCGCCGATATTCCAATCGACCCGCACCCGGATCTTGAGACGGTTTCCCGTCCCCCGTTTGAGCCAAAACCGGATTTTCCTCCTCACGGCAGAACAGCCATCCAAAATCTTTCGTCCTCTCCGGACGAACACGTTTTCCTTCATCAATGAAAATTCCCGCCGGCCCCGTTTTCCTTTGAGGAAATCAACCCAGCCCCACACCATTCCCCGAAAGGCCTCCTGCTTTCCTCTCAAAAGATACGTAGGAAGGGTCCAGAACAAGGTCTGGAGAGACGTGGAGAAATAAAACTTCAGAAAGCGTTCCGGTGAAGCCTGTTTCTGGACGAAATAAAGACGGTTACGGGTTTGATAATAAGTGCGGGTCGTTGAATTGTCGCAACGCTCATTAGGGGGGCCATGCCAAGCCCGGCTTTCGGGAACGGCCTGCTCCACATAGCCTGCCTGAGACAATCTCAAAAGCCAATCGGCGTCGTCAAAAAAAATAAAATAATCCGGATCGAGATACCCTGCCTTCTTTACGGCCTCCATTCGAAGCAAACAAATCCCCAAGGGAGAACGGGTAATTTCCGAACCTATTTCTTCCAGCGTTGTTCCACGGACGGGCCAGATTTGATCCCTTTTATCGGCATGAAAAACCCGGGGAAAGGCAGCGCCGATCTTGGGATTTCTCTCACAGGCCTCAACCAATAAGGACAGGACCCCCGGGTCCGGTTCTCCGTCATTTTCCACGATGAACAAATAGTCTGCTCCGGCCTCGAAGGCAAAACGGAATAGGCTGTTGATCCCTTCGCCGAAACCAAAATTTTCACGGTGGCGGATCACGTGTGCCTCGGGAAAGCTTTGTCTCAACGTCTCTACCGTGCCGTCGGTGGAGTGGTTGTCCACGACCACGAGGGTAAGACCGGGGTAGTCGAGCTTTGAAATCGACTTGAACCAGCGGAATACCCTTTCTTTTTGGTTCCACGTCAGGGTGCCAACAACAACTTTTTGTTTTTGAGCCAAGGCAGCTCTCCTAGAAACAGGCCCGGTAGGCCAGTTCCGTCCCCCGGATCCAGCGTAGCGGTTTAAATTCGGGACGGGTTTTGTGAAATTCATTCAAGGCTTGAGTCACACCCGGGCAACCGTGGTAATCGTCCCACAGGATGATCCCCTTTCCGTTCTTTAAAAGCCTCAAGGCAATGAGCGAATCATTCACGACATACTCGTAAGCATGGGAGGCATCCACGAAAACGAAATCCATCCGGTTAAAGTAGGGGCTGAAATCAAAAGTGGCGGTATCCCCGTAGAGTTGAGTGATTTTCTGGGCTTCGGGTTTGCCAAAAAATTGGCTGCCGGACCGGGCTTTGTCGGCTGTCCAGCGTTCGATTTTTTCCAGTTTAAATTTGGTGGCATGGATCTGCTCACGGGGCAGATCCAGAGTATAAATTTTCGCCTGTTCATTGGAATTCGCCGCCAGATTCAAGGTCGTCCGCCCGTCCAGTGTCCCCATCTCAAACAGGGCCTCCGGATTGAATTCCTTCACCAGCTGATCGATCACCCAAAGCTCGATCAAGGTCGTGCTCCCCTGCCGGAAAAGAGGTTCCGTGATCCGGATGGGGTGATCCTTTTTCAAGATTTCAGAAACCTCGATCTGGGGAAGTAACGGCCTCACCTCCGGCCGGGCCTTGGGTTCGAGCCCGAAATGCCTCAGGATCGAAGAGATCAAGACCCGGTTCCGGCGGACGAAGAAGCCAAAAACAAAGACATAGATCATGCACGCCAGGGCCAGACAATATTCTTTAACAAAACGGATTTTCCTAACCACCTTTCCTCCAGTGAGAAAGATAACTCGTTGCCTGTTGCCACCTGAGAATTCGAAAGGCCAAAAGCAAGAGGCCGTAGATGGCGACCCCCAAAAGGATATCCAGCAATACCGGCAGATGGGTAAGAGACCTCCACCCCGCAAAGATCGCCAGGAAGACCGCATTGACGAGGGCTGCCTGCCCCGCTTCGGGCCACGGGATGGGAAGACGGATCCGGGGATCCCGAACGGCATAAAAGAAAGTAAACGCCACCCCCACAAAAGCCCCGATGACGGTTGCAACAGCCGCACCATTATAACTGTAACGGGGGATCAAAATTAAATTGAGACCGATGTTGGCAATCACCTGCGCCAGGGAGATCCAGGCATCCGCCATTTGTCTCCCGCCGGCAATCAAGAGATTGGCAAGAAGGCAGCCGAGAAACGCAAACAAGTTATACCAGAGAAGGATCCTGAGCGTCACGGCCGAGGGGGCGTAAGCGGCGCCAAAAAGGAAAACCGTAAGCTCGGAGGCTACGAGGTTGCCCCCCATGGCGATCGGCAGCCCGAGAAGAAGCAGCAACTTGAATCCCCTCGAGACCGTTCTCTCGAAAGAGATACGGTCTTCTTTAATGTAACGTGACAGAAGCGGGAAAAGGGAGACCAAAAGCGCAGTTGCGATGATATCGAGGGCTTCCGTCAGGCGGACCGCCACACTGTAGTAACCCACGTCAAGGAAACTTTTCATCTTTGACAGCATGAAGACATCGATCCGGTAATAAAGGAGCGTCAGGTAGCTGGAGGCAAGAAGCGGCGCCGACTGACCGAGGAGTCTCCAGATCAACGCCGGGTCAGGGCGGAACTCGAGACGGATAAAGCGCCGGGTATAAAAGGCGAATCCGCCCAGGGCCAGAAATCCGCTGGCGAGATAGGCCAAGATGAAGGATAGGATGGCAGGCTTGAGAAAAACTGCCGCCGCTACAAATCCGAGGTTTAAGAGATTACGAATCAGATTCCAAACGGCCGGGTAAATCACCTTGAGCTGGACCCGGTAAATGGTCTCAAGCGCCGCCTGCAGGGTCAGGAAAAGCTGAAAACTCGCCAAGACCACTCCCTGCCGGACCTCCATCGGATAACCCAACCATCGAATGAGCGCCCAGGCGACAGGAAGGGCCAGGAAACAAAAAATCAGGCGAAAAAGAAGGGCGTTGCCCAGGATCCGGGACGCTTCCTCGGGCTTCTGAGTCACTTCCTTTGTAAGGATGGCATTGGAACCAAACTGAACGAGGATTTCGAAAAAGGAAAGATAGACGTAAACAAAGCTGAATTGGCCATACGCCTCCCCCGACAGGGAACGGACAATCCAAAGGGCAGTGATAAACTTGAGAAGCCGGGAAACGACGTTCCCGCCGATGAAGACCGCACTATTATTAATCACTCGGAAAGTCGTTCGAGCGTCCAAGGCGGATCTTACGTTGAGACCGGATGCTTTTCCCGAATGATTTTTTGAATGGCCTCGACGCTCACCATCTCTTGGGCAAGTTCGGGAGAAATTTTCAGACCAAACTCTTCTTCTACGGCCAGGACAATATCAATGAAAGTGAGGGAGTCCCAGTTCTCAATATCTTCCATGCGAGTCTCCAAGCTAATCCTGGGGCGGTGCTCTTTGCCCAGAACCCGGCACAAAAGATTAAGGAGTTTCGGGTCAACGGCCGCAGGATTCATCTCTCAATCCTTGGGGCCAGGCGGACCTTTCCATCCCTTTCTGCGCATAAAGGGCATAGGCCAGGCGTTCATAGCCATATCCGGTGCAGCCGGAAAAAATCGGCTCGCATGATTTTCTCCTGATTTGATACGCTTCTGTTAAAGTCTCCTGATGATGATTGAAGGAAGCGACCGCAAGCCAGTCTTCGGCGTGCGGCAGATAAAGCTGCATTTCATATTTCAGCTTGAAAACCGTCTGATAGGCCCGCCGCTTTTCCGATCCTCCGGCAAAAAAGGCGTCGCTCGCTGTGATGACACGATATTTCAGCTTCCACTGATGGAAGAGCGCCTTCAAATGATCCAGCGTCCAGGTCCTCTCCGCTTCGACAAAATCCTGTGACCCGAAATAAATGATTTCCCGCATGGTAAAGGTCTGGAGGCGGTGAAGGCCGCCGACGCCCGCCCCTTCGTTCCGGTGACAGCGCCCGAGCGCCGTAAAAAGGGAAGTTTCCTTCTCAAGGGTTTGTCCACGCAGGCTTTCAAACGTGTGATAACAAACCGTGGGAGACAAAAGCCGGGTGTGATGAGAAGCAACGTCCTCCAAAGCGCCGTCAGAACTTAAATATTTTTGAGGGTCTCCGGCCAAACCTTCCACGAGTTCAAAATCATGATGAATGGAGCCAACCAAAAAAAGCTGGTGTGGGAAACCCGCTACATAGCCATTTTGAACCAGGCTCGTTACGGGAACGGTCGTAGGAACGCCTTGCTCAGCGGCACCTCTTCCGAGAGCCGCCTGATGGAAAATGCGGTCGAGCGCCTCAAGGTATTTCAAAAATTCTCCCTGATACACATAAATACCCGGCCCGACTTCAATCACCTGACGGTCCCGGGCCAGGACAGGATAAGGATCTGAATGATTGAGAAGCTCTCCTTCTTCTTCGGTCACGACCTGGGGAACGGCTTTCTGAAAAGAACGTGAAGTCCGCTGCGCCAGACGCACCACCTTTTCCTTGAAGCTGTCCGGATCAGAAGGAGGCTCTGAAAAATGGATCTCAATCTGATGGGAGGAACAGGAGACAGAGGCAATCTTTTCATCCATGAAATAAACCTGGTCCCGGAGAAGCCGGAAGGCCTCCCCGGAAAGGGCAATTTCAGCCGGAATAGGGACTAGCAAGGCAAGGCTTTGCGGGGCCATCTTGTGCATGACGGGGCATTATACGATCAATCCCGAACAAGCGCCACCAGATGGGTCCCGAGGAGGCGGTGTCTCCGTAAAGCTGGACGATTTTCCCCGCCTCCGCCCGGCCCGAGTAACGCAGCCCCGTCGCTTCTTTTTGAATCATCTCTTTTTCCCGCTCCTCCAGTTCAAACCGGGCTGAAGGCATTTGCCCTTTCGGAAGATCGATCGTAAAGATGACTGAATCCTCAGGGCTGTTGGCCGAAAGATTCAGCGTGGTCCTTCCGTCAAAAGTCCCCATCTCAAATGGGAACCCTTCACTAATTTCCACAGTGAAAATACTTGTCGTAGGCGCTCGCCGGCAGAAGATTGGTTTGGCTTAAAAATCTTACGAGAGGCCGGAGTTTCTTTATCAGGCTGTAATGATTGGGGTAATCATGGAATGTTTTCGGCGGTAAAGATAAGAACATGCTGAGCTCCGTCCGGGTGATGCCGAGCCGCTTCACACAAAGATCCAAGATCTTTGGATCTTCGATACTATAGACCTCTTTGACACGCCGAAGGGCTTCCGGCCTTTCCATTTGTCCGGAACGGACTAACGCAGAGTAGAAATAAAGCCTCCGGTCAATCTTGAACTTCACCCGAAGAATATAAGTCATCAGGCTTTGATAGAGATCGTCAAAATATTTCGCCCCCGGATACACCCAATCCAGCTCGCTTTCCAGAATCTTCTCGACCTCGGAAATCACATACCTGACATAATAGAGAAACGATATCACTCGAAGTCGGCGCCAGAGGGTGTAATAAAACATATGGAACACGGTCAGGTTGAATCCTGGATCGTCGGGGGTCCACTTCCTGAGAGGGATGGTTCCAAACAAACGATGGACGGCCTTCAAATATTTCCCGTCCAGGTAATTCCATGAAAGCGGGGCAATCCCTTCGGTTCTGAACGACCGGCCGAGAAAAATATACTTGATGTTTTCCCTGGCGGCCCGGCCGTAAAGGGCAGTGGCAATACCAACGTCTGTCCCCTGCTCCAGATCCGGGGTGGAGGCCTTCAAGAATGAGAGCTTTAAATCCTTTGATTCCCTCCAATCGGAGGTAATCGTCCTCAAATCCACGCCCAGTTTTTCTGTGGCCCGGATCATATTTTCTCCGGCGACAGGATTCCCGAACCCATCGTTGAAATGAACCGCCAAAGGCCTCAATCCATAAACCTTTTTGGCCAGGTAGAGGGTATACGTGCTGTCCCGCCCCCCGCTGACTCCAATAATACAGTCATACTTCCTGCGTTTTCCTCGATGCTTAATCCGCTGCATGAGAAGGGTTAGGGATTCCTTCCCCCTGGCGTCCAAGGGATACCGTTCCTCGAGTCCGTCGTGAACCTTGCAGAAATTGCATTCGCCATTCTCATCAAAAACCACACCGGAAACGGTCGTATCCATAATGCAACGGCCGCAAATCCGATATCCCGGTTTTTGTTCTTTGCAGGACTCAAACTTTTCCTGATCCAGGTTCAAATCCATGGGGAATTAAAATCAAAACCCAGCTTTTTTAACCTCTCTCCGATGGCCGTTCCTTTTTCCAACCGATCAGGCACCGAGATATCCGCTATGACAAGGTCGCCCGCAAATTCATTGAATTTCCCACGGGCCACAACACCCTTTTTATCCACCGTCGCATCTATGAATCCTGTCTTCCTCAGACTATTTTGAATTTACAGAAAGCGTAAGCACTCATTTTAAAAAGAAGACCGGCATGGAAAAAGCGGCGGATGTTGGTCTGCCCGTAAGAGCGTGCCCGGTAACGGATCGGGATCTCGAGAATTTTCAAGTGAAGTTTGGCGGCACCGAAAATCAGATCAAAATCTCCAAAAGGATCAAAATCACCGAAAAATTTCCTTCCCTCCTGAACCTTCTTGTAGTTTTTCTGTAAAAGGGCTTTTGTTCCGCAAAGCGTATCCTTAATAGGCACCTCCAAAATCCAACTGAGAAGAAGGCTGAAAAATTTATTCCCCAATATATTCACAAATCTCATGGAATCTTTCTCGAGCGGATAAACCAACCGGGACCCCATGACCATTTCTCCCTGTCCTTCCACAATAGCGTTATAAAACTTTGTAAGTTCCTCCGGCGGGACGGTCAGGTCGGCATCCAGTATCATCAGGATATCCCCCGTTGACTCCTCAAATCCCCTTCTGACAGCGTCTCCCTTCCCCTCTCCTCTCTGCCGGAAGGCCTTCATTTTCCATTCTCGTCCGTATTTTTCCTGAATCCTCAAAATTTCCTCCCAAGTCCCGTCTTTAGAGTGGCCTTCAACGAAAATAATTTCCGTCCCGCTCCCAAGACGTGGCATCCGTTGAATTGCCGTCTCAATATTTCCCTTTTCGTTCCGGACCGGCACCACTACCGAGACGGAAAGTTTTTCGTCCCGTTGGGAAATTAAAGGCCGTGCGACAAAATATTGAGTGAGACACAGACGGTTAATCAGAGGAAGTTTTGCAAGGAAGACATTGATGAAATCGGTAAGCACGGGGATTTTAAACGGGAAAAGAAGCCGAAAACCATGACGAATCAACTCATGCCCCGACAAATGAAGCAGGCACTGGATATCGTAAGGTGAAAGCCAGTTTTGAATTCTTTCCTTTCTGGCTCTGTTAAATAAGCTGAGCAGCGAAAAAAAAGGAGCCCACAGATAATTCCAGTTAAAGATCACCAAACGAGTGCCCCGATGACTTTTTTGTCTCAATAGGCTAAGCACTTCCTGGATGTCGAAAATGAGGGAAAGGGAATGATCGATCACGATAAAGTCGAATGTGTTACTGCTTTCTTTTAAATCTCTGGTTTCCTCCGGTCGCACCCATAAACAAGATCCCGATTGAAACCCACCCCGTAAATCCTCGCTTTCTTCGCCGATGAACAGAATGGAAGCTTCCGGAGGAATCATAAAGCGGCAAAAACGAAGGAAATCCTTTCGTTCGACCGATAAAGGTTGAGCCAATACAGACTCCCCCTCTTCTCGGGACAGGGATTCTTCAGTGGGAATTTTTGTAGGAATGCTCATACCAATCGATTGTTTTTCGAAGTCCTTCTACAAAGGGAAGTTTTGCACGAAATGCAAAAAGCCTTTCGGCCCTTGAAACATCGAGCAGGCGGCGGGGCTGGCCATTCGGTTTGGTTGGGTCCCACTCGAATTTTCCGGCATACCCCATAAACTCCGAAACTTTAAGGACCAAATCCTTAATAGAAATTTCTTGACCGCTCCCGAGGTTGACGGGTTCACCCCCTTCATACCGCTCCACGGCCAGCACAATGGCCTCAGCGGCTTCGTCCACATAAAGAAATTCCCTCGTCGCAGAACCATCCCCCCAAACCTTTATCGATTGTTTTGCGGTTGCCTTGGCCTCTGAAATCTTTCGGATGAGGGCTGGAATGACATGAGAAGAACTTGGTTCAAAATTGTCGCCGGGGCCGTAGAGGTTGACGGGGATTAAAAAAATTGAATTCATTCCATACTGTTCACGATAGGCCTGCATTTGCACCATTAAAGCCTTTTTGGCAATTCCATAGGGGGCGTTTGTCTCCTCCGGATACCCCTCCCAAATCGATTCCTCTCGAAATGGAGCGGGACAGAATTTGGGATACGAACAAACCGTCCCGACCACGACCATCTTCCGAACCTTGGCACGACGGCAGGCTTCGATCAATTGCGCTCCCATAATCAAATTGTCATAAAACAATTCCCCCGGCCTTTCACGGTTCAAACCGATTCCACCCACCCGCCCTGCCAGGTGAATCACTAAATCCTTCCCTTGCACCGCCTGTTCCACATTCCCCCAAATCCTTAGATCGCAGTTATTGGAACGGGGAATTTCGATGGTCATTCCCGGAAACCGGCTTTTGAGGCGGGCGACAACCGCCCGTCCCAAGAATCCATTCCCTCCTGTTACCAAAGCGTGTTTAAACCCAGGCATTGTTCATTCCCCGTTTTTCCTTTTAATGACAAGGTATTGTATCAAGCAAAGACGGTTTAAAAAAGGGATCTGGGGCATCCAAGAATTTAGAAATGAGGCCAAGAGAGGGATTCGTTTTGGAACAAACATCCGATACCCCTTTTTGACAACCGTCAAATTAAGCTCCTCTAGCGTTTTGAGAATTTCACTCATCGAAACAAAACGGTTGGGCCCTTCGGGCATTTTCAGTCCTCGTTTTTCGGCCCATTTTAAAAAAAAATCCCACAACGGGTTCGCCGTCAAAACAATCATTTCGGAGGCCGGAGTCAAAATCTCACAGAAAGAACCAAAGGCGGCTCTTAAATCTGTAAGGTGGTCCAGCAGGTCGATAAGAATTATGAAATCGAATTGCCCTTTGACCGCTAAGTGATCACAGTCCGACACAAGGAAATGGCCGTTGGGGTGCTTCTGCCGGGCCCGACGAACCATCCCCTCACTTAAGTCAATCCCGACCCCGTGTCGAGGCCCCAAGGAAGCTAAGAGGGTCCCTGTTCCACAACCCACGTCTAACACCCTTTTGCCGGGAGGGATTCGAGATTTCAAGAATCTTAGAATCTCCTCATAGTAATATTCATTTTTCTTTTTCCAACCATCATAGTGTTCGGCAATATCTTCAAAATGTCGCTTAACCGCTGCTTTCTCCTTCCGATCCGTTTCGTTGATCGCATCCATCTAAAGTTCCTCCACCGCATAAAGCATAGGTTTCTCGTTTTCCAAAGCGACGTTCAGGCGGTCACCCAGGTCGTGTTCATGAAGCGCTGAAATCGCAGCCCAGCTTTTTTAACCTCTCTCCGATGGCCGTTCCTTTTTCCAACCGGTCAGGCACCGAGATATCCGCCATGACAAGGTCTCCCGCAAATTCGTTGAACTTCCCACGGGCCACCACGCCCTTTTTATCCACCGCCAGGGAACAACCCACCATCTTCTTTCCTTCGTAAGGGCCGCCGACAATATAGCCCACACTGGTGGCCCCCACAATCACCAGGTCATACAACCGGGCGAGAAGGGTGTAGGGCTTGATCCATTTTTCTTTATAGGGGTCTTCGGTTTCATCGATGGAATAATCCACGGTCCAAGACGATGGGGAAAGAATCAATTGCGCCCCCATTCGGGCCAGGGCGTGCCCAATCGGAAGACCATCGACATAGTTATCCGCACAGATATTGACCCCGATTTTTCCAAACTCTGTGTCGACAACGGAAAGAGATTGACCCACAGAATAAAAAGGCTGCTCCACCGTTAGCAGATTGATTTTATGATACTTCAAAAGGATTTGACCTCCCGGATCCACCAGCAACGCCGCATTAAACCTTTGGTCCCCCGAACGTTCCGTCAAGCCCGCACAGACATAAAGGTGAGACTCCCTTGCCAGCTCACAAATCCGATCGCTGAAACGGCCCGGGATCGGCTCAGCCCCGGAAAGACTGCTGGGATGGGTCCAGCCAAAATCCAGGGTCTCGGGAAGCAGCAAAAGATCACAGCCCTTCTCGTGGGCCTCTTTCGCCATTGTCTGGGCCCGTCCGAGATTTCTTTCCGGTTCTCCCCCTTCCACCAAAAGCTGTCCCATTCCAATCTTCAATTTTTTCATTTAGTAGACGCTGGATTCGCCCTTTTCGTTCTTTGTTTCGATCCGGATCCGGTATTCCCCGGATTGAACCCCCAGTAAAGGCGAAAGATCATCCGTCAGCCAACGGGAGCCGTCAAAAAAAATACTGCGAGAGCCCCCGTGGTTCAGAGGAATTTCCCCATTGAGCCGGGCGTCGCCGTCATGCACGTATTTATACATTGAAATCTCCCCGGAAGAACGTTGGAATAGCGGCCCGTGAAATAGGGGCCGAGCGTTTGAAACGGCGTAATCCCCCGCTACCTCCCAGGCATTGTCCTTCAAGTGAACTGCCCTGGTGTCCTTTGAATAAAATTCAATCGTATTGAATTCCCCCTCCCGGAGAATCCCGGAGGGAAGGGGGATTGAAAACCACTGCCGCATTTCAAAGGCCTTCCGCTCCTCATCGTTCAGAAATCTTCGGTAAAAATCCTCGCCTTCGATCAAGAAACTCGACGGGACTTCATCCTTTTGAAGGGCCCCCAGGTTTCCAATTTCTTTCCCATTGACCATGACGGCCCAGTCTAGTTTCCCCTCGGAAAGAATCAGATCGACCCGCAAAGTTTCTTCAACCGTCCTCCCAAGGCTCCCGGGAGGGATAAAGATCTCCTGACGGATCCGGAAGGCCGGGTGATCGATTCTTGCTTTCCATTCGTGCCAGCTTTCCTGACAGAGACCGTAGACCCCAAAAAGCGCCAAAAAAATTATACCGCCCGTTAAAAGCATGCCCACAAGCCGGCGTCTTGGGAGCGCTGGGGCAAGCCACACCCCCAGCGCAATGAGGAAAGCTAAAACAGAGACCGTCTCGACCGCCAATTTTATTATCAGGAGGGATCTTCCCGTTAGCCCCGGGCTGATGAGAAGCACAGTTTCGGGGCGGGCCAGATGAAAACCAATGACCGCCGGTAAAGCCACGGCCGCCCCCATCAGGATTTTCCTCTTTGATGCAAAAAAAACCCCTCGGTTTTTCCAAAAAAAATCAACCGCATAACCCGAAAAAATTAACACAAACGGCATGAAGGTAACATTGTAACGGGTCTCAATATGAAAAAAACAGTGGAGCAGCGTAGCATAGAAAGGCACCGAAAAATAGAGAACCGCCTTTGCCGGAAGGCCGGTTCCGGCGAGAAGAAGCCCAAAAAGGCCGAGAAGAATGAATGCTCGGTGTCCCCAAAGAAACCATTCCGAAGGAAACGCATAATACCGCCAAGGCCAGTCATACGGTTCCCACCAAAGCCTCCGCACTTTCAGAAGATAAAGCTTCAAAAATTGAGCCGGAGACTTCAAGATTTGAGCGACGGCTGCCTTCTTCAGTTCCGTATCAAGCGGCCAAGCCCTGATGCCGCCGGTTTCCAAGGCCTCGAGACCGAGTTTCTCGAGAGCCACGTTGCCCGCTTCTGAGAATCGAGCAAACACGGCCATAAAATCCGGCAGCCATCCGTCATACTCAGGGACATTGGAAAACAAAAGCGCCTTCCCTTGATCGGACATCGCAGCCACGGTGCCCGGCCTCTGGACCTGCCACGAGACGGCGGCCATCCACAAAAGATACGGGATTAAAAAAACAACAAACGTATTTCTGAGATAAACCCCGGAAAACTTCAAGCCACGCTGGAAGCGGCCCAGGCACCCCAAAATTCCAAAGAGGAAAAAGGGAAAGTAGATCAAAGACAATTTCGAAAGACTCAACAAAAAAAGCACAACTCCCGACGCCACGGAGGCCCCGAAGAAACGGCGTTGACGAAAACGGGTCATCGCCGCAAAAAAAAGAAGCAGTAAAAAGGTGGCAAGGGACTCCTGATGAATTTTTCCGGCGACAAACACAAGCGGCGGATAAACCGCCGCTAAAAATGCGGCGAGAAGCCCGGTCCTCGCTCCCCCCATATCCTTCCCCAATCCATAAACTAAAAATAGAGCCAGACTCAAAAGCAGCGCCTGGACCATGAAGACAGGAAAAGCGTTTGTTCCCGTGAACCCGGTCACAAAGGCAAGGAAAAGGGGGTAAGTCAACCCCCGTTTGAAAGCGCCCCACGGCAGAACCAGCCCGTATTTTTCAAGCAGACTCCCGGACGGGTCCGCCCGGCTCGTCAAAAGGTCCTTCAGGAGAGGCCCCCCTTGCTTTAGATAAGCCTGGATTTGAAAACCCGTCTTCCAGTAAAGACCGTCATCATCTTTGGCTTCCAGGGGCTGGCGGGGCGGAGATGTAAAGAGAAGGACAAGACGGACGGCCAATGAAAGAAGGACTACCCAGAAAATCAGAGGGACTCGCTTCTTTTCCATTGGGGTCAGTCCTCGACGATCAGAATGGGGATCCCGGGATGAGTGAAACCAGGTATTGTTTCGAGCCGCTGAGGGTTAAACGGAGAGTCATCCCGAAGTCTTTTTTCTTCCAGCACTTAAAGGCCCTCTGAAACGTCAAATAAGGTTCCAGCCGCCCTTGCTTGAAGGCCCACGCCTCTCGGACCCGTTTCTTTTTTTCCCCGGTTAAACCTTCGCCACGGTTCCATTTTGCGTAGAGCTTTTCTTCCTGAAGCCGGGCTTTTTTTCGAAACTCCGGAGAGTCCTCCGTATTTTGGCCGGGATGTCGCCGGCGGCGGGCCAGCAACTCCGACACAAAATGAACCTTGCTTTTTAATGCGATATGCAGGAAAAGATCCGTATCTTCATGGTGATGTCCAAAAGTCTCGTCAAAGCCCTGCGTCTCGCCGTAGACCGAACGCCGGATCAACGCCACAGAAGGAACGATGCCGCACAAGGTAAAGACAGAGAGAAAGGGGGTCTCGGGTTCGTCACGCCCCAATTTCCGCAACCAAAGGCCCCAGGGGACATAACGGGCCTTTTGATCGGGATAATCAATTTGTTGTCCTTCGGAATCGATGTAGCCATATTCACACCGGGCCAATCCCACTTCGGGCCGGGAATCCATATAGCCCACCATCTTTTCCAGCATCAGCGGTTCTAAAGTGTCATCGGCGTCGAGAAAGAGCAAATACCGGCTCATTTTCGAACTCGTTTTAAACCCGTTATTGCGGGCAGTTGAAACCCCTTGATTTAGCTGCGACAGGAAACGAATCCGCCCGTCCCGGACCGCATGAGATCCCACCACATCGCCCGACCGGTCCGTGCTTCCGTCATCAACAATGATATGCTCCCAATCGGTGAAGGACTGGGCGTAAACACTTTTAATGGTCTCACCGATATATTTTTCTGAATTGTAGCAGGGTGTGATCACGCTGACTTTTGGCATGATGGAAAGTCAGGAAGCAGGCAAAAAGTTCAATCCGTGGAGTCCTCGATGAAGAATAAGGGCCTTCTCCTTGTTTCGTCCAGGTTTCTCCACAAATATTCTCCGGTCACGCCCAGCATCACCATTTGAGTCCCCCCCAATACCAGAATGAGAACGACCGTGGCAGCCCAGCCCGGAAAGGGATACCCCACAAAAATAGAATAAAAGATGACAAAGAGGGCATACAAGAATCCGAGCCCTGCGGTCGAAAGCCCGATCCAGGTGATTCCCTTCAGGGGAATGCCGGAAAAGGCAATGATCCAGTCGGCCAGCAGTTTCATCTTGCTCCGAAAACTCCATTTGGAGGCGCCGGAAAGCCGCTGCCGCCTTTCGTAACTCACGGTCTCCTGCCTGAAACCGAGCCAGAGCATCAATCCAAATAAAGACGTGTTGCGTTCCGGGCACCGGTTAATGGCCTCGGCCACGCTTCGTGAGAACATGAAGAAGTCGGCATTCAACAAACTGACGCTCGATAACTCCCGGTTGACAAACCACCGGATCAGACGATAGGCAAAGACCGCCAGCCATTTGGTTAAAAAAGGCTCTCTTCGGTCTTTTCTCACGGCCCAGACCAGATGGCAGCCCGACTTGATCTTTTCCAACATTTCCCCGATGGCCCGGGGGTCCTCCTGGCCGTCGGCCGAAATACAAAGCACGACATCGCCCCTGGCCTGGCTGATGCCGGCCCGGAGGGCGGTATGACTCCCGCTTCTCCGGCTTAAACGGATCCCAGTCACTCTCCGGTTCTCTTCCCGCAAGGCCCGGACCTTTTGAAGGGTATCATCCGAGGAATGATCGTCCACCACAATCACCTCGTGATCGCCAATATCGGAACGCTGGCTGATGACGTTTTCCATTTCCCGGATTACGGGCACGATATTTTTGGACTCGTTATAAGCCGGAATAACCACAGAGAGAAAAAGGTTGTCTGATTTCATGCTTGGACCGCCTCACAGGCTTGTTTCAAAACTTCGACGACGTAGTCCTGGTCTGATTCCGTCATTTCAGGATAAAGGGGCAGCAAAATAGAGTGCTCCTGGGCCTGCTCACTCTCCCGTAAGGCGCCGTTTTCCCGGGGCCGCCAGCCCGCCTGCCGGTAAGCAGGCTCCCGGTGGACACACATGATTCCTCTCCGGGTGGCCACCTTTTGATCCAGCATCAGCTGCATGACCTGTTTCTGATCCAGATCCGCCGAGAGACGAACGCAGTAACTCTGCCAATTGCTTCTCGCCCAGGAAGGCTCTTCCGGAGTCTTGATATCGGAGTTGGAGCTCAAAAGTTTTCGATATCGATCGGCCAACACCCGCCGGCGCTTCACAATGCCGTCAAGCCGCTTGAGTTGCTCCCGCCCTACTGCCGCCTGGATATCCGTCATCCGGTAATTAAAACCAATCTCCGGATACGATTCAAAAATAACCTCCTGGGACCGGTGTCTCAATTCATCAGGAATTTCCATTCCGTTATGCCGCCAGATTCTAAATTTTCGATCCCATTCCGGGTTCGAGGTGGTGATCATTCCCCCGTCACCGGTAGTGATCACCTTACGGGGATGAAAAGAAAAACAGGCAATATCCCCGTGGGGCCGGCCAATTTTCTGCCACTCCCCCTTCCATAGAATCTGACTCCCCACAGCACAGGCAGCATCCTCAATCACGGGAAGCGAATGCCGCTTGGCCGTCTCCAAAATGGTCTCAAGGCGGCAGGGCATGCCCATCTGGTGGACGCACAAAACCGCACGGGTCTTCTCAGTGATGGCCTCTTCCAATAAATCCGGGTTGAGATTGAAGCTCCCGGGCTCAATATCCACAAAAATGGGGTGAGCGCCCGAGTAGCAAATGCTGTTCGCTGTTGCTATGAAGGTGTGGCTGACCGTAATCACTTCATCGCCCGGCCGAACTCCAACGGCCAAAAGCGCCAGGTGAAGAGCGGCCGTGCAGCTTGAGACCGCACAGGCGTATTTTGCGCCGGCCCACGCCGCAAACTCTTTTTCAAAAGCCGCCACCTCCGGTCCCTGAGTGACCCATCCCGAGAGGATCGGCCGTGAGGCAGCCCGGGTCTCCGGCTCCCCCATGGAAGGCTTGATAATCGGAATCACAGAGGCCGGGTGATAGCTCATGAGAGGCTGGCTTTGGCGGTTTCCCAATTGTAAAGGATTTCCTCTTCGAGCAGTTCTTCAGGAGATTTTTTGAGCCCCCGATACCAGGCCAAAAGCTTTTCAAGTCCTGATCTCAGGTCCTCTTTTGGTTTAAAGCCCAGCAATTCTCGGGCCTCTGAAACATCGGCGCAAAGCCTTAAGACATCGCCCGGCCGGGGATTGTCTTTGACGGTCTCGGCATCCGGCCGTCCTGCGGTCCGTGCGACTTCGCCGGCTAAATCCTGAATGGAGATTTCCCGGCCGCTTCCGATGTTGATCGTCCGGCCCACCGCCGCTTCAGAATCCCCCGCCGCCAGGATTCCCCTTGCCGTATCGCTGACATAAGTAAAATCACGGGTCTGGGTGCCGTCTCCAAAAATCACCATCGGTTTCCCTGCCAGCACCCGCAAAAGAAACTTGGGGATCACCTCGCCCGAATCGCCCTCATGGTGTGACCTCGGTCCAAAGGCATTGAAGGGGCGCACTACGACAGTGGCGTAATGATAAGTTCCATAAAAGGCACGGGCGTAACACTCCCCCGCCAGTTTGGAAGCACCGTAGACCGTTCTTGGAAGTGTCGGATGCTCTTCGTCGATTGGGACACGGACTGCGGTTCCGTAAACCTCGGAACTGGAAACATAGACAAACCGCTGGACCCCCTTTGCCCTGGCTGCCGCAAGAAGACCCAACGTGGCCGTGGCATTCACTTCGTGGTTTTCAAGGGGAGAATGAATGGAGTGGCGCACCCCCAGACAAGCCAGGTGAAAAACAATATCTACACCCGCCAATAATTTTTCGATCGTTTCTTTGTCCCGAATATCGGCCACGACCAGCCGGCAAAGGGGGTTGGGAAGGAAATCCAGATTCTCCCGGCGGCCGTTGACCAGATTATCCACGACCACGACCCGGGCCCCCTGATCGACAAGCTGCCGCACGACTTCACACCCGATAAAGCCGGCGCCGCCTGTTACCAAGACGTTTTTATTTTTAAAACTCATGTCTGATTTTTCTCAACGGAGGTAAGGGTTGAAGCGGAAGTTTCTGTGCTGGGAAAGGAACTGCTATTTGCGCTTCGTTTTCTTATGCCTCTTGCCATTCTTGAAGGCTGAAACCTCTTCTCTCAAGCTTCGAACGACTCGGGCCGGGATTCCTACAACCAGGGAATAAGCTGGGATTTTGGTGTTTTCGGTCACCACGGCACCGGCTCCGATGACGCTGTGGTGGCCGATTTCAACGCCTTTGAGGATTGTAGCATTTTCGCCAATGAAAACGTTATGACCGATTTTTGTCCGGGCAAAGTCGATCTTGTTATGACGTCTTCCACTAATACAACGCCTTACAGTTGAATGGGTTACGATATGGGCGCCGCAGCTGATGTCACAGGCCTTGCCGATCTCCAACCCCCCCAGCCCGTCAATCAGGCAAAAGGCTCCGATCCAGGTGCCCTTGCCGATTTTAGGGTTTCCCGTAATCCAGGCATGAGGATTAAAGGGGTTGGGTGGGATTCCGTGATCCTTCATTATCGCTTACAGAGAAATGACTCTTCCTCCCTCCTTCATGGACTGGTCCGCCGCCTCCAAAATCCTGACCACCCGGTTTCCGTTCTCTCCGTCGGTCCGAGGCGGGCGGTTTCCAAAGATGCTGTCCAGGAAATGCTCGCACTCTGTTTTCAAGGGTTCTTTGAAATCAAGGTGGGGGCTGACCACATCTCCCATCCGGTAATCAACCCGAACTTCCGTGCTATTGGCGTCAAGGTGGGCGCCCCGATCGGCGATCTTCAGTTTTTCGGAAGGATCGAGGTCGTCGTATAAAACCATTTTTTTGCTGCCCACAAGAGTCATCCGCCTGATCTTTGCCGGTGCCAGCCAGCTTAAATGAACGTGGGCCAAAGTCCCTCCTGGAAATTCCATCCGGATGAACGCCACATCCGCCGTCCCCTTCTGGAGGTAAGCCTGCCCGAAGGCGCTCACTCGCTGGGGTATCTTCCCCACCCAATGCAGGATGATTGAAAGGTCATGAGGGGCAAGGTCCCAAATCACATTCCGCCCGTCCGATTGATACCGCCCGAGGTTGACCCGCACCGAGTCAATGTAGTAAAGCTCGCCGAGCTCCTGCGATTTCAATAGCTCGGCCACTTTCAAAACCGCAGGATTGTATTCAAAGGTGTGACCAACCATTAAAATCCTTCCCTTTCGCCGGGCAAGGTTAATCAATTCCGTTCCTTCACTGCTCGAAGCGGCCAGCGGCTTCTCAACCAAAACGTGCTTGCCGGCTTGAAGGGCTGTCTGGGCCAATTCGAAGTGCGTGGATACCGGCGTTGCAATGACAACAGCATCGACCGCTGGGTCCCGAAGAATTTCCTGGTGGACAGTCGTTAAACGAAGGGCAGGGTATCTTTTCGCCAAGGGGGTCAAAACACTTTTTCGAAGATCGGCGACGGCCACAACTCTGGACCGGTCCAAATCCTGAAAATTACGGACAAGATTCGGACCCCAGTAGCCAAAGCCAATGACACCGATACGGACAACGGCGCTGGGGCCTTTGCTTGACGCTGTGTGAGCCCTGGGCTTCTTCGACGGCCGCCTTTTTTGTTCTTCTGTCTTCATCGTGCCCTTTCTCTTGCGGGGTCTTATTATAGCCTATAAATTCGGATCAAGGGACCCAGTCTCGTCCTCTTCCAAAGAGATCGGGACGCAAAATCAACATTCTCCGAATCAAAGGGAATGCCCTCGCTTCGATAGGGAGAAAAAACAGCCAGGAGTTCGGCGGAATGGCTCAACTCCTCTAGAAATTTTTCATAGCGATCCCGGGCCTCTTTTCGTTCGGGACGCAACTTATGCCTGGGACCTTCCAGAACGGTCCCGAGATGCCATTCATCCAACGCCAGATATCTAAATCCCAGCCTCCGATATTCTTCAAGAGTTTTTAAGGAGGACACATTCCGAAGTGTGGTTCTGAAAACAGTGGAATCCAGCCGTTCTGAATAAGGGAATTTGGGAGTGCTGCGCAGATAAAACCAGAAACTGTGCAGCATTTTTTCGTCCTTCGGAAGATTCTCTGACATCCAGCGGTAGGCCAGAATCCTTGTCTCGGGAACCATTTTCAGAGAATGGAAACGCACGAGACTCGTCAGGCTGGAAAAAACAAGAATCAGACTGAGTAGAGCCAAGACCAGACTTGTCTGCCGAATTCCGGCAGGTCTGAGGGAAGCCCATCGCCAGACCGCTCCGACGACAAGCGCTGCGGCGCCCAGGCAAAGGAAAGGAATCATCGGAATAATATATCTTGCAGCTCGAATTTCCAGGAAGCCTGCGATTAGAAAAAAACACAACGGGAATGCAACAAATAAGAGGTTTCTGGGATTAACTCGGACGGCAAGATAAAGAATGCCGATCCAGCCGGCAAGCTCCAACGGAAACCCCAGACCATACCTGAGCGGGTTCGCAAGATAGTAAAACCAGTTCCATTCTCCCTCGTATCCCAGATGCCCCGTTCCTCCAACCTTGTAGAACCCAATAAACGTAAGCAGGTCCTTCTTAAACCCCGGAAAATCAATAATCCAGAAGGGTGTCCCGATCGTAAACCCGAGTCCGAAAAAAATAAAAAACAAAAGCGCTTTTCTCCCCCCTCGTTCCCGAAAAAGGTTTGAGCCACGATCCCACGCCCCGAGAACCAGAGCGAGGGGGCCCAGCATTAGCGCTGTGAGGCCGCTATATTTTGTCGATGCGCTAAGCCCTACGGACAGCCCCATCAGCATAAAATAACGCAGCCCCCCGGTCTGGTAGGCCAGGACCGCAAAGAGAAAAGACAGGGTAATCAAAAAAGTAAGGGTGGCGTCCACAATCGCAACTTGTGAGTATTGGGCGTGAAGAAAGGCGAACGTTAAAAAAAAGGCGCTGATCCATCCTGCCTTTTTGTTAAAAAGCTTCAGCCCGATGACATAGACAAGGGGAATGGTCAGGGTGCCGAAAATTGCACTGACGCCCCTTGCGATCACATAAAAGACCGTGGGGTCCCGCTGATAAAAATCCCATGCCTCACCCAGCGTTTTCAAAAAACCGGACAATCGGGCCGTCAAAATGAACAGGGCATCGCCCAAAAAGCAAAGATAAAAATAGAGAGTCGGGTGAACAAAGTTATGGGGATTCAGGTCCCCGCCCCCCAGGTTTAAGGCCTGATAGACATACCTCCCTTCATCAACATAATTAAGATCCGGCAGCCCGTATCCAATCTTCCAAATCCGAATCACGAAACCAACCAGTGTCAATAAAACGATCGGCACTTGACGCTAGACCTCCGTATCAACCGGTTTCATGGCCTGCATAGGCTTATCTGTAACCACAGACGGCACCCTCCAGTCCCAAATAGGAGGAAAAACACCCGGAGGGAGGCTCCAAAAAGAAAGGGGTGAAGAGAAAAATCCTTCTTAAACATTTTCTCCTATTCCTTGCGCACCATAATGGCAAAACCGAATGCGTGACCGAGAGACCGGGGGTGTCCCTTAAAGCAGAAATCAAGCCACTTGAGGGGCCAGACCACGTAACCCCAAATCGCTTCAAAGATAACTCGATATACCAATTCGGAACCAAAGCTCGTCATGATACTCAAACAAGCTCTCAAATGGTAAGCAAGGGCCGAGAAGGGCCCTGAGGTCGGCTCCAGCCACTCCACCTTCCAGCCCTCAAACAAAAGAGGCAGGCCTTGAGGGGACCATCGCAGGTAATCGCCGGGTGCCGGGTGGAAACCGCAGATAAAGGGAATCTCGACATAAAGCCACCCTCCCCGCTTTAAAACCCGCCTGGCTTCCCGAACCACTACATGAGGCTTTTCGACATGCTCGAGCAGAGACAACATCCAAATGCCGTCACAGCTTTCATTCCTAAACGGCAGATGGTTCGCATCCGCCGCCACATCCACATTCGAATGGGCCTCCAAATCGACTTCTACCGTGAAATCGGCCGCCCGCCTCCCCCCGGAACCGATGTTCAGCACAATTCCATTCTTCCCAGTATTTTCCAAAAAGCGCTCCGCAGCCTTCCTCGGATAGTGAATCAAAGAAAATCTTCCCGGGCGGCGGAAAAGCCCAACAAATACGGCGATCGCATGGCGGATTTTCCACGCAACGCCTGACTTTCTGGACCCTTCTGTCTTGGCCATTTAATCCCTTACCTTAAAAAGGGTCCCATCTGAAAAATTGCTTACGACCTTCAAAGGAACTTTTTGGGCCAACTCCTCTTTTGAGGGGTGATACCAACGCCAATCAATATGATCCAAATAGACGAGGACCCCGTCTTCTTTTAGGAGATTTTCCCTCATTTTGATTATCTCGGAGGGATACGTGGCAAGGTATTGCTTTGAGGAATCTTTCGCATATGCTTTGAGTTTGTCCCGCTGGGTCGGAATGGGCGACGAGGGACGCCCTGTCAAGAGATAGAGGGCATCCATACCGTTTGTATAAATAAGGGTTCCAGCGGGCAGGGCTCGGACACTTTGGACGACCTCAGAATTCTTCCACAAAGGACCGGCGTAACCCAACCCTTCAGTCCGGGCTTCGTGACTCCAGTGAAGGGCCCTCAAAAAGTAGGACGCCGCAAAAAAGCAGGACAACACCACCAACCCCCGGCGGACCCAATTCGAAGACACTGCTCTCTGCCACAGGCGATATCCCGTCAGAGTCATAAACAGAATCAGGGCCACATAGACCGGAAAAAGCGCACGATCATCGATGCGTTGTCCGCCGAGAAAGGTCGTCGTCACCAGGTAAACTCCGATATGACAGATCGTGACAAGAAACAGAACGGCCGGCAGGTTTTTAGGATAAAATCGCCGTGGCGGGCGGCTCCGGCCTTTTGGGCTTTTATCGGGGCCTCTTCTGTAAACGGAAAAAGAGACTACCACCAACAACATTACCGCCATCAGCAAAAAGAGCGCTCGAATAACCTTGGGAACACCGTAAGGAAGTAACCACACCGATGGATAGGCCAGGAGTTCTCTTAAGTTCATCCCAAGATACGGATAAAAACCCGGCATCAAGCCGGTCCCCGTGGTGCTCCCCAAAACCATTTGATTCCGAAAGACCCAAGCCGCCATCGGAAGACAGGCCAGGCATCCCGCCAGGAACGCATGAGCCATTCTGCGAAGAAAAGTGCCCCGGTGGAACCATAGAAGGGACAATACGACGGTCATCACGATAGAAATGCCTGAATACTTCGTCAGAAAAGCAAGGGCAGTGAATCCGATTGCCGTCATCAAAAAGAGTTTTTTGGAACAATCCTCGAGATAGACGGCCAACCAAAAGAGCCCAAGAAACCCAAAAAAAAGGAACGTGGGTTCCGAGATTGCCATCGCATGAAGTTTCAGGGTCACAAAAGAGGTCAGCAACAAAAAACTGCTAAAGAGAGCCGGCCAGAGTGATTTTGTATATCGAAACACAACAAAACCAGCCAGGAAAATATTCGCTCCAAAGAGCAGCGTATTCAACAGCCTTGCTCCGGTTAAAAGGTCCATCCGAAAAAGACCTGTCATCGCCATCAAGATCGAAAAAAGAGGGCCATAGCGGGTCAAAGGCGGAGCATAGTCCCCTCTTGGAATCTCCCTCATCCCCTGACCCTCCAGGAGACTCTGGGCGGCACTGAGATAGCTTGCCGAATCGGGAAAGAGCCCGATTCCCCAAGGCGTAGAAAACCACAGGAAAAGGACTCCAGCGAAAGCCATGCATCCAACCAGCAAAAGAGTGTGCCGGTGATTCATCGCTTATTCATCAATCAACCGATGACGCTTCAATTGTTCATAGGCTTTCGAGAAGTATTCTTTGACCTTCCCTTGGGATTTCATCCATTCGGCGAATTGCCTCAACCCCTCACTCAAATCGGTCTTCGCCTGAAATCCCAGGGCCTTTAATCTCCCGGGATCCAAAACGAGATGCCGGACATCTCCCCAACGAAATTTATGGACGACCGCAGGGGTCACGTGGCGCCCATAAATTCGGCTCAACTCCTGTGCCAGCTCCGAGACCCCGGTGGCCCTTCCCGTCCCGACATTGAAAACCTGAAAATCGGCCGCCGGATTCTCCATGACGAAAAGGTTGGCCCGGGCCACATCCCCCACAAAAATAAAATCCCGGGTCTGCCTTCCGTCCTCATAGACCCGGGGAGGAAGGTTATTGAGGATCAGGGTTGAAAAGATGGACACCACGCCGGTATAAGGGTTAAAGATCGACTGCCGGGGCCCGTAGGTCACGGCATAACGGAGCGCCACGACCGGAATTTTAAGCTGTCTCCCCGCTCCCAGGCTCAGTCTTTCTTCGCATTCCTTGGACAGGGCGTAAGCAGTCTCTCCGTCCCTGGGTTTCGATTCTGAGGCGGGAATGGGTTTCGGGAGAACGCCGCAATGCGGGCAAGCAGGATCCCAGTGCTTTTTCTTAAGTTCGGCTTGAGAGCGAAGGGGCGGGAAAACGAATCCGTCTTTATCGCACTGATAGGCCCCCTCGCCATAAACCGCCTGGCTCGAGGCGACGACGACCTTCTCGACGGCGTATTTCCCGGTCGAAAGCAATTCAAAGATCTTTGCCGTGCCGCCGGCGTTGACATCGAGATACTTCGAAATTTCGGTGGTAAAGCCCCCAAAGGCGGCTTGGTGAAAGAGAAAGCGAACGTCCTGCAAGGCCTTGTGAAGAGCGGATTCGCTCCGAATGTCCCCTTCAATGAATTGAGCGTCGGGATTCAACCAGCCGGGCTTGCCCTGGGGGTGAGTTTGGGGCTCGAGATTATCGAGCACGGTCACTTCATAGCCGGATTGAACCAAGAGGTCGACCAAGTGAGAGCCAATGAGTCCCGCCCCCCCGGTCACAAGCGCACGCCCCTTCCGGTTCGTCATCGAAGGTGATTCTTCAGGTTACTTTCTGAGGCCCAGAGCCAGGAGGGGGACCGGTTTAAAATGGTTCCACCAGCCCGACCAGGGTTTCATTTTGGTGTAACCATTTTTCGAAGGCGGATAAATCTTTGTGACGGGGACTTCCGCCACCCGGTAACCGAACCGGATGGCCTGGGCAAAGAGGTAGGTCTCCACGGAATAACCATCCAGCCAGTCTTGATGGATATCCACTCTGGAATCTTCAAGCAGACGCCGGTGAAACGCCCGAAAGCCATTGGTGCCATCTGAGATGTTTTTCATCAGGAAAATGGAAAAAAGAAGACTGTAAGCCCGGGTGCCCCAAATACGATGGGCCGGCATATTCTGCCACCGGCCCCCGGGAAGATACCTGGACCCCTGGACAAAATCGGCGCCTCCTTCAAGGATGGGCCGAAGAAGCCTCGGGACTTCGCCTGGATTGTCCTTGCCGTTCACAGCAAATATTACGAAAACGTCGCAGCCTTTCTTGAAGCCGTAATCAATCCCGGCCCGAATGGCGCCTCCGCAGCCGGCCCTTTTGTCCAATCGAAGGACCGTGGCTCCGGCCCGGGCTGCTTTTTCTCCGGTTCCGTCCGTCGAGGCATCATCCACAATCAAAATTTCATCGACTGCCCCGGCTGGAAATTTCCCCACAACTTCCGCCGCCCGATGGCCCTCGTTATACATCGGACCGATCGCAATCGTTTTCATTGCCGCCCCCTGGACGGCAAGGGCGTTTCTTCCTCTTCCACCAAAACCGGCTCCCCCTCGCTCTGGATGGATTTCTGCATGGCGCAAAGTGTCCGCACCACCCGATGCCCGTTTCTGGCGTCTGCCAGCGGCCTTTTCCCCGTCCGGATCGAATCGATAAACTCGTTGCAGACATTCCGCAAAGGTTCCTCGGCCGTGACCTTGGGGCTGATAATGTCCCCGTCCCGCAGCAGCAATTGAAACTCCCCAAAATTTTCGTAGGGCTTGTCGATACTGACACCCTTTTCAAAAATCCGGATACGTTCCAGGGTGTTCAGGTCATCGAAAAGCACCCGGGCCTTGCTGCCGACCACTGCCACCTGACGGAGCTTATTGGAATCGACCCAGCTCAAGTGGATATTTCCGATGATTCCATCCGCATAAAAGAGATTGATGAAGGCGACGTCGGGAATCCCTTCTTTTAAACACGCCGTCCCAATCGCCGAAACCTTGCGGGGCTCCTGATCCAATAAATAGGAAAAAATGGAAACGTCATGGGGGGCCAGGTCCCAAAGGGCGCTCACATCGTCACGAATGAGCCCGAGATGGGTCCGGGTCGCATGGAGGTAATAAATCTTTCCGAGAACCCCCTTTTCGATGATTTCCTTCATTTTCCGGACCGCCGGATTGTAAAGAAAGGTGTGGCCGACCATCAGGATGCGCCTGGAGGTATCCGCCAATTCGACCAGCGCACGAGACTGCGTCTCCTCCAAAGCCAGCGGTTTTTCCACGAGAACATGTTTGCGTGCCTGGAGGGAAGACCGGATAAAGGCATTGTGAGTCGATGCGGGGGTGGCAATCACAATTCCATCGATCTTTGGATCCTCAAGGACTTTTGAAAAATCACCGGGGGTCTGAATGGAAGGATACTGCTTTCGAACCTTTGCCAACGGCTCCGGTTTCACATCCGAGACAGTGACAACCTCCACCCCCTCCATCAAACGGAAGATCCGGAGATAATTGGTCCCCCAATGACCGCAGCCCACCAAACCCAGGCGGATCATCTCAGAACCCTTTCTGCCTTTTGGCCGAGATCTCCTCAGCCGTTCCCGCCACCCGGGCGGGATTACCGAAAACCACGGCGCCCGCCGGCACATCTTTGGTCACCACGCTCCCCGCCCCCACCAGAGCATTTTCCCCAATCACGACGCCCGGCAGGACCGTGACATTGACTCCGATCCGGACACCCCGTTTTAACCAGGGCCCCCGAAGGTCGTCGCTCACGGGATATTTATCATTGGCAAAGGTCGACCCCGGGGCAATAAAAACTTCGTCCTCAATCACCGTGCGCTGAGGGATATAAACGTTGGTGTGAATTTTTACCCCGTTTCCAATCCGGCAGCCGTAATCAATCACCGTGTTGGACCAAATCCGAACGGAATCACCGACCTCATTCTCCTCCCGAATAATCACATGGTGCCCCGTCTCGAAATCGTCTCCGATCGTCACCCCTTGATAAATAACGCTCCCGCTTCGAATCTTGGCGCCCAAACCGATCCTCACCCTCCGGGAGGTGAGGGTCCGTGCAGCGGGGTAGCCTAGGATCACATCCTCATCAATCACTGCGCCCTTGGCTATCTCGATTTCAACGCCGGGATACTTTTTCATGGGGTTCTTTCGTGAGTGCGTTATTTTACAACCAATCTCCCCGCTCGGCCTCTAAATTGATTCCAGGCCTCCAGCATGCCGTAAGCCGCAAAAATCATCAAAAAGGGCATCACGGGATAACGGTAACGAATGCCGGGAATGGTCACCGAATGGATGAATGTCACGTAGGCCACGAGGAGATAAATAGGAAGAAATTCCCTCCAGCGGCCCCTCGTTAACAGCAGACCAATAATACTGCAAGGTATTACAATTAAATAGGATACGGTCATGATCCATTTGGGAAGAACCTGGGCCTTCGAATAGAAAGGAAACCAGAGCCTGAGCGCCTTGATCCCCATATTTTTGAAAAAAACTACGGGATGCCTTCGAATGTAATCGATCGCCTTACCCATCAGATAACGGTCTGCTTCCAAACTGAGGAGAGGCGGCAGGGCCGGATCATCCTTGGGATACTGGGTGTCGTCTTCATTGATCCAGTCTCCGCCGTGGATTCTCTGTGTCACCTGAGGGTTGTTGCCGAGATAAAGGACATGCCCGGCATTGATCGTGAGGAAAATCCCGTCCCGATACACCTGTTTGTTCCGGACCAACCAGGGCGCAAGCGTTGATGTAAAAGCGGCCAAAAATATCAGACTTTTCAAAATAGCACGACGCCAACCTTTTTTTTCCATAAAAAAATAGATGACCATCAAAGGAAAATAGAGACTCAGGGTTTCCTTGGTTAACACCGCCAGGCCGGCAAACAAGCCGGCAGCAAGAGAACCCAGCAATCTTTTATCAGTTTGTGATTTGAACAAAAAATAAAAACTCGTCAGAATAAAAAAAATAAAAAGTGTCTCTGGCAAAATATAAACGGTCTGCTTGACCAAAAGGTAGTCAAAGCTAAAAAGAAAAGCGGCGAGCAGGCCGACAGACGTCCTAAACAGATGCTTCGCAATCAGAAACAAAAGGACACAACTGAAAGCTCCCAGAAGGGCCTGGGCGAGTTCAAGACCTGACGGATAAAACCCCGCCTTTAGCCATGCGGCGATCAAGAGCGGGTAGAGCGGCCCCCGCCGTGAAGTGGGAGCCCCATACAGCTCAAACCCCTTCCCCTCGACCAAACTCTCCGCAATCTGATAAAGTTGGTCAGAATCGCCGGACAGCCTTCCCTCTTGTCCCGCCCCCGCCCATACTGCAATCATCACGAGCCGGACCAAAAGGGCGAGCATGAAAATCGCTCCGATCGCCCCTGAAGCGCTAAGCCTTGGCCATTTCGACATCTGAGAATTCCTTAACCTTGAGCAGGTAGAGGGCCACGACCAATCCGCTGATAAACCAAAAGGGCTCCATGATCCGGACGACATAAAAGGTGATAGAGCCGAACCCATGCAAAAGGATGCAGAGGATGCCGGCCGCATAGCCTAAGGCCAACCCCTTGAAGATACCCTGGTCCAGATAACGGTAAAGCCACCGGGCCATCTTAAAAAGCCGGAAGAAGATCCAAAGCCACAACCCCATTCCGACCAGGCCCACCTCTTGAAGTGTCCGGGCATATTGATTATCGACATAATGCGAGCCACTGACGCCCATCCCATACAAAGGGCTGCGCCGGATTGCATCCCAAGTGTGGACAAAAGAATAGAGCCTTTCCTGAGACGAATAATCCACACCAAAATTCCGCCCTGGATTCTTGGAGTCTTCCCACGTAAAGGCAATGCGTTCCTTTACCGATCGAGGAAGGAGGAGAGGAGACAAAACGAGCAGCCCGACAATTAAAAAGTTTAACCATCTCCTTTTGGCCAGAATCGCCAGAAGAATCAACCCTCCCAGAAAGGCCGCATAAGAGGTCCGGCTAAAAGTGTAAAGAAAGGGAATAAAGGTCAGGACCCCTAAAATTCCGTAGAACCATTTCAGACCCTTTCCCTTTACGTGCAGAAAAAGGCTTAAAATAATCATGAGAAAGAAGGCCATGTATCCCCCCACCGTGGAAGGCTGCGGCGAATCCCCTTCGAAGGGGGCCGAGATCCGATGGCTTGAGAAGACCTGTGTGGACGGCACCTGGGTCAGCGTGTAAAGACTCAAAAGGGTGACCGTCAAGATGGCGAAGAAGAAGAAATTCCGGATCTGGCGCTCTGTCCGCACGTTGTTTAAAACGATATAAAAAATTAAGAAGTATTCGACCGTCTTTCCGAAATAGAAAAGAGCCGTGACGAGGTCCACCCACCCTTTGAGATATCCCAGAAAGGTGGAGAAAACACTCAAAGAAACGAGGGAAAGAATGGGGACGTTAACGGGAGAGGGAACAAAACCCCGGGTTTGCCTGCGCACCGCAGCGTGAGCGAGCCACGCCAGCATCAATACGGGGATCAAGAGGTCCTCGATTCGAATCGTAATTTCCCGCATTCCGATGGCTCCAACCGGGATCTCAGGAGAGAAAATCATGGAGACGGCCATAATGGCCAACCCCACGGGGATCGAAAAAAAGGAGATGACAAAATAAACCAGTCCTAAAATTCCAAATAAAACGCCCGCCCCCCCCAGATCAGAAGCTTCCCACCCGGGGATAAAACCCATGTTTAAAAAACAGATAAAGATAAAGACCCAGCGCCTAAAGTTCATGCGGCATCGCCCTGTCCGGCCGCTCGTCCGAGCTGCCCGGAAATTGAAATCAATTCCTTTCGATAATCTGTGTTTTCAGGATCGTGCTTCAGGGCTTCCTCATAGATCCCGAGGGCGTCTTGAAGACGTTCGTGCAAAACATAAAAGCGGGCAATCGCCTCACCCGTATTCTTCATCGCCGCGTTGGGTCCATACCGGGATTGGGACCTTAAGAGCGCGGCGTCAAATTCAGCCCGGGAAAAATCCCACTCACCCACTTCACCCAAAACATATCCCAGACAGAGGTGATCCTCAAGCCGGTCATCGACCACCCGACGGAGGTCTTGATATTTCTGGGTATGCTTCGAGAATCGTCGCAGAATCTCGCAAGGATCGGCATGGGTGCTTTCCTGGAATCGGATCTTTTGAAATTGTTCAAAGAGTTCGATGGCCCTTTCCTGATCGCCCCATTCAAGGGCTTGATAGCCATATTCCGAAACAAAGATGGCGTTCATGGGCGCTTGATGAACGGCGGCTTCAAGATGGAACCTGGATTGCTTGATATCCCCGATTTCGTTAAAAAGAAGGCCAAGGACATAGTGAATGCGCCCGGCCCCCCGGCTTTGGAGAGAGGCCGCCCTTTGGAAGGCCTCGATGGCCCGGCGGCGATATTCCTGTTTCTGGTCCCTGTTCATCGCCAGGGAGGCCCTCTTTCGGTAGAGGTCTCCTTGAGCGACATGAGGGGCAACGTAAAAAGGGGCCCAGGAAATCGATCTCTGATACTCCCCATGAGCTCCTTCCCAGGAGAAATCCTTTTCCAATTTGAATCCCCTTTCGAAATGGATCTCGGCAAAGAGTTGTCTGGCAACAAAACATCCTGCTGCAAGGATAATGAAAACGCCGATCCACCGAATGACGAGACTCTTCGAATTTCTCGAACGCCCGGCGGGTTGGACAAACGCCTCTTCTTGGCGCCTCTCCTTCCGTGTTTCAAAGAGAAAAACTGTAAGTCCTAAGTAGGCGGCAAATAAAAGGCCCGTCGCGTAGATCCGAATCGGAAAATCGGCCTGGCTTGCAAGGAAAAGACTGACGCCCGTCGCAAAAAACCCCAATGCAATGACCGGTTCCACGGAACTGGGATGCGAAGCCCGAAGCAGAGCAAAGCGTCGAAGGAAAAACACAATGAAACCCGTTAGAAAAAGAATCCCTGGAATCCCCAAATCCACCCCAACCTGCAAAAACTCGTTGTGGGCATAATCAATCAAAAATCGGTCGGAGTGAGTCCGGAATTGGGGCAGGATCTCCCCAAACGTCCCCAGTCCCCACCCCCAGGGCCGGCTCACCACCGCCCGAAGCGACCCCTCCCACATATGCCAGCGGTGAAACAAGCTAAAGAAATTTGACTTCCACAAGGATTCTATTCGATGGATAACAGGATCGAGAAAACCCAGGCTCCAAAAAAAGGTTCCGGAAACGGCGGCAAGTAACAAAAGTCCAACCACGATCTTGCCGCTGAGAAGCCGCTGTCTCTTCATAAGGTAGATCAGGACGCCGACGCCCACCAGTAGACTTAACCAGATGGTCCGTGAACGAGTCAAAAGCAATGCCCAGCCTTGAAGGCAAAGCATCATCCCTAGGGAAGCTTTTGCCGAAACGTTTCTCTCCGCCGCCAGAAGTGAGGCGGCCCCAAAGAAGGGAAAAACTAGAAAAGCCGCAAAGTGGCCCCCATTCACATAACGGGACGCCAACTCATACTTTCCGCGCCAATAGGGGTGGGGTAAAAAACCATAGTACTGGGCAAGCCCATAGACGGCGTAGACCGTCCCAAGAATCACAATCCCCCAAAGGAAAATATGGAATTTCTTCTTCGTATCCACAAAATCGCGGATCAAAAAGTAAAACAAGACAACGCTCAAGAACCTGAAGAATGCAAGGAGGCTTTGGTAGGGCAGGGAGGAAATCAAAACATAGAGGAAGCTCAACAGAAGGGCCGAAAGCACCCAACGGTCGGCAGTCTCCCGAAGGTGTGTCCCCTGATCCAGAATTCGATCCCAGTTAAAAACAGGAACCGAGATGAGGAAGAATGAAAATATCAAAAGTTCGGCAACGAGTTGATCCCGAAGGCGGGTCAGACCGTAAAACCAGGGGGCAGAAGAAAGTAAGACAATCGTCGAAATGAAAAGAAAGGAACGGTAGGAGGCCGGCCAGAAACTCCTTTTCTTGTCATGCCCGGTCATTGAACGGCTTTGCTTTATCCGCCGGCCGCTCGCCCTTTAAGAAGTCGACCGCTTTCCCCCAGCCCGTAGAAAGGAGGACGAGAAGCGGCTCCTTTAAGGCTTCCAATCGGTTGAGCTCGCTTACGATTTCACTTCCTCCCTTCCTTCTGCCGGTCTTCTTTTCCCCATCTTCTCCATGATAATAGGCATCGGCGCCGTAATAGTGACTGTAATAATAAGACTGATGACGGCTCAGGACACCGTTGAGAATGCATCCGATAATTTTCCCATTGACCGATTCCAACGCATTCTTGGCATGAAGACAGATATGCCTCGGAATGAATCCTGAGCGGGAAACCAGAACGGTTCCGTCTACCCGTGATGCAATGATGGGAGAATCGGCAACCGAAATCACGGGGGGTGAATCCAGAATGACCATGTCAAAATTTTCCTTGAGTTCTTCCAAAAGTGACTTCATCCGTTTCGAGGCCAACAGCTCGGCCGGATTCGGGGGGATCACACCCGAAGGCAGACAAAATAGATTCGGGACGTTAGTTTGTCGTACCATCAACTGCCATGCAGCCCCGTTACTGAGGGCCTGGCTGAGGCCCTCTTCGTTTCCGCTTAGTTCAAGAATGCTGTGTAAAGACGGCCGACGCATATCGGCATCGACAAGCAGAGTTTTGATTCCCGCCTGCGCCAAACTAATCCCCAAATTACAGGCCGTGGTTGTCTTCCCTTCGCCCTTGACAGCACTCGTTACTTGGATCACCTTCAATGCCTGCTCGAGTGAACCATAAGAGAGATTCGTACGAATAATCCGGTAAGCCTCCGCAATATAGAGCGGAAGGCTGGTGTCGCGTGTATTCCAGTAAGTTCGAGGCCTGGCTCCCGTCAGGGGGGGTTTCTCTTCCTGGATACCCACGGCTTCCTCGGAAGGTGCTCTTTCAACGTAGGGAACCATCCCAAAAGGGAATAGCTTCAGGTAATAACGAATGTCGTCCAAACTCCTGAGACTGCTGTCCAAATACTCTTGGAAAAACGCAAGACCGACTCCGAGGAAAAAACCCACCAAAAGACCCAGAAGCAAATTAAGCCGCTTGTTTGGACGAATCGGCCGGGCGGGAACGCCTGCCGCCTCCACGAGTTTCACGTCGATCCATTCAGTCCCCCCTCCTGAAATTTCCACCTCCTGGAGTCTGCGAAAAATGGAGTTATACATTTCCCGGTTTGTATTGACTTCCTGTTCCAAAATCGGCTTCAGGGTGTAAAGGTCCGTCGCAATTTTTTGAAGGTCTTCCAAGGCAGTGTTTGGAACCGTCAACAGGGAAACCAAATCCTTGCGCTGGCTGATCTGCATGACCTCAAGATTTTGGATCTCCCGATTGAGTTTCCGGACCAGCTCGGGAATATCCGTCCGGAGCTGGACCACCAAGGGGTGTTTCTCGCCGTAAATCTTCAGAGCCTCCAACAGTCGAATCTCCGAATCAATCTTTTGGAAGGCAATCTCCCCTGTCTTGATCTTCTCACGGATCTCTGCCAAACTGTTTGAAATCATGGAGAAACTTTGCCGGAAAGCGTCGATATTGCTTCTGTAATTCATTTCAATGTAAGTTTCCGCAGCAGCATTGGCAATCCGGGCCACCATCGGCGGGTTATAACCTGTCGCGGAAACCGTCATAATGCGCATTCCTGTGCGCAGCTGCGCGGCCGAAACCGAGCGCTGAATTCCTCCAATCAAAGCACGTTGTTCCTTTTCTGAAAAAACCTCGCTTCCTTTCCGTTTCCCCGAAGATCGAACGCCCAGCGAGCCCAGCAGCATCACCCGGTTTTCGATACTCTCCAGCTTCTTGAGCACTTTTTCGGCCAGATGGGGACCCCGAATCAATCGAAATTGGGTCAACATCAAGGTAGGATCCTCAAGAAAGGAATTCGACGACGAACCCAAAGATCCGGACTTCGGCTCCTTGGCCTGCAAAAGCAGTTCAGCGGTCGATTGATAAACGGGTCTTTGGGTCAGGTTGACGGCAAATGCGATCACGAGACCCAGCATCAGGCAGCCGATGAGCGCATTCTTTCGATTCTTCAAAACCTGCAGGTAAGAACGGAGACTGGTCTCTAAACCTTCTGCGGGCGCAGTGTCAGGGGCCGATTTGACAGAATAGGGCGGGGGTTTTAAATCCATTAGATCCAGCTTTCAGGAACGATAATAGTGTCACCTGATCTAACCATGACATCATCTTTCTTCTTTCCCTTCATAATGGCGGTCATGTTCAGCTTGACATCTCCCCCTCGTTGTCTCCTCATCTTAATCCGGCCTGCGGCCGCTCGTTCGGTCAGCCCCTCGGCTAACTTAATTGCCTCCAGCACGCTAATCTCTTGCACCCATTCATAGGGGCCCGGTTTCCTCACTTGGCCCAAGACGTAATATTTTTCACCCGTTCCTGATGAAACATAAATCGTGTCTCCCGGCAGAATCATGATGTTCTGGCTCAGGTCCCCTTTTGAAAGCAACGCAATGAGGTTGACCTCCATTGCGGCGGACGAGGAATCCAACTCTTCCTCTCCCTTCACGGAACCCGGAAGAAGTCCTGCGGGGGTTGCATTGGCCGATAGGTCAGCGGTGCGAATAACGGTCATCCGCTTGGCATCCCGATTGACTCCTCCCACCATAAAGAGAAGTTCAAGCAGCGGCATTTCCCCCTTTAATTTGTAAAGTCCGGGTTTCGCAACCTCTCCAAATACCAGGATCTTCTTGGAATTATACTCCTTGACCGCAACGCTTACCTTGGGCTCTTTCACATACCCTTGAGCCAGCTTTTCGTAAAGAGCCTTTTCTAATTCCTGGGGGCTTAGCCCTTCCGCCTTGATCCTTCCTAAAATGGGGTATTCGAAGTATCCGTCAGATCCAACCGTAACAGGTTTCGTTAGATCCGGTGACTGCCAGACCGTGATATCCAAGACATCATCACGGCCGATGAGATAGACGTCTTTCTTGTCAGCAGAAATGCCGGGGTGGGAATAGCAACTTAAGTAGAAAAAGAGGGAAACAAAAAATACTATCTCTTTATAGAATCTCACTTCTCATGGGTAAGAGGGGAATTCGCTTCCCTGCCTTACTCACTCCCCCTCTTTTGGGTATATCAGTAGAGGATTTTGTCGGATAGATAACACCCAACAATCCGCTCAGATGGCGATATTGACCCCGCCCGATACCTTGTGAAAGGTATAGTCGTTCCGTGTCCTCGGATTGCTTTCTGCAGAGAACCGCCGTCCGAAGGAATAGAGGACATCAAACGTGATGTAGCGATTGAACCGGTAAACGTAGTTAACTCCGGATTCCATCGCCTTTTCATCGTTGTCCGTATTGTGCGTGATGTTGTCCTTCTTATCTGCGCTGATGAACTGGAAGTCAACAAATCCTCCAAAGCTGTTCTTTTCATTCAAATTGTAGGTTGCGGAGGAACCGATGCGGTGCGATTTCAACACACGGAATTCTCGGTCCAAATTATCCAAGGTGCTGGATACAGGCGTATCTCTAAACACGAACCCCGTATCAAAAGTATCCACGATGGTTTTAGCGTAACTGACTGACCAGATAAACTTTCGGCCCAGTTTATGATTCACATTGGCGCCATAAACCAGCTCGGATTGCGTGTCGTTGTTGCCTTGCTTCTTGTCAAACTCCCGCAAGGACCAGCCGAAATTTCCCCCCACCGTGGTTTTGGGGCCTAGGCGGTAGGTCGCCATCACGCCTGGCTGAAGCTGCCAGTAACTTTTTTCTTCAAGCTTGTCGAAGTCGCGGATATTCCAAGTGACGGTCGGCCCCACAGAAAGATCGGCAGTGGCATCATATGGCAGCTGCAAGCTGACGCCATTATCCACAAAGTCATTTTGTCTTGACTGGCTTTTATCACCGAAAAATTGCAGGGTATCGGTCAGGGAGGCTGTCAGTTTGGGACCAATCCGGTGTTTGACCTGCGTAGTCGCCGTCTCGAGAACAAACGGTTCCCCCGGTTCACCGGGCACTTCGCTTAACTGAATGTTGTTCCCGACACCGATGAGGGTGTCCTCGGAAAGGTCATAACGAGCCAGTGCATTGATATTATGGGTATTGATGTTGGCATGGGTCTTCCGGCCCTGCGTGGTGGAAAACCCATAGGTGTAATCCACCTCGGTATAGAGCTTCCCAGAGGGTACTGAAATACCAATCCCAGGAGCCACGCGTGCCTGCCACGCAGAATCGGCCTGCTTGTTTCCTAACCGGGCGTTGGAGTTATACCCTTGCGTGAAGGAAAAATGGGGTTTGACTCTCGGCTTGAAACCAACGTCTGCGGGAGAAAGCTCCGAGAAAAGATTCGAAGAGGTGAGATTGGAGAGGCCTTTCGAAATCCCCGAGAAGAAACCTCCCTTCTCAGCTTGGGTCCCCTCGTCGGCAAACATCGCAGGGGTCCCCACGAGAAATAAAAAGGCAGCAATGACTGACAAACCACAAAGGGCCACTCCCCTCCGCTTCAGATTACTTTTTCTCATCTCTCACCTCTTCAGTTTAAGTGATTGGTTTAAATGACAAGACTTGGAATGTAAAAGATCAAGCCGGACTTGACGGCGTTCCGGAGGATTGTGCCCGGAACACGCCGAGCGCCTTTTCGTCAAAGAGACTTTGTACGTGATCTCTGATTTTTTCTACGAGCTCGTTGAAGCTCAGGTTTGCTGCCTCGGGGTCATCCGATAAACTTGCCAAGGCTTCATTGGAAAGGGCCTCGTCTTTCTGCCATCCCCCTTCCGGGATAATGCCGAGGGAAGTTAAAAACTTGATTGCGTCTTCGCCGGTTGCGGCAGGCGGCAGTTTGGTTTGGGCCCCGATAGCCTTAACCACCCAAAGCGCAAAATCTCCCTGCGACATCCCTTCTTTCAACTCAACTTCCGCTTGCGACGTCAAGGGCACGGCTAGAAAAAGTCCTAGAAAAAACAAAATCCCCAACGACACAATTTTCCCTCTCATTCTATCCTCCTTTTACGATTTGGCTTCAATTTGTGCTCAGTTGTATTTCGGCGATTCTATTTGTTTACTTTAATTGGGCTTTGAGTAGCGCTTTTTCTCATGACGGATGATTTGAGTGGAAGTATACAGTGCGCCTTAACAGAGTCAAGTATTTTTTATTGACGTTAGGCCAAGGGAACGCCTCCTGGGAAAATGCCTCGTTCTTTATAAGAAGGGCGATGATTACCGCCGGGAGAGCGTTTTTCCCCTCAGGGCAGAGCGGGCCTTCTGGCCGTAGAAATCTTGGGTCTTCTCCGCAATGAAGCGTATCTGATCGAGCTTGAGTTCGGGATAAAGGGGCAGCGAAAGAACCTCTTTGCAAACCTTCTCGGTCACCGGAAGGTCTCCGATCTTGTATCCTAATCCCTTGAAACAGGGCAAAAGATGATTGGGGGTCGGGTAATGCACGAGGCTCCCAACCCCTTGTTCGTTCAGGGTAGCATTCAACTCGTCCCGGCGGGGGGCCCGAAGGACATAAAGGTGGTAAGCACTTTTGGCATAAGGCGCTTCATAAGGAAGGCCGAGGCCCCTCCCCTTAAAGAAGGAATTGTATTCTTCTGCGTGCCGGCGCCTCAATTCATTCCAGCGGTCGAGGTAAGGAAGTTTGGTGCGAAGAATGGCGCCCTGGATTCCCTCGAGCCGGGCATTCATCCCCAGAATTTCATGGGAATATTTACTCAATCCGCCATGGTTTCTGAGCTTCCGGATTTGGACTGCTAATCCGGCGTCGTTCGTCATTACCGCTCCCCCCTCGCCGTAAGCACCCAGGTTCTTCCCGGGATAGAAACTAAAACACGCCACTCTACCGAATCCGCCAACCCGCTTTCCTTTATAGAGGGCACCGTGGGCCTGACAGGCGTCTTCGATGACTGTAAGATTTCGTTTTCTCGCAATCTCGAGAATGGGGTCCATGTCGGCAGGATGTCCGTAAAGGTGGACGGGAATAATCGCTTTCGTCTTTTTTGTCACCGCCGATTCCAAGAGGGAGGGATCCAAGTTGTAAGTCTTCTCCTCGATATCCACGAGACGGGGCCGGGCGCCAACCCACAGGATTGCTTCGATCGTCGCAACAAAGGTCTGGGAGACCGTGATCACCTCATCTCCGGGCCCGATCCCCAAAGCCAGAAGCGCCAGATAAAGAGCGGAGGTTCCGGAGCTGACCCCTACGGCGTGACGAACCCCGCAATAACGGGCGAACTCTTCTTCAAAGGCCTCCACTTCTTTTCCCAGAATAAACTGGCTCGTCTCCAGCACCCGGTGAATCGCAGCGTCGATTTCATCCTTGATCGATTCGTATTGAGCTCTTAAATCAACCAGCGGAATCTTCATTATGCTTTCTTCCGATTTTTTATTTTTGACCTTTGATTTTTAATTTTAACGCTGCCCGACCTGGACTCGAACCAGGAACCTCGCCTCCAAAGGGCGGTGTGATACCGTTTCACCATCGGGCAATGATAACAAAAAAGCGGGTTTGTCACCCGCTTCCGTCCCTGCTGACCTCAACCCGCAGGGCTTTCTTTAGCCTTGTTGGCCCTCGCCTTGAGCCGTCTGCAATCCGTGCGTTTCCCTCTGATAGGCCTCAAGAACGGTCCGCTGAATATACTCCCGGCACTCCGCCGTAATCGGATGCGCCACGTCTTTATGTTCCGTCTGCCGAAGGCTAGGGTCCCGCACTCCCTCCGTCTCGGGCGGCGGGGACGGAAGACCGGCCCCGCACTGATTGCAATAATGCGACCGGATGGCATTCCGGTGTCCGCATCGGGGGCACGATTCTTTTAACCGCCGGGAGGGCATCGCCACAAACAAACCCTTCGTGCCCTCAATGATCTTCACGTCCCGGACCACAAAACTATCCTCGAAGGTCAGGGTGGCAAATGCCCGAAGTTTTTTGTCCCCATTCTCCTTAGGGTAAATCCGAACCTCGGTCACCCTCATCATAACCCCGCTCGACCCCTTCCATAAGGCCGACCCAAGCCGGCCTTACGCTAGAACGTGTGGCAGACGAAGAACGTCCCAGAAAATGAATGATGCCGTAATTTTTGAAGATTTTGCAGGGCTTCCCGGCGGGAAGGAAAGATTGAATACAGGGTTGGGCCGCTTCCTGACATTTGCCAATGGCCTAGTTGTAATTCACGCAGATTCTCTAGACGCTTCCTCAACGGGGGCCTGAGCCGCCCGGCGCTTTTTTCGAGATCATTCCTAAGGAGAACCCGAACCTCCTCCAGAATCCCCTTTTCCAAAAAAGCGGAAGTCATCCTAACATTGTGAATTCCCCTTGTCAAGGAAGCCTGCCGTTCCCGGGGACCCAGGCCTTGGTAGACCGCCCGGGTGGAGAGCCCCCGGGGGTCCGTCAAGAGAAGGAACCAGAGCTTCCTCTTAAAAGGAACCGCCCGAATCCGGTCTCCCCGGCCGGTCCCAAGGGCGTGCCGGGCCCCGGAAAGGAAAAAAGGCACGTCTGCCCCCAGCTTTCTTCCGAGCGTAAACAACTCCTTCTTCGTGAGTCTCAGCCGATATAATCGGTTCATTCCAATGAGAAAAAAAGCGGCGTTACTCGACCCTCCGCCGAGTCCCCCGCCCACGGGAATCCGTTTTGTCAACCGGACGTCCACGCCAGCCAATGAGGGACGTCTTTCCTTTAATAAGGTATAGGCACGGACAATCAAATTGTCCTTGCAGGGAACTTGAGGATGAGAGCATACGAGCCGGATTCCCTTTTTTCTCTTTGTGAGCCGAAGGGTGTCCCGAAGCGAAATCCGGTGAAAGAGGGTACAAAGGCGGTGATAGCCGTCAATTTGTCTCCGAAGGATCCGGAGAATGAGATTCAGCTTGGCAGGCGAGTCGAGGATAAGAGAATGCATTTAAAAACAAGGGTCCAGGGACAAGTCACAAGGGACCTTTGGCCCTCGCCGTCTGACCCTGGACCCCTTTCTTACGACCAGGATTTCTTCTTGTGGCGGTGCTTGCGGAGTTTTTTCTTACGCTTGTGCTTATTCATCTTCCGCTTGCGCTGTTTCTTGGGCCAGGGCACGAAAACCTCCTTGGATTAGGGAATGACTTTGTTTAAAGGGTATTCGATGATTCCGTGGGCGCCGGCCTTCTTAAGCTCGGGGATCAGCTCCCGCACCACGACCTCATCGATAATGGTCTCGACATCATACCAGCCTTCGTCCGAGAGATTGGAGATGGTCGGTGTCTTGAGGGCGGGCAAAATCTTCAGGACCTTCGGAAGGTCCCGCTTCGCCACATTCATCTTGAGCCCGACCTTGTCCTGGGCCAGGATGGCGCCTTTTAAGAGCAGAACGAAGTTGTCGATCTTCGCCCGCTTCCAGGCATCGGCGTAACTTTTCTGATTGGCAATCAATTGCGTGGTGGAGACCAGCACCGTGTCGATGATTCTAAGACGGTTGGCCCGGAGGCTCGAGCCGGTTTCGGTCGCTTCCACAATCGCATCAGCCAGGTTGGGCGGTTTGACCTCCGTGGCACCCCACGAGAATTCGACCTCTGCCTGGATCTTTTTCTTTTTGAGGTAATCCTTTGTGACGTTGACGAGCTCGGTAGCGATCTTTTTTCCTTCCAGGTCCTGCGGTTTCTGAAAAGAAGAGTCCTCGTGAACGGCCAGCACCCACCGGACCGGATTCCTCGTCCGCTTGGAGTAGGAGAGCTCACAAAGCTCCAAAACCTTGGAGCTATTTTCCACCACCCAGTCGTGCCCCGTGATGCCGCAATCGACCACACCATCTTCCACGTAACGGGACATCTCCTGGGGCCGGTAAAGGACAACCTCCAGTTCGGGATCGTCGACGGACGGGAAATAGGAACGGTTTGAAACGCTCGTGTTGAAGCCGGCTTTCCGCATCAAGACATAGGTCGCTTCTTCCAGGCTTCCCTTGGGAAGGGCGAGTTTCAGTTTCTTCGTCATCGGGGGGCGATTCTAACGGCTGGGCCGGAGGGTGTCAATCGCCGTTCGGTTATGCGGTTACGCGTGCTCTTTCTGAACAATTTCAAAAGCCTTGTTCATCGCGTCAAATCGATCGGAGAAAGAGATTCCTTCCTGCCGCATCTTTTCCATTAAGAGCTGATGGTATTTCGTCCTTAAAGCATTGATTTGGTCTTTGGCGCGGCGCTCTTCTGCTGGAATTTTATTTTCTGCCTTAACCAAATCCGTATAAATTTGAGCGATTTCAATCAACGTCACAATTCACCGTTCGCAATCCTGATGGCAATTCGGGTCGCGTGGTCCCTGTCCTTGTATTTAATGCCCTGGTTTTTTAATAGATCGATAAATTTCCAGTGGAGTTCCACTCTTTTTTCTTCCAAGAGTTGAAGCCTTTTAGGATCTGCAGTCTTTTCTATCTTTTCGATAACTTCCACGTATTCTTTAGCAGCTTGGTATAAGCTCTCTTTCATTTTAATTTTGTGACCCCGTAAATTTAGGGTTTAGGTTACGGGCACTCCGCCGGTGCCTGTCACCTTTTTTTCGTCCTTCTTAATAGACATGAAAAAGTGGCGCGGTGCACATGGAGCGAAGCTATTCACCCTTCTTTAAAACCATCGGCTTGCCATAAACACCTCTCAATTGAGCGGGCAATATAGTTGCCGATGGGGATGAGCACCAAAAGCATCCCCAAAGCAAGCCGGTATTCCTCTAATAAAGCCTGAGCTAACGCCACCAATATCAACAAAGCAAGCGCCACTCGGCTATCCGCTTTCTTGGAAATTAGATCTCTCGCTATGGATTTGTTAGAATCGGAAAGCTCTTTGATCGTTTGAATAGACCGCCACCAATCCAGACGAATCCACAAGTAAGAAGCGGTGAGTGTGGCGGCAATGCCAAACCCTGACAATAAGGAATTTCTGCTAAATGACCCGCGGGAAACGTAAATCAATGCGATACCCGTCACAAACATTAATGAATATATCAGCTTTAGTTTTGGGGTCATGCTTGATTCCGTTGTTATTCTCTTTTGTAGTAATAAAGGGTGAAATAGTTCACGGCGGATTTTGCTGTCGTAATAAAATCATCGCCAATCACAACTATTTCATAACCACCTAATGTTGCAACCTGCCCAAACCCTTTAATTATGTGTTGGGTAACCCTCTTGCCATCTCGGGGCATGAGTGTGCTCGGGTTATCGTAGATAATCGTGTATTCAGAATTGTCAGCCTGAAGTCCTGCTCCACCAGAAATCACGGCTTTCCTGATAATCTTGCCTTCTTCTGGCATCACGTCATAAATGACTTCGTCCGAGCAAGGCTCTTTTTCAGCTTTGCCCTCAGCAAAAAAAATCGAGGAACCAACACACTTCCCTTTGACTTCATAGCCAGCCCATAAATCATTTACTGATACTACGGTAAGCCAAAAGACAGCAATCAAAACCATCCGAGTTTTCATAAGTTCCTCAAATTTGTTGAATAGCCGCCATCTCTTCAAGAATTCCATCCGTCAGATCCGCTTTCCTCCTGGAAACGAAAATGGAAAGATATTTTTGCGAGTCACGCGGATCTTTGATTAACCAGCGATAATTAACGCCGAGATTATTGCGATCACGCGCTAATTCTCTATGCCCACCCACCACGTAAACTGGTGTGCTTGTTGGATTGACTCTTCGAACTTCCATGGTCGATGAACTGCCGACCTGACATAAAATCATTTCGCTCGAATCCGTTACAAATCGTCTTTCCTCGCCATCGGATTCGTTAAAATTATTCATAATTTCCGCTGAGATCCTTTTATGCTGCATTCTTTTCTCCTTTCGCAACGATACCTCGCTTGATCGAACCTGGCACCGGTTGACGACGCCAGGTTCGTCCAAGTATCCAAAGTGGCGGAACGGACGGGGCTTCGCTGGCCCCGCCGTTGCAGTATTTTTGCACAGTGTCTTTTGCAGTCCCACATGCTTTTTGTGGGATCGGCAAAATGCTCCACGAGACGGCTTGTAGAAGACCTGGTGCGATGATCCAACAAAGTATAATGCACGTTCGGTCAAAGAGGGATCAGGTTCGTCAGGCTGATGAAGGCCACTCCAAAAAGGAAGAAGAAAAAAACATAGCGGGGGGAGTGTTCCTTGCTTTCATTCAGCACGGCGTGAAGGGCCAGATAAATAAACCCTCCGCCCACGTGGGCCAGGGTCAGGTAAAAAACCGGCGTCTCGGGCGACCCGGTCAGCAAGACCTGCCCCAGGAGCCAGCCGAAAACTGTCAGGGTCTCGATCGCTACGGTGGAAAAGAACGACCGGGCCCGGTCATACCCTCCCCTCCTCATCAAGGCCGAGAGGGCCAGGCCTTCCGGGAATTTATGGACCGTCACGGCCAGAAAAATCGACCAGTCGGTTCTCCGCTCCAGGGAGCCGCCCAGGGCAATCGCAATGCCGTCCATCACGCAGTGAAACCCGAGGGCAATCACAAGGAGCAAAGCGATACTTCGGAACCGGGAGGCGGTTTGTTCATCGAAGTGAGAGGCCGCACAGGCCGGACATACGTGAAAAAAGAAGCGGCTGATCAAGTGAAAAAGAAGATACCCGGACACGAGGGCCAGAAAAACAGCCCCGAGCGGCAGGATTTCCGCTGCCTCCGGGACGATATGAAAAAAGGTGGTGGCAAAGAGGGTCCCGGCCGCAAAGCTGATGAGGGCGCACAGGTGCTTGTGGGAGACGCCGATCAGGACTGCCAGAGAAGCGCCCAGGGCGGCGCTCACCAAAGCGACCCCATTTTGGAGCAGCGTAAAAATCATCTTTCGATTTCCTTTCTGACTTCGGCCTGAACCCGGCGGAATGGAAGATTCCGCCGCCGGGCAATCCGCTTCAGGTCCTCATATTCGGGACGGGCCGCCGTGAATCCGGAATTGAGCCGTCCCATTTTAAACCGCACCGGGCCCCAGCGGGTCTTGATTCGGACTGTTTTCCGGGGAAGGGAAAACCGGTCGAGCTCCAGGAAACGGACCCCCAAACTTGGTGTCTCCTTGAAAACAACTTCCGAAATTTTATCTTGAGCCACGTGGTTGAGAAGAACGGAAAGTTTAAAGGCCGGCCGCATCTTTTTCATCAGGATCGGCTGGACCCAGACATCCAGGGCGCCGGCCTTGAAAAGCCGCTCATAAAGAAGCTCAAACCCCTGCGGGCTCATGTCGTCAAGGTTGGTCTCGAGGAGAAGGATTCGCTCACGCCGGAAAGGGGCAACGGTCTCGCCGATCGAAACCATGACCCCGTTTGGCCCGAAGCCCACTTTTTCAAGCTGCATCGCAGGGATCGAAACTTCTTTTTCCGAGAGGACCGACAAAATCGATGCGGCCTCCAAAGTCACAAGCGCTTTGTCCCAGGGCAGACGATTCAGGACAAATCCCCGGAGAAGCTTCAAAGCCCGGGGGTCCCCTTTCTTGCCGATCCCCAGGTTGCGGACGAAACATTTTTTGACCCCGGAACGGGAAAGGACTTTTCGAAAAGAGGCGGGGGTTGGATTCCCGTGGAAGCCTTTCACGCCGGCATCCTCGAGCGCCGCTTGAAGCGACTGGCGGGTCACGCCGGACGGACAATTGAAGACGGCAATTTTCATTTCTTGGAGACGACGGTGACGGCGAAACAGGCGGCGCCGAACCCATTGTCGATATTGACCACGGCCACGCCCGGAGCGCAGGAATTTAGCATTGTCAGAAGCGGGGCAATCCCTTTAAAACTGGCACCGTAGCCGACACTCGTGGGCACGGCAATCACGGGTTTGTCGACCAAGCCCGAGACGACGCTCGCCAGGGCCCCCTCCATTCCGGCCACGCAAATAATGGCTCTCACTTTTTCAAGCCGGGGGACCTCGTCCAAAAGCCGGTGCAATCCGGCCACACCGCAATCGTAGATTCGAACCGGTTCACAGCCCATCAAAGAAAGCGAAATGGCCGCCTCCTCCGCCACCGGAATGTCGCCCGTCCCGCCGGTTAAAACGGCGACAGGAGAAGGAAGGATTCCGTTAACGGCTGGCTGCCTCCGCGCCAACCGCGCGGTGCCGGACAACCGAGCGGCCGATCGCCGCTTGACCGACCGGCTGAAATAGGCAATTCTTGCTCCCCTGGAATAACGGAGGCCGGGGATTTTCTTCCTGAGCGCTTCGTAATTTTTCTTTTCGAGACGGGTCACGATCAAGTTTTGTCCGGAATCCTTGACGGAGCGAAGGATCTTCTCAAGCTGAGGAAGGGTTTTTCCGGGCGCATAAACGGCCTCGGGAAAACCCTTGCGAAGGGGGCGGTGATGATCCACCCGGGCAAAGGAAAAAGTTTCGTAGGGAAGGTTCTTTAATTTCTCAAACGCCCGCCGGCTCGAAAGTCTGCGGGATTCAACCTGCTTGAGAATTTTTTCGATCCGTTCCCGTGTCAGACTCACTCGCCGATCCTTAAGCCGGGACGGGCGGAAAGATTCCAGCCGGAACGCCTCCCCTGCTTGAACTGCTCAAAACCCCGCCGGGCAATCATCGCCCCGTTATCGAGCACCAAAGAAAGCGGAGGAAAATGAACGTTAATTTTGTAGAGGGCGGCCTCCTCCGTCAAAAGGGCCCGAAGCCTCGAATTGGCGCTGACCCCGCCTCCCGCCACCAGGTCCTTCGCCTTTTTCATCCGGCAGGCATCGATACTTTTTTCCACGAGCCACCGCACGACGGTTTCCTGAAAACTGGCCGAGAGATTTAACAAAAACCGTCGGTGGAGTGGGCGCGGTGACCGCACCCCTACATTTTCCTTAACCAAATGCAGCACGGCGGTTTTGATGCCGCTGAAACTGAAATCAAATCGTCCGGACTGTTTCGGCCGGGTGAAACGGAACGCCTTCGAGTTCCCTTTTTGAGCCAGCCGGTCGAGGATCGGGCCGCCCGGGTATCCGAATCCAAGCAACTTGGCAACTTTGTCGTAACACTCCCCCACGGCGTCGTCCACCGTCGAGCCCAGAACTTCAATCGATCCCTTCCGGTGACAGGTCAGCTCCGTGTGGCCGCCCGAAACAATGAGACCGATGAAAGGGCCTTCGGGCACGGGCCTGCCGATAAAATTGGCCGACAGGTGGGCCTCCAGGTGGTTCACGCCGACGAAGGGAATTTTGAGCTCGTAAGCCAGCGCCTTGGCAAAGGAAAGTCCGACCAAAAGCGATCCGGCGAGACCCGGCCCGTAGGTCACACTGATCAAATCCAAATCCTTCCGGGTCACCCGGGCTTTGCGAAGGGCCGCCCGAAAAACAAAATCGATCTGCTCGAGGCAATGCCGGGAGGCGATCTCCGGCACGACACCGCCGAAGGGACGGTGCCTGAGAAGGCTTGAGGAAATGACGTTGGAGCGGATCCGGAATCCATTTTCAAGAACCGCACAGGACGTTTCGTCGCAGGATGTTTCAATCCCAAGCGTAATCATTTCGCCAGTTTCTTTTCCAAAATTTCGTTCACCAGTTTCGGATTGGCTTTGCCTTGAGTTTCCTTCATCACCTGCCCAACGAGAAATCCGGCGGCTTGTTTTTTTCCGCTCCGGAAATCTTCCACCCCTTTTGGGTTCGCCTGAATAATTTTTAGGACAACGGTCTCGATCAATTTCACATCCGTGACTTGAACCAGCCCCTTTTCTTTCACGACGGCCTCAGCGGATTTTCCCGTGGCCAGCATCTCGGGGAGAACGTCCTTCGCAATCTTGCCGCTGATCGTATTATTTTCGATCAGCCGAATCAGACCGGCGAGGGACTGGGCGGAAACTTTGGAACCTTGAATCGCAGTGCCCGCTTCCTTTAAATGTCCCAGGAGCTCGCTTAAGATCCAATTGGCGGCCAGCTTGGCCGAAACGCCTTCTTTGACCGAGGCTTCGTAATATTCGGCCACCGCTTTCTCCTGAACCAGACGGGCGCTATCGTATTCGGAAATCCCGTAGTCTTTGACAAGGCGCTGGATTCGTTCGTTCGGAAGCTCAGGCAAAGTTCTCCGGATCGCCTCCACTTCGGCCCGGGAAAGGGTGAAGGGGACCAAATCCGGCTCGGGAAAATAGCGGTAGTCGTGGGCGTATTCTTTGGAGCGCATCGAAAAAGTTTCGCCCCGGGACTCGTTCCAGAGGCGGGTCTCCTGAGTGAGCCGGCCGCCCTCCGTCAAAACGCCGGTCTGGCGCTCGATTTCAAACTGAAGCGCGCGCTCGACGGCCCGGAAGGAATTCATATTTTTGATTTCGACTTTGGTCCCGAGTTTTTTTTCTCCCCGGGGCCGGATCGAAATGTTGGCGTCACAGCGAAGACTCCCCTTTTCCATATCGCAATCGCTCACCTCCAAATACTGGAGGATCGCCTTCAGGGTCGTCAGGTATTGATACGCCTCTTCCGTGGTAAAAATCTCGGGCTCTGAAACAATCTCAAGGAGCGGCACGCCGGCCCGGTTGTAATCGACCAGGCTTCCGTCCTTGACGCCTTCGTGAAGAAGCTTGCCGGCGTCCTCTTCGAGATGCGCCCGGGTGATTCCGATTTTTTTGGGGCCGTCTTTCAACTCGACCGTGAGAAACCCCCGGCCGTTCACCGGCTTATTGAATTGTGAAATCTGGTAGGCCTTGGGGAGATCGGGATAAAAATAATTCTTCCGGTCGAATTTGAACCGCTCGGCCACCCGGCAGTTGAGCGCCAGCCCGGCTTTGACCGCCATCCGGAGCGCCTCCTGATTCAAGACGGGGAGCGACCCCGGAAGGCCGAGACAGACCGGGCAGGTGTTCAAATTCGGCTCGGCGCCGAACTGAGCCGGACACGGGCAGAAAAGCTTGGAGCGGGTCGCCAGCTGGACGTGAACTTCGAGTCCGATGACCGGCTCGTAGCGGCCTAGAGTTTTGGATTCTGCTTGAACCATTTTGTTTCCTGCTCGTAGGCGTGGGCCGCCTGGAAAATTGTCTCCTCCTGAAAGGGGCGGGCGATTAATTGCATCCCGATCGGGAGCCCCGATTTCGTGAATCCCGAGGGGAGCGCCATCGCCGGGACGCCGGCCAGATTGACCGAGATCGTAAAAATATCCGAAAGATACATCGTCAAAGGGTCGGTCAGTTTCTCGCCGAGTTTAAAAGGCGGGGTCGGAGAAACCGGGGTCAGGAGCAAATCCACCTCGTCAAAGGCCTTTGTGTAATCCTCCCGGATCAGGGTCCTCACCTTCTGGCCCTTCAGGTAATAGGCCTCGTAGTAGCCGGCCGAGAGGACAAAGGTCCCGAGGAGGATCCTTCGCTTCGCCTCCTCGCCGAACCCCTGGTCCCGGGTTTCAAAATAAAGATCCCGAAGATTCCCGTGGGCGGCCCGGAAACCGTATTGAACGCCGTCAAAACGGCCCAGGTTGGAACTCGCCTCGGCCACCGCCACAATGTAATAGACCGCCACCGAATATTTTGTGTGCGGAAGGTTCACCTCTTTGATCACCGCCCCCATTTTTTGATAAATCCTGGCGGCCTCCCGGACCGACTTTTCAATTTCAGGGTCCAGGCCTTTGACAAAAAATTCCCGGGGCAGTCCGATCCGAAGACCTTTGACGCCCCGACCCAAGGCTTTCGTATAATCCGGCACCGGAAGGTCGGCGGAAGTGGAATCCCGCTCGTCGTGACCGGCGATCACATTCATCAAAAGGGCGCTGTCTTCCACCGTCTTTGTGATCGGGCCGATTTGGTCAAAGCTCGAACCGAAGGCCACGAGGCCGTATCGGGAGACCCGGCCGTAAGTGGGCTTGAGCCCTACCACTCCGCAGAAGGCGGCCGGAAGCCGGATCGATCCGCCCGTGTCGGAACCGAGCGCCGCAACCGCTTCACCCGCCGCCACGGCCGCCGCCGACCCTCCGCTTGAGCCGCCCGGGACCCGGTTCAAATCCCACGGATTCCGGGTGGGGCCGTAGGCCGACGTCTCGCAGGACGATCCGAACGCAAACTCATCCATATTGCATTTGCCGAATATCGTGGCGCCGGCCTGGCGGAGTTTTTCAACCACCGTGGCGTCGTAGGGCGGGATGAATCCTTCTAAAATCTTAGAAGCGCAGGTCGTCTCCCAGCCCCGGGTGCAAATATTGTCTTTAACGGAAACGGGAACGCCGGCCAGGGGACCCTTTGTTTGGCTGCGTTGAATCTTTTTCGGATCGAACTGGACGTAGGCGTTGACCCTGGAATCCACCTCCCGGACACGCTGGGTGAGGGATTCGATAATTCTTTCGGCGCCTTCCCGGGCGGCGAGACGGATTGATTCTTTCAGCATCCGGGGCTCACTCCTGATCGATGACCTTGGGGACCTTAAAAAAATTCCCTTCCCGGGAGGGGGCGTGCTTCAAGGTTTCATCCCGGACACTGGAGGGACGGACTTCGTCTTTACGGAAAATATTTTCGAGGTTGAGGACGTGGCTCGTGGGCTCCACCTTTTCGGTATCCACCTTCTTGAGCTCGTCCACGTAGGCCAGAATGGACTCGAGGTCCTTTTTGAGCTTCGCCTTCTCTTCCGGCTTGAGACTCAGCCGGGCCAGCTCGGCAATCTGTTCAATTTCGAACGGCATCTTTCCTCCTAACTTATTGCAGTTGAAAGGGATACTAGCACGCTAAGTTTTTCGTTGTCAACGAACTCCCTCTGAGAGGGACCTGCAAGGACAGGGCAAGGGTGATGAAGTCTTTCAGGAGAAGCTCCTCGCCCCGGATTTTTTCCGGAAGACCCAGCTTCTCGAGGATCCCGGAAAGCGCCCCCCGGGTTTTACCGATCTTGGAATCCCGGCTCAATTGATTCAGCAAAGTCTTCCTGCGGCTGCTGAAAGCAGTTTGGATCAGATGAAACATAAAATTTTCATCGAGCCCCTTCGGAAACTTGGAGGCCGGATGAAAATCGATGACCACCACACTCGAATCCACCTCGGGCCTCGGGGTGAAACAATTCCGGGAGACCTCGAAGGCACGGCGGGTGTCGGCGTAATAACGAAGCGCCAGCGTGAGCCGTCCGTAATCCCGTTCCCCCGGCTGGGCCAGGAGCCGGTCACTCACCTCCTTCTGCATCATCAAAGTCGCCTGCTCCACGTGGGCCCGGTTTCCGATGAGCCAGAAGAGAACGGGGGAGGTGATGTAATAAGGAAGGTTGGAAACCACCTTTAATTTGGAGGGCAGCTTTGAATTTATCCGGCGCCGGGTAAATCTCCGGGCCCGCTTCAGGAGCTGGTCCAAGGGGGTCTTGAGAACGTCGGTATTCTCAATGTAAAGCCGGCGGGGGTCATCGCCGCCCAGTTCCCCTTCCAGAATTTCACAAAACCGCCGGTCATTTTCGACCGCCAAAACAGAGGCGCCCGAGGCAAGAAGTTCGCCCGTCAGGGCCCCGAGGCCGGGCCCGATTTCTAGAATCCACTCCCCGGGCCGGGGCGCCACAAGCGCCACAATCTTCTTTTGAACATTTGGATCGATCAGGACGTGCTGGCCCCGGAACCCCCGGATTTCAAGGCCGTATTTTTTGAGGAGGGCAATTTGGGAGCGGGACACGGCTTTCCCGAATTTCAGCGCTTCAGGACCAGACGGACGGCGGTTTCGATCGCCGATTCCATCGATTTCGAACTGGCCTTTCCCCGATAGGCAATGTCGTAGGCCGTGCCGTGGTCCGGAGACGTGCGGACGTAAGGCAGGCCAAGTGTAAGATTGACGCCTGTCTCGAAGGCCAGAAGCTTGAAGGGGGCCAGTGCCTGGTCGTGATACATCGCTACCACCGCATCGTAAACGCCCCGGCACGCCTCGTGAAAAATCAGGTCGCCTGACACCGGGCCGGTCGCAGAAATTTTTTCCTGTCTCGCCCTTTGAATGGCGGGGCCGATCACTTTCTCCTCTTCCTCTCCGGTTTCCCTTCCGTGCGGGTTCAGGGCGGCGACGCCGATCCGGGGCTTTTCGATCCCGAGACGGTTCTTCAAAAAATCGTGCGTGAGGCGGATTTTTTCAAGAACACGGGCTTCGGTCACGAGCCGGTGCACCTTTTGGAGCGGCACGTGAATCGTCACGAGGGTCACCCGGAGGGCCGAACGGCCGGCCGCCCCCTCTTCCAGAAACATCATCGCAAATTCCTTCGTGTGGGCAACTTTGGCCAGAGTCTCAGTGTGACCATGGAATTGGGGCTCGAGAAGACGGATCGCAACCTTATTGACCGGGGCGGTCACCAGGGCATCGACCAGGCCCGTGGTCCCTTGGTAGGCGCCGCTTTTCAGGGCGGCGAGGGCGAGGGCGGCATTCGTGACGGAAACCTTTCCGATTTCAAACAAGGCGTCGGGCGCTCCGGAGGCCGGCGCCCCCAAGACCTTCTTTCGATTCTTGAGGAGCCAGCCTGCTTCTTCGGTGATGTCGAGGAAATTGACCGAGTCGTCCCGGAGAAAATCCCGGTGAAGCGTGGGAATGGGGTTGAGAGGGAGCTTGAGCTGAAGCTCTTCCTCCAAAAATTCAAAAACGGCGGAGGCGCCGATCAAAAGGAGGAAAACACCCTGATACTTCTCAAGCGACTGGAGGCTCTGGGCGAGGACTTCGGGCCCGACCCCCCCGGGATCGCCCAGGGTCAGGGCTACGATCGGCTTGGGGCTCATCGGATCGAGATGTAGGCACGGGCCTTGAGATCATTCATCCACTCCTCAAAACGCTTCTGGGCCTTTTCCCGGAAAAGGAGCGTCCGGATCTCGTCATTGATCTCTTCGAGGGGCGGCACCCGGCTCGACTTCTTCTCCGCCACCTTAAAAAGGTGATACCCCTCGGGCGTTTCGAGGACGGTGGAAATCTGGCCGTCCTGGTAATCAAAAAGAATCTGATCGATCGCCGGGAGCATTTCCCCCCGCTTCAACCAACCGAGGTCGCCTCCCTCCCGGGCGTGTTCGTCCTCGGAAAATTCCACGGCCAGCGCTTCAAAGCTCTCGCCGGAGCGGATCCGCTTTTCGATCTCCTCAATTTTCTTTTTGGCCGCCTCGTCCGTCAGGCCTTTTTCCCGGGCCGTGTCCGACTTCTTCAGCGTGATCGAATGGACCCGGAGG